>NZ_WJIE01000005.1:0-600000 GCF_009649845.1 Polyangium spumosum
TGTGGCAATCGTTGCAGATCACGATCAGATTCGCGGGATCGAAGACGAGCTCCGAGGCGATCCCCGAGATCGAGCAGGGGATGATATGGTGAACGTGCCGCGCCGGAACGCCGCAGCACTCGCAGAAGCGGCCGCGAGCGTCGAGGACTTCGCGCACGATGCGCCGGTATCGCCGTTGCGGGGTCTCCGCCAAAGGTAGAGCCATCCTACCCTTGACGGGAAAGGAGCCGCCCGTGGGTTATTTCCGTCCTCTTTTCGGATCCGCCGCGAAATTCGACCTCTTGGCTCCGCCCTCGAGCGTCGCGAGCCTGCTTTCAAAGCCGACCATCCGCGCGTGAAACTCTTGCAGCGCGAGGACCGATGCTACCGGGATGGGACACGTCTCACGGAGCCCCTCGAGCAGCACGACCGTCCCGCGCCGCCCGATTTGCGGCACCAGGAGGGAAACGCCGTGCAGGCGTTCGAGGTAACGCAGCCGCCGCGCGAGCTTGCGCCGCCATCCGGGCGCGTCGGTCGGCTCGCCGAGCATCGAGGCTGCTTCCGCCAGGCTGATTCGACCGGACGCGCGCATATCCAGCGCCGCCGCGAGGCTCGGATCCCGCGTTCCCCTGGAGATCGTTTCGACGACGGCCTCCCAATTCGATCGCAGCCCGTCCATAAGCTACCTCCTTGGCCGAAGCGTCGCTCCGGTGGGGGATCGGGGGAAGGGAAAAATAAAATGTCGAGCGCGGTCCGGGCGCCTCGACCCCGGGGAAGATTTTCGACGAGGGCCCCCGCCTCGCCGAGCTCCCCTCGACCCCCTTGCGCGCGCCGAGCTCGCGCCCCTCGACGGCCTCGACGCGCCCCCGGCCTCGACCGTCGCCCTCGACCAGCGCGCGATCGTCCGCCTCGACCTCGACCCTCGCCGCAACGTGCGGCTCCGCCGAACCCCTGATCGAGCTCCTCGCGTCGAGCCTCGCGACCGTCGCCGAGCAGCTCGCGGCGAGGGGATTCCGCCGCCTTCATTTCCGCCACCTCGACCCCCCCGGATGCGGGGGTGGCGGAAATACGACGTCGAGCGCGGTCCGGGCGCCTCGACCCCGGGGAAGATTTTCGACGAGGGCCCCCGCCTCGCCGAGCTCCCCTCGACCCCCTTGCGCGCGCCGAGCTCGCGCCCCTCGACGGCCTCGACGCGCCCCCGGCCTCGACCGTCGCCCTCGACCAGCGCGCGATCGTCCGCCTCGACCTCGACCCTCGCCGCAACGTGCGGCTCCGCCGAACCCCTGATCGAGCTCCTCGCGTCGAGCCTCGCGACCGTCGCCGAGCAGCTCGCGGCGAGGGGATTCCGCCGCCTTCATTTCCGCCACCTCGACCCCCCCGGATGCGGGGGTGGCGGAAATACGACGTCGAGCGCGGTCCGGGCGCCTCGACCCCGGGGAAGATTTTCGACGAGGGCCCCCCGCCTCGCCGAGGTCCCCCGGGCCCCTTGCGCGCGCCGAGCTCGCCGAGCTCGAGGCCCTTCGAGGTCAAGCTACATGCACTTGTATTCTTTCCAGGTCTTGCAGCAGCCAGCCCCGACTATGCAGACCCATTGCGCGCAATCACGCGCAATTCGATCACCGTATTGGCAAGTGCCGTCCCTGTACCAGCCAGAGCATACCGGATCCGTCCCGGCACCGTTTTGGCATGTAATCGCCTGCGATACCTCTGCTACTGACTCCTCGTCGACCGCGGCTTCATTTTCCGCTTCATCCACTGTTCCGATGCACGCGGCTGAGAACATGGTGAACAATCCAACTGCAATGATCCGCGCGATACACGTACGCATAATGCGACCTCCTCCAGTCGACGTGGAATCTCGACCTTCACCAAGCTTCCTACCATCCGTTGTGCTGTGTCAAATTCCTTCCAGTGAAGGGAGTCCCCTCGACACCCGGACGAATTCGTCGAGGGCCCACCGCTCGTCGAGGCCCCTCTTCCCCGTGAGCGACTTGATGCCCTCGACCCTGCCCGGCCCATCCCGGTCTCCCCCCGACATCGTCGGGCTCGTCCGCCTCAACCCCGGGGAAGATTTTCGACGAGGGCCCCCCGCCTCGCCGAGGTCCCTTGGGCCCCTTGCGCGCGCCGAGCTCGCGCCCCTCGACGGCCCCGACGCGCCCCCGGCCTCGGCCGTCGGCCTCGGCCGTCGGCCTCGGCCGTCGCCCTCGACCAGCCCGCGATCGTCCGCCTCGACCTCGACCCCCGCGGCAACGTGCGGCTCAGCCGAACCCCTCGGCTAGGCCCTCGCGTCGAACCTCGCGCCGCTCGCCGAGCAGCTCGCCGCGCGCGATTGTGGTCCGGGCGCCTCGACCCGGGGAAGCTTTCGCGGTCTGGCGACGACTTTGTATTGGACTTCTCAAACGGCGATGGCGTAGGGTGCTACCGCCATGAGCGAGCAACCTACTCGTAAAGTGTTCATCTCGTATGCCTGGTCATCGCAGGAGCACCAAGGTTCTGTTATTCAGCTAGCCGAAAGACTTGTCGCTAATGGCGTAGACGTCATTCTCGACGTTTGGGACGTGAAGGAGGGACATGATCTGATTTCGTTTATGGAGAGAATGGTCACTGATGGCTCAATCGAAAAGGTGCTGATCGTGTGTAACAGCGTGTACGCACAAAAGGCCAACAATCGAAAGGGCGGCGTTGGAACGGAGTCACAAATTATTTCCCCCGAAGTCTACGCGAAATTGGATCAAAGCAAGTTTATTCCGGTTCTGTTTGAGCACGACGACGAGGGCAATGCCTGTCTGCCTACATTTTTGAAAACTCGTCTCTATATCGACCTTTCGAGCGTGGAGAAGAGCTACGAAAACTTCGAGCAATTGCTTAGGGCCATTTTCGATCAGCCGCAGCACAGGAAGCCCAAGCTGGGCACCCCACCCATTCACATTTTCTCGTCTGGCACAGCGCAATCTTCGACGCGTTATCATCTTCAGCGTGTCAGAGATGCAGTCACCAATGGGGCACCTCAGTCTATTGCGCTCGTTCG
This sequence comes from Polyangium spumosum, assembly GCF_009649845.1. NCBI lineage: Bacteria > Pseudomonadati > Myxococcota > Polyangiales > Polyangiaceae > Polyangium > Polyangium spumosum. The sequence goes on from NZ_WJIE01000005.1 coordinate 3,008, forward strand.
CGACTACCTGCGGCGAAAAGTAGAGGAACTGGAGTCCTTTCGCGTTGACGTGGCAAATGTTACTGATGTCGACGAACTTATCGTTGCAAGTATCAGAGACATGTTGCCCTATCGCGAGGAGATGGTTGAGCTATTTTCTCTGGTGGCGGAGTACAGGAATGAGCCGGACAGCTATGATGAGCTGGCGGAATTCTTCCAGTCGGCCCTGGGTTACCATCTTTTCCCCAAAAATCGGTCGAGTTGGATGCCCTTGTCTGCCGACAATTTTCGGTTCATTACCTATGAGCTGTTCCTATACCTGATCGCCACCTTGATCAAGGCGAAGCGATTTGCGGAGGCTAACCGATTCCTTGGACGTGAGTTCTATGTGGAAGATCCGCATGGCAACGATCGCTTCTGGAGCTTCGCCAGGCTTATGCCACATCTTGAATCCCTTGAGCAGCTCCGAAAGCGCCGACTGGAGCTCAACAGGATTAGCCTCACGGCCGACCTCCTTCATGATAGGGCCACCCGCACGGATATCAAGTTTGCCGAGTTGAATGAGGCCGACGTGGTGCTGTTCCTCAGAAACCGCCTGTGCCAAGCAGAATTGCGCGATGGCTATTGGTTGCCATTGACAGTAATTTATCGAGCAACCAACGGCGGCCCGAGCAAGCTGTTCCGAATGTCGGAATCCAATGGTCATTTTAGCAACCTGAAGGTCCTTCTGGGTGTGTCCCCTCAAGCGTCCGGCTCATCCTTGGAGGAGCAATACCTGGCCGGGGGTGGCGAAAGACAGCTATCGTTTGGCTCTAGGAGCTGGCCGATTTCCATTCGCAGTATTATCCCATTCGACAAACTCGGGACGCGACCGTGACACTCACTCCCGATGACCCCGAGCAACGCGGGTCGTGACCCCTGCCGCCTCGGCAGAGTCACCCTCCTCGGCGCCAGCCCTTCCCTCTCCTCAAGCAGCCGCCGCTCCGCCTCGAGCAGCGGCACCAGTGAATCTCTATCCCTCGTCTTGCTCGCCGCCCACACCACGCCCTCCGTCTTTGCGCTTTGCCGCTCCCCTGTCACCACATGACGCATGGCGCACCCCGACGGCCCCACCACCTGGCCACCTGGCCACGTCTGGACACCAGTCCCAAGAACTCCGGATCCTGCGCGCCCGCGTACGCCCCGCGAGGATACAAGATAACGTGACCAGACGTGACCAGACCGCACCCAACTCCTCTAAACCCCGAACAAATCCCCTGGCCAGATCGTCCTGCCCAGACCTCCGCCACCTGCCCACGTGCTGACCAGAACCGCGCGAGGGCGCCTCCCCGATCTACCCGCCCACGACCTCGCGCCCCGCCGTCATTGCGCATGGTCCCCCCCTTCCACCGCATCATCCGCCGCCCGCCGCAGCCTGATCCCCTCCCAAGCCCGCACCGAAGCCCCATCCACCCACCGCTTCGCCTTGTCATTGCACCCGATCTCCCGAAGGTGCCGCGTAAACGCCTTCGGCCCGAGCAAATGCCGCGCCCCGTTCGCCTTCCCCCACCGCTCGTAAGCCTCCCGCAGCGCCGACCGCGTGACCCATACATCCTGCCAAACCGACCGATCCGCTACGATCACGCACTCATCATCCAAGAAATCCCGCAGCGGGTTATTCTCCTGCCGATACGCCTCCGTCGCGGCCTCGACCGACGCCGGCACCTTGAGCCCGTCCTTTTGCCACGCCAGACAGCCCCGCACCGCCCACGCGAGGATCGCCGCTCCCGAGGCCCGCACGTCCGTCAGCGTGCGTTTCACGTTCCGATCCCGCCGCTCCTTCGGGATCACCCGCTCAAACGGAATTCGCAGGATCCGCCGCCACATCGCCAGATCATCATCGCTCACCCGAGGCGCATGGTTCGCCGAGAGCCATAACTTGAAAGTCGGCTTGAACTCGAACGACTCCTGATAGAGCAGCCGCGCGGTTACGGTATCCCCGCCCGTGATGCTCTTGACGAGTGCCTCCGCGAGCCGTTTCCCGTCGTCCACCTCGATGGAGACCACCAGGCGAGACCCGGCGAGCCGCGCGATGTCGTTCCGAGGCGCGCCCACCTGGGGCCGAGCCAGGAAGGTCTCGAAATCGGACGTCGTGCCATAGTCGCCGAGGGTGGCCTTGATCGCTTCGAGAAACGTCGACTTCCCCGACGACGCGGGCCCATGCACGAAGAAGAGCTTTTCCTCGCTGGTATCCGCGCAGATCGAGTAACCGATCGCCCGACAGAGGAACTCGAGCAGCTCGGGATCCCCTCCGGTGACCTCTTCGAGGAAGCGCTCCCAGAGCGCCGAGCGCGCCGCGGGATTGTACACGACCGGAACCAGCCGCGTGATCAGGTCCTCCCGCCGATGCGGCCGCAGCTTCCCCGTCCGCAGGTCCACCACGCCATTCAGGCAGCAGAGCACCCACGGATCCGCATCAAACGCCGACGCCCGCGCGATCACGCCCGCCTCCGACGACGCGAGCGAGAGCATGTTCGAGAGCGCGCGCGCCCCCTGCGAACGCATCGCCCACGCGTACCGACGTTCCGCGACGTCGAGCGCCCCCCGCGCGTGCTTGATCGCCGGGTCGTCCGTGGACCCTTCCACCGCGCCGAGCGCCCTCCGCGCCGCCGCGAGGCCCTCGCCCGCGACGAGCGCGAGGTGCCGCGCGTACTCCTTCGCCGCCCGCTCGGCCGCGGGCGCATCCCGAGACCAGCGCCGCCCGTCGTAATGATACCAGCCGCCGAGCTCCGCCACGTAGCGCAGGTCCGCGCCGTGGAGAGCCACCAGGCCCTCCGCATTCGCTAGCTCCGTGCATTCACCCGTCCCCGCCTGGAGAGCAGGCAGCACGCGCTGAGGGCTCGGAGCTCGGCCGCCGTCCGGCCGGGAAGGAGCTCGGTTGTCACCCGTGACGATCGTCGCCCGCTCGATGTCGTCGTCTTCCCCGAACGACTCCGCCCCCCGACCTGCCTCGCGCGATCTCGCATTGTGTAGCGAATCGGCGGAGCTCCCGCCCCGACCGTGGCTCGATCGCGCCGGAACCGACCGAGGAGCCGCGCGCCCATCTTCGAGGGCCCGGCGCAAGGTCCGGAGGTGCTGCGCCTTGATCGCCTCGGGATCCCATCGACCGTTCAGCATCGCGCCGTAAAGCGCATCCTCGACCTCGCTCGCCGAGAGCAGCCCACGCGCGACCAGGCCGCCGAGCGAGTATGCCTCACGATTGAGGGTGTCATTCCGCGAGCCCTTCGGCGCGCGCTCGACCGCCTCGATCGCCTGATTCAGCGCCGCGCGCGCATACCGGGCGTGATCCTCGCCGAAGGAGGGAGCCTCGGGCGCCGCGCTCACCTCGGCGCGCGCCGGAGCAGCCGCGCGCGCGCTCGCCGATGCCATCCGCTCGAAAAGCCACCGCGGCAACTCCGCCACCGGGACACGATCCGTCCACGTGTAGACGCTCCCGGTGCGATGCACGGTCGGGCACGTCGCGATCTGCCCGCCTTCCCCGCGCACGTCGAGCCCCGGCGCGAGCTTTCCCGCGTTGTTCCGGATCGCGCTCATGTCGAAATGTTCCGGCACGACGAACAGCCGATGCTCGCCCCCGTCGACCCGCCCTGAGCGCGACGCCAACGTCCGCGGAAGCGGCCCGTGGACCGCCTCGAGCGCGCGCAAGCTCTCCCGCCCCGCCGGCCCGTCGATATCGAGCGCGACGAGCCGCGCCTCGCCGCCCATCGCCAGCCCCACCCCGGCATCCGGCCATTTCTTCCACCACGCGAGGACATCCTCGCGCGTCGGCTGCAACTCTTGCCACGCGCGCATTCGCGGATGCTTGCCCGCGCTACCCCCGCAACGTGCGCCGCGCGAGCATTCGCAGGCGCCCGTCTTCGGATCGACGGACCAGAGGGGGATCGGCCGCCAGCCCATGCTCACATAAAGCGATGCCGCGAGCGAAGGCGGATCATCGGGATCCGGAAGGTATTTAGGATCAAGCTTCATTTTCCCTCTCCGAAAAGCGGAATTTGCGCCACCGGACCACGGGTACGAACGACACTTCGAGCCTGCGAAATCTCAGCCTTGGCCGTCGCCGCGATCCCCGGATCGATTTCGCTTCCGACGAACCGCATCCCGAGCCGCCGCGCGGCAACCCCCGTCGAGCCGCCACCCGCGAAGAGATCGACAACCAGGCCGCCGGGAGGCACCACGACCGCGAGGCACCGCTCGATCAAGCTCACGGGTTTTGCCGTTTGATGATTCCGATCCGGCGTAGGGATTCGCGACTCCCGCAGCACGTTCCCCGTCCTCGCATCGTGAAAGACCCCCGTCCCTTTCACGAAATGGAGCACCACCTCATGCTGCGCCCGAAACCCCGTCCCGAGCCCCGGTTGCTCCTTGTCCCAGACCACCATCGCCTGCCACCGGAGCCCGCTCGATTCGAGCGCCGGAGCGAGAAGCGGGATCATCTTCCAATCGCAGAAAACCCCGAGGCTCCCGCCCTCGACCAGCACGCGGAACGCCTGGACCGCCACGCACCGCAGGAGCCACACGAGCCCGGCCGAGCCCATGTTGTCATTGATGAACCAGCCGAGCTTTTTGACGCTCCCGCTCGTGAGCATCCCGCGCGCCTGCCGCCGCGCCGTCTCCGTGTATCCCCCCGAGCAATAGGGCGGATCGATCCACACGGCATGCGCGCAGCCGTCCGGCAGCTCCTCGGCGAATTCTAGAGCGTCGGCCGCCGCGAGATGCCACCCCGCCCGCCCCTCGAGCACCTCGGCGAGGGACCCTTCACCGCCGAGCGCGCCCGTCCCGTCCGTCATCCGTGAGCCCAGCATCGAGGCCAACATCCGCCCCCAGCCCCTATGTTGTCAAGTGCCAACGTAGGACCATGCCAGAAGGCGCTTGCAACCCGGGCCGGACCGTGCACAGCATCGAGCCATGGATCTTGGGGATCGGGTCAAGCAGGCCCGTCAGCTCCGCGGCATCAAGAGCACCGAGCTCGATCGGCTCGCGGGCGTGTCGCAGGGGACGACGAGCCGGCTCGAGAGCAAGCAGCGGGGGAAGTTCGGGGGGACCGCCACGACGGTTCAGCGCGTCGCGAAGGCCCTGCGCGTGAACATGGAGTGGCTGATGACGGGTCAGGGGGCGATGGAGGAGGCGGAGGAAGATCCGATCCCGAACCGCGCCATCGCCGCGAGCATCGCGCGAGACGGAGGCGTCGACGAGGAGGCGATCCGCGCCGTGCTCGGGATGCCCGTCAAGGAAGCCGAGACGCGGACCGTCTTGTGGTGGATCGACGCCTTCCGCGCCCGCGAAGCCTTCCTCGCCCAGGAGCGAGAGATCACCGGCGCAGCCCCGGCGAAGAAGCCGACGCGTGCCCGAGCGCGCGCCACGTAGGGGAGGGGGCCGCCTGTGTTGGCAGTTGACATGGTTGCCGCCTGCCAGTACCGTCTGGCGAGCTCCGCGCCGATCGCGCGGGCCGGGAGCGTGTTGTCATGGCGCGACGACCGAAAGCCAACGGAGCCGCAGCCGCCCGCCATCACGTCAGCGGGAAGTGGACGCAGATCGCCCTCCTTCTTCGCAGGATCGCCGACCTCATCGAGGCCCCCGACGACGACGAGGCCGAGGGCCCGAACCGGCCCCCGCGCCGCGCCGTGCGCTTCGACGCCCCCGTGGCCCCGCCCCTTCACCCGCCGAGCGATATCGATCGGCAGCGCGCGCGGGAAGACCTGCGCCGCCTCGGTTTCAAAGTGACGAAATGAGCGAGCAACACAAGCGCCGCGGGCGAGGCCGCGGAACCATCGAGCCGATGCCGAATGGCACGTTCCGCCCGCGCCTCCCCGGAGCCGGCGCGCGCCTCCGCCCGTGCGCGACGTACGAAGAGGCCGAGCGCTTGCTCGATGCCGCGCTCGGCGAGCTCGCCGAGGGCAACGCCGTCGAGCCCGGAGGCTTGACGCTTCGATCGTGGGGCGTGCGCTACCTCGACGAGCGCGAGCTCGCCGGAAATCGCGACGTGAAGACGGACCGATCCCGCTGGCGAAGGCACATCGACACCGGGTTTTTCGCCGACTGGCACATCGGCTCGATCCGCCCGCAGGACGTTCGCGAATGGTGCCGCGAGCTCCTCCGGAAGAAGGTCGCCCCCGGGCAGGGTCACAAGAAGACGAAGGACCGCAAAATCTCCCACGAGACCGCGCAGTACACCCTGAACCTCCTTCGATGCGCCCTCGAAGCCGCCATCGAGGCCGGCCACCTCCCCGAGAACCCCGCCCGCGGTGTGCGCCTCCCCCAGAAGAAGAAGGCCCGCACCCACGACCCGTGGACCTACCTCACCCCCGAGGAGCAAACGGCGCTCATCACGTGCGAGGCGATCCCCCTCGAAGGCCGATGCCTCATCGCCTTCGCCCTCGGGACGGGCACGCGCGAAAGCGAGCAGTGGGCCCAACACCTCACCGACATCGACCTCGCGCGGAACATGATCACCGTGCGTTACGGCTCCCACGGCAAACCACGCAAGAACGGCAGGATCTACCACATCCCGATCCTCCCGCTCGCGCGATGGGCCCTCGATCAGTGGCTCCCCATCGTCGCCGCGCGCCCGAACCCGCACCGCCTGCTCTTCCCGCTCCCCTCGGGAGCTCGCCGCCCCGCGAAGAAGGCCCCCGCCGAGTGGCCCGAGTGGCTCGCCGCCGCGAACATCCGCCCCGAGCGCCGCCACGACGGCCGCCCCGTCCGATGGCACGACCTCCGCCACACGTGCGCCTCGTCCCTCGTCGCCGGATGGTGGGGCGACCCGTGGACCTTGGAGCAGGTCGCCGCCCAGCTCGGGCACGCGTCGAGGGACTCGACGGAGCGCTACGCCCACCTCGCCCCGGGCGCCTTGCTGGCCCCCGCCGCCCGCCTCGATCTATCCAGGATCTATCCAGCGGCGGGACGGCAGAGCGAGCTAAGTGCCCGGAATCATTCAGCACCCCCGGCAGGAATCGGACCTGCGACCTTCGGTTTAGGAAACCGCTGCTCTATCCACTGAGCTACGGGGGCATCGGGGATCCTTCCTGGCGGAAGGACGGCGGGATCGTACGTGGCGTGGGGGGCGAGTCAAGGGGCAAGTGTGGTCAGGGTGGGTCTTTGGTGCGCCGGGCGTGGGTTGTCGGGCGTGCGGGTGGTTCACGGGGACGATGGGGCGCGGGGGCTCGGGTCAGGCGGCGGGCAGACTCCTGTAATCCACATTTGCGATTTATCATCCAACACGGACACATCGCGCGAGCCGCGGGCCCGGGTTGCGTCGAATGTTCCTCCCTCCCGGGAGTGCGCGCCCCCGACTCGACGGATTCGTTTTCGCTCGATGCAAGCTCACTGCATTGGCACGGTCCTCGCAGTTCGGCATTGCAGCCAGCATTGGAACGCTCTCGGATCGGGGGAGCGCATCCACTTTGAATGCGCATCAATGAATGCGACCCCAAATACAATCGGCTTCGGCGTCAGCTCCGACGACGAGCTGTGTTACCTCGGCCTCTATCGGTATCCGAAGCTCGCGTCCGCCTGCCAGGATTGACCCGCGTATCTCAGGGATGATACGGCAGCGTGTCGAAAGCTCCGCCGTAGTACAGCCCGACCTTCCGGTTCGACTCGGTGCCTGCGAGCCCGCAGTTGCTGGCCGTGCCGTAGACCTCCCCCGTGAAGTCGGTGTACGCGCAGAAATTGTCAGCCACGTTGTGCAGGCGGATCGGGAAGTTTTGGTCGAAGCCACCCTGCTCGTATTTCTCGAGCTTCCACCGCTGCTCGTCGGAGCCATCACACGGCGCCGTGATCACGGTCCACGGCCCCGCCAGGATGCCGGATTGGCTCAGGCATTGCCCGTTCGATAGATTGCGGAACCCGAAGGCGTCGCCGTCGGGGAACATCTCCCATTGCTGACGGGGATCCGTCGGCTCGCACGTGCTCGTCGATTCGGCCTTGCCGTCGCCGAGGATCAAGCAACGATTGCCGGTCTTGAAGCGAATGATGACGAAGTCCGACTTGTCGTCGCAGGCGTCGCCGATGCCGTCGTGATCCGTGTCGGACTGCTCGGTGTTCGCCTGCTTCGGGCAGTTGTCCTGGTCGTCCGGAATGGCGTCCCCGTCGGCGTCGGCCGCCTGGCAGGAGCCCTCGGATGCCACGGGGCATATATCGCCGTGGCAGCTCCACTCCGGGAAATCGAAGGCGATCTTCGAGCCCGCGGGAGCGCACTCCTTCCCCTCGAATGGATCGGCCGTACAGGCGGCGTCGAAGCTGCCGCCGCTGCGCTTCTTGTCGCCGAGCACGATGCGCGAGGTGACGCTGCCCGTGAAGTCGCCGGTCACCGTGACCGTCCCCCCCTCGTTGCCGTTGCCGCTGAAATCGGTGTCCTGGACCAATTTGCCCGTGGCCACGAGGTTGAGCGTCCGCGGGACGGTCATCCCGCCCTCCTCGACGTCGATGGTGACGGCGTGCGCGCAGGCGTCATAGGTGAACGTGCTGATCGCGCGTACGCCGCTGAGGCTCACATCCCAGTGGACTTGCCCGGAGTCGCACTGCTCGAGCCAATCGCCCGTGCCCGAGGGGTTCTGGCATCCGTTCAGCAGGCACTTCGTCTCGTCTTGCCAAATTGCGAATGCGCGCGCCAGATCCCCGTTGGACCAGGGCACCACCGGGTCGCAGCTCGCCTTGCAGCTCTCGCTCTCGACCTTGTAGTTGGCCTCGTCCGTTCCTTTCGACCACGCTATGCGGATCACATTGAACCCGCAATTCGGCACGGCGATCTGGCGCGTCGCGTCGAGCCGGTTTACGCAATTTCCCCCGTTCCACTCCGCCGGCGTGCCGTCGGTGGTGAAGCAGATGACGGGCTCTTCGTCCAGGTTGATCACCTTGACGAGCGAGTTCACCTCGGGGAGGGTGGTGGCGCTTGGGGGGTCGAAGTGCGGGACGGGGGTCTCGAGGGGCGTACCGCCACAACTCAGGGCAACAAAAGCGAGGAACAAGGACGTAAACGGACGACGCATGGCCCCAGCATATCGCCAATCGCTGTCGGGGCAGGTGGAAATTCGTGAAGCTCGCCCTCTCCCCTACGGACGAAGCCGTCCGCCCCCGTCCCCTGTCCGCCTCTACACATCAGCATGCACATTGTTCAAAACGCAACACTTCGCGCCCCCAATGGCGGCTCGGAGCTCCATTCGAAGCCGGAGATGCCTCCGAGTCCATCATCAGCCGCGCGCGAATCGTGCTCCAACAGCCTGATCTTTGCAACCACCGCATACTCGTGTTAAGGCCGCCACGCGCCGCACAATGCGGCGCATTTCATGGTGGTGCCATGCAACTTCGACGACTCTTCTTTGGTTCTTTGGCTCTCCTCGCGCTGGCTCCTGGTAGGGCCCGCGCTGCGCCCGTCACCGTGCCGAACGGCGTGGCGGACGCCCTCCCCGGCTCGGGCACGGGCCTCTGCGCCGCTTCGGCGATAGCGACGAACCCGTCGGCGGACTTCGACCTCCCCAATCCGAACGGCTACATGGAGGCGATCAATGGCTTCATCGAAGCGCACGCGGCCGATCGTGTCGAGCACGTGCTCCGCTCGGCGCTCGATCTCTCCAACAACAACTCGTCAGGCCTCGCGATGAGCTACGGCGATTTCATCGACGCGGCGCTGCCGGAATGCAAGACGGGCGGATGTGATTTCTTCGCCAACGACTCGACGATGGCCTTCGCCTCGCGCCTGCGCGGCTTCTTCAACGTCACGCCCGATCTCGTGAACAAGCCCATCCACTTCGGATTCTACGCGGACGACTCTGTCAGCTTCACGGTGTACGACAACGAATTCACCGCGTATCCCGTCGTCGTCCGACCGCCCGAGCTCGGGTTCCCGTCGTGGCGCATGACGAACCAGGTCACGTTCTCGACCCCGGGGCTCTATCCAATCGAGATCCTCTATACCGAGATCGCGGAACACGCCGCGCTGGAAATGTCGTACTTCATCGGTGACTTCACCGACTTCGAGCGGCCAGCCAACCAGCCGCCCATCGTACAGCTCGACGACGCGGGATTCACGCTTTTCGAACCTTCCCGGTTTTTCCAGACGCTGAATGGCGACCCCTCGTACCCGGACCTCGGCGTCTGCAAGCAATGCGACCGGCAGTTCATCAACCAGGCGGGCAACAACGGCTGCGACGCCGGGGATTACTGCAATGAAGCGGCGCTCTGCGCGCCTTGCGACATGGCCCAGCGCTGCGGGCCGACCTGCGCGCCGTGCGGCGGCGACACCCCGTTCTGCGTGAACCTCGACGGGAACCTGAAGTGCGGCGAATGCCGCGCGGACGCCGACTGCGCGGACGGCGCCACCTGCGATCCGAGCACCAAGACCTGCAACACATCGAATTCGCCCGCGGGCACGGGTGGAGCCGACGGAAGCGGTGGCAGCGGTGGCAGCGGCGCCGAGGACGGGGGAGCAGAGGGTGGTTGTGGTTGTCGGGCCGAACCGACCTCGAAGCACGCCGGATCCGCGGGCATTCTGGGTCTCGCAATCGCGGTGATGGGCCTCGCGCGGTCGAGGCGGCGCACGTCGCGCGCTTCGAGCCGCTGACGCCTCGTCGAGCCCGCCTCAGCCCTCCGCTTTCTCGAGGAGCGCCGTCATCCACGCCCCTTCTTCCGCGGCAAGCCGCAGCGACTTGTCGCGCGCGGCGGCGCGAACTTCTTCGACCGGCGGGTCTTCGTCGGGGTTGTGGTAGGCGCTCAAGAGCCCGATCGACGTGAGCCACTCGAGCTCGTCGAAGCCGGCGCCGATCTTGCGCAAAAAATCCGCAATGACGAGCGTCAAGAGCTTGAAATGGCCCTTGTACGGCAGGCCGAGCGGACGAACCGGCGCGTTTTCATCGATCCAGATCGACGCGGTCGTCACGAGGGCCTGCGCGGCGACCGCCGGCTCGTCCGCGAGGATCTCGACGACGTCGGCGATCATGGTGAGCGCATTCGGATCGCGGAGGGCCATCATGCCCTTCCCCTCGAAGTGGCGTGCTTCGATCTCGGCGGGTACGACCGTCGCGCGGAGCGCAGCCTGCCCGTCGTGGAGCTCCCACACGGGCGAGATCTGGATCCCGGACGCTCGTGTCTCCGTCCGGAGATTCACCGTGTGGAGCAGGAGCGCTCGCGCGTCGTGCATCAAGTGGTCGACGTCCGGGGTCGTGTAGCCCTCCGGAAGCTCGAGGAAGGCGCGGCCGGAGGTGGTATCGAATTCCATGCCCCCTTCTACCACGGATCCGCCGGGCTCCGCGCGCGGAACTTCACGGCGAAAGCACGAGCGGTTCACCGGAGCGCGCCTCGTGGCTCACGGCGACGACGGCGGCGCGGCTTCGAGCGCCAGCAGGGCGAACGTGGCGAGCCAATGCTCGCCCATGTAGTCGCCGGCCACGTGGGCGAGCCCCGCGGCGAGGTGCTCGTCGGCGGCCGAGAGCACGACGACGCGGGCCGGGTCGCCCGGCGCGAGCGAGCCCGCAATCGAACGAAAGCACCAGGCGCGGCTGAGATTGAGGCCGTCGAGGTGGGCGATTTTGCCATCCGTGCGGTCACTGACGAGGGCCGGCGTGAACAGGCCCGCCGGCTTTCGCTCGGCCGCTCGGGGCAAGAAACGCGCGAACCACGCGCGAAATTCGTCCGCCGGGAGCAAGCGGCGCAAGCACTCGGCCTCGACGAGGGTAGGCGAGAGGAAATCGTCGCCGCTGGGCTCCCAGGCCGGGGCCCCCTCGTCGGCCAGGTACCATCTCCGGGCGGTCAGCTCGATCAGCCGCGCCAATTCTTGATCGTTCGCGATCCCCGCGTAATCGGAGGCGAGCGCCAGGGCGAACGCCGTATTGGAATGCGTACCCGTCCGGATCGGATAGGTCGCCTTGGGCAAAAAGGCCTTGAACCGCTCGGCGAAGGCGCTCGAGAGCGGGCGCAGGACGTCGCGATGAGAGGCGCCCTCGTGGCGCTCGAGCTCCGCGCCCAGCATGAGGAGCCACGCCCAGCCATAAGGCCGCTCGAAGCCCCTGCTCTCCGGGCGGGCGAGATAAGCGACCTCGCCGGCGACCTTCGCCGGCGTCAGCATGCGAGAGACCAGGGCGCGGATGTCCTCCGCCGCGGCCATGTCCGGGAACCGCCGCAAGAGGCGCAAGAGCAGCCAGTAGCCGTGGACGCAGGAATGCCAGTCGAAGCTGCCGTGGAAGATCGGATGCAAGACCCGCGGCGGCAAGACATCCTCGTCGCCGGCCATGACGTGGTCGAGCCTGTACGGGTAAGGCCGGGTGACGTGGCCCAGCGCGAGCCGCGCGAATTTCGCGGCCAGCTCCGGACCGAGTTCAGGAGCGGAAGACGAGGACATACATCAGCACCGTATTGGCGAGGAGGACGAGGAGGGCCGTGGGCACCTGCGCCTTGATGACCCCATTTCGATCGGGCAGCTCCAGCAGGGCCGCAGGCACGATGTTGAAATTCGCGGCCATGGGGGTCATCAGGGTCCCGCAGAAGCCCGACAACATACCCACGGCGCCCATGATCACCGGATCTCCGCCGAAACGCTGGACGATGAGCGGCAGGCCGATGCCGGCGGTCATCACCGGGAACGCCGCGAAGGCATTGCCCATGATCATGGTGAAGATCGCCATGCCAAACGTGTAGGCGACCACGGCGGCGAACTGGCTCCCGTCGGGCAAAAGCGTCGAGGCCAGCTCTCCAATGGCGGTCCCGACCCCGGCGGCCGCGAAGACCGCGCCCAGGGCGGCGAGCATTTGCGGCAAAATGGCGGCCCATCCGACGGCGTCGAGCAGCCGGCGCCCCTCCTGCATGGGCACCTTCGGCCTCGCCCCGAGCATCGGCATGGCGATCGAAAGCGCGACGAACACCCCCAGGACGAGCGAGACCAGGGTCGCCTGCTTGGGATCGACGAGGCCCGCGAGCTCCGGCCGCTTGAACACGAACGTCCCCAGGAGCGCCGTCGCGGGGATCGCGAGGGCCGGCAGGAACAATTTGTTGCCGAGGCGGGAGGCGCTCGCGCGGCGCGCCTCGGGGTCACGCGCGGCAGGTGCGCCGCGGCCGAGGCCACCGATTCCCGCCGTGAGCACCATGGCGATGACCACGAACCCATGGACCACGTCCGGCAGGTGCGAGCCGAAGAGGAAACTCGAGGCGAACAGCCCCCAGAAGGTGGTGTTCTTCCAGCGCTTCGGGTTCTTCGCGTCGCGCGCGCCGAGCACAGCAATGGCCGCGAAGAAGACGCCGGCGATGACGTAGAGCAGCCCGAGCCCGATCATCGGCGGCCTTCGGCGATCATGCGGGCCAGATGCCGATCGAAGAGCATCATCTGGATTCCGTGGATCAACAAGGCGCAGAGGGCCGTGGGAATGGCCCAGACGGAGAGCTCGAGGGGCTCGACGAGGATCCCGTTTTGCGCGAGGAAGCCCTTGATCAGCAGGATCGAGGCGATGGCGATGAAGATATCCTCGCCGAAGAAGAGCGCGATGTTATCGGCCGCGGCGGCGTGGGCCCGCACGGACGCACGGACCTCTTCGGGGAGCGGACCGTGGTGGTGCTCGGCCGCCGCCTCGGCCATGGGGGCGATCAGCGGTCGCACCATCTGGGCATGGCCGCCGAGCGAGGTCAGGCCGAGGGCCGCGGTGATCTGGCGCAAAACGAAATACAGCAAGAGCAGCCGCCCGGCGGTGGCCGCATGAATGGCGCCGATGAGGGCCCTGGCCCGCTCCTGCAATCCGGCCCGCTCGAGGAGCCCGATCACCGGCAGCACCACCCAGACCACGCTCACGTATCGGTTCTCCTTGAACGCCCGGCCGAAGGTCGCCACGACCTCGAGCGGCTCCATGCCGCCTGCCACCCCGGTCACGAGGGCCGCCGCCGTCACCACGAGGAGCGGGTTCTGGCGGGCCATGAAGCCCAAGACCACCACGGCGATCCCTATCAGCGACAGCACGCGCCCTCCCGTCCGGCCGGATGCTCCGCGGCCGGGACGAACTCTAGCGGAGCCGGGAGGTTCCGCAATCGGGCAAATCGCCGGCCCGACGAAATCGAGGCCGTTCAGCGCGTGATGGGGGCCGTGGAGATCGTGAAATTGCCGTCGCCCAGGTATCGCTCGTAGATCACCGTCTTCTGCGGGTCGACCGCCTGCATCGCCGAGCGCGTGAACCCGAGCTTCGTGAGCAGGCCGATCGAGGCCGCGTTCGCGGGGGAGACGAGCGCGATCACCTTGCGGAGCCCGAACGCGCCGGCCGCGAGCCCGAGCACCGCCGACGCCGATTCGAACGCATACCCGCTGCCACGAAACTCCGGCAGGAAGGCATAGCCGATGTCGACGTCGGCGTATTGCTCGCGCTTCAAGAGCCCCGAGAGGCCGGCGAGCTCTCCCGTTCGGCGCAGCGCGACACCCCAGAGTCCGTGCCCGTGCCGTTCATAACTGACGATCGGCCCCTCGCGGAGGTACACGCCCGCGTCCTCGAGCGTCCGCACCCCCCGATCACCGATGTGCTCGAGGAAGTCGGGGTCGTTGAGGAGGCGGAGGATGAACGGCGCGTCCGCCGGGTCGAGGTTACGGATCGTGAGCCGTTCGGTCGTCGCGAGGGTGCCCGTCATGATTGCGCTCCTCATGAGAACGGATCCAACGCGATGTGTCGAGTTTCGGAGAGGCTCTCGGCCGAGGAGCACGTTTTTGACGCGTAATTTCGAGTACTTCGGTAGGCAGGGATTGTCCGTCCGTGGTAAGTCAACTGCCTGCGTGAGTTCCTCACGCGAGCGCCGGGGGCCCGGTTCGGTCCGAGCTCGTCCGGGGGCCTGCGATGTCGTAAAGGTCCGCTTTCAACGGCATGAGGGTTGGCTCGCCCGCGGAAAATTCGAGTACGAATCGAGGGTCACCATAACGAAACGATAGCGGAGTCTCGCGCGACTCGGTTGCTCCGGTATGTGCCGGAGCGCCCGCGCGACATCTTCGGCGCGGGATTCGACGCGCTGCAGGGGAGGACTCCATCCCGAGGAGACAGCCATGTTGATGCACGTCGAACCTAGCCATTCGTTCGATTTAGCTGCCTATTTGGGCAGCCGTCGAGCGAGGATCGATGCGACGCTCGAGAGCCTGATTGCCCTCGAGGAGCCTCGTGTCCTCTTCGAGGCCATGCGGTATTCCCTGCTCGCCGGCGGCAAGCGCCTGCGCCCCATCCTGTGCCTCGCGGCCTGCGAGCTCAGCGGCGCGCGGGCCGAGGTCGCCCTCCCCACGGCCTGCGCCATCGAGATGATCCACACGATGTCGCTGATCCACGACGACCTGCCGGCGATGGACGACGCGGATTGCAGGCGCGGCCGCCTCGCGAGCCACAAGATGCACGGAGAGGCGCTCGCCATCCTCGCAGGCGACAGCCTGCTCGCCCATTCGTTCGAGGTCATCGCCCGCCACACATCGGGCGTCCCTGCCAAACGAATCCTCGCGGTCATCGCCGAGCTCGGCCGAGCCGCCGGCCCCCGAGGGCTGGCCGGCGGCCAGGTGGAAGATCTCACGCACGAGGGCAAACGGTGCGTCAGCGTGGAGACGCTCGAGGACATCCATCACCGAAAAACCGGCGCGCTCCTCACGGCTTCGGTCCTCTCGGGGGCCCTCCTCGGCGGCGCGGACGGGCCCACGAAGGGCCGCCTGCGCCGATATGCCGAGAGGCTCGGGCTCGCCTTCCAGATCGTCGACGATATCCTCGACGTCACGTCCACCTGCGAGGCGCTCGGCAAGAGCGTGGGCAGGGACGCGTCCGCCCAGAAGGCCACGTATCCACGCGTGCTCGGGCTCGCGGAGTCGACCCGCCTCGCGGAGGCGCTGATCGCGGACGCCAAGGACGAGCTCGGCTGCTTCGGCGAGCGCGCGGCGCCGCTCGTGGCCCTGGCCGAGTCGACCATCGCCGCCATCCGCTGAGGCTTTGCCATCAAGGAGCTCCACCATGAATGCCTCGGAAGCATCCATCACGCGCGACAAGCCGCAGGCGCGCCCCTCCATGAACCCGGTCACGCGCGAGCTGTCGCTCATGTGGGCCTTCATCTCGGGGGATCTCTCCACTGCAATCATCCCTGCGCTCCTGTTCACGCTGGCAGCGTGGAAAACAGCGGGCGCGGATCCGGCTCGGCTGCCGGTCGTGCTCGGCCGCAGCTTGCTCTACTTCGTCCTCTATCTTTATAGTTTTTGCCTGACGAACCAGGCCACGGGTATCGAGGAGGACCGGCGCAACAAGCCGCACCGACCTCTCGTGACGGGGGCCGTCTCGCTCCGCGGGGCATGGCAGCGGTGGGTCGTGGTGATGGTGATGCTCACCCTGGCCGGCGCGTGGCTGGGGGTGCTCGAATATGCGCTCGGATGGCAGCTCATCATCGTGGCGCACAACGTCGTCCGGGGAGCGCGTAGCTGGATCGTCAAGAACCTGGCCAATTCGCTGGGGCTCGTCGTGCAGCTCGCGGCGGCCTGGCAGATGGTCACACCGCTGACGCCCGCGGCGTGGCGATGGATCGGGGTGCTGGCAGTCATCATGTTTCCCCTGATCTCCGTGCAGGATCTGCGCGACATGGACGGCGACCGCGCGAGCAACCGGCGGACGCTGCCGCTCGTGCTCGGAGAGCGCGCCACCCGCATTCTCTTGACCGTCGGCTTCGCGCTGGCGCCGCTCGTCATTCATTTCGCGCTGATGCGCCCCGCCGGCGCGCGGTGGTCGGTCTGGGCGACGGACGCCGTCCTCGGAGCCGTCTCGCTCTGGGTCGGGGCCCGCGTGGCGTGGCACCACACGTCCAGGGAGGACCACCGGACATACATGCTCTTCACGTACTGGTACTGCCTGCTCCTGATCGCGACGATCGTCGTACTCTGAAGGAATCGAGGGACACTGTGAGAATCGTATATCCGCCCGGGCCCCGAGGGCTGCCGCTCGTGGGCAATCTGCACCAGATCCGCAAGGACAAGATCGCCTTCATGCTGGAGACGGCGTCCCACGGCGACATCGCCCATTTCCGACTGGGCCCCACCGACGCGTACCTCGTGAACCATCCCGATCACATCCGCGACGTGCTCATCGAGCGCTCGGACGTCCTCCCGAAGGACTGGCTGCAGCGGAAGATCGTGTCGCCGTTTTTCGGCAATGGCATGCTCATCACCAACGGGGAGGAGCACGCCCGCCAGCGCCGGATGGCGCAGCCCGCATTCCACCCGAAACGCCTCGACAGTTATGGTCGGGTCTTCGTCGAGCAGACCCTCCACGGGATCGCCGGATGGCGCTCGGGCGGCGAATACGAGATCGACACCGAGATGCTGAAAATGACGATCCAGAACGTCTGCTTGACATTGTTCAACGCAGACGCGACCGACATCGTGGCGCGCGCTGCCGTCGCGATGACCACGATCATGGATCTGCTCAGCATGGAGTTCGACCTGGCGCTGCCCATCCCCATGTGGCTGCCGACGGAGCACAACCGCCGCAAGCGGGAGGCCATCCGCGAGCTCGATTCGATCGTGATGAAGTTCGCGGAGGCCTGGCGCAAGTCCGGGCAGGACAGGGGCGACCTCCTGTCGATGCTGATGCTCGCGCACGGCGAAGGACGCGGGGGGGTCACGCACGACGAGCTGCGCGATCACCTGATCGTCATGTTCGCCGCCGGACACGAGACGACGGCTTTCACGCTGGTATGGGCGTGGGTCATGATCTCGCAGCACCCGGAGGTGGAGGCCGCGTTATGGGAGGAGGTCGACCGCGTGCTCGGCGGGCGCCCGCCGACAGCCGAGGATGTCCCCCAGCTCGTCTATACGAGCATGGTCGTGAAAGAGACGCTGCGCCTCTATCCGGCAGGGTGGATCCTCTCGCTGCGCCAGCCCGGCGAAGACATCCGCCTCGGAGGCTACACGATCCCGAAGGGAAGCCGCATTTTCATCTCGCCGTACGTGACGCACAGGGATCCGCGTTATTTCTCCGAACCCGAGCGTTTTCGGCCCGAGCGCTTCCGGCCGGGGCTCGACCAGAACATCCGCCGTGGGAGCTACATTCCATTCGGGATCGGACCGCGGGTGTGCATCGGCAACGGCTTCGCGATGATGGAAGCGGTGCTCATCCTGGCGACAGTGGCGCAGCGTTATCGGGTGTCGCTCTTGCCAGGGCAAACACTCGTGCCGCGTGGAAACCTCGCGCTCCGGCCGCCTCCGGGCGTGAAGGTGCGGGTCACCGAGCGGCTGCGAAGCGCTGCCGCTGCGTGATCACCGAGGGCCTGCCAGCGTCGTCCGCTCTTCCTTCATGCGGCGTATGCAGAACGCAAGACCGTCGCGCAGGCTCGCCAGCGTGACGACGCTGGACAGGTCGAGGCCCAGGCTGACCATGGTCTGGGCGACGGTCGGCCGGATGCCCGTGATGATCCCCTCGGCGCCGAGCAGGCGGACGCCGGCGATGATGGAAAACAGGTGGCTCGCCGTCGCCGTATCGATGACGTCCACGCCCGTCAGATCGAGAATGGCGAAACGCGCAGAAAGACGGCTGACGGCGCCGAGCACGTCATCCATGACGCGCGCGGCGCGGCGGCTGTCGACCGTGCCCACCATGGGCAGGGTGAGCACGTGATCCCAGACCTGGATGATGGGCGTCTCCAGATTCCGGATCACCTCTTGCTGGCGCTCGATGAACGCGAGCTTCGCCTCGAGCTCGGCCTTGGCGTGGTGGAGCTCCGTGACGTCGAGCGACATGCCCACGGTCCCGGTCACATTTCCGTGCTCGTCCAGCACGGGGATGTCCCGGTTGTCCCAGTACATGCCATTGTCGGCGCTGATATGCCGGGCCATCGTGCCTCGGAGGGCCATCCGGAGGCCGGTGGTGGTCTCCGGCGGGTAGAGGTCGAGGGCGCTCTTGCCGATGAGATACTCGACCTTGATGGCCGAGGTCTCCATGCCTTTGCCGTCGGCGTACGTGCATACGCCGTCTTTGTCGGTGGCCCAGACCAGGATGGGGAGGTTGTCGAGGATGACGCGCAGCACCTGCTCGCGGCGACGCACGGAGGAGGCATCGGCCTCGATGTCCGCTTCCTTGGGCCGCAACGACACATACACTCTGTCACCGGAGGAGGCGCGACGCGCGTGGACCACGTAGGCCCGGCCCTTCGTGCCCTTGGCGCCGAGGAGCACCGTGAACACGGCCGAAGCGCCGCTCCTGACGAGCGCCGTCCACTCGGAGAGGAAGTGCGCGAAGTCGGCCGGATGCACCCGCTCGGACAGCGGGGTCTCGGGCCCGACGTCCCCGCCGAGCGCGATCGAGGCCGCCGCGTTCACGTAAAGGCAATGCCCTTCGCAGCTCGCAACGATCTGCGCGTCGGGATGCTCGTGGAAGAAATCTTGCAACCGTTGCGGATCGTGGGTGTTCTGCATGCTTTACCCTGAAAGCCAGACAACCCCATCCCAACATATTTTGCCGCCTGCGGCTAGAAAGAAAGCGCAGCCGGTCCGAAGCACGCCGAAGAAATCCGTTGCTTCCCTTACCCATGGCGACCAACAATGTACGGGAGCACCCTGCCGGGCGGGCGCCACGTGCTTGCACGTTCAGCGTTCGAGGAACCTCGCGATTGCGGAGCCGAGCCAGCGGCTGTCCTCGTATTCGGGCGAGAGGGGCTCACCCTTCATGGCGGCGACGAGCTCCCAGTACCGTAACGCGCGCGGATCTTGCGTCTTTCGTAGCTGCGCGCGGAAATCGTCGTCGAGCTCCTTGCCGTTCGCCGCCGCGCTCGCGCGGACGAACCGCTCCGCGATCACGAGGGCCTCGGCCGAATCCGGCGCCGCGCCCCGCGCCCGCGCCGCGCGCGTGGCCGCGATGGCCTCGCTCTGCGCGCGGAGCAGGGCCGCCTGGTCGACCGATTCGTCCCACGTCACGGCCGCCATCACGCGCATGTTCGCGACGAACGTCGGATCGGCGAGGATCTCGGCGAGCTCGATCCACGCCTCGAGTTGCGCCGCCGTGGCGTCGTCGGGCAGCTTGGGGGAGCTCGCCTCGATCATCCCTCGTCGCCATTCGGCGTCCATGGGCACGCCCTCGGCGACCTGCTCGTAAAAACGGGTGATGACGGCCTTGCGTTCTTCGTTCGAGAGTCGAGTCACGGTCCACAACCTCCTGAGGTCCTCTTCACTGGGCGCGGCGCGGAGCGCGGCGCGAAGCGCGGCGGCGATACACGAGAGCGAGGCCACGTGGGCCTCGACCGCCGCGAGGCGCAGGCGCAGCGCGTCCTCGAGCGACAGATCCCGGGCGAGCACCTTGCGGATCGTCGCGAGGTCGAGCCCCGCCTCCCGGAGCGTACGCACGAGCTCGACACGAACCACCTGCGCCTCGTCGTAAAGCCGATAATTGGCGCGTGATCGCCGCGCCGGCGGCAAGAGCCCCTCGTCCGCGTAAAATCGCAGCGTCTTGACGGGGATCCCCGTCCGCTTCGACAGCTCCCCGATGGTGAGGGCTCGTTTCTCGCGCATCGCGGCCACTCTGAGGTCTCCACCTGCTGGAGAGTCAAGCGAGAAACGAGGACCGCCGAGATCGGCGCGACCACGGCTGGACGGCGGCCCCTTCGGTATCATCTTCCAACAAGGGGACAGCCTCATGAGGTACTGGTTGCCGATGCTCGCCTGCGCCATGACGTTGCACGCCGAGGCCACGTCCGCCGCGGGGTTCGTGCGCGCCTCCGAGGGCCACTTCCAGCGCGACGGCAAGCCGTACACGTTCCTCGGCGCGAATTTCTGGTATGGCATGAACCTCGGCGCCGAGGGGCCCGAGGGGGACCGGGCGAGGCTCGCGCGGGAGCTCGATCGCCTCGCGGCCCTGGGGGTCACGAACCTGCGGATCCTCGCGGCGACCGAGGGCCCCGAGTCCGAGCCCTGGCGGATCCTCCCCGTGCTCCAGCCCTCGCCGGGCGAATACCACGAGGCGTCCCTCCTCGGCCTGGATTTCCTGCTGAAGGAGATGAAGGCGCGCGGCATGGTCGCCGTGGTTTGTTTGAACAATTTCTGGCCCTGGTCGGGCGGCATGGCGCAATACCTGCGCTGGAGCGGCGCGGGGCCGATCCCCTATCCCCCGCCCGAGCCCGGCGGGAGCTGGGGCGGCTATCAGGCCTATACGGCGTCCTTTTATTCGAACCCGGCCGCCGTGGAGGCCTCCCACGATCTCATCCGGATGCTGCTCGGCCGCAGAAACCATTTCACCGGCGTGCGATACACGGACGACCCGACGATCATGGCCTGGGAGCTCGCGAACGAGCCGCGGGGCGGGGCGAACGTCGAGGCCTTCAACGCGTGGATCGAGCGCACCGCCGCGCTCATCAAATCGCTGGATCCTCGGCACCTCGTGACCACCGGCACCGAGGGGGAGACGCTCTGGCCGAGGCGGAGCGGCCTCGACCTCGTCAAGAACCACAGGTCCTCGTCGATCGATTACATCACGGCCCACGTCTGGGTCCAGAACTGGGGCATTTACGACCCGGGGCGGCCCGCCACCTTCGACAGCGCCATCCAGGTCATGACGGCCTACCTCGAGCGCCACATCGAGCAAGCGAAGATCCTCGGAAAACCCCTGGTGGTCGAGGAGTTCGGGTTCCCGCGGGACAGAGGCCGCCACGATCCCGACGCGACCACGACCGCGCGGGATCGATATTACCGCGCCGTCTTCGAAGTGGTGCTCGAGGCCATCCGCAAAGGCGAGCCCGTGGGCGGGGCGAATTTCTGGGCCTGGTCCGGGGAGGGCCGGCCGCGCTTGCCCGGCGGCCATTGGCGAAAAGGCGATGCGTTCCTCGGGGATCCACCCCACGAGGCCCAAGGCTGGTACGGCGTGTACGACACGGACCAAACGACGCTCCGCGTGATCGCAGAATATACACGAAAGATCGCCACCGGCAGACGGCGCCCCCCGCACACGAGGCCTTGATACGTCCCCGGCGAACGTCGTACCGTGGTAGGAGCGGCCACGCGTAGCGATGCGCCGAGGAGCGAAGGCGGGACGTGAACGGGCACCAGACAGAGATCCACCGGGACGACGAGCGCGAGACGTTGCTGGGCCGTATCGAGGCGCTGGAGCGCGAAAACGCGGCCCTCCGGCAGAAGGCCCAGGAGGCGCAGCGCGTGGAGGACGAGCTCCGCGCGAGCGACGAGCGGTTCCGCGCGCTGCTCGCGGGCCTGCACGTGGGCGTGGTCGTGCAGGATCCGAGCGCGAGGATCATCCTCCACAACCCCCACGCCCTCACGCTGCTCGGCTTGACCGAGGACCAGATTTTCGGCCGAACCTCGTTTGATCCACGGTGGAGCGCGGTGCACGAGGACGGCTCGCCGTGTCCGGGCGAGCAGCACCCGGTCTCCGTCGCGCTCCGGACGGGAAAACCCGTGCGTGGCTTCGTGATGGGCGTCGACCGGCCCGCGCTGGGCGATCGCGTGTGGCTCCTGGTGACCGCGGTTCCGCAGCTCGACGAGCGAGGCGCCGTGACGGCCGCCGTCGTGACCTTCACGGACATCACCGCGCGCAAGCACGCCGAGGATCTGGTGCGCGCGCAGGCCCGGATGCTCGAGGAGATGTCGACGCCGCTCGTGCCGATCGGCGACGATATCGTGGCCATGCCGATCGTCGGCACGGTGGACGCGCGGCGGGCCGAAATGGTGCTGGAGACGCTGCTCGCGGGCATCACACGAAGAGGCGCGCGCGTGGCCATCCTGGACATCACGGGCGTGAGCGTGGTCGACGCGCAGGTGGCGACCACGCTGGTCCGCGCGGCGCAGGCGGCGCGGCTCCTCGGCGCGCAGGTGGTGCTGACGGGCATCCGCGGCAACGTGGCGCAGACGCTGGTGGAGCTCGCCGTGGACCTCTCGGGGCTGGTGACACGAGGCACGCTCCAGGGCGGGATCGCCTGGGCGCTCGCGCGGCGTTAGGGCTTCTTCTTCTTCTTGCGCGGCCCGCCGATCGCGGCGGGCGCATTTCCAGCGCAGGTCGCGCCGGCGAGGTTGTAGGGCGTGTCGAAGAACATGAACTCGTACACCCCGTCGGCGGCGAGCGCCGCGGAGTTGAAGCCCTCGCCGATTCGAATCCCGTTCGCGACCATGAGCACCTGGTGCCCCTCGGCCAGGGCGGTCGCCCGCGGGCCGGGGAAGACCTCCATGGCGTAGGTATCCGAGGCGACGATCGCCGGCCGGAACTGCGCGAGCCAATGGCATTCGGCGATCCACGGGCCCGGCGCGGCGCCGAGGTACGTGGGCCAGAGGGCCTCGTCGGTCCAGTAATGGCTCCATCCCGTGCGGATGATGACCACGTCCCCGGGCTCGATGCAGCCGAGGCCCTCCCAATCCATCGTCGCCTGGAGGTCCGCGATGGTGATCCGATATCCCGGCGCGAGGGATTTCCCGTCCGGCGTGACGGCGCTCGTATGCCCCGCCGCGAGCTTGTAGCCGAGCACGTCGAGGAGCAGGCCCCGCGTGACGATCGGCCCGATGTTCTGGATCCCGAGCGACGCCGTGCCCCCGAGGATGCTGTTCGGCCCGTAGTTCGCGGCCTCGGAGTCGGCGCGGGCGAGGGCCTGCCGCTCGAGCGGGTCGAGGATCTCGGGGCGCGGCGTGATCTGCTCGAATCGGTGCCCGCCGTAGAACCAGCCGCCGAAGCTCGGGTGGCCGAAATCGTCGACCTGCGTCGCTTGCTGGAACGTGAATGCCTCGAACCGCTCGTCCTGGTAGAAGAACTCGTTCTCGCCGACGGGCCCGTACGCGGCGATCCAGTAATCGGCGCGGCGAGGCGGATCGTGCGGGAACGCCGGGTTCCCCGCGCGCATGGGCTCGCCGAGCGAATACACCTTCGCGTCCCCGCGCTGCCCGAGCTTCAGCGCGTCCTTGCGCTTCGCCTCGTTGATCTCGACCAGCGTGCCGACGGTGTCGCCCCAGACCCCGAGCTCGTCCCAGCGGGAAAAGATCCAATCGAGGGTGACGGGATCGTCGTTGAAGGGCCCCGCGGAGCCCGGGAGCGGGGGGCCCGCGTGTGCCCTGCCCGGGATCATCTGCGCGAGCACCGAGACGCCCGCCGCGCCCGCCGCGCCGCCGAGGAAATCACGACGGCTCACCCGCGCCTTCTCGCCCTGGACCGCGAAGACCTGCTTCAAGAAACGCATGTTGCGTTCTCCTTCCGTGCAGCGCAGCCGCAAAATTCGGCGACTGTGCCAATGGTACAACCATGGATCGAACGGCAAAGGCCGCTCGGTGTGCCACTGAACCACGACACGAGCCGACCTGGCAAGCTTGACGCAGGTCACGCCGATCCGCCAAAGTGCCGGTTCCATCCCATGAACACGCCGGAGAAGAGCCCAAAAATCCTGGTCGTCGACGACAACGAGCAGAACAGGGAGCTCGTGGCAGCCACCGTCGACGCCGAAGGATACGAGGCCATCCTGACGTCGAACGGCGAGGAGGCATTACGCGCGTTCGAAAGCGCGCAGCCCGACTGCATCCTGCTCGACGTGCGTATGCCCGGCCTCGACGGATTCACGGTCTGCGAGCGGATCCGCGCGCTGCCCGGTGGCGCGGACGTCCCGATCATCTTCCTCACGGCCCTGCGCGACGTCGACACCTTCGATCGGGCGCTCGTCGCGGGCGCCGACGACTTCCTCACGAAGCCCGTGCGGCCGACCGAGCTCGTCGTCCGTGTCCAGGCCGCGCTCCGCCTCCGCCGCCTGAGCGCCGAGCTGCGTGATCATTATGACCTCATACGACGTCAGCGCGACGACTTGATGCGGCTGCAGCTCCAGAAGGAGATGCTCATGTCCTTCGTCATCCACGACCTGAAAAACCCGGTCGGGTCGATGGACCTGCTCGCCCAGGCGCTCGTGCGCGACAGGGCCCTTCCCGACGACGCCCGCGACACGGCCCAGCACATCCGCGACTCGGCGCGGCGCCTCATGCGGCTCATCCACAACCTGCTCGACCTCAGCAAGGGGGAAGAAGGCAAGCTCGTGCCCAGGCGCTCGAACGTCGATCTGCGCGCGCTCGTCGACGTGGTGCGTGACACGTTCGACGCGCACGCGCGCGCCGTGCGCGTGACCCTGGAAGCGGACGTCGACGCGCCGAGCCTCGTGGCCGACCAGGATCTGCTCCTGCGCGTGCTGGAGAACCTGACGGAGAACGCCATCCGTCACGCGCCCCAAGGCAGCACCGTGCAGCTCAGCGCCGCGCGAAGGGACCGGGCGGTCGAGGTGCGCGTGACGGATCGCGGCGCGGGCATCCCCCCGGAGATGCGCGAGAGGATCTTCGACCGCTTCGTGCAGCTCGACGACGCCGCGTCGGATGTCGCGAGCCGCTCGGGCCGCGGGCTCGGCCTCACCTTCTGCAAGCTCGCGGTCGAGGCGCACGGCGGCGAGGTCTGGGTCGAGGACGCGACGCCCGGAACCATGGTATGCGTGCGGGTACCTCATGACACGTGAAGCTGGCCCGGACGAACCGGGCGACGCGCGGTTCCGGCAGCTCCTCGAGGCCGCGCCCGACGCGATGGTCATCGTCGACGAAGCCGGGCGGATCGAGTTCGTCAATGCCCAGACCGAGGCGCTCTTCGGCTACGAGCGCGCGGAGCTCCTCGGACAACCCGTCGAGCTCCTCATCCCCGAGCGATTTCGACCCAAACACGCGAGCTACCGCGCGGGGTTCGTCACGTCGCCGAAGCTCCGGCCGATGGGGTCCGGGCTCGCGCTCTCCGGCCGCCACAAGGACGGCGCCGAGGTGGCGATCGAGGTGAGCCTGAGCCCGCTGCGCACGCCCGAGGGCGTCCTCGTCTCGGCCGCGATCCGCGACATCCGCGAGCGCAGGCAGATCGAGGCCGCGGCGAAGCTCGCCGCCGATCGCCTCCTCAGCGCCGTCGAGAGCGTGCAGGACCCGTTCGCCTTGTTCGACGCCGACGATCGGCTCGTGCTCTGCAACAGCGCGTTTCGCAGGACGCTCTCCGAGGTCCCCGGCCCGGCGATCGGCGAGACGTACGAGGCGCTGACGGACGCGCTCCTCGCGCAGGGCGCGTATGACCTCGGGCAGGAGTCGCCTGCCACGTTCCGCGCGCGGCGCCTCGCGTATCGGCGGGATCCGAAGGGCACGTTCGAGGTCCGCACGAAAGACAATCGCAACTTGCGGATGACCGATCGACGGACGGGCGAAGGGGGCACGGTCACGACGATCTGGGACGTGACCGACGATGCGCTGCGCGAGGAGGAGCTCCGGCAGGCGCGCTCCGCGGCGGAGGCGGCGAGCGCGGCGAAGACCGAGTTCCTCTCCTCGATGAGCCACGAGCTGCGCACGCCGCTCAACGCCATCCTCGGCTTCAGCCAGCTCCTGCAGCGCGACCGCAAGGCGCCGCTGAACACGCGCCAGAAGGGCATGGTCGACCAGGTGCTCAAGGCGGGCGAGCACCTCCTGCGCCTCATCGACGACGTGCTCGATCTGTCGCGGATCGAGACGGGCAACGTGCCGCTCTCGATGGAGCCGGTGGGCGTGGCGGGCGTGCTCGCGGAGGCGAAGGCGGCGCTCGATCCGATGGCCGATCGTGCCGGCGTCGAGCTCGCGATCGGGCCTCTGCCCGACGACCTGCCGATGGTCTCCGCGGACCGGACCCGCTTCGCGCAGATCCTGATGAACTTCGGGTCGAACGCTATCAAGTACGGCCGCCAGGGCGGGCGCGCCGTGTTCGAGACGAAGGTCGCGGCGAGCGGGCGTGTGCGGATCACCGTCGTCGACACCGGGATCGGGATCCCCGAGGACAAACACGGGAAGATCTTCCAGCCCTTCCAGCGCGCCGGCCAGGAGACGGGGCCGATCGAAGGGACGGGCATCGGCCTCAGCATCACCAAGCGCCTCGCCGAGATGATGGGCGGCAGCGTCGGCTTCCGCAGCGTCGCGGGTGAGGGCTCCGCGTTCTGGGTCGAGCTGCCGGCGCTCGAGCCGAAGCAGCTACCCGTCGACCCCACGAACCTCCAGGTCCAGGCGAGCTCGCCGCTGCGGGAGGGCGAGGGCCCGCGCTACATGGTATTGTACGTGGAGGACAACCCCTCGAACATCGCGTTCATGGAGGCGCTCATCGCGGACCTCGAGCGGGTCGAGCTCTTCACCGCGCCGACGGCCGAGATCGGCGTCGAGCTCGCGCGGGGGCGCCTGCCGAAGGTCGTCATCATGGATATCAACCTGCCCGGGATGAGCGGGTTCGATGCCTTGCGGCAGCTCCGGGAATGGCCGGAGACCCGCTCGATCCCGGTGATCGCCCTCAGCGCGGCGGCGATGGACCGCGACAAACGGCGGGCCGAACAAGCCGGGTTTTTCCGCTATCTGACGAAGCCGGTCCGCGTGGACGAGCTGACGGACGTGCTCGAGACGCTCTTGATGGCGGATTCGCCCTAACCTCGTTCTCCGCTCCGGGCGCGCGCTGGGACCTCGTACCGCAGCTCGACGAATCCGCCTCCGAAGCGGGTGACCGCCTGGAGCTCGAGCGGGCCCGGGATCGAGGTGGGCAGGAGCGGCGTCCCGCCGCCGAGCACCACCGGGGCGACGCCGAGCAGGATCTCGTCCAGGAGGCCCCGCTGCGCGAACTGGGCGACGAGGTTGCCGCCGCCCATGAGCCAGATGTTTTTCTCCCCGGCCGCGCGCGCCATTTGCTCGCAGACGGCCGCCACATCCTCGGCCGTGAACCGGATGTCCGCGCCCGCGAAGGTCGGCAACGCGCGATGGGTGAACACCCAGGTCGGCAGCCCTTCGTAAGGCCAGGTCTTCAGGCCTTCGCCGAGGAGAAACTCGTAGGTCGAGGCGCCCATCGCGAGCGCGCCCACCCCGGCGAGGAATGCCTTGTAGTGCTCGTCCACGCCCGGAGCGCCGTTGAACTGAAAGAGCCACCCGAGGCGCCCCTCGGCGTCCGCGATGTACCCGTCGATGCTCGCCGCCACGTAGTATTGGGTCCGTGTCATGGCGAGAGTATGCCTGACGATCCCTGACATCTTCTGTCAGCCATTTTCTGGTAGCTTGCGGACGTGCGATCCAGTCGGCTCCTCGCGCTCCTCCTCGTCCTGCAGCGACGTCGGCACGCCACGGCGACCGAGCTCGCCGAGGAGCTCGCCGTCTCGGTCCGCACGCTCTACCGGGACATCGCGGCGCTGATCGCGGCCGGGGTCCCGCTGTGGACCGAGTCGGGGCCGGGCGGCGGCGTTCGCCTGGCCCCGGGCTGGCGCACGCAGCTCGATGGGCTGACCGCCGAGGAGGCGAGCGCCTTGTTCCTGTCCGGCGCGCCGCAAGCGGTCGCCGATCTCGGCCTCGCCGCGGTCGCGGTGACGGCCCGCGCCAAGGTCGACGCGACCCTGCCCGCCGAGCTACGTGGCCGCGCCAGCCGGATCCGGGAGCGATTTTTTCTCGACGCGCCCGGCTGGTTCACCCGCCGGGACAAACTCGACGCCTTGCCGGTCGTCGCCGAGGCCGTCTGGGAAGGTCGGCGGCTCGACCTGCGCCACGGCGATCACGCGGCCCGCCGCCGCGTGGACCCGCTCGGGCTCGTCCTCAAGGCGGGCACCTGGTATCTCGTCGCGCGGCATCGCCGGCAGATCAAGACCTACCGGATGAGCCGCATCCACCGGGCCGAGCTGCGGCCCGAGTCGTTCGTCCGTCCCGCACATTTCGACCTCGCGGCCTTCTGGTCCGAGTCGTCGGCCGCGTTCGACAGGTCCTTGCTCACCTACCGCTGCCGCGTCCGCCTCTCGCCCCGCGCGGAGCGGCAGCTCCCGCATGTGGTCCCGCACGACGCCGTCCGCCGGATGCTCGAGGACGCGGCGCCGCCGGACGCGGAGGGCTTTCGGACGGTCGAGCTCCTCCTGGAGAGCGAAGACGTGGCCACGGACCAGCTCACGGGGCTCGGCGACGGCGTCGAGGTCCTCGCGCCGGAGGCGTTACGTCGCAGGCTGTATGCGGTGGGGATGCGGATGGCCATGCGGAATGGGTGTTGAGATCCCCTGGCACGATCTTCAGGTGTGACCCTCCCACCTCCCAGATTCGTTTGAACCTCCTCTTCCCTCCCCCGTCCTCCTCCTCAGAAACGTTGGCACTTGCCCTTCCCTCCCCCGTCCCCCTCGGTAGAACATCTTACCTTTTCCTTCCCTCCACCGTCCTCCTTCTCAGAACGTGTTCTGACTTGGCCTTCCCTCCCCCGTCCCCCTTCGTAGAACATCTTACCTTTTCCTTCGCTCCACCGTCCTCCTTCTCAGAAACGTTGGCACTTGACCTTCCCTCCCCCGAAGCTCGGTCCCAAAATCGAAGATCGTTGTACAGTCCCCCACGGAAAAACTTCGATTTTCGCTGGAGCCCCGGGGCGGGCCGTCCTTGTGGCGGCCGGAACTTTCGGCGACGCTAGGGCCTCCCTCGACGGAGCCCATGAAGCCTTCCTCGCCCGCCCCCGACGCCGCGCCGGCCCACGAGATCCTGAGCTTGCTCCACCCCGATCCGGTCCCGCGGCCCGACCTCGACGAGCTGCGCCAGGCCCTCTCGTTCGCGTTCGCCAGCGGCGTCTCGGGTGGACTCTTCAACCAGGCGCTCGATCGGGCCCCGCTCGCGCCGTCCACGTGGGACCCGCAGAGCTTCGCGCCCGACCTGTTCCTGGAGGAGCTCGTCTCGCGGGGCTTCCGCGTCAAATCGGGCGAGCGCGACGTGGTCGTGAACCGCGCGTTCATCTATCGTGTCCTCGCGCATCCGCCGTCCGATCCCCGCGTCACGGACCATCGCCGCGGCGTCCTGCACGAGCTCTCCACCTCTCCCGTCTTTCGCCGCCAGTTCGAGGACCTCTACACGACCGCTTGTCGCTTGCGCTCGGCGCTCGAAGGCGCGGCGGCCGCGAAGAAGTTCGACGCGACGAGGCGTCAGCTCGACGTGCTCCTGCTCGTCAAGCAGGCATTCGAACGAATGAGCGAGTCCTTCGACGGCGCGACGTCCGGCCTGTCTCGCCTGCGCGAATTCGGCGAGAGGGTGCGCGAGACCGAGGGGTATCGATCGATGATCGACCTGCTCGATTACGACGACCACCTCGCCACGCTCGGCGTGACCATCCGCGTCGGCGCCGACGGGCGCGTGCGCGGGTTCGAGGTGAAGAACCTCAAGGAGCGAAAGGACAACCCGTTCGTGCTCTCGCCGGCGCGGCGGTGGCTCGCCAGGATCGAGATGTTCTTCCGCGGTTATCGCTTCAGCGACGGCGAGGTCATGGCGCGCCTGCTCGACGCGGTCTTCGAGGGGATCGAGGCGCACGTCCTCGCGTTCATCCCGCTGCTCGGCGAGATGGAGGTGTACCTCGGGGCCCTCGGCTTCCGGGACCTCGCCGAGGCCGCGGGCCTCGAGGTTTGTCTGCCCGATTTGCGAACGGCCGAGGAGGGCGCGGACGAGCAGCCGCGCGCGCTGCGTGGGCTCTTCAACCCGCTGCTCGTCGCCAGCGGCATCCGCGCCGTGCCGTGTGACCTCGTGACGGATCGGACGGGCGTGACCCTGCTCATTACGGGGCCGAACTCCGGCGGCAAGACGCGGCTCTTGCAATCGGTGGCGCTGGCGCAGCTCCTCGCGCAAGGCGGGATGTTCGTCCCCGCGCGCGAGGCGGACCTCACGCGGGTGCCGGGGCTCGTCGTGTCGCTGATCCAGGAGACGCGGGTCGATCAGAGCGAGGGGCGGCTCGGAATGGAGCTCGTCCGGATCCGGGCGCTCTTCGAGATGCTCGGCCCCGGCGCGATGGTGATGCTCGACGAGCTCTGCTCCGGGACGAACCCCTCCGAGGGCGAGGAGATCTTCGAGCTCGTGATCACGCTGCTCGCGAAGCTCCGCCCGCAGGCGTTCATCACCACGCATTTCTTGACGTTCGCGGGCAGGCTCGCGCGGGAGAAGACGATCCCGGGCCTGCGGTTCGTCCAGGTGGAGCTCGACGCGTCCCAGCGGCCGACCTATCAATTCGCCCCAGGCGTGGCGACGACGTCGCTCGCGTCCCACGCGGCGGCGCGGCTCGGCGTGAGCCGCGACGAGCTCGAGGGGCTCATCGATCGCAACAAACGCGCGCCTGTCGCGCGGGCCCGGGAGAGCTGAGGTGGGCACGTTCCTGGTGACGCCGCGCATGAACCCGGCGCTGCGCGCGCGGGTAGAGCGCGCCGTCAGCCCGAAGGCGCGCGCGCGTCACCACGCGGCGACGGTCGGGCTCTCGGCGCCCTTCGCGAAGCGCGAGCCGTTTCGTCCTGCCAAACTCTTGCCGCTGCTCGCGCTGGTCCTGCTCGGCGGGCTCTTCGCCGCCATGGTGATCCACGAGCGGCGCGCGCTCGAAGCGGAGCGGGGCGCGCTCTTGAACGACCTCGCCGCGCTGCGCGCGGGGATGCCGGCGGGGCACGAGAAGCTCATCGGGGAGACGAGCCTCGCGCTCCTCCTGGCCGCGGCGGACGCGGAGGAGCCGGACCTCGTCGATCCGACGCTGAAGGAAGCGGGCGCCCTCGACGCCGCATTGCGCCGGCCCGCGCTGTACGTGCGCGCCCCCGCCGCGGAGTTGCAGGACACGCGGGGCATCGACGATGCGGCGCGTGGATCGGACAAGGACGCGTTTCTGGTTTGCCTGCTCCATCCGCCCGCGTCGACGTCGGAGCGTGACCTGCTCGTGAAGGTGCGGGGCGTGTATTTCGCCGGAGCGAAGGTCGACGACGAGACGGCGCACGTGCGGCGGCTCGCGGAGGCGCGGCTCGGCCTCGCCGTGTTCGGGCCGGAGTTCGAGGCTTCGGTGCGCGCCGCGCAGGACCGGAACATGGTCAAGCGGCTCCGGAAGGAGCTCGAGAGGGCTCCGGTCGAGCGCGCGAAGAAGTCCGTGGGCGCGGAGCTCTTGCTCGTCGTCGCGGACAGCCGGGCCGGGGCGCGTGTATCGCTGGTGGAGATCGCCACGAAAAAGACGCTCTTGCGGCTGCGCCTGCGCGCGGAGGAGCTCGCCTTGTCCTCGCTCGGATCGAGCCACCGCGACGAGCTCGAGGCGTGCAACCTCGCGGTCGCGGCGCGCCGCGCCGTGTCGCCCTGAGCTCGTCCGTCCCCCGATGCCTCGACGCGCCCCCGCACGTCCATCCTTCGCAAAGGCGGCCCTCCCGCCCGCCACGAACCCTACCCGCGTCGCGCTCCGGACCTTGCGCCCCCTCGCGGCTTATCTGCGTCACATCGGCAAGGACGCCACGTCTTTGTTCACCGAGGCGGGCATCGATCCGCTCGGGCTGCTCGATCCGAACGCGTCGATCCCCCACCCGCTGCTGCTCGATCGCTGGCGCCGCGCGGAAGAACTCTGCAATGACCCGAACCTCGGGCTGCGCGTGCTCGAGCGTATCGAGGTTCATGCGATGGCGCGGATGCAGCTCGAGACGGAGTGGGTCGTCCTGCAGATGTTCGTCGTCAGCGCCACCGTGGGCGAGGGGCTCGCGCGGTTCGCGAAGTATTTTCCGGTGTCGTTTTATGGATCCCGGATCGTCGTGGAGCACGACGGGCGAATCACCCGCGTCCGCCACGAGGTCCTCGGCGTGCGCGAGGTCCCGCGCGGCTTCTCCGAGTTCATCCTCGGGCTCGTCGCGCTGCAGATCCACGAGCTCGCGATTCGACCCGTGAAGCCGCGCGAGATTCGTTTCGCCCACCCCGCGCCCGCGTCGCTCGCCGATCACGAGCGGATCCTGCCCGGGCCCACGCGGTTTTTGGCGGGCGAAGACGCGATCGTCCTCGACGCGGCGGACCTCGAGGTGCCCATGCGCGCGGCCAACGAGGCGCTCTTGACCGGGCTCGAGCGCCACGCGGCCCAGGCGCTCTCGCGCTTGCCGGCCCTCGAATCCCTGGTCGATCGGGTCCGCGCGCTCATCACCGCCGAGCTCCCCGGCGGAAACCCGAACGCTGACCACATCGCGAGCGCGCTCCAGATGTCCGTCCGGACCCTCGCGCGCAGGCTCGACGAGCTCGGCACCTCGCACAAGGCGCTGCTCGACGACGTACGCGCGAAGCTCGCGCGGAGCTATTTGCTGGAGGAAAAACGCTCGGTGAACGAGGTCGCGGGCCTGCTCGGTTTCTCCGAGGTCAGCGCGTTCCACCGCGCGTTCCGGCGCTGGTTCGGCCAATCCCCCACCGACTTCTGCCGTGACGCCGGCGGCCCCCCTTGACGCGACGGGTGGCCGAAATCGTCAACGGCGATGGCCGATTCGGTCATCGCGCGCGGGCGCGCAAAGGTGTCTCCTCGGAGCATGAACCTTCGAGATTCGATCCGCGCGTCTTCGCGTTGGCTCCTCTTCCTCCCGCTCGCGGGCGCCGTCGCCTGCAATCCCGCCGCCGCCCTCCAGGAGGACAAACTCGTCCACGCGGACCTGTTCTCGCCCGAGGCCGAGATCATGTCGGCCGGTTATGGCTTCGAGGGCATCATCGGGGTCGAGGGCGGCGAGGCCGAGGTCCGAGCCGCCGGAGGCGCCTGGAACAAGGTCACTTGCACGAACGGCGCCGAGCCGCAGCGCCGCGTCCTCACGTCGTCGGTCGAGCCCAACGGGAACCTCGACGTCACCCGCGCCGACGCGATGCCGATCGTCTTCAGTTGGCCCTACCTGCCTTCGACGCTCGCGCCGACGGATTTTTCGGTCGTCCTGAATGACGGATCGAAGGTCACGCCCGCGTTCGCGACCATCATGCCGAACTACGAATACAACGAGCGACAGGTGGCCGTCCTGTTCGGGGAATTCGGCAATCGCCTGCGCCCGGACGAGGCCGGGTCGCTGCACCCGGTCCGCGTCGACGTCGTGGCCGACGACGAGCCCCTCATGCTCGTGGGGCCAAAGGGCCCGGTGAGCGCGGTGGGGCTCAGCAAGGAGAGCACGAACCCCTACGTCGCCGGGCCAGGGCTCGTCGCGGCGAAGCTCTCCCGGTTCTCGACGGAGGGCGAGGGAGGACCCGAGGTCGTCGAGGGGCCCTTTCCGAACGACGGCGTGGCCCTTTATGGATCGGCAGCCAAGTTCCGGTTGCGCGTGTATACCTCGGGAGGCTTCTCGCCCGACGGCGTCCGTGGGCTCCGCCCGGACGAGTTCGAGCATTTCTTTCGCCTCCACGCGAAGGCGCCGGACGGGAGCGACGTGCTGCTCGAAGAGACGGGCGTCGATCACGCGGTGGACCAGGGCGTGATCCGGATCGTGGGCCTCGCCGACCTCGGCCGCGCGGCCTCGGGCGAGGTCGTCTACGACGATTGCTACGTGGAAGACTGGGACAACTACATCGATATCGTGCTCGACGGAGACGAGGCGGCCATGCGATCGATCACCGGCGTGGAGATCCCGGCGTCGGGATCGTACGGCGCGTTCTTCAACCCCGGCGGCCCCGGCAATTCCCCCACCGAAGGCGTGCGCTACACCGCGCCGGGCCTGCCCCAGCTCCAGCCCGTGACCCTCGCGCTCGACGATCCGATGACCGTTTCGTACGAAGAATGAGCGGCGTGGGGGACGCGCGCTCACCGCTCGGGCGGCTTCGGCCCGATGAACGAGGCGCGCTCGAAGGCGTCCATGTCCTCGAAATAACGGCGAACGTTCTCGGCGTAGACGGGGCGCGTGTACACGTCGATGCGCGGATCGCGGATCACGTCGAGCACGACGTCGGCCACCTCGTCGACGCTCTGCGCGCCCGGCATCGATCGCGAATCGAGGCCGCCGTGTAATGCATTGAGCCCGAACTCCGTGGCGACGAGCCCCGGGGAGACCGTGGTGACGACGATGCCTGGAAACGTGTGCCGGAGCTCGGCGCGCAGGCCGGCGGTGAGGGCGTTGAGCGCGTGCTTCGAGGCCGAATAGGCCGAGCGCGCGGCGAAGAACGGGATCCTGCCCAGCACCGAGGAGACGTTGATGATCTGCCCGGCGTTGCGCTCCTTGAAATGAGGCAGGATGGACTGCATGCCGTAGAGCGCGCTCTTCACGTTGTCGCGCATCATCAGATCGATATCGTCGTCCGTGATCTCGGAGGGGGCGCGCGTGATGCCGCGGCCCGCGTTGTTGATCCACACGTCGACCCTGCCGAACCGGTCGAGCGCCTGCCGCGCGAGTGACTCCACCTGGGGCCGCGCGGTCACGTCGGTGACGACGGCGAGCGCCTCCGGCCCGGACGCCGCGGCGACCTCCGCGAGCTCCTTTTGCCTGCGGGCGGCGAGCACGACACGCGCGCCCTCGGCCGCCGCTTTGCGCGCGACCGCCGCGCCGATCCCCGCGCTCGCGCCCGTGATGACGATGACTTTGTCCTTCATGTCCGCGAGTTTCGCACGAAGACCCCGCGCAGGGGAAGCGAAGACCTGGAGGTTTTGGCCTCCATCACCTCGCCGATTCGTGATCCGCGCCTGGAGGATCCGCGGTATCCTCCCGGCGATGGCGCACGAACAGGAGACTCCTGAAGGGGAGGAAGGCCTCCCCGAGACACCCCCCAAGCGACGCCGGAGCCCGTTTCGTCGCGTCGTCCTCCTCGCGCTCTTCGCGCTCACGCTCCCCTTCGATTGGGGAGAGCGCTCCTCGTGCCAGGGGGGCCCCCGGACGTTCACCGGGATCGACCTCTTCACGGACAATCCGAGCAATGGGATCATCGACGCGTTCGTCTTCCTGGCGCCCGTCTTGCTCGGCCTCGTGCAGCGTCCCGTCCGCAATGCCGCCGCGCGCCTGCTCATGGAGCTCGGCGCGATGGTGTTCGCCTCGGTCGCGACGCTGTATTGTTTCCTGAATGCCGTCTTCTCGGGCGGCTTCCCTCACAGCAGCGGCCGCGTCTACCTGGCGCCGTGGATCGCCACGCTGGCCCCGCTCCTGATGCTCGTCGACGCCTGCCAGGGCGCCGTGGAGCGAATCCGGGAGCTCCTCGAGGCACGAAAACGAAGGCGCTCCGTGAGCACGGACCAGGAAGCGCCCCGAGGTTCGCCCGAGGCTTGAGGCGCGATGAAGAAGAGCTCCGTTGTGGCCTTTCGCCGCGCCAGGAAATACGCTTTACTGCGCCCATGCGAACCCTGGCCTCTCTCCTCGGCGTGAGTCTGCTCGCCGCGTGTGGCGCGCCGCCGGCGCCACCTCCCCCGCCGCCCACATCGACGGTCGCGAACGCCCCTCCGGTCGCGACGGAGGCTCCTTCCGCGAGCAAGGTCGAGCCCAAGGTCGAAGACCCCCACCTCTGGCTCGAGGAGGTCCTCGGCGAGAAGCCGCTCGCGTGGGTGGCCGAGCGGAACGCGAAGTCGAAGACGGAGCTCGAGGCCGCGCCCGGGTTCGGCGCGCTGCGGGACCGGCTGCGCAAGTTCTACGATTCCAAGGAAAAAATACCCATGCCGCAGGTGCGCGGCCGGTACGTCTACAATTTCTGGCGTGACGACGTGAACCCCCGCGGCCTCTACCGGCGCGCCTCGCTCGACGAGTTCAAGAAGCCGGCGCCGAAATGGGAGGTCGTCCTCGACCTCGACGCCCTCTCCAGGACCGAAAAAGAGAACTGGGTGTGGCACGGGGCCGACTGCCTGTACCCGAAGTACGAGCGTTGCCTCTTGCACCTCTCCCGCGGCGGCGCGGACGCGGTCGTCGTCCGGGAGTTCGATACCGTCGAGAAGCAGTTCGTCGAGGGCGGGTTCTCGCTGCCGGAGGCGAAGAGCTCGGTCGACTGGAAGGACCTCGACACGGTGTACGTGGGGACCGATTTCGGCCCCGGCTCGCTCACGGACTCCGGGTATCCGCGGATCGTGAAGGAGTGGAAGCGCGGCGCGAAGCTCTCCGAGGCGAAGACGCTCTTCGAGGGGCAAAAGACCGACATGGTCGTCGCCGGCGAGCGCCAGTTCGATCATGGCAAAGAGCTCGACTGGGTCTACCGCAAGCCGTCGTTCTTCACGGAGGAGCTCTACGCCCGCAGCGGCGACAAATTCGAGAAGGTCGACAAACCCGACGACGCCGAGTCGAATGTCTGGGACGGCCAGCTCGTCCTGCGGCTCCGGAGCCCGTGGGTCGTCGCCAAAAAGATTTATCCGGCGGGCGCCCTGCTGATCACGCCGCTCGCGGATTTCCGCGCCGGAAAACGCGAAATGACGGTGCTGTTCGAGCCGAAGCCGAACACGTCCCTCGAGAGCTACGTGGGGATGAAGACGTCGCTCGTGACCGTCGAGCTCGAGGACGTGAAGAGCACGGTGTTCGTTCATACGCGTACGAAAAATGGGTTCGTCCGGACGAAGCTCGATACGCCGCCGATGAGCTCGGTGCACGTCAGGGCCTACGACGAGCACACGTCGGATGAATACTGGCTCATGGAGAGCAGCTTCACGGCGCCTTCGTCCCTGGCCCTCGGGAGCGCGACGAAGAAGACGCGCGCCGCGATCCTCAAGAAGAACCCCGCTTTCTTCGACGCGAGCGGGCTCGAGGTCGGGCAGCGGTTCGCGACGTCGAAGGACGGGACGAAGGTCCCCTACTTCCAGATCGCCAAGAAAAACCTGTCGCTCGACGGCAGCGCGCCCACGCTCCTCGAAGGGTACGGCGGCTTCGAGGCGTCCATGACGCCCCATTACCACGCGGCGACGGGCGCCGGCTGGCTCGAGCGTGGGGGCGTGTACGTGGTGGCCAACATCCGCGGGGGCGGCGAATACGGGCCCGCGTGGCACAAGGCCGCGCTCAAGGAGAACCGGCAACGCGCGTACGACGATTTCATCGCGATCGCCGAGGACCTCGTCGCGCGCAAGGTGACGAGCGCGGCGAAGCTCGGGATCATGGGCGGGTCGAACGGGGGCCTGCTCATGGGAGTCATGATGACGCAGAGGCCGGACCTCTTCGGCGCCATCGTGTGCCGGGTCCCGCTGCTCGACATGATGCGCTACCACAAGCTGCTCGCGGGCGCGTCGTGGATGGAGGAGTATGGCGACCCGGACAAACCCGAGGAGCGAGCGGCGCTGGCGAGGTTCTCGCCCTACCAGAACCTGAAGAGCGGCACGCGGTACCCGCGCACGTTGTTCACGACGTCGACGCGGGACGATCGGGTCCATCCGGGCCACGCCCGCAAGATGGTCGCGCGGCTGCTCGAGCTCGGGCAGGACCTGCTCTATTACGAGAATACCGAGGGCGGCCACGGCGGCGCCGCGAACAACGAGCAACGCGCCTACATGGACGCGCTCGCGTTCACGTTCCTCGGCAAGCAGCTCGGTTTGCCGGCCAGGTAACCTCTCCCCACGACCCCCCAAAACGAGCGCCTCCCGGCACGGGCATTGCTCTTCGGCTCCCGAACGAGGGCTTACGGCCATGCTTGGAATCGTGAGGTATGACATGCGAGACAGAGCAAAGTGGATGTGTGGCATCGCGGCGACACTCGCCGCGATGGTGTCGGTGGTGGGGTGCATCGGCGACAGCGTCGAGTACGGGCCGTGCCCCAAGGACAGACAGCACGGCGTCAGTTGCTTCTGGGAGGGCGGGATCACGTTCGAGCCGGACAGGGTGTCGCAGGCCGACGGGTTCGTCTTCGTGCACGGGGAAATGACGTGGGGGCCTTGTGCCATGACCCCGGGCAAGCAGATTCGTTCGTACCGCATCAACCCGGCGGACGGGTCGACGACGCAAATGGACGCGCCTGCGAACGCGGAGCCGGTCGCCATCCCTGCGGAGGGAATGATCGAGGTGGTGCCCACGGGGAGCATGCGCCGCGTACGTATCGATCCCGACGCCGTCATCTCCGTGACCCAATCGAAGCTTCCGATCGGCGAGGTCCTCGACGAGGCCACGGGGATGTCGCTCGCGGTGATCGAGCTCGCCGCCGTATGCGATGGCTGAGGGCCAGGAGGTGGGGAACGGTTCCCCCAAGGGGTGGGGAACGGTTCCCCCACCCCTGCCCCATTTCTGTGATGTGCCGCGCCGGCTCCACGCGCAAAAGTTCAACGAATCTGCATACTCGCGCGAATTCTGTGATCCAACCCCTGCGATGACGCGTCGGTACGCTCGTTGCTGATTCGGTCGTCCATGCGAATCCTGTCGACCTGGGCCCTTGCCTCGAACCTGCTTGTCCTCGCCTCTGGCCTCGCCCTGAGCGGCTGCGTCGGAGAGCCCCCCGTCGAGCTCAGCGACGATCCGGCCGCGGCGCTCGGTGACGAGGAGTGGCTCGACGACGGCCCGCCGCCCGGCGAGGAGGCCATCGACGAGGAGCTCGGCAGCACGAGCGACGGCGTGAGCAACATGCCCGCCTTCCAGCTCCCGTTCCCCTGCGGGCAGATCTGGGCCGGACAAACCCGGACGAACCACAGCCCCCTCAACTCGATCGATTTCAATCGCAGCGACGACATCGGCGACGCGGTGGTCGCGTCGGCGGGCGGCAAGGTCACCCGCGTCGCGAACGAGGGCAACACGAGCTACGGCCGGTGGATCGAGATCGACCACGGCAATGGTTATCGCAGCCGCTACGCGCACCTCAACTCGCAGATCGTCTCGGTCGGGCAGAGCGTGAGCAAGGGCCAGAAGATCGGCACCGTGGGCAGCACCGGCGGCTCGTCGGGCCCGCACCTCCATTACGAAGTTCGCCGCAACGGCGTCGCCATCCGGCCCGTCTTCAACGGCGCGACGGCGTACTTCTATGGCACCAAGAACTACACCAGCAAGAATAGCTGCGGCGGCGGCGGCGGCGGTGGCGGCGGCGTCACCGGCACGGTGAACACGAGCGGCGCCGCGCTCACGATTCGCGCGGACGCGAGCACGAGCAGCGCCGCGGTGGGCTCGGTGCCCGACGGCGCCAAGGTCACCATCACCTGCCAGAAGAAGGGGACCTCGGTGACGGGCACCTATGGCACGTCGACCCTCTGGGACTACATCGGCAGCGGCTACATCGCGGACGCGTACGTGCACACCGGCTCGGACGGTCAGGTCGCGCCGACCTGCAAGTGAGCCGACCCTCCCCGGGTTCGTCCTGACGGATTGTTTTCCCTCGCCACCTCGCGCCTCACCATTCCTTGGTCTCCGGATTGCAAAGCAGTCCGTCACGTAACGGGCGCTGCTCGGCGCACGTCGCGCTTGACGAGCGGCGGCATCCCGAGACCAAGGTGACGTGATGGGGCAGCCGAAAAAGGGCCAGGATCAAGAGACGCTCGCCCACGCCGATACGGTCGCCCCTGCCCCGGCGGAGAAAGCGGCCCCGGTCACGGTCAAGCTGGCGCGCGAGAGGCGAAGGAGGCGCGGCGCGGCGCGCGTGGAGTCCACGCCACCCACCGAGCCTCCTGCCGAAACCGTCGCCGAGGTCCCCGCCGATCTGCCCGCGGCCTCCGAGCGCTCGCCGCTCGCCGATCCCAGGCGCTGGGATCGTTACGAGATCGTACGATTCCTCGGCCGAGGCGGCATGGGCTCCGTCTACGAGGCCCGCGACAAGCGGCTCGCCCGTCACGTGGCGATCAAGTTCATCCACGGGGCCGATCCCCTCACCACGAAGCGTTTCCTGCAGGAAGCGCGGGCGCAGGCGCGGATCGATCATCCGAACGTCTGCAAGGTCCTCGAGGTCGGAGAGGTCGAGGACAAGGCGTACATCGCCATGCAGCTCGTGCAGGGCGAGTCGCTGCACGACGCGGCGAAGGAGATGACGCTCGACGAGAAGGTCCGCGTGATGAGGACGGTCAGCGAGGCCGTCCACGCGGCCCATCGCCTCGGCATCATTCACCGCGACATCAAGCCCGCGAACATCATGGTGGAGAAGCTCGGCGCGGGCGCGGACGAGGGCGCGTCATATCGCCCGGTGCTCATGGACTTCGGCCTCGCCCGCGAGGCGAGCGAGACGAAGGGCCTGACCGAATCGGGCACGGTGATGGGCACGCCGGGCTACATGCCGCCCGAGCAGGCGCGCGGGAGCGTGCGCAGCATCGATCCGCGGAGCGACGTCTACAGCCTGGGCGCGACGCTCTACGACCTCCTCGCCGGCGCGCCGCCGTTCGAGGACGAGAGCGCCGTGAACGTCCTGCTCAAGGTGCTGATCCAGGATCCGGTCCCGCTGCGGGAGAAGGAGCCGTCGATCCCGCTCGCCCTCGACGTCATCGTGGGCAAGTGCCTGAACAAGGAGCCACACCAGCGTTATACGAGCGCCGCGGAGCTCGCCGACGATCTCGAGCGTTTCCTGAACCGCGAGCGCGTGCTCGCGCGCCGCCTCGGCCTGCCGACGCGCCTCTACTGGCGGGCCAAGCGCAACAAGCCGATGGCGGTCGTGATCCTCGCGTTGTGTTCGAGCCTGATCGCCTTT
Source organism: Polyangium spumosum (assembly GCF_009649845.1). Classification (NCBI taxonomy): domain Bacteria; kingdom Pseudomonadati; phylum Myxococcota; order Polyangiales; family Polyangiaceae; genus Polyangium; species Polyangium spumosum. The sequence continues at coordinate 44,229 of NZ_WJIE01000005.1, forward strand.
GCGGGATACGGCGTCCGCACGGTGATCGTGAATGCCCGGAGGGAGGCGATCGCGCAGAAGCGCGCCGAGCTCGGGCAGAAGCTCGGGCAGGCGGTGAAGGACCTCGAATGGCTGGTGCGCAGCGCGTACCTCGTGCCGCTGCACGACACGGGCCCCGAGAAGGCGTTCGTCCGGACGCGTATGGCCGAGATCGAGGCCGAGATGCAGAGCTTCGGCGACCTCGCGGCGGGCCTCGACCACTACGCGCTCGGCCGCGGTTACCTCGCGCTGAAGGAGTGGGACCGGGCGCACGCGGAGCTCGCGAAGGCCGCGGCGCTCGGCGTGCGCGAGCCCGAGCTCGATTACGCGCTCGGGCGGGTCCTCGGCGAGCTCTACAGCCAGGCGCTGGACGACGCGCGCCGGAGCGGTGACAAGAGCTATTTCGAGAAGCGCAAGCAGGAGCTCGACCGGGAATACCTCGCGCCGGCGCTCGTGCACCTCGAGCGTTGCCGGGGTTTGCCGACGGTGCCGGCGAGTTACCTCGAGGGGTTGATCCATTTCTACAACCGGAGGTACGACCAGGCGATCGAGAGCGCGCAGAGCGCCCGCGGGAAGCTGTCGTGGCTCTACGAGGCGGAGAAGCTCGAAGGCGACGTGTTCATGGCGCGCGCCCTGGACGCGAAGGATCGCGGGGACAACGAGCAGGCGGAGCGGGATTTCGCGCAGGCGGTGGCGCATTACGAGGAGGCGGCGGACATCGGGCGGAGCGATCATCAGATCTACGAGGCGCTCGCGGAGGCGTGGATCCGGCAGGAGGAGATGGATCTCTACCGGGGCCGGGATCCCGGGCCCAAGCTGGAGAAGGCGCTCTCCGCGGCGGACAAGGCGCTCCTCGCGGCCCCCGCGGAGTCGAATGGGCACACGAAGAAGGCCTTCGCGTATCACTTCCAGGCGCGGTATGCGCAGAGCCATGGCGCTCCGCGAGACGAGGTCGAGCGGCTGTTCCGGGCGCAAATCGCGGTAGGAAAAGAGGCCATCGCTCTCCACCCCGCCGACGCTCATGCCCAGGAGATCACGGGAGCCGGGTACACGAAGCTGGCAGAGCACCTGTTCGATCTCGGACAGCCCGTGCAGCCCTCGCTGGACCGGGCGTGCGCCCATCTGGAGGAGGCCATTCGAATCAACCCCAGGTTCCCCTGGGCCTACAACGACCATGGGCTGGCGCTCGGCCTCTCCGGCGCCAGCATCCGCATGCGAAACGGCGAGGCGCGTGGCACGCTCCAGCGAGCGATCGACACGACCAAGAAGGCCATCGAACTCGATGACCAGTACCTCATCGCTTACACCAATACCTCGGCCTGGTTGACAGAGCTCGGCGAATGGCAGGCAGACCACGGAGAGAACCCCGAGAAGACCCTGCTCGAAGCCGTGCAGATGGCGGACCGCGTGCTCCAGATCAACGACAAGCACCTGCTGGCGTCCGTGAACTCCGGCTTCGCTTCGATGAAACTCGCGGCCTACCGGCTCGACGCCGGTGAAGACGGTCGAGAGCCTGCCCGGGTGGCCATCCACCGTTTCAAGGCCGCCCTCGAAATCGACTCCAATTTCGTGCTCGCCCAGCGCGAGCTCGGCCGGGCCTATCACCTCCTCGCGAGCCATGAGCGCGCGCAGGTTGTCGACCCGCGAGCGAGCCTCGACGAGGGGCTACGCGTGGTGGGGCAATGCCTTCGAATCGAGCCGAGCAGCGCCGACTGCATGATGGTCGAGGCCCAGCTTCGGATGGAGCAGGCGACCTGGGCCCGGGAGCGAGGTGAGGCCGGTGGGGCTGCCTTCGAGCAAGCACAGCGGCTTGCGCGGGAGGCCACCCTGAAGGCGCCCGACCGCGGGGATCTACGCCTGATCGCCGCGCAAATCTGCCTCCAGCGGGCCGAGGCGTTGCTCAGGGCCGAAAAGCCCGAAGCCCCGCCGTTCCCCGTCGTGGATGAGGGCCTCCAGAGGATCACGCAAGCCCTGAAGCAGGCTCCAGGACTGCCGCGGGCGCTGGCCATCCAGGGAGCGCTTCATTTACGAAAAGCGCAGATCGGCCCGGCCCACAAGAAGGAGTCGCTTGAACGAGCAAAAGATAGTTTGTCGCAGGCGTTCGCTGGGAACCCGATCCTGAAGCACCGCTATGGCACGGCCGCCGGGGAGGTGGACTGGATGATCGAGGGGCGATGAGGAGGACGATGGCCAGGGAGGATGAGAACGGCAGGACGGTTCACTCGACCGGCGGGACGAACGTCGTGAAGACGTTCGTGTAGCTGCGGCCGGGCTCGCGGGTCGAATGAAATGAGGGGCAGTACCTGAGACCGCCGCCAGCGTCCACGAGCTCCGCATTGCAGCGCTTGTTTGCGAAGTTCTGGTCGGGCGAGCCAAGGATCGCGCCGGTCAACACGATGCGGTGGTCGCAACTCGTATCGTTCTCGGCGCAGCAGTAGCTGCCCTGCGAGCCGAAGCACGCGCGCCCGCTGTCCACCGGATCCGCCGTGTCGGGCCCGGCGACGTACGCCGTCGGATCGGCGGCGAAGAGATTCCCATAGAAGCCACCCTCGCGCAGCGTCGTGTTGGAATCGCCGCACGGCGTGCTGAAAGGCGCTCCGCCAGGGCCGATGATGCAGATGTGGAGCTCTTGATTGTTACCATTGAGGAGCGAGAGGAGACAAGAGCTAATACGCTCGCGTTTGTCCTCGCCGGTGAGCCGGTTGGTCGTCCAGTTCGGGTAGAGCTCCCACTGCCCCTCGAACGTCTGCGCCCCGTCGTTCGTCGAAATCGTGAAGCCCGACGCAACGGCGCACTTGGCAATCCCCTTCATCGTCGGGGCGCGGTTCGTCGGATCCCCGGCCATCCACGACTCCCACTCCGGCTTCATCGTGCAGCCTGTCCCTGTGACCGTGTTGCCCTTGCAGAGCGGGAGTGGATCCGGGTTCGTGGACGACGTGATGCCGAAGCTGTTCGTCACGCTGCGCTTCAGAGGATCGCTGTCGACCACGAACGGCGGCAGATTGTTCGTGCCCGTGGCGCCGATCGCCTGCTCCCCCTCGCCCACGTTCTCCTCGAAATCGACAGGCTCACCCCCGCACGCCGGAAGAACCGAAGCGGAAGCGAGGAGAGCGCCCACGAACCCGTACCGCGACACGAGATGAGCAAGCTTCGTCGTCATGATATCTCTCCTCCACCAAGTCCTTGACCTCTGGACCATCCACGTCCCGTGCCAGCGCAGGCGCCGCGGCGAAGACCTCGCGGGCGCACCTCCCCTGGAGGCTCGAACCTCCATCCCGCCGCCTCCCCCTGGAGGCTCGAACCTCCATCCCCAGGGGCTCGACCCTCCACCCCGCGCGAGCGCCGCGTGGTAACCTGCCGCCATGTCGACGGATGGCACCCTGCTCCTCCGCCCCAGCGCAAAAGAGCTGCGGCTCGAAGGATTCTCGCTCACCGTGATCGAAGGCCCCGACTCGGGAGCCGCGCTGCGCGCCGAAAAGAGCGAGGTGTCCGTGGGCACCGCACAAGGCAATGACCTCGTCCTCACGGATCCGACGGTCTCGCGACACCACATCAGCATCACGGCCACGCCCGACGGCTTTTTCCTGCGGGATTTCGACTCCTCGAACGGCACGTGGATCGGCAGCACCCGCATCCTCACCGGGTACATCGACGACGGCGCGAAGCTCCGCGTCGGGCGCACCACCCTGCGCGTCGACCTGCTCGACGAGGACATTTGCGAGGCCCTGAGCCCCGAGGACCGATTCGGCTCCGTCCTCGGCGCGAGCGACGCCATGCGCCGCATCTTCGCCGCCCTGCCGCGTATCGCCCCGTCCGACACCACCGTGCTGCTCGAGGGCGAGACGGGCACGGGCAAGGGCGTGCTCGCCGCGGCCATCCACGAGGCGAGCGCGCGCAGCCGCGCCCCGTTCGTGGTGCTCGATTGCACGGCCATCGCGCCGACCCTCATCGAGAGCGAGCTCTTCGGCCACGTGAAGGGGTCGTTCACGGGCGCGAGCGCCGATCGCCCCGGCGCCTTCGAGCAGGCCGCCGGCGGCACCATTTTCATCGACGAGATCGGCGAGCTGCCCCTCGACATGCAGCCGAAGCTCCTGCGCGCCCTCGAGGAGAAGACCGTCAAGCGCGTGGGCGGCAATCAACGCATCCGGCTCGACGCGCGCGTCATCGCCGCGACGAACCGCGACCTCCGGACCGAGGTCAACCGCGGCACCTTCCGCGCCGACCTGTACTACCGGCTCAACGTCGTGCGTATCCACATCCCGCCGCTGCGCGAGCGCACGGGCGACGTCGAGCGGCTGGCGCGCCATTTTTATGCCGAGCTCGCCCCGAACCGGCCCATGCCGGCCGATTTGCTCGAATCCTTCTGCCGGCAGGCATGGCCGGGCAACGTGCGCGAGCTCCGGGCCGCGGTCGAGCGCGCGGTCCTGCTCGACGATCCGGCCCTCCTGGCGCTCGGGAGCGGGCGGGACGAGGGCAGCCCCGGGGCCGCGCCCGAGGACGAATTCGACCTGCGCGTGCCGTACCGAATGGCCAAACAAAGGGCCGCGGATCGCTGGGAAGCGCGTTACGTGCGAGAGCTCGTCTCACGCGCCAAGGGCAACGTCTCGGAGGCCTCGCGGCTCGCGCGTATGGACCGGAGCCATTTGCGCACGTTGATCCGGAAATACGACATCCGCGCCGGCGAGGAGAGCGACGCCGGCGACGGATGAGGGGCGGGGTGGGGGGACCGACGATTACTGCAGGAGGTTCGAGTCGTTCTCGCCGATCTGGTAGACGCCGAGCCTGCCGGCCGCGGCGAGGATCTCGCCGTTGTGCGTGACGACCCCGCCGTTCCCGTAATAAACCGGGAAGAACGCCTGCGCCTTGATGTCCGCGGGATCCTCGGCGTTGATCATCAGCGTGCCGCCGGAGACCGACATGAACCAGCGGTGCGAGCTCACGCCTTGGAGCGGCACGTGGTAGCCGTCGATCGACGTCTCCGAAAGGACGTCGAAGCTCGGCTTGTTCCCGTTCTGCGGCGCCAGCATCGCAATGATGTTACCTTGATAAACCCAGGTCGAGAGCAGGTTGACGACGACCCGATCGTGGGCGGTGCTGTCGGCCAGCATCACGGTGAGGGCCTTGCCCACGAACTTCTTGTGCTTCTCGAGCTTGGCGCCATTGCCCGTCAGCTTGACCTGGGCGATGGCCTCCTCGTACCAGCGGCTTCCCCATTGACGGTCGCGGGTGAAGATCCGGTTGCCGAACGCGTCGATGGGTTGGCCGGGGATGTTGAAACTCCCGGCGAGGACGGGTGACGAGGGGTTCGTCAGGTCGTAACGACGGAGGAAGTTCTTCGTGTACGGACGCAGATCACCCGGCTTTTGCGCGTCGTTCTTGACGGTGATGTAGAGGTCGTCGCCGTTCGTGCGCGCGTCGGCGAACCAATCGGCCCCCGAGAGCTGGATCTTGTTCGGGACGACCTTCGGGTTCGCGGGATCCGAGAGGTCGACGATCTGGAACGAGGCATAGGTCGGGTTCCGGTGCGCCTCGCCCTCGTAGGTCTCCCAGGTCAGGTACGGCTCGATCCAGCTCGGCTCGACCGGCACGCACGTGGTCGCGGCGCCCACGTGAATCGTGCACCTGGCGAATCCGCCGGCGCAGTACTCCTGGCCGTTCTCAGGCGTCTGGCACTGGCGCTCACCCGTGTAGAACTCGCAGCCGTCCGCGTTCTTGTTGCAATACGTCGGCAGACCCTGGAGGTAGGCATCACGCCCCTGGTACAAGCCGATTTGCTCGTAGGCCCACTGCGTCTGCTGATAGACGAGCGCGTTGCTCGTCGCGTGGACGTTCCGGCCATAGGAGTTGGTCGGAGGCAACGCGGTCGTGACCAGCGTGCCCTTCGTCTGCGGGTTCAGCGGGTCGGTCAGGTCGAACACCTTGACCGTGGTCTCGTAGTTCGGCCACAACCACTTCGAATTCGTGGTGATGAGGTAGTTCCCCGCCGTGAAATGGGCCGCGTAGAGGGGGATCTCGAAGGTCGTGAGCGGCTCGGCGAGGTCGGCGTTCGCGTTCGCCGGGATGACCTCCACCCGCGCGCTCGCCGTGTTGTTGTAGTACCAGGAGTAGTATCCCTCGGGGTTGCGGATGCGGAGGCGGTAGTCGTCCCCCCACGGGATGATCTTCACGTAATCGGGCGCGAGGTCGATCTGCGAGAGCTGCGCGGGGTTGTCCACGTCCGCCTGATTGTGGAACGACATGACCGTGTCGGAGATGACCACGGCGTTGCTCGTCCCGCCGAGCGGGGTCGATCGACGCACGTTGTCCACGTGATCCAGCGTCCCCCGGCGCGTGAGCGTGCTGTTCGAGAACGTGAAGAGCTGGACGCCCGAGCGATAGATGTAGCTGTTGTTCTGGTACTTGTAGCCCGTGAAGGGCAACATGATGAGGCCCGTCTCGACCCCGGTCCCCGTCGGCGTCGGCACGGTGACCGCATTCTCGAGGATCTTGAACGCGCGGTGATCCCACTGGGCGTCGGAGAAGTTCCAGGTGCCGTCGTCCTCGGCCGTCTCGGCGCGGGCGATCAGCGGGTTCGGGTTCGTGAGGTTCGTGATGTCGTAGAGGCTCGCGGCCATCTTGCGGCCGTTCTGATCGTTCACGCCGATGCCGATGAGGCGCGTGCCGCTCGACACCGGGCGGAGGTAGTCGTTCCAGCCCGAGACGATGAACTCGCTCTCTTCATTGACGTTGCCATACGGGTCGATCGAGAAGCTGTGGAACGGATCGACCTGCTGGTAGGTGACGGCGAACGCCTTGTCGTTCATGAACACGGCGCCATAGAGCCGCTCGTTCACGCCGAAGCTCTCGGTGTCGACGGGGATCGGGTTGTCCTTGTCGGCCGCGTTCCAGGTCTGCAGATAACTCTGCTGGCCCACGCCGCCCCACATCGGGCCCGAGAAGACGCGGAGCTGGTCGTTGCGGAAGTCCATGTGGAACTGCGTGCGGACATAGCCGGACGTGGTGACCGAGCCGCGCAGCGACATCGCGCCGTTGATGTCGGAGATGTCGACGATCGAGACGACGCTCGTCGTCGGCCAGGACGACGTGCGACGCGCGACGAGCAGCGTGGTCCCCTCGCCCTGGATCGCGGTCACGTTGCCGCCGAGCTGGAGCTCGGTCATCGGGACCATCGACGTGGCGGACACGTCGAAGCTCTTGACCACGCTCTCGTTCTTGTACGTCCAGACGCCATTTTCGTTGATCCAGCCGTTCTGGAGCGCGGAGACGTAAAGCGAGTTCTTCGTCGAGCCGTTCGCGTAGCGGCTCGTCGAGATCTTCCCCGGGACGTTGTATTCGGAGATGAGCGTCGGAGCGAGGGGATTGCTGACGTCCACGAGGGCCACGAGGCCGCCGGCGCGCTCGCGCGCGATGAGCGTGTTCGGGTCCGCCTTGTAGCCGTACCACTCGTTCAGCAGCACCACGGCGACGTTGCCGTCCACGTACATCTCGACGGGCGTGCCGGAGATGGGCAACTTGCCGACGATCTGCGGGTTCGAGAGGTCGTTGTAGTCGACGACCTGCAGGCCACGGTAACGGTTCAGGTTGAGCAGATACCCGTTGCCCATGACGCGGTAGATATCCGCCTCCTCGAGCTCGCGATCGTCCTCCTCTTCCTCCTCTTCCTCCTCTTCTTCTTCCTCTTCCTCTTCTTCGCCCCAGTAGATGCTGACGAAGTCACCCGCGGTCAGGAAGGACGGCGTGTTCTTGACCTGAGCGCTGTCGTCAGCAGTCTTCTCCTCGTCGCCCGGGGCGCCGCTCACCGCGCATCCCGGCCCCACCAACAAGAGCAACGCGCCGAGCCATGCCGTGCCCGTCGCGATCCTTCTGCGCCAAAAGCCCATCATGTTCGCTCCGTTTCTTCCTTCATAAAGAATGAAGGAAAATGCGAACGCCATGATAGCTGGCCCCCGACGCAAGAGAAGGTAAAAACTGGCAACTCCGAACGCCCGGCGGGTTGACCGGAACCTCGTCCGAGCCCCAGCCACGTGTCCATGAACACAATCCAGCGTGCCGTTCCGCCGAGGATTTGCTCGGAAAGCAGGGCGCTGTCGAATTTCTCTTGAGCTGCGGGCCCACCTGTGCATTGACCCGCGGGCGAGCCCGAGGCCCGTTCTGTCGACAGCGGTCGACTCGGCTCAGAAGTGATGCGCGTCGATGAAATCGTGCGGGGCCAGGATCTGGTATCCGTTCAGGCTGCAACCATTGTTCGTGCCCTGAGCCGTGTACGACGCCGGCGCGTTCGCGAGGTCGGCGTGCCCGAGCCCGGGGACGCCGCCGGAGCCGTCGTATCCGCAGGCACCCCCGCCATTCAAGCCGGCGATCTTGTCGCAGAGGTTCTTCGGCGCGATGAAATAATGCAGGTGGGAGTTCGAGCCCTGGTCGAGGATCGTGCCGATCGGATCGCCGCGCTTCACGGTTTGTCCAGGCGATACCGTGCGCGTGGCCAGGTGGCCGTAGAAGGAGCACACGCTCGTGCCGTCCGGCATCGGGTGCTGGACGAGGATCACGTTCACGTAGGAGCTGCCGTTCGGCGCGGAGACCAGGACGACGCCGTCCGCCACCGAATACACGGGCGCGTTCGCCGCGCCGGCCTTGCCGATGTCCTCGGCGAGGTGCGCGCCGCCGTACACGTCCCAGTAATGCCCGAGGACCTGCCAGACCTGCCATCCCGCCCCGCCCGCGGGGCTCGTGCTCTTGTCGCCCACGGGGTATCCGAAGGCCCCGCCGACGGGCGGATTCGAGTTCGGGATCCCCGTGCCGCAGCAGCCGGCCTTGCAATCCCAGGTGATCATGCCCGAGCCATTGCAGGCGCCGTTGTTCCCGTCGTCGCACTTCGCGTCCGCCGCGCCGTAGTGGTTCGCGAGCACGCCGCACGAGGGGGTGCAGCACCGCACGCAATCACTCGTGGGCGTGCCCGTCCCCGCGCACCAGTTCTTGCTGCCGTCGTCGCAGGTGTACGTGCCGCCGGGCCAACCATTGGCCTGCGCGAGGTCGGCGCAGCTCGCCTGCCCGCCGCCCCCGCTGCCGCTCCCGCCCGGGTCCGTGCTGCCCTCGACGAGCGCCTGGACCTGGCATTGCGCGACGGGGTTACCGGGGTTGCCGCCGTTCTCCCCTTCGACGAAGGTGAAGGTCAAGGTGCCGGGATCGTATCCGTACACGGTGTACGTCCACGTATACGGACCGTTGCCCACCACGCCGCCCCATTGCGAGGCCGGGGCCCCCGGGCCCGTCACCTTCATGTTCACGTAGGCATACGGCGTCTGGTTCGTGTACGAGACGGTGAGGATCGGCGAGGTGATCGGATTGCTGTCGAACGCGAACCCCGGATCACACGGGAGCATCGGCAGGCTCCCGCCGCTGCCCGTCGCGCCGCCGGGCCCCACGCCCGACGAGGAAGAGGACGTCATTCCTCCCATACCGCCGACGCCGCCGAGCCCCGCGCCGCCCGAGCCAGGCCCCGCGGCGCCGCCTCCGCCTTCGCCTCCGCTCCCCGTGGAGGATGGCCCCGAGGAGGAGCACGCGAGCGGGATCATGGCGAGGAGAAAGAGGCCCGAGAGGGTGGTGCGTGAGGCGAGGCGCATGGCAAGGGCGAGACTATCGAAGGAGCCAATACGACGGAAGCATTTTCGAGAGCGGGCTCAGGCCGCGAGCATCCGCCCGATGATCTCGCCGTACTGGACGAGGTGCCGGACCCCGAGAAACCTGTCCCGCACGCGCGCGCGCGCCGCGGCGCCGAGGTGATCGGCGAGGGCAGGATCGGCGAGGATACGATGCAGCGCGTCGGCGAACGCCTCGTCATCTCCGGGATCGGGCAAGAGGACGCCGCTCACCCCGTCTTCGATCTGGTCCTGAATCCCGCCGACGGCGCTGGCGACGACGGGGCGCCCTTTCCACATGGCCTCCGTCACCGTGAGGCCGAAACCCTCGTGCAGGCTCTTCTGCACGACGACGGCCGCGTGCCGCTGCAGGGCATTGACGATCACCGCATTCTCCTCGACGTCCGCGGTCGGGAGCATCGCGAGGTGGATACGCGCGCGGATGGCGGCCGGCTGCTCACGAAATGCGCGGTAGACGTCCTCGAAGACGGCGGGGCCCTCCGGATCGTCGGCCACCGCGCGTACGTTCGGGCCCGCGAGCACGAGGTCCGCTTCGGGCAGGGCGTGGTTCTGGACCATGAGCGAAAACCCACGCAGCACGCCCGCCATGTCCTTCAGCGGATCCCAGCGGGACACCTGGACGACGAGCGGCGTCTCCCACGCGGACGCGCGCCCGAGCCGGATGACGTCGGCAAAGCGCTCCACGCGCCCCGGCGTGTTGTCACTGCGGAGGAAGGACTCGCGCGGCGACGGCGGCGGAGGCCCTTCGACGAGGCCCACGTGGACGAGGATCGAACGGACGGTGTCCTCGTCGAGCTCGACGTTTTTCGCCGAGAACGCGTCGATGCTCGGCTGGATGATCACCACGCGGCCGTCACGATAACGGTCCGGGACATACCGCTCGCGCGAAAAGATCAGGATCGGGACGCCGTCGAGGTACCGCTCCAGGAATCGCCAGCCGAGCTCGACGTCGGCATTGACGTCGTCCGCCCCGATATGGCACCGCCAGAGGACCCGCGCGCCCGCCGCGAGCAGCGAGGGCGCGAGCCCCGCGGTCTGCGGGTCGTGGAGCAGCACCACGTCGCCTCGACGGACGAGGCCGCGGAGCTCGACGGCGTTCTTGCAAAGGTTCGACGCATAAACGTGATGCTCGGCCTCGCCCAGAGGAGAACCATCGCCGCGCCCGCCGTGGAGGGCGTGGTGCAGGCGCTTGGTGAGATGGAAAAACTCGGGAGGACCGCCGATCGTCAACCATCGCACGTCGAGGCCCGCGCCGCGCGCATAACCGAGGAGCGAATGCAGCATCTCCGCCACGCCGCCGCCCACCGCGGTCGAGTTGACGTTCCAGACGACGGCGCCGGCCAGCCGCTCCTGGAGCCTACGCGCGAGGTTTCGCGCGTCCTCGACGGCGGCCTCGCCGAGGAGGGGCACGAAGCGCGTAAGCGAACGTATCTCCGAGGGGACCTCCTGAACGAGGGGCATGCGGCGACCTCAGGTGCACAGGCGGACGATTTTCCCCACCGCCTCCTCGTCATAACCGCCGAGCGCGACCACATCGGGCGCCTCCGGCGGCTCGTAGGGCACGTCGAAGCCGGGCAGCCCCGAGACCTTTCCCTCGCGCGCCGCCGCGTAAAGCCCCTTCGCGTCCCGCTCCGCGCAACGCTCGGCCGGGGCGCAGACGTAGACCTCGAAGAAGCGGGGCGCGACCGCGCGCGCCTTTTCACGGAACACGCGGAGGTGCGCCGTCGCCGGCACGATCACCACGTGCCCCTGGTGCGCCAGCAAGGCCGCGAGGTTCGAGAGCGTCTCGTAAAAATGCGCTCGCGCCTCCTCGTCGTACCCGGGCGGCGGGCGCATCGCCGCGCGCACCGCGTCTCCGTCGAGCAAGATGCTCGGCCTCTGCTCGTGCGAGAGCCGCCTCCACGCCCGCTCCGCCAGCGCCGATTTCCCGGACGAAGGCAGCCCCGTGATCCATACGACCGCGCCTTTCATGGAAACAGCCCCTCCGCTTCATCGGGATCAAAACGCGGCGCCTCGAGCACACGCTCGACGAACGAGAGGAGCGCGTCCCGCGTGCTCGCGTGGATCGACGGATACCACCGCGGATTGCAGAGCACGAGCGCGCGCCACGCGAAAAACGGCGCGGCCACGGCGAGGAGCTCGCGATCGCCCGTCACGTCGAGGTAGGTCCGGAAAAACGTGCGCCAGAGTGCCTGGAACGCGCCGCGCCACGAACCCGGCGACTCGAGCGCGAAAAATAAATAATTGATCGACAAACACGTGACGTCGTCCGCGGGGTCGCCGGCCGAGCCGCGGCTCGTATCGAGCAGCCGAGGCTCCCCCGCGCGGTCGAAGACCACGTTGAACGGATGGAAATCGCCGTGCGTCCGGCGCAGGCGCTCGGCGCGACCCTTGAGCTTCCACCGCCACGCGAGGCAGAGCCGCTCGATCCCCTGGAGCCTCTCGGGCGGCGCCATCGGCACGTCGTCCGGATACCCGTCGACGAGCCCGAAGATCCCCTCGCCGTGGCCCACGAGGTCCCGGATCGCGCGCCGGTAGACCGCGGGGGCGTCCTGCCGGACCGCGTGGATCTCCGCGCAGGACCGCGCGAGCGCCTCGCAGCGGCCGAGGTCCCGATCGGTGAGGGCGCGATCGCGGGCGATCCGCCGCAGATCGTCGGCGTAGACGTGCCCCTCGACGTATTCGGTGACGAGGTAAAACTCGCCGCTCTCGCGGAGCGATACGAGGCGGCCGCCCTCGAGGACCGCGCCGACGTCGAGCGCGCGCACGTGCCGCGGGATCCTCGCGAAGCTATCGAAGGCGAGGAGCATGTTCGAGGCCCGGTCGGCGCGCCGGTCGTGCCCGAATTCGTCCGGCCCGGCGGTGTGCAGGCAGAGGTCGCTCAACGCGCCGTCCGGCCTCTGCACGCGGATCCGCAGAGGCACGCCATATCCGATCGCCTTGCCGGTCGCCCCGCCGTCCTCGTCCTCGTCGGGGCCGAGGCGCGAGACGCGCAGCACGGCCGCCCCCGGCATCACGGAGGCGACGAGCTCGCTGATCTCGTCCTCGATCGTGGGCGGCCTCGCGGTCATCACTTCCTCATTTCCCGCCGAGCGCGTCTGCGAGGGCCCGCAGCGCGTCGGTCGTCGTGAACACGCCGACGACGTGGCCTTCCCGCATCACGACGGCCGAGCCGTAGCGGTGCTCCGCCATCTCGCGCGCCACGGCCCCGAGCGAGGCGTCCGGGGCGATCGTGTACGGCAGCGGGGTCATCGCCTCCTCGACCGTGACCTTCGCCGAATCCACGTCGCGGAGCGCTTCGACGAACGCGAGGTCCCGCTCCGACAGAATGCCGACGAGCCTGCCTCCTCGAAGGACGGGCAGGTGGCGAATGTCGTGCTCTCGCATGAGCTTGTGCGCCTGGACGAGCGTCTGGTCGAAGCCGATCGAGTGGGGGCTCCGGGTCATGTAGTCGGCGACGGTGGGGTTCTTCGTGGTCATGGGGTCCTCGGGGGCGAAGCGGTAGCAAGACCGTGGCCAGCCGTGTTCGTGTGGCGGATCTTGACCGATCGCCGCCGATGAGGCGCGAAAAATGCGCCACGGCGCAGTTCGTGCGCCGCGGGGCGCGGTGGGGGCCGGCGCCAAGCGGGGCTGCCGCCACGAACGTCTCCGCTCCGATTGAGGGAGGATTGAACCGACACCCGGGTCGGATCTATCATCACAGCGGGGGAGCGTGCGCTTGGGCGCGCCGCGCGGTTCGCGCCGAGGGGAGAAAAAATACAATGGGAGAGCAAGCGTTCAGCGCCGAGGCGCTTCGGTCCGACGTGGGGGAGCTACGGACGCGCCTGCAGGAAGCCGAGATGCGCAGCAGCACGCTCCGGGATCTCATCGACTACGTGCCCGGGGTCGTCTGGGAGAGCTGGTTCGTCGAGGATCCGAGCCGCGGCCGCGTGGGCTTCGTGAGCGGGCAAATCCAGACGATGACGGGCTATACGAAGGAGGAGTGGCTCGCGAGGCCGAGCCTCTGGTTCGATCTCGTGCACCCGGAGGACAAAGAGGAGGCGGCCCTCGGCAACCAGCTCCTCGAACGCGACGGCCGCTCCGTCCTGCGATACCGCTGGGTCCGCAAGGATGGCGGGATCCTCTGGGTCGAGGCCCAGACGGTATGCGTGCCCGAGGAAGACGGGCGCACCGTGGGGCTGCGGGGGATCATCATGGACGTCACCGACACCGTACGCGCCCAGCAGGATCGCGCCGACGCCCTCCTTCAACAGGAGGCGCTGCGCGCGAAAGAGGCGACGCTCCTCGAGCTCTCCACGCCCCTCATCCCCGTGAGTGACGAGGTGATGGTCATGCCGCTCGTCGGAGCGCTCGATCCGGCGCGGGCGGAGCGGGCGATCTCGGTGTTGCTCGATGGTATGGCGCGGAGCGGGGCGCGGGTGGCGATCCTCGATATCACCGGCGTCCCGCGCGTCGACGCCGAGGTGGCCGACGCGCTCGTGCGGGCCGCGCGTTCGGTCGTATTGCTCGGCGCCGAGCCGATGCTCACGGGCATCCGCCCGGAGGTGGCGCAGACGCTCGTCTCGCTGGGAATCGACCTCTCGGGGATCAGCACGCACAGCACCCTGCAAACGGGCGTCGCCCGCGCGATGCGCCGCGCCCGGGTGGGGTGAATACGAGAATAGGTTACATTACGTAATGGGCTCGGCGCGCAAAGCAAGATCCCGCCACGAACTCGTCTGGTCCAAACCGATGGAAAATGAGACAGTTTGGGGTTCGAGGTGCATCATGAAGCAGCAGCACACGCTCAACAAGGTGCAGTGGGGGTTCCTCGTCGCGCATGCCTGGTCGGAGGCGTCCTTCCGAAAGCAGCTCGAGGAGGATCCTTCGGGCACGATCCAGCGCTTCGCCCAGCAGCAATTCGGCCTGGAGCTCGCGCACGACGTCGTGCTCCCGATGGACCTGCCGCTGCCGCCGATGGATCTCGGCTTCGAGGATCTCACCCAGGGGATGGGGCTCAACGCGGCGCCCGGCACGGGGACCGGCAGCGGGACGGCGAGCGGGACGGCCACCGCGGGGGAGGTTCGTATGGAGGCGAAAAGCAACTGATTGACGCGCAGCTCCATGCTCGTTCGTCCATACTCCGCACAGACGGCGCGTCCTCGAGCACGCTGACGACAGAACCTATGCAGTGCACCCTCCGGCTCGATGAGCCCGTAATGCCATTATGCCCGAGGCGTGCAGAGCACGATTTTGTCGGTGGTCCGACTTGCAAATTCGCCCATACCATGAGACACACACTTGAGGTGCATCATGGAGAAGACGGACAATTTGAACAAGGTGCAGTGGGGCTTCCTCGTCGCGCACGCGTGGTCGGAGGGTTCGTTCCGTAAGCAACTCGAAGACGACCCTTCGGGCACGATCAAAAGCTTCGCCAAGCAGCACTTCGGCCTGGAGATCGCGCACGACGTCGCGCTCCCGATGGACTTGCCGATGCCGCCGGCGGATCTCGGCGTCGAGGCGCTCACCCTGGGGACAGGGCAGCACGCGGCGCCTGGCACCGCGAGCGGCACCGCCACCGCGCCTGGCACCGCGAGCGGCACCGCCACCGCGCCCGGCACCGCGAGCGGCACCGCCACCGCGCCTGGCACCGCGAGCGGCACCGCCACCGCGGGGGGTGAGGTTCATAAGGACACGAAGAGCAACTGATCGACGCGCAGCTTCATGCTCGCTCGCCCGCGTTTCAAACGTTCCTTTCGCGTCGAGACCATCGAAGGCGAGGGCGTCTACCTCCTCTGGGAAGGAGGTAGCCACGTCCTGCACGGCCGCACCCATCAGGTGCTCGCGCCACTCCTGGACGGCAAGCTGACCGAACAGGAGATTTGCGAGCGCCTCCTGGAGCACGTCTCCCCGGCGGAGGTCTTTTACGCCATCACCATGCTCCGCAGAGGCGGCTTCGTCACGAATGACGAGGCCGATATGCCCCCCGCGGAGGCCGCCTTCTGGGACGGCCTCGACATCGAGCCCGCGCAGGCCCGCGAGCGCCTGCGTCGGGCCCGCGTCGCCCTCGTCGCCCTCGGCGACGTGGAGACGACGCCGGTCGTCGAGGCCCTCGACGAGCTCGGGATCACGACGAGCGACGAGGGGGACCTGCCCATCGTCCTCGTGGACGATTACCTGCGCCCCGCGCTCGAATCCTTCAACCAGGCCAGGCTCGAAGACGGAAAACCGTGGCTCCTCGCTCGACCGAGCGGGAGCGAAGGCTGGCTCGGGCCGCTTTTCGTTCCCGGACAAACCGGGTGCTGGCGCTGCCTCGCCCATCGACTGGAGGGACATCGCCGCGTCGAGCGATATCTCGAGCGCCGCACCGGCAAGCCCGTCCATCCGCCCGCCCTCTGCGCCCTGCCCTCCACGCGCCGCGCCCTCGCCTCCGCGATCGCCACGGCCGTCGCGCGCTGGGCCGCGCTCGGCGGGATCCCGTCGCTCGAAGGTCGGGTCGTCACGCTCGGCACGACCACGTTCGAGAGCCACACGCATTCGCTCACGCGTCGCCCCCAGTGCCCGGCTTGTGGGGATCCCGCGACGGTCACGCGCGCGCAAGAGCTCCCCGTCCTCCTCGAACCCACGCCCCGGATCTATTCGGCGGACGGCGGCTTCCGGCAGGCGACGCCCGAGGAGACGTTCGAGCGCCTCTCCCTTCACCTGAGCCCCATCACGGGTATCGTGAGCCGCCTGCGCCGCACGGTGCGCCCCGAGGACGATCCACGGCTCGTCTTCTCGTATTCGACCGACCACAACTTCGCCCAGCTCGCGCACGACCTCTCCTCGCTCCGCAGCACGCTGCGTAGCCTCTCCGGGGGCAAGGGTCGGACGGACATCCAGGCGAAGACCGGCGCGATCTGCGAGTCGATCGAGCGGTATGCGGGGGTCTTCCAGGGCGACGAGGCGCGCGTCCGGAGGAACTCGAAGGAGCTCGGCGAAGAGGCGCTCGATCCCGTCCTCTTGATGGGATACAGCCCTCGTCAATACGCCGAGCGGGACCGCTGGAATCGGCACGGCGAGATGTGCACCTGGGTGCCCGAGCCCTTCGATCCGGCGCGGAGCATCGAATGGAGCCCGGTCTGGTCTCTGACCGAGGAGCGGCGGCGCTTCGTGCCCACTGCGTTCTGTTATTATGGCTATCCATTCCGTGAGGGCCCGCTGTTCACGCGGGCGGACTCCAACGGATGCGCCGCGGGCAATACGCGCGCCGAGGCCGTGCTCCAGGGGTTTTTCGAGCTCGTGGAGCGCGACGCCGTCGCCCTCTGGTGGTACAACCGCCTGCGCGCGCCGGGGGTGGATCTCGGGAGCTTCGAGGAGCCGTACCTCCTCGAGACCGCCCGGCACTGGCGCGCCCGAGGGCGCGAGCTCTGGGCCCTCGACCTGACGAGTGATCTGGGCATCCCCACGTTCGCGGCGCTCTCCCGGCAGGTGGAGGGGCCGTTTCAATCGATCGTCTTCGGGTTCGGCGCGCACCTCGACGCTCGGCTGGCCTTGCTCCGCGCGGTCACCGAGCACAACCAGCTCTTGCCGTTCGTCTTCACGGGCGACCCGGACAAACCCTCGCCGGGTGGGCAGATCGTCGATTGGCTGCGGCAGGCGACGGTGGAGTCCGAGCCTTACCTCCGGCCGAGCGGCGCGGCGCCGCGCACGCCGCGTGATTTCGCGCCCTCCGCCTTCGAGGACCTCCGGGAGGCCGTGGCGCATTGCGTGGAGATCGCCAGAGGCCGCGGGCTCGAGACCCTGGTGCTCGATCAGACGCGGCCCGACACGGACCTCGTGGTGGTGAAGGTGATCGTGCCGGGGCTCCGTCATTTCTGGGCCCGCCTCGGCCCCGGGAGGCTCTACGAGGTGCCCGTGGCCATGGGCCTGCGAAGCGCGCCCCTCCCCGAAGAAGCAATGAATCCCCACTCGATGTTCATCTAGCGAGCGAGCCGCGAGAGACGTTTTTCATGATGGAACCGTGGCGAAAAAGGCTCGTCCTCCGCCTGCGCGAGGGGGTCGCTCTTGGCCGGGACGAGGCCGGCGGCGCTTACCTCGCATCGCCCTCGCTGCCCGCGATGTCGCTCGGAGCGCTGCCGCCGGTTTTGCTCCCCGCGTTCGAACGTCTGGGCGCCGAGGGCGGTACGGTCGAGGCGCTGGCCGAAGAGGTCGCCGAGCAGGGCGGGCCCCTCCTGGTCGCGACGTTGCTCCACCACCTCCGCCGCATGGAGCAGCTCGCGCTCCTCGCGTATGCCGTGCGCGACGGCGGCGCGACGATATCGATCCTGCAACCGATCTCGCCCTGGTTCTCGCTGGGCAGCGGCGAGACGCCCCCCGCACGTCGCCATGTGCTCTCCCGATTCGCCTATCAGCGCCGCGTCGGCGCGGGCCTCGTGCTGGAATCACCCCGCTGTCACGCGCTCCTGCGAATCGAGGACGCCCGGGCCGCGGCCCTTTGTTTTGCGCTCGCCCGTCCGACCGCGCCCGCGGCCCTGACCGTGCCCGGAGCGAGCCCCGAGGCGACCACCACCCTCGTCGGCCTCCTCGTCGCGGCGGGGTTTTTGCTCCCGGTCGACGAGGATGACCACACCGAGGAAGATCGCGCATTCGAGCTCGCGAGCTGGTCCTTCCACGACCTCGTCTTCCACGCCCGCAGCCGCCCGGGCCGCCACGCCTCGCCCTGCGGCAAGACCTTCCCCTTCCGCGGCCGCGTCCCGCCGCCTCCTGCCCTCCGCCCCCCTCCCGCCGCGGCCGATCCTCCCATTGCATTACATCGCCCGAACCTCGACGCTCTCGTTCGCGACGACCGCCCCTTCACCGCCGTGCTCGAGGGCAGGCGCACCGTGTACGCCCAGGGGCGGGAGCCCATTTCGGTGGAGCAGCTCGGCGAGTTCTTGTATCGGTCCGCGCGGGTGCGCGCGTTTTTCCCCGCGACGCCCGAGACCGGCTACGACATCACCTCGCGCCCCTCCCCCGCCGGCGGCGCCTGCCACGACCTCGAAGTCTACCTCGCCGTCGATCGCTGCGGGGGCCTGGAGCCGGGCCTTTACCATTACGACCCCGCCGCCCACGCCCTCGCACGCGTCCAGGGGCGCACGCCCGAGGTCGCGGCCCTCCTCCAAGGCGCCGCGCAGGCGACGATCGGCGGCCGGCTCCCCCAGGTGCTCGTCTGCCTGGCCAGCCGCTTCCAGCGCGTGTCCTGGAGCTACGAGGGCATCTCTTATGCGATCACCCTCAAGAACGCGGGCGTCCTTTACCAGACGTTTTACCTGGTCGCGACCGCGATGAACCTCGCCTGCAATGGCGTCGGGCGGGGGGACTCCGACCTCTTCTGCAAGGCCGCCGGCACCGATTATCACGCCGAGACGACCGTGGGCGAATTCGCGCTCGGCAGCCGCCTCGAAGGAGATGAGAAATGAGCCGTGATCGCGTCGACATCGAGGGCAGCGCGAGGCCCGCCATCTTCGGCGCCGTATCCCGGGGCGACGTCTCCCCCGACGAAATCGTGACCGCCGTGCTTTTGCTGCGCACCCCGAGAGGCGCGCCTCCGCTCGTCGAGACGGCCCGGGACGTCGTCCGGACCCGCGAGCCCTGGTCACACGAGCGTTATGCGGCCACCTATGGGGCGAGCCCGGACGATCTCGCGCGTATCGAGGCGTTCGCCCGCGAATGGGATCTCTCGGTGGTCGAGGTCCATCGCCCCTCTCGGGCGGTGACGCTCCGGGGGACTGCGAGGGCTTTCATGGCGGCCTTCGGCGTGAAGCTCGAGCGCCACGTCTACAAGGGGGAGGTCGACGTCACCCACGACGCGCCCTTCTCCGTCCCCGCGAGCCTGGGGGGCGTGATCGTCTGGGTCTTCTTGCCTCGCCGTACGCCGCTCGCGAGCGAGAGCCCGCCGCCGCGGAGGTCCATCGAGCCCCCTCCCGCTCCGCCCACGAATGACCATGACAAACCATGGCGCTCGCATCCTCCCACGCGTTTCGCCGAGCTCTACGATTTTCCGGCCGAGCTGACCGGAGAAGGCGTTTGTCTCGGTGTACTGTCGCTTTATGGTGGATTCTCCACGGACGACATGCAGGTCTTCTTCGAGGGCCTCGGCATGCGGGCACCGGAGATCCTCACGGTGGGCCCGAACCGCTGGGCGACCGGGCAGGACGCCTGGGCGAACTTCGAGATCACCATGGACGCGCAGATCGCCTTCTCCTGCGCGCCCGGGGTGCGCCCGGTGGTTTATTTCTCCGGGGCGACGGGGAACGACGACACCACCGTCCACAGCTACTTCCAGCTCTTCAACGCCGCGCTCTTCGATACCGAGAATCGCCCCGCCGTGCTCACGCTGAGCGCCGGGCTGCCCGAGGACCTGCCCGGCGTGTGGACCCGGGCCGAGGTCGAGCGGGTCGACGAGCTCTTCATCATCGCCGCCATTCTCGGGATCACTGTCTGCCTGCCCTCGGGCGACTCCGGATCCATTTTCCCCATGGCCCAGGGCATGTTCTCGGCGCCCTCGCTCGTCTATTTCCCAGGATCGAGCCCCTGGGCCCTCTGCTGCGGGGGCACGACGCTCGTCCTCGACGGGCGCGGCGAGCCAAAGGACGAGGTGGTCTGGAATCGCCTCGCCGACACCATGTTCCTCGCGTATGGCAGCGCCGGCCGGCTCGCCCACCTCGGCAGCTCGAGCGGCGGCGTGAGCCTTTATTTCGAGCGCCCCGAATGGCAGTCCCGGGCCTCCGTGCCCGCGCGGACCCTCGCCACGTTCCGCGACTGGGTCTTCACCGAGCCGGCGCACGCCTTCGCCGGCCGCGGCTGCCCCGACGTCGCGGCCCACGCCGATTTCCTCGAAGGATACCGAATCTTCGTGGACGGCGCGTATCGATATGGCGGCGGCTCGAGCGCGTCCACGCCCCTCATCGCGGCGCTCGTCGCCCGCCTCTGCCAGGGCGTGGGCAGGCGCCTCGGCTTCTTGAACCCGCTCCTCTATCGATTGCAGCTCGACGAGGGGGCGGACGTGTTCCGCCCGATCGTCTCCGGCAACAACGGCGGATATTCCGCTTCACCGGAGGCGCGCTGGAACGCCTGCACCGGGCTCGGCTCGCCTCGCGGGCGAGCGCTGCTCGAAGCGCTACGCGAAGCGTATGGCGCCTAGTTCGTTCCGACAAACTCCATCGTGCCGTCGTCGACCTCGCCGAACCGCAAAGCGGCGATGTCCGCCAGGTAATTCTGGTTGACCTTCCACGGCTTCTTCGATCCCTGCTTGGGGAAGGCGCCGATCGCGCGCTGCACGTAGCCCGAGCTGAAGTTGATCAAGGGCAGCTCCTCCACCTCGGCGGCGTCACGGCGCGGCATGCAGCGGCGCGCGCCGATCGCGTCCATGTGGTTCAGGAGGCGACACACGTATTCGCTGACGAGGTCGGCCTTCAGGGTCCACGACGCGTTCGTGTACCCGAACGCGCACGCCAGGTTCGGCACGTCGCTGAACATCACGCCCTTGTAGCTGAGGAGCTTCGTCGGCTCGACGCGGCGGCCGTCCACCTCGAGCTCCACGCCGCCGAGGAAGAGGAGCCTGAGCCCCGTCGCCATGACCACGAGGTCCGCCTCGAGCTCCTCTCCCGAGGCGAGCCGGAGCCCCGTCTCGATGAAGGTCTCGATATGGTCGGTGACCACCGAAGCCTTGCCCGACTTCACCGCCTCGAAGAGATCGCCGTCCGGCACCACGCAAACGCGCTGATCCCAGGGGTTGTACCGAGGCTTGAAATGGGCGTCGACGTCGTAGCCGGGCCCGAGGTGCTCGCGCACGAGGTCGACGAGGCGCCTCTTCACGCCCTCCGGCCGCCGCCGGGCGAGCTGATAAAAGAACATGCCCAGAGCCACGTTTTTCCAGCGCGTGATGTCATGAGCGACCTGCGCAGGCAGCCGCTCGTGCAGCCAGCGCGCGATCACGTCCTGGGACGGCATCGAGACCACGTAGGTGGGGGAGCGCTGGAGCATCACCACGTGCGCGGCCTCCTTCGCGAGCTCCGGCACGAGGGTGACGGCCGTGGCGCCGCTGCCGATCACGACCACGCGTTTCCCGCGATGATCGACGTCCTCCGTCCAGAACTGCGGGTGAACGATGCGCCCCTCGAAACGATCGGTGCCCCGCAGATCGGGGGTGTAGCCCTTCTCGTAATCGTAATAGCCGCTGCACATGTGCAGGAAGTTGCAGGTGAAGTGGACGAGCTCCTTCGACGGGCCGCGCTCGACCTCCACCGTCCACGCCGCGCGATCGCTCGACCACGTCGCGCGCTTGACCCGACAGCCGAACCGGATCTTCGATTCAATCGCGCGCTCGCGGGCCGTCTCGCGGATGTATTCGAGGATCGAAGGGCCATCCGCGATGGCCTTCCGGTCCTTCCACGGCTTGAACGAATAACCGAGCGTGTACATGTCGGAGTCGGACCGGACGCCCGGATAACGAAAGAGATCCCAGGTCCCGCCGATGGCCTCACGTCCTTCGAGGATCACGAAGGTCTTGCCCGGGCATCGGGCCTCGAGGTGACAGGCCGCCCCGATCCCCGACAACCCTGCACCGACGACGATCACATCAAAATGTTCGGCCATCTCCGCACCTGCTCCGTCGACCTACGAACGGCCCCCACGGTAGCAGGATACGTCGAGGCTGGCGAGCCGGCGGCCTCGCGGCGCGATCAAAAGCGGCGACCCTCACCCCGGAGGCGCCGGGCGCCGCAGGTGACGCTCGACCGTCTTGACCAGCCGGTCGATATCAAAAGGCTTTCCGACCCACCCCTCTGCGCCGGTCTCGGCCGCGCGCCGCGGGGCGCTCTCGACCGCCGTCACCACCACGATGGGCGCCCGATCGGGGTAACGCGCCATGAGCAGCTCGACGAACATCCGGCCGTCCATCACCGGCATTTTGATGTCGAGCAGGATGAGGTCGGGCATGCGCTGGTCGATCAGACGCAAGCCCTCGACGCCGTCGCGCGCGCTCTCGACGGCATACCCCTCCTCCTGCAGGAGGTCGGACATGAGCACGCGGAGATCCGCCTCGTCCTCGATCACGAGCACGCGACCGCGACGACCTCCGGCCATCACCTCCTCCCGGGCCCTGGTTCCCACACCTGCAACGTGCTTCAAGGACGAACTTCGAGCAATGCCCCCACGGCATAACCGACGAGGGCGGTCGCCATACCGATGGCCGCGAGCTCGAGGCCGCTCCTCGAGCGCCGCCCCGTCGTGACGTGGCCCTTGTACACGCCGACCGCGAACAACGAGAGCGCAGAAACGAGCACCGCGACGATCATCCCGAGCCGAACGGGCAGGAGGAAGAAGGGCACGAGCGGCAGCAGCGAGCCCACGATCGACGAGAGCCCCACGACGAGGGAGGCGCGCAGCGCTCGCCCGCGATCGACGGGCGCGAGCTTGTGCTCCTCGGCCATCATGACCGCGACCCACACGTCTCGATTCGACGTGATGGTCGCGACGACCTTCTCGAGCATCTCGCCCTCGAAGCCCTTGCCTCGATAGATTTCGCGAATTTCCTCGCGCTCCAGCGCGGGGATGTCGCGGATATGGCGCAGCTCCCGCGCGCGCTCGCTCTCGTAGACCTCGGCCCGGGCCATCGTCGAGGTGTAGGCGACCGCGGCCATCGACAGGGATTCGGCGAACGCGGCCGCGAGGCCGGCGACCAGCACCACGCGCGCCGAGCTCGTCGCGGCCGCGACGCCGAGGACCACGCCGAGCACATTGACGAGCCCGTCCTGCCCGCCGAGCACGACATCCGAGATGCCCTCCCCGCGACGGTGCGGATCCCCGAGCGCGCGCGCCTCGATATCCTCTCGCGTGGCGTCCTCCTGAACATCGGGCGGCATTGGCACCCCATCAGCGAGCGCCGTGCCAGTTCCGCCTCGGTCGTTCGCCCGGCCGGCGCGGGACGTTCGTTTTCTCTATTGTCCGGGCCCGCGAGGAGAGGTACACCATTTGCCAGGGCCGCTCCTCGCGCCTCTCGACCTCGCCGCCGTATGCCGACCCCCGACGCCGCCCCCGCAATGCTTGCGCCCGACCGCGCAGAACCTGCGCCTGCCGGGCGTTCGCCCTGGATCCTCGGGGCCTCCGATCTCGATGTGCTCGTCCAGGCGCTCGCGGGCCTGGGTTACCGTGTGCTCGGGCCCGTCGCGCGGGATGGCGGCATCGTGATCGACGAGGTGCGGCGCGCGGCGGACCTGCCCGTCGGCCTCGAAGACGTCCAGGCGCCTGGCCGCTTTCGCCTCGAGCGCCGCGACCACGGCGCCTATTTCGCATTCACCGTCGGGCACGTTTCCTGGAAGCAGACCTTCCACGTGCCCGTCGAGCGCCTGTTCCAGGTGCGGCGCAGCAAGGAGGGGTTTTCCGTGATCCCCGAGCCGATGCCGCACCAGCGCGTGGCATTGCTCGGCGCGCGCGCCTGCGACCTGCACGCGATCGCCATCCAGGACCGGATCCTCATGCAGGGCGCCCACGCCGATCCGCGGTATGCGGCGCGGCGGAGCGACGTCTTCGTGGTCGCGGTGAACTGTATTCGCGCCGGCAATACCTGTTTTTGCGTCTCCATGGGGACCGGCCCGCGCGCCGAGCGGGGGTTCGATCTCGCCCTCACCGAGCTGCTCGACGCGGGCGAGCACCGCTTCCTCGTCGAGGTCGGCAGCGACGCGGGCGCCGCGGTCGTCGCGGGTATGCCCGTTCGTCCGGCCACACCCGAGGAGGCGGACGCGGCGGCGCGGGTCTCCGCGCGCACCGCCTCCTCGATGGGCCGCGAGCTCGATACGGACGGGCTGAAGGAGCGCCTCCAGCAGAACCTCGAGCATCCGCGGTGGGACGAGGTCGCCGAGCGTTGCCTCGCCTGCACCAATTGCACGCTGGTTTGTCCGACCTGCTTCTGCACCGACGTCGAGGACACGACCGATCTCACGGGCGAGACCGCCGAGCGCACGAAGCGCCTCGACTCCTGCTTCACGATGGGTTTTTCCCACGTGCACGGCGGATCGGTCCGCAGCTCGATCAAGGCGCGTTATCGCCAGTGGCTCACCCACAAGCTCGCGAGCTGGCACGATCAGTTCGGCTCCTCGGGCTGCGTGGGCTGCGGGCGCTGCATCACCTGGTGCCCGGTCGGAATCGATATCACGGAGGAGGCCGCCGCCGTCGGGCGGCCGGAGCAAAGGCCGGAGACGGACGGCTGAACGAGGAGCATGGAAACCGAATCCCTCGCCCGATCGCTCGCAGAGCAACCCCTCGTCGCCGGCATGCTCGACGCGCATGTCGAATTCCTGAGCGGCTGCGCGCAGAACGTCCGCCTCTCCGCGGGCAAGTTCCTCTTCCGCGAGGGCCAGCGCGCCGACAACCTCTACCTCATCCGGTCCGGGAAGATCGCGCTCGAGAGCCATGACGGCGGCCGCGGGACGCTCGTGGTCGAGACCGTGGGCGCGGGCGACGCGCTCGGCTGGTCGACGCTTTTTCCTCCTTATCGATGGGGCCTCGACGCCCGCGTGGTCGAGCCTGCGCTCGTCTTCGCGATCGACGGCACTTGCCTCCGGAGCAAGCTCGACGCCGACCACAGCTTCGGTTACGCCTTCACCCGCCGCCTCCTGAACGAGGTCCACAGCCGCCTCCAGCGCGCGCGCCTGCAGACCCTCGACGTCTATCGGGCCGCGCCATGACCGCCTCGCTTTCGCTCATGAAGCGCCCCGATCCGATGCTCCCCGAGCCGATGCGCATCACGCGCGTGAAGCGGGAGACGCCCGGGGTCTTCACGTTCGATTTCGATGTCTCGGCCCGCGGCGGTTTCTCCTTTTTGCCCGGGCAATTCAACATGCTGTATCCGTTCGGGGCCGGCGAATCGGCGATCTCGATCAGCGGCGACCCCGCCGAGCCCGAGCGGCTGGTCCATACGATCCGCGCCGTGGGCGCGGTGACGCGGGTCCTCGAGCGCCTCGGCCGCGGGGACGTGGTGGGCGTGCGGGGCCCGTTCGGCCGCGCCTGGCCGATGCACGAGGCCGCGGGGAAGGACCTCGTGGTCATCGCCGGCGGCATTGGCCTCGCACCGCTGCGCCCCGTCGTCTACCACGCCCTCCGCCACCGCGCCTCGTTTGGCCGGGTCGTCCTGCTCTACGGCACACGCACCCCCGACGATCTGCTCTACCGCAAGGAAATCGAGCGCTGGCGCGGCAAGTTCGACATGGAGGTCGAGGTCACGGTCGACGCGGCCGGCAAGGATTGGCGAGGCAATACGGGCGTCGTCACCAAGCTCATCGGCCGCGCCGCGTTTGATCCGGCGAACGCCGTCGCGATGCTCTGCGGCCCCGAGATCATGATGCGGTTTTGCGCTCGCGAGCTCGAGCGGCTCGGGGTCCCGCTCGCCGACGTCTGGGTGACCATGGAGCGCAACATGCGTTGCGGCGCCGGCCTCTGCGGCCATTGCCAGTTCGGCCCCACCTTCGTGTGCAAGGACGGGCCCGTGTATCGCTACCCCGAGGTCGAGCGCCTGCTCTCGGTGAGGGAGGTGTAGCGTGAAGAGGAAGCAGAAGCCGAAGCTCGCCGTCTTCAAGTTCGCCTCCTGCGACGGATGCCAGCTCAGCCTGCTCGATTGCGAGGACGAGCTCTTGCTCCTCGCCGACGCGGTTCGTATCGCGAATTTCGCCGAGGCCTCGCGCGCCGTGCTCCGGGGCCCGTACGACATCACCCTCGTCGAGGGATCCATCACCACGGCCCACGACGCCGAGCGGATCCGCGAGATCCGCGCGCGGTCGCGTTTCCTCATGACGATCGGCGCCTGCGCCACGGCCGGCGGCGTCCAGGCGTTGCGCAATTATCGCGACGTGAAGGAGTTCACGCGGATCGTCTACGCGAGGCCCGATTACATCGACACGCTCGCGACCTCAACGCCCATCGCGGACCACGTGAAGGTCGATTTCGAGCTCCGCGGCTGCCCGATCGACAAGCGCCAGCTCCTCGAGGTCCTCGCGGCGCTGCTCGCCGGCCGGGGGCCGAAGGTCGCGAGCCACTCGGTGTGCGTGCAATGCAAGCTGCGCGGGAACGTGTGTGTGATGGTCGCGCACGGCACGCCGTGCCTCGGCCCGGTCACGCACGCGGGCTGCGGCGCGCTCTGCCCGACGTACCACCGCGGCTGTTATGGTTGTTTCGGGCCGGCCGAGACCACGAATACGAAGGGGATCGAGGGCGCGCTGCTCGCCGCCGGCGCGAGCCACGAGGACATCGCGCGGGCGTACGCCACGTTCAACGCGGCGGCCCCTCCGTTCCGGAAGGCGCAGGAGGAGCAGCTCGTGCAGATCCGGCTGAAGGAGGGGCCCCGTGGCTAGGACGATCAAGGTCGATTACCTCGCGCGCGTCGAGGGCGAGGGCGCGCTGACGATCCGGTTCAAGGGCGACAAACCCTCCGCGGTCGAGCTCCGCATCTTCGAGCCGCCGCGGTTCTTCGAGGCCTTCCTGCGCGGCAGGGCGCACCTCGAGGTCCCCGACATCGTCGCGCGGATCTGCGGGATCTGCCCTGTCGCCTACCAGATGAGCGCCTGCCACGCGATCGAGGACGCGCTCGGGATCCATCCGGGCGGCGCGATCCGCGCGCTGCGGCGCCTGCTTTATTGCGGCGAGTGGATCGAGAGCCACGGGCTGCACGTCTTCATGCTGCACGCCCCCGATTTCCTGGGGTACGAGGACGCGATCGCGATGGCGAAGAACCACCGCGAATGGGTCGCGCGTGGCCTCGGCATCAAGAAGGCGGGCAACGCGATCGTGACGGCCCTCGGCGGCCGGGAGATCCACCCGATCAACGTGAAGATCGGCGGGTTTTACCGCGCGCCGACGGTCGCCGAGCTCGCGGCGCTCCTGCCCGACCTCTCGCGCGCCCTCGAAGACGCCGAGATGTGCCTCGAATGGATGGCGAAATTCGACTTCCCCGCATTCGAGCGTGATTACGAGTACGTCGCGCTGCGCCACCCGGACGAGTACCCGTTCTCCGAGGGACGCATCGTGTCGAGCAAGGGAATCGACATCGACGCGCGCGACTACGAGGCGCACTTCGCCGAGGAGCACGTGCCGCACTCGACCGCGCTGCACGCGGTCGTGCTCGGCCGCGGCGATTACCAGTGTGGCCCCCTCGCCCGCTTCAACCTGAATTTCGATCACCTCGGCGAGCGGGCTCGCGCCGCCGCGGAGCGGATCCATTTCGTGCCGCCCTGCAACAACCCGTACAAGAGCTTGCTCGCGCGCGGGGTCGAGCTCATCCAGGCCCTCGACGAGGCGATCCGCATCATCGAATCGTACACGCCGCCCGAGGCCCCCGCGATCACGGCGGC
The DNA here is from genome assembly GCF_009649845.1 of Polyangium spumosum. Classification (NCBI taxonomy): domain Bacteria; kingdom Pseudomonadati; phylum Myxococcota; order Polyangiales; family Polyangiaceae; genus Polyangium; species Polyangium spumosum. Next base: position 72,244 of record NZ_WJIE01000005.1, read on the forward strand.
GCCGCGCCGGGCCACGGGGTATGGTTGTACGGAGGCGCCGCGCGGCATGCTCTGGCACAAATACACGATGGACGAGGCCGGGCTCGTCGAGGACGCCCGCATCGTGCCGCCCACCTCGCAAAATCAGAAATGCATCGAGCGGGACCTCTGGCAGCTCGCCCCGGCGCTCGCCGCGATGCCCCACGCGGCGGCCACGCGGCGCGCCGAGCAGGCCGTGCGGAATTTCGATCCGTGTATCTCCTGCTCGACCCATTTTTTGCGGCTCTCCATCGAACGGGAGGATTGACGTGGTCGTCCGCGTCATCGGTATCGGTCAGCGCGCGGCCGGCGACGACGGCCTCGGCCCGGCCGTGGTCGACGCGCTCCGGAGCGAGGGCGCCCTCGAGGGCGTCGACCTCTGCGAGGTGAACGAGCCCTCGGCGCTCCTGCCGCTCCTCTCAGGCGCGCGGCGCGTCATCCTCGTGGACGCGGCGCTCGGCGGCGGCGAGCCCGGCGCCGTGCACGTGCTCGCCCCGGAGGCGCTCCTGGGCGGGGAAATCGCGCCCATCTCGACGCATGGTATCTCTGTCGGACAGGCCCTCGGGCTCGCGCGCGCGCTCGAACCGGAGGTGGTTTGTCAGGACATTCAAATCGTCGCCGTCTCCGTCGAGCGACCGGCCTGCCTCGCGTATGGCCTGTCGCCCGAGGCGCTCGCCGCCGTCCCGCGCGCGGCCCGGGCGGTGCGAGACCTCGTCGCGGGGGTGAGGTAGACGAAGATGCACGAATCGTCGCTGGGCAAGGAGGTCCTCCGTCTGGTGCTCGCGCGCGCCGACGAGGAGGGGGCCGCGCGCGTGTGCGCCGTCCGCGGCTGGATCGCCGAGACGGAGCGCCTCGCGCCGGAGGCGATCGCGTTCCATTTCGAGGCCCACGCCCGCGGCACCAAGGCCGAGGGCGCGCGGCTCGACCTCGCGCTCCGCTGGGTCGAGGCCGAATGCAAAACTTGCCGGAGCCATTACCGGCCCGAGCACCACCTGCTCCTCTGCCCGGCGTGCGGCTCGACCGAGGGCACGGTCCTCGGCGAGACGGGCCTCGCCGTCGAGGCCATCGAGGTCGAGTAGAGGGCGAAATGGCGCGCGTGTCCTTGCACGTGGAAGGGGTCGTCCAGGGCGTGGGCTTCCGGCCCTTCGTGTATGGCAAGGCGCACGCGCTGGGTTTGTCCGGCTGGGTCAAGAATGGGCGCGGCGGCGTGGAGATCGAGGCCGAGGGTTCGCCCGAGGAGATCGAGGCGTTCGTCCGGGCGATCGAGGTCGACCTGCCGAGGCCGGGCGCCGTGACCCGGATCGAGCGCCGCGAGATCGACGCGCCCCCGAACGCGAATGACGGGAAAAAAATTCCCGGCTTTCGGATCCTGCCGAGCGACGAGGGCGCGCGTCCGGCGCCGCTCTTGCCGGCCGATCTCGCCACCTGCGCCGATTGTTTGGCCGAGACCTTGGCCCCGCAGGGCCGGCGCAGCGGGTATCCCTTCACCACGTGCGCCCGCTGCGGGCCTCGTTATTCGATCATCACCTCCCTGCCCTACGATCGCGACCGCACCTCCATGCGGTCCTTTCCGCTCTGCGAGGATTGCCGCCGCGAATACGAGGACCCGCGTGATCGCCGCTTCCACGCCGAGACGATCGCCTGCCCGCGCTGCGGCCCGCGCCTCTCCTTGCTGTCGCCCGCGGGGCGCGCGATCGAGGAGGGCGAGCGAGCGCTCGAAGCGGCCGCCTCGGCCCTCCGCGAAGGCCATATCATCGCGCTACGCGGCGTGGGCGGATTCCAGCTCCTCGTGGACGCGACGAACCCGGGCGCGGTCGAGGCGCTCCGAGAGCGCAAACGACGCGACGAAAAGCCGTTCGCCGTGCTCTTCGCCGACGTGCGCGCCGCCTCGGCGGCCGCCGTGCTCTCCGAGGAGGAAATACGCGCCCTTTCGGGACCGGAGGCGCCCATCGTGCTCGCGCGCCGCCGCGATTCGACGCCCCTCGCGCCCGAGGTCGCGCCGAAGAGCCCGCTCGTCGGCGCCATGCTGCCGGCCTCCCCGCTGCATCGATTGCTCGCCGAGGCCGCGGGCCGCCCGCTCGTCTGCACGAGCGGCAATCTCTCCGGGGAGCCGCTCGCCGTGGACGTGCCCGAGGCCCTCGCGCGCCTCGCGGGGATCGCCGACGTATTCCTCGTCCACGACCGACCCATCACGCGGGCCGTCGACGACGCCGTGGTGCGCGCGGGGCCGGATGGCATCGGGGTGCTCCGGCGCGCGCGCGGCTTCGCGCCGCTCTCCGTGGCACATTGGCCCGCGGACGAACCCATTCTCGGCCTGGGCGCGCACCTCAAGAGCACGATCACGATCGCCGTGGGCGGCGAGCTCGTCACGAGCCAGCACCTCGGCGACCTCGACGGGCCCGCCGCCGTGGACCTGCTCGAACGCACGGCGCGCGACATGGTGCGTTTTTTCGATATTCGCCCCGCCGCCCTCGCCTGCGACCTGCACCCCGATTACGCGTCGAGCCGCCTCGCGGAGCGGCTCGCGGAGGAATGGGGCGCAAAGCTCGTCCGCGTGCAGCACCACCATGCGCACGTCGCCGCCGTGATGGCCGAGCACGGCCTCGAAGGCGAAGTGCTCGGCCTCGCCTGGGATGGCACGGGCCTCGGGACGGACGGGTTCTCGTGGGGCGGCGAGGCGATCGTCGCGAGCGCCGCCCATTTCCGCCGCGTCGCGCACCTCGCGCCCTTCCGGCTCCCCGGCGGCGATCGAGCCTCGCGCGAGCCACGCCGGAGCGCGCTCGGCCTGCTCCACGCCACGCTCGGCCCGGAGGCGCTCGCCCGGGCGCGCGGGCTCGGGGAGGAGCGGGCGCTCTCCGCGCTGCTCGCCGCCATGAACCAGGGTTTTTCCGCGCCCATTTCGACCAGCGTGGGCAGGCTCTTCGACGCGGTCGCGGCGCTCGTCGGCCTGCGGGAGACGTGCTCGTTCGAGGGCCAGGCGGCCATGGAGCTCGAATGGTTTGCCTCGACGCACCCCGAACCGCGCCCTCTGCCTTATCCCCTCCCCCTCTCGGACGGCGCGCCCGCCGTCGCGGATACGGCGCCGCTCGTGCGCGCCTTGCTCGCCGATCGGGACGCCGGCCGGCCCGTCGCCGAGATGGCCGCGCAGTTCCACGCGAGCCTCGTCGAGCTCGGGCTGCGTATCGCCGAGCGGGTGAACCTCCCGCGTGTCGTGCTCGCGGGTGGCTGCTTTCAGAATGATCTGCTCACCCGCGCGCTCACCTCGCGCCTGCGCGCGGCGGGGTTCGACGTGCGCCTCGGGGCGCGCGTCCCCACGAACGACGGCGGCATTTCGGTGGGCCAGGCGGCGATCGCCGCGCGTGTATGTACAGGAGGCCGGTGATGTGTCTCGGGGTGCCCGGGAGGATCCTCGACGTGCGGGAGGGTGACCTCCGTCATGGTCACGTCGCGTTCGGCGGCGTGGTGCGGGACGTGTGCCTCGAATACGTGCCCGAGGCGCGCGAGGGAGATTGGGTGATCGTGCACGTGGGGTTCGCCATTTCGCGCATCGACGAGGCCGAGGCGGCCCGCGTCTTCTCCTACCTGGAGGAGATCGGCGACCTCGGCGAGCTCGGGCGTCCGCCGGACGGAGGGGACCGATGAAATACGTGGACGAATACCGCGACGCCGACCTCTGCCGCCGGTACGCCGCGGCCATCGCCGCGAAGGTGACGCGGCCGTGGCGGATCATGGAGGTCTGCGGCGGCCAGACGCATTCGATCGTGCGTTACGGGATCGACGCGCTCCTCCCGCCCGGGCTCGAGCTCCTGCACGGACCGGGCTGCCCGGTCTGCGTGACGCCGCTCGAGATGATCGACCGCGCGATCACGATCGCGGCGAAGCCGGGCGTGATCTTCTGCTCGTTCGGCGACATGCTCCGCGTGCCGGGGACACGCACGGACCTCTTCGGCGCGAAGAGCGAGGGCGCCGACGTGCGTATCGTGTATTCTCCGCTCGACGCGCTCTCGATGGCCACGAAAAACCCGGACCGCGAGGTCGTGTTCTTCGGCGTCGGCTTCGAGACCACGGCGCCCGCGAATGCCATGGCGGTCCGCGAGGCGCGGCGACTCGGGGTCCCCAATTTCTCGATGCTCGTCTCGCACGTGCTCGTGCCCCCGGCGCTCGGGGCGATCCTCTCCTCGCCGGATTGCCGCGTGCATGGCTTCCTCGCGGCGGGCCACGTGTGCACCGTGATGGGCATGGACGAATACCACCCGATCGCCGCCCGCTCCCGCGTGCCCATCGTCGTCACGGGGTTCGAGCCGGCGGACATCCTGCAAGGCATTCACATGTGCGTGGCGCAGCTCGAAGAAGGCCGCGCGGAGGTGGAGAACCAGTACGCGCGCTCGGCGCGCCCCGAGGGCAATCGAGAGGCTCTGCGCGTCGTCGAGGAGGTGTTCGAGGTGGTGCCGCGGAAATGGCGCGGGATCGGATCGATCCCCGCGAGTGGCCTCGGGCTCCGGGCCGCGTATGCGGCGCACGACGCGGAGCGGCGCTTCGACGTGGGGGCCCTCTCGGCCGAGGAGCCGGCCGAATGCATCAGCGGCCTCGTGCTGCAAGGGATCAAAAAACCCTCGGCTTGCCCCGCGTTCGGGACGCGTTGCACGCCCGAGACGCCGCTCGGCGCGCCGATGGTCTCCACCGAGGGCGCCTGCGCGGCCTACTATCGTTATCGGAGGGCAGGCTCTTGAGCGGGCGCGGCTTCGATCTCGCCTGCCCCGCGCCGCTCCGGCACAGGACCGTGCAGCTCGCGCACGGCGGCGGCGGCCGTTTGTCGCGCGACCTCGTCGAGCAGGTCTTCATGCCCGCGTTCGGCGGCGCCGCGCTCTCCTCGCGGCACGACGGCGCCGTCGTCGAGGTCCCCGCGGGGCGCATCGCGATGACCACGGACGGCTACGTGGTAAAGCCGCTGTTTTTCCCGGGCGGAGACATCGGCAAGCTCGCCGTTTGTGGCACGATCAACGACCTCGCCATGACCGGCGCCGCGCCGCGCTGGCTCGCGGTCGCCTTCGTGCTCGAGGAGGGTTTGCCCATGGAGGACCTCGTCCGCGTGGTCCATTCGATGCGCGACGTGGCCCGCGCCTCGGGGGTCGAGATCGTCACGGGTGATACGAAGGTCGTCGATCGCGGCAAGGGCGACGGGATGTTCATCACGACGACCGGCGTGGGCGTCGTGCCCGCGGGAATCGTGATCGAGCCCCGCCGGGTGCGTCCGGGCGACGCCGTCCTCGTGAGCGGCGACCTCGGGCGGCATGGCATGGCCGTGCTCTCGATGCGCGAGGGGCTCACGCTCACGGGCGCGCTCGAGAGTGATTGCGCGCCGCTCGACGGGCTCGTGTCCGCGCTCCTCGCCGCGGGCGTCGTACCCCATTGCCTCCGTGACCCCACGCGGGGTGGCCTCGCCGCGGCGCTCGGCGAGATCGCCATGGATGGGGGCGTGGACATCGAAATCGACGAATCCGCGGTGCCCGTGAGCGAGGCCGTCGCGGGCGCGTGTGAGCTCTTCGGGCTCGATCCGCTCTACGTCGCCTGCGAGGGCCGGCTCGTCGCCATCGTGCCGGCGGAGCAGGCGACGCGGGCCCTCGAGGTGATGCGGGCGCATGCGGCGGCGCCCGCGCCGGCGCGTATCGGCGAGGTCCTCGGACCTCCCGATGCCTCCCGGCGCGGCCGCGTCACGCTCCGGAGCCGCGTCGGCACGAGCCGATTGCTCGACATCCCCGCGGGCGAGCAGCTCCCGAGGATTTGCTGAGCGTCACCCCTTCCAGTGCGGAGGGATCGTCTTCGCGTAATACGGCAATGCCTCCACGCGCTTCATCCACGCGGCGAGGCGCGCGGGCCACGCGGCGCCGAGCCCGTGCGCGGGCATGCGGTCGTCGACGCGGCCGATGGCGCGCACGTGCGGGTAGACCGCGAAATCGGCGAGCGAGAGCGCGCCGCAGAGCCAATCCCCCGAGAGCCGCGCGTCCCAGCGCGCGAGCTCCTCGACGACCGCCGCGCGGGCCTCGGCGATCTTGGTCTCGTCGCGCTCCTCGGGTTTGCGGTAGAGCGTCTCCTGGAACAGGCGCCTCTGCACCGGGGCGATGTAGCCGTCGGCCTCGGCGGCCAGCATTCGCACCTGCGCGCGCGCCGCGATGTCACGCGGGAGGAGCGCGGGATCGGGGAATCGCTCCTCGAGGTACTCGACGATCGCGTTCGACTCGGCGATGGCGACGCCGTCGTGGACGAGGACGGGCACCTTTCCGCGCGGGTTCACCGCGAGAAACTCGGGCGTCTGCGTCTCCCCGCGGTCGAAGGAGAGCATCTTCCACTCGTAATCGAGCTTCTTGTGCTCGAGGGCGAACCACACCTTCCAGGCGTACGGCGAGCCGGAGCCGTAATAAAACGTGAGCGACATCGAGAATGAGCCTCCTTCAGCCAGACGCGGCCGGGGCGGCAGTAAAACCACTCGCCGCGGCCGGGTCAACCGTCGCCGAACCTCGCAGCAACGTTTCGCCCGTGTGGTTTACTACAAATTCCCGCCTCGCGCCGGGCCACCCTATGCCGCGCGCAGCTTGGCTCCGATCGTGATCGCGTGGTCGAGATCGTCGGCGAGCTCCTCGGCGGTCGGGTAAATCGCCGCCGCGCCCGCCTGCTCCAGCAATCCTCGCTCGATCCCGCCCGTGAGCACGCACAAGCAAGGCAGGCCGAGCTGGGTCGCGGCGACGATGTCGTAGACCGTATCGCCCACGACGAACGCGGCGCTCGGCCGCCCGAGCGCTTCGAGCGCCACCGCGAAGATATCGGGCGCGGGCTTCGTCGTGCTGACGTCCTCTTGCGTGATGATCGCGTCGACCTCCTGTTTTGCCGGGCCGAGCTTGGCGAGGAGCCGATCGAGCTCCTCGCGCCGCGCCGAGCTCGCCAGCGCGATACGCGCCCCTCGATCCCGCAGCGCCCCGAGGAGCCGCGCCGCGCCCGGCAGCGCGCGCGCGTGTTCGAGGAGGTTCGTCTCGACGTACTCCTCCGCGTGATAAGCCCGCGCCTGCTCGGCGAGGGCCTCGTCCACCTCGCCCAGGATCGCCGGCACCAGCCGATCTCCGCCCATTCCGATCGCGTGCACGATCCGGTTCACCTCGATCTGGCTCCCGAGCCGCTCGAACGCGCGCCGCCAGGCGAGCACGTGCAGGAGGTTCGTGTCGAGCAGCGTCCCGTCCACGTCGATGAGTGCCGCAATGTTCATCCTCTCCTCCACGCGCCGATCGCCTCGCCTTTTCAACCTCGCCCGCCCCGACCGCGTGAATGCTCGCGATCGAAGGGCACGCCGTGCCGCCATTGCTCGGCCGGCACGCGGACCTCGTTCTCGCGATCACTGACCACGCCCGTCGCCGGCATGTCGCCCTCGTGCCCGGTCCGTTGCACGTGCTCTTGCGCCAGACGCTCGCTCTCGATGGTCTCGAGGTCCTGCCGAACGGCCTGCTCGACGGCCCCTTCGCCCTTCGGCTCGCTCGGTCCCTGATTCTGGCCTGCCATGGGGATCACCTCCTGTGAGGTGATCTCCTCGGACCGCCCCGCGGCCGCAGCAAGCGCAGCGAGGGCAAAACACCCGCAAGACGCTGCCCGAGCGCCACCGCCGCCGGGTCCTTGAACCGGACGTGGAAATGCGTCCGGTGTCCCCAGGCATGTCGAACGAGGGTGTCTCGCTTCGTGGGGCTCGGAAAAACCTCCTCCGAGGGCCGCTCCTCTTCGGGCAACGTGGCGATGTACGCCTGGAGCAGCCGCTGCACCGAGACGTCGATGAAGATCATCTCGACATTGCCGCCCTCGATCAGCGCCCGGACGAGCGCCCAGGTGCGCGCCGCATCGAAATTGTGGGCCGTGGCGGCCTGGTACCAGATCGCCTGCGTGTTGTAATAATAACCGATATCGGCGTCGAGGCCGGATTGGTGGCTGCGGTGGGGCTTGAGCCACCCGCCGCGCTCGCGGGCGATGTCACCCACGTACAGCCTGGGCGTGCCCGGGAAGCAGCGGCGCACCTCCCGCACGGCGCGCTCGATCGAGCGAATGACGCGCTCCGTGCCCCAGCCGTATCCCCCGGCGCGCAAGATCCCCTCGGATTCCTGGAGCTCCACGCCGCCGAAGAGCGAGCCTCGCGTGGGCGAGCCCAGCGACGCCGAGCCCAGCGCCTCGGGTCGTTCCTTGGCGAGGCGAGCGAGCTCCGCGGCCGGCGGTGGCTCGACCTCGCGCACCTCGATCGCGGGCTCGGGCGCGCAACGCGCAGGCGCGGGCGGCGCCTCCGGCGGGGGCGCGTCCGCGACGGCGGCGCTCGCGGGCGCGGCGGGGATCGCCGTCACGACCTCTGCGACGAGGCCGCTCCGCAGCGTGGAGACCCGAGGGATCGGCTCGCGCGCGCGCTGCAGGGCCACGCCGGCGATCGACGCCGCCGCGACGATCGCGGCGACGGATCCCAGGACACGCGGGGGCACGGACCTCACGCGCTCATTCTACGCCGAAGCGCGGAGTCGCGGGCGAACCATGTTCGTCGCTCCCGTGCTAGAGGTCCGATCATGTCGTACAAAACCCTCCTCTACCGCACCGAGGGCCGTATCGCGCGCATCACGCTGAACCGCCCCGATCGGCGCAACGCGATTACCGACGAAATGCCGGGCGAGATCCGCGCGGCCGTCGATCGGGCGAACGACGACGATGGCGTGCACGTGATCGTCCTCGACGGCGCGGGCGCTTCCTTCTGCGCCGGCTACGACCTCACGCTCTTCGCCGAGGGCGAGGGCGCGACGATCGGCATCCAGGAGATGCCCTGGGATCCTCTGCTCGATTATCGGCACATGAAGCGCTTCACGGACGACTTCATGAGCCTGTGGCGGAGCTACAAGCCCACGATCTGCAAGGTGCACGGGCACGCCGTGGCCGGCGGGAGCGACATCGCGCTCTGTTGTGACCTCGTGGTGATGGCCGAGGACGCCTCGATCGGATATCCGCCGGCCCGCGTCTGGGGCTGCCCGACCACCATGATGTGGGTCTATCGGCTCGGCGTCGAGCGCGCCAAACGGATGCTGCTCACCGGGGATCTCGTCACGGGCCTCGAGGCCAAGGCCATGGGGCTCGTGCTCGACGCGGTGCCGGCGGAGGCGCTCGAGGCGCGTGTCCTCGCGCTCGCCGAGCGCATGAGCGGCGCGCCGAAGAACCAGCTCATGATGCAGAAGCTCGTGATCAACCAGGCCTACGAGAACATGGGCCTCGCGAGCACGCAGATGCTCGCCACCCTCTTCGACGGCATCACCCGGCATTCGCCCGAGGGGATGTGGTTCAAGAAGCTGAGCGAGGAGCGAGGCTGGAAGGCCGCGGTCGCGTGGCGCGACAGCGGGCGGCCGATCCCCTCGATCAAGGATCCCGGCGAGGGCGAAGGTTAGAGGCCTTCAAGCGGCGGCCGCCTCGCGCGCGAGACCCTCGCCGAGTTTGTCGAGGCCGATCTTCGTCCCGTGCTCGCGCTGGGCCGGATCGTCGTGTCCATCCAGGAAAGCGCCCTGCTCCGTGAAGACGAAGCGCGTCCCTTTGCCCTCGGCGCGGAGCTCGATCGTCACCAGCGAGACCGAGATCCGCGCCTCGTCGCGGTGCATGTCGTACGTGTAGACGATCCGCTGGTCCGGCACGATGTCCTGAAACCGCGTCTCGTTCGTGTAGACGGGGCCGCCTTTCGGGCCGCCCCGGTACGTCTCGTGGCCTCCGACGCGGAAATCGAGCTCGTGCGTGCCCCCCTCGTGGCAGCCGAACCACTTCCGCTTCTCCTCGGCCGTGGCGAAGGCCTTGAAAACACGCGCCGGTGAGGCCTGATAAAAACGCTCGATGACAAAGGTGGTGTGCTTGACGGATCGTTCCATGAGGATTCATTCCTTCGATTCGGGTTCGTCGGGGTGCTCGGCGAGGTAATCGCCGAGCCGGTCGAAGCAACGCTCCCAGGCCGCTCGCCGCTCGGCGATCCATCGCTCGGCCGTCCGCAGCGCCGCGGGCTCGAGCCGGCACGTCCGCACCCGCCCGGCCTTCTCCGAACGGACGAGGCCGCTCGTCTCCAGCACTTGCAGGTGCTGCATCACCGCCGGCAGCGACATGGAAAGCGGCTCGGCGAGCTCACTCACCGAGGCCGGCCCGCGGCTCAGCCGCTCGATCATGACCCGCCGGTTCGGGTCCGCGAGCGCCTGAAACATACGGTCGAGCGACGTGGCTTGGTTAAGCACGTGCCTAAGTATCGCGGCCGGCCTGGGTTGTCAAGAAACAGTTTGGCAAACACTGAAGTGTCCTGCCCGACAGACAAAAAAACTTGGGGGGCGTGTCGATCGGGCCGGCGCCCGTTCGTCGTGACGATGAAGCCAAGTCGGGGAGCCCAGCCCGGCAGAGCCGAGAGTAAGGAGACGACGATGCGATTCATGATTTGCGCCGCCCCGGACCCGAACGCCCCGAAGACCGAGGGAGCTCCGCCGAGCGAGGAGCTCATCGCCCGTTACATGAAATTCAACGAGGACATGACGAAGGCCGGCGTGCTCGTGACGGCCGAGGGCGTGAACCCGGGCCGTGAGGGCGCGCGGGTCGGCGTCAAGGGCGGCAAGCGGGTCGTGCTCGACGGGCCGTTCGTCGAGACGAAGGAGCTCGTCGGTGGGTTTTACCTGATCGACGTGAACAGCCGCGAGGAGGCCATCGAATGGGCCCTGCGCTGCCCCACGGGGATCGGACACGACGACATCCTCACCATTTTGCCGATGACGGACGCGGACGACCTCCCGCCCGAGATGATGGCCATCATCGAGAAGGTCGCGCCGACGTGGGTTCAATCGTTCTCGAAAAAAAAGTAGAAGGGCGCGTCGATTTCAGGGCCCCTCGTTCGACGTGAGGATGAAGGAGAGACGACGATGAAGTTCATGATTCTGGTCAAGGCGACGAAGGACAGCGAGGCCGGCGTGCTGCCCAGCGAGGAGATGCTCGCCGCGATGGGCAAGTACAACGAGGAGCTCGTCAAGGCCGGCGTGATGGTCGCGGGCGAGGGGTTGCACCCGAGCTCGAAGGGCGCGCGCGTCCGGTTCTCCGGGAAGGACCGGACCGTGATCGACGGCCCGTTCGCCGAGACGAAGGAGCTCGTCGCGGGCTTCTGGATGTGGCAGGTGCGCTCGAAGGAAGAGGCGATCGAGTGGGTCAAGCGGATGCCGAACCCCATGCTCGAGGAGAGCGAGGTCGAGATCCGGCAGGTGTTCGACACGGAGGACTTCGCGCCGAGTGATCCCACGGGCGAGCTGCGCGCGGCGGAGGAGCGGCTCCGGGCCCAGGTCGAAGGGAAGAAGTAACGAGACAAACCCTTGCGCGGGCGGTGGAAGATGCTCTGATCCGCCCTCGTGACGGCCTCCGCTACCCACCGCGCGATCGACGCGGTCTTCCGGATCGAGTCGGCCAAGCTCATCGCCGGGCTCGCGCGGATCGTGCGTGACGTCGGCCTCGCGGAGGAGCTCGCGCAGGACGCGCTCGTCACCGCGCTGGAGCGGTGGCCCGAGGCGGGCATCCCGGAGAACCCGGGCGCCTGGCTCATGGCCACCGCGAAACACCGCGCGATCGATCACGTCCGCCGCAGCAAGCGGATCGAGCGCAAGCACGAGGAGCTCGGGCACACGATCGAGGCCGCGCAGCCGTCGATCGCGCCCGATCTCGAGGCCGCGATCGACGAGGACGTGGGCGACGACCTCCTGCGGCTCGTGTTCACGGCCTGTCACCCGGTGCTCTCGACCGAGGCGCGTGTCGCGCTCACGCTCCGCTTGCTCGGCGGGCTCTCGACCGAGGAGATCGCGCGCGCCTTCCTGGTCCCGGAGCCGACCGTGGCCCAGCGGATCGTCCGCGCCAAACGCACGCTCGCCGAGGCGCGCGTGCCCTTCGAGGTCCCGCGCGGCGAGGAGCTCGCCGTCCGGCTGTCGTCGGTGCTGCAGGTGATCTACCTCGTCTTCAACGAGGGGTACTCGGCGACCGCCGGCGACGACTGGATGCGGCCCGCGCTCTGCGAGGACGCGCTGCGCCTCGGCCGCATCCTGGCCGAGCTCCTGCCGAAGGAGCCCGAGGTCCACGGCCTCGTCGCGCTCATGGAGATCCAGGCGTCACGGGCGCGCGCGCGGGTCGGCCCGTCGGGAGAGCCGATCCTCTTGCTCGAGCAGAACCGCGGGCTCTGGGACCAGCTCCTCATCCGCAGGGGCCTCGCGGCGCTCGCGCGGGCCGAGGCGCTCGGGGGCGCGTGGGGCCCGTACGCGCTGCAAGCCGCGATCGCCGCCTGCCACGCGCGGGCGCGCGCCGCCGAGGAGACGGACTGGCCACGTATCGCGGCGCTCTACCTGGCGCTCGTCGAGGTCACGCCGTCCCCCGTCGTGGAGCTGAACCGCGCCGTCGCGTTTGGCATGGCGTTTGGCCCCGCCGCGGCCCTCCCGCTCGTCGACGCGCTGCTCGCGGAGCCCTCGCTCGCGCAGTATCACCTCCTGCCGAGCGTACGCGGCGACCTGCTCGCGAAGCTCGGCCGAATGGACGAGGCGCGCGTGGAGCTCGAGCGCGCCGCTTCGCTCACGCGGAACACACGCGAGCGTGCCATCCTGCTCGAGCGCGCCGCCGCCTGCGCCCGCGCCTCGTCTCGCGCGGATTGACCTTCGAGAGACGCCGGGAGGACACGCACGCGGCGCGACGGCGTACCCTGTCCTGGAAATCATGCCCTCCGCCGCCGACGGCTCGCCCGTATCCCTGCCCCTCCGCTATCGCCTCCCGAATCCCCCGCCCCTCTTCGTCGGACGCGCCGAGGAGGCCGAGCGCCTCCGGGCCATGATCCTCCGCGCCCCCGTCTCCGTCGTCTGGGGCCTCGGCGGGCTCGGCAAGACCGCACTCGTCCTCCACACCCTGCACCACGCCTTCCCGGAGCAGGCCTCGCGCACCCTCTTCATCGGCTTGCGCCCCGCCGAGCCGCCCGGCGTCGTCCAGGTGGAGATCATGCGCGCCATCGCCGCCGCCTCCGGGCTCGCCAGGGTCGACTGGTCCGGCCTGCTCGACGACCCCGACGCCCTGCTCGCCACCCTCCTCGATCGCACCGAGGCCCGCGCCGACTGGGTCGTCCTCGACGACCTCCACCACGCCGACGCGCGCGGCAGCCGCGACGTCCTCGCCGCCCTCACCCGCTACGCGCGCAAGACCCGCTGGATCGTCACGAGCCGCGTCGACCCCACGCTCCCGGAGCTCGCCGACCAGACCCTCTTCCTCGGCGGCATGAGCCACGCCGACCTCTACCAGCTCGCCGCGCGTTGCGCCCAGGAGCACGCGCCCGTCGAGCTCCGCCAGGCCACCGACGCCGCCGCCGGTTCGCCCTGGCGCCTGCGCCAGCTCCTCGCCGGCGGCGCCCCGCGCAGCGCCGAGGGGGACCTCCTCCACGCCGCCCCGCCCGAGGCCGTCCCGCTCCTCGAAGCCCTCGCCGTCCTCGACCTGCCCCTCTCGCCCACCTCCCTCGGCGCCATCGTCCCCCTGCCCCCGCCCGACGTCCTCGACGCCCTCGAGCGGCGCGGCATCGTCGAGCGATCCTCGGGCGGCATGCGGCTGCACGACGTCGCCAGGCCACTCTTCCAGGACCGCGAAGGCCTGCGCCTGCGCAAGAGCCACGCGGCGAGCGCCCTCGCCCACGTCGACGATCCGCTCGCCACCCTCGAAGCGCTCCGCCTCTTGCTTGGCCTCGGGCGGTACGACGAGGCCGTCGCCTTGCTCGAGGCCCGCTGCGAGCTCGTCCTCGCCGCCGGGCTCGCCCCTCGATTGTCCCGGCTCATCGAGCCGCTCGAAGGTCCACGCTTCGCCCGCTTCCGGCTCCGATGCGCCGTGGAGCTCGGCGACCCCGCCGCCCTCGACGCCGCGACCCTGCCCGATCCACCCACCCTGAAAGACCGCTTCCTCTGGGCGCTGTCCCGCTTCGTCCGCGGCCACATCGCCGAGACCGCGCCCGTGGCCGCCGAGGTCCGGCGCGCCGCCGCGGACGGGCCCGCCGCCGCCTCGCTCGCGTTCGCCGCCGGTATCCTCGAAGCTGGCTGCCTCGGCGAGCAGGGCCGCGCCGACGAGGCCCTCGCCGTCATCGAGTCCCTCGCGCCCGACACCCCCCACGCCGCCGCCTTGCGCGAGGTGCACCGCGCCCGCTGGCGCATGCACGTCGGAGCGATCGTCGAGGCGATGGACGTGCTCGAGCGCCTCCTCGCCTTGCACCTCGATCCGGACACGGCCACGGCGCGTGAGGTGCGCGACGAGCTCGTCGTCACCTTCTGCTTCATCGGCCGCATCCGCCGGCTCACGCAGGCCCTCGCCGCCCTCTCGCTCGCCGCGCCCACGGGCCACGCCGCCCTCTTCGGCTCCCGCCGAGGCCTGCTCACCGAGGCCATGCTCGCCGTCCACGAAGGTCGCCTCGGCGACGCCCGGGCGCTCGTCGATGCCGTGGTACCGCTCACCGGACAAACCTCCTACCTGCGCTCCTTCGTCCACGCCCTCGACGTGGAGTGCAGGCTCATGGTCGGCGAGCTCGACGGCCTCGAAGCCCTCCTCCACGCCGTCCACGCCGAGGCCGCCCGCGCGGGCCACGCGCTCAACCAGTGTTTCGCGCTCGTCACCGCGTACCGGCTCGCCATCCTCCGCGGCAGAGCTTCGACCTCGCTCGCCGCCGGACCGCCCATCGTCACCCCCTTCTGGGCCTCGCTCCACGCGCTGATCGCGCGGTATCACGCTGTCCTGCACGGCCTACCGCCGCCTGCGCCGCCTCCGCTCGCCGACCCGAGCATCTTCGGCCGCGTCGTCGCCGCGCTCTTTCGCTCCGCCGAGGCCACCCTCGCCGGGGACCTCGTGGCGGCGCGCGTGCACGCCCTCGCCGCGCTCTCGGCCGCTCGCGAGCATGGGCACGTCCCGGGCGAGCTCGACGCCCTCCGCGCGCTCGCGGACGTCTTGCTGCTCGCCGACGACGACGGCCTCGCCTCCACCGCCGTGCAGCTTCGTGAGCGCGCCGAGGCCGCGGGGTCTCGGCGCTTCTCCGCCGAGGCCGAATGGTTTTTGGCCACGCTCGGCCCCGCCCTGCACCCTGCCGCGCTCGAGCCCTTTTGTGCCCTCGTGGACGTGGCGCCCGTCGCTGCGCGCCGGGCCCGCGCCTTGCTCGGCGAGCCTGCCGAGCTCGACCTCGTCGACGGCGCCGTGGTCGACGCCCTCCGCCGCAGGTTGTCGAGCCCGGCGATCGTGCGCGTGGCGGAGCGCGCGCCCGAGTCGATCGGCGGCGCGGGCTGGGGGCTCGACCTCGGCGCGCGCAAGGCGTGGCTGCCGCGCGGCCGCGTCGTCGACCTCTCCACCCGGCCGATGCTCTGCCGCCTCCTGCTCGCGATCGCGGAGCGGGGCGGGCGCGCGACGAAAGAAGAGATCGTCCTCTTCGTCTGGTCTTCGCGTGACTACCACCCCATGCGCGACGACAAGCGCCTGCACGTCGCGGTCCGCAAGGTACGCCTCCTCGTGGAGGACGACCCCTCGCACCCGCGCCGCCTCGTCACCACGGAGGACGGTTATGCCTTCGGCGAGGCCGAGCCGTTTCGCCTGCTCGCCGCCGACGGAGGCTAGCCGCCCAACGTCCGGGTAAGCGCAAGTTACCCGAGGTAACCCCCACGCCCCGCGCCCCTGGTGGATAGTCCCTTCGTCGCCAACGAACGCCGCGTCCCCCGCGGGCAGGCAGGAAGAGGAGAGAACCATGAAGGCATTACGTGTCGTGCTCGCCATCGCTTCGCTCACGGCTCTCGCGGCTTGCGTCGTGACGCCCGTCGACGAGGGCTCGGTCGAAGGGCCGCTCGGCGAGGACGCGGCTGCCCTCAAGTTCCCGGGGGACCGGGACCTCACCTGGTCCGGCCCGGCGACGTACGGCGCTCTGTGGGCGAAGCAGTCCTTCACGCCCTACCCGGGCATCTACATGTACGACAATGGCCAGGGGGTCGACCATGGCGCCGTGTACCTCTCGCCCGGCACCGTGTGCAAGCTCGTGGGGTATCAGGAGGACGCGGAGCGTATCTACCTCGGGAGCGGCAATTGCAGCGGGCCTCGGGCGGGCCTCCAGGTCGCGCTGAGCTGCCTCAAGGGGGCGCCCATGGTCTGCAATGGCAGCCTGTCGACGGCGAACGGCGCGCAGTCGGGCATGTCGACGTCGATGGCGATGAAGGTCTGCGCGCCCGACGGCTGTTACGAGGGCCCGAAAGACCCGGGGCCTTCGGGACCGAAGGGCCCCGCGGATTGCCCCGAGGGCCAGAGCCCCTGCGGCGGCGACGGCTGCTGCGGCCCGGGCGAGCGCTGCGGCGACGGCCAGTGCTGGGTGCCCGAGGAGGGCGACGAGCTCATCGCGCAGCAGGAGATCGCGGCCGGCGGTCTCTGACAGTGTGAGCGGAAAAGTTCCGTCGTAAGTGGAATCGACGATACCTGAAGGTCTCGTGGGCACGACCTGAAGTCTCGTGGGCACGACCCGAAGGTCTCGTGGGCGGGTAGTGGCTGGATCCGGCCATGCGCCGAAAGTGGCGGGATATCCGCCCGGCCACTTTCACCGGGGCTCGTCGTCGGGGAAGAGGGAGAGCTGGCCCTTCGGGGGCGGCTTCGGTTGCCACGAGAAGAGGTCAAGCTGCCCGGTCGGATCGGCAACCGGCGCGACGGGGATCGCGACGGGCACGGGCGCGACCGGAGGGGGCTCGACATGAGGACGCGGCTCCGCTCCCTTGCTTCCCCCGACCAGGCGCAGGAACCCACGCCCGCCGGGCAGCTCGCGCGCCGGACCTTCCGGCTCCCGATGGCGCAGCGCTTCCTTGGCCGGCGGGTCGCACGGCTTGGCCGTCATGAGCGCGTCCAGAAGCTCCTCCATCTCCCACAGATGATCGGTCACGTGCGCGGCCATTCCCGGCGTCGTGCGGAGCGTGCTCACGATATGGCACATGTTGTAATGCACGTAGGCCAACGAGACGGCGGCGCGGTGATTCTCGGGGCGCTTGCTGAAGGCGTACGAGAGGCGCCGCATGCGTCCGATATGGTGGCGCATCGTGCCGTTCTGGCGCTCCATGTAGGCGGTGCTCGCCGTTTCGAGATCGGGCGCGCCGAAGATCGCCCGCTTCGTGACGAAGTGCGCCTCGCGCGCGGGCTCGTACCGGTGGTCATCGTCGCGGCGCCCCTTGCGGCTGTAGTTCTTGACGGTCTGCGCATAGTCGACGCCGGGCCCGAAGGACGCGCCCACGGCGGCGATGTACGGGGCGAAGCCGTCGGACACGATCGAGGGCATGACGCAGAGGCGCGCGCGGACGTCCTCCATGAACGCCCGCGCGCTCTCTTCGTTCCGCTTGCCGACGTGCCAGCCGATGACGAAGCGGCTCGTGGCCGACATGGCGACGAAGGTGTACGCCTCGCCGACGTAGGGCGGGTCCTCGGGCGTGACGCGCTTCTGCTTCTTCCCGACGTAGCTCCAAATCTCGTCGACCTGGATCAGCGACGCCGCGAGGTGCCGCGCGAGGCCGTTGTGGAGGTGCACCGCGCCGGTGCCGAACTGCAAGGACAGGCGCCCGACCGTCTCCCGATCGACGCCCGCGATCCGGGCCGTAGCGCGCTCGCTGTTCCCGTCCACGAGCGCGGAGAGGACACGCAGGCGCTTCGATCCATCCAAGGACGCTCCCATGGCTTCCTCGCCCCGGCGACGGTCTATCGGGCGCCCCGTCGCACCCTCTCCGCGTCGCCGTTGACTCGTAGAAGGTACCACGAAACGCGCGGAAAACGCGGAGAAACACACGACAGATCGGACACGGAATGTCCTAGCGCGGGGATGTGGTGATGGGACGCCTAGACCACCTCTACGGCGTGCCATACAGTCTTATGACTCAGGATGAGTTCGCAGATTTCGCTGTGCGTGTGACGTGCACCATGTGCTCGTCGTTAGACGTGCACATCGATCGCACAAGATTGGCGCCACAGGTCGTACGGGTCGACGAAGACGATCTTGATGTTGTAATCGCCAGAAACAACCTAGGCGACGTAATCGTGAGGCAATATCGAAACCGAAGGCCATTCGGTGGCTATGCGCCGCCTAACTATCACGCTAGGCTATGTGCGTAGCGAGCGCCCATATTCGATAGCAGCCGCTATGGATGCTTTTATTGCACCACGAAAGCTGTCGGAAGCAATGGAGCTTGCGTCGTAGGTGTCTCGCAATGCCACCGGACTCGCTGTCGTCAAGTCACGAGACCATTGCGTGACTACGTATAGCTTGCTGTTGTATGGATCCTCAATGACGTACACGTGATGCGTAGTCCATACTGGCGTAACAGCAACAGGAGACGAAACCTCTCTATACGTCCTGAACTTTATGGAGAGCATTGCTTCTCCAAGGTGGTAGCGGAATGACTTTACAGTCTGTCCAATTTGTGTGCCATAGCGAGTATTTATTGTTGCCTCGTGATCGATGCCAGACGCCTCTCCGAGGGCCTCCTGTGCAGCTTCAAAGATCGTTGTTTCTCGCTCACGAACAGCAGCGGCAAACTCTTGGTTCAGCTCCACTAACTCCAATTTCACGTCACTCATACTCGGCCTCGTGAGTGAGCGCGCGACGCGCGACGGCGCCTTGACGGTGTGCCGTCCGCCTGCTATGTGAGCCTCCATCCGTGGCTGGATGTTGGGCGAGCATGGCAGGCGAAAGCCTCGCGGCTCGCCCTTCTCTTTGGCAGACCCGACGAGCCCGGGATGGGCGCGCCGGCCAGACGGCGAACCGCCCAGCGCGGGCATGGATGGTCGGTTACAGGCGTGGCGTCAAGAGGCAGGAGAGGTGACGGGCGCAGCGGCGTCGATCCGGGCTTCCAGCTCGCGGATGCCGCGGAGGATCTCCCGACGCAGGAAGGCGCGTGCGTGGACGCGCCTGCTCGGTTCTGCGGTCGCATCTTCGGCGAGGGTCCGGAGGCTCGCGACGACGGGGCGCAACGCGCCCGCGTAGGCGGCCAGCGCGGCCGGGTCGGTGGTCTCGACGGGCGCCCGGAGGCGCTCGCGTTCCCTGACACGGGAGCGCTTCATGCCGCCCTCCCGATGACGGGCGTGGTCACGACGAGCTTGCCGCCGAGAAGGACCTCGACCGCGACGCCCGCGGCGGCGGCGATGCGGATCGCGAGCGTGCCCGTGGGGGAACTCTTCGGGTTCGCGGCGCGGCGGAGCGTGCTCGCCGGGATCCCGGTCATCGCGGAGATCGCGCGGAAGCTTCCGAACGCGCGGCGGAGCTTGCGGACGGCGACGCGCACGTGGCGTGCCTCGTCCTCGGAGAGCATGAGCGCGCCCGACTTGCGGCGGCTCGGCGTCTCGGTTTCGGGTACGTCGGGCGGGCAGGGCGGATCGTTCTCTTGGCCGTATGAGCCGGGCCATGACAGATCGTGCATGGGCGTGACCTCGTGTGTGCGAAGTTGCGTCAAGTCGCCCCGGTGGTGTGGATAGCGCCATCGGGGCGGCGTCTTGCACAAGCGTAGATCGAGACGCGCTCGCCGGATCGTCATCCAGCCACTTTCACGGATATCCGGCCACTACCCGTGGGCGTGACTTCCGGTCGCCCGGGCACGCCTCGACGGCCCCTCGACACGACCTCGGGTCGCCCGGTCACGCCCCGCGCCTCGTCTCGACGTGACCTCGGGTCGCCCGGGCACGCCACGCGCCTCACCTCGACACGACTTCGCGTCACGTGCGCCCGCCTCGAAGGCCCCTCGACGTGACCTCGGGTCGCCCGGGCACGCCCCGCGCCTCGCCTCGACGCCAGGAAAGGTCGCCTGGGCACGCGTCGAAGACCCCTCGAGGCGACCAGAGGTCGCCTGGGCACGCCCCGCGCCTCGTCAACCCTCGGCGCCATGCGGGGGTCGTGCTCTCGTCTTCTGCGAACCCCGAAGCTCTGGCACGATGGGCCCATGCGCGTGCCCGTTCTGATCGCCTTGGCTCTCGCCGTCACGGCTTGCGAGGTTCGTGGGCCTTCGGGGTCCACCGCGGATTCCACAGCGTCGCCCGCTGGCTCGGCCGCGCCGGCCGCCTCGGCCGAGCCCGCCGCCGCTGCCGCGCCCGCGTCGAGCGCGAGCGCGGCTCCCTCCGCGGCCCCGGCGGCCGCGAGCGCCGAACCGCCGGACGCCGGGTCGCCGGACGCCGCCCCGGTCGCCGATCCGAGCCGCCTCACGATCGAGGGGCGCGCCGTGCAGGGCGGGCTCCTCCGCGCGAAGCTCGACGGCAAGCTGAAGAAGATGAACTTCCCCGGGCACCGGGCCATCGTCAGCGACGAGGGCGAGTTCTTGATCGTATTCGGCCGCAACGCCCCGAAGCAGGAGAAGATCACGATCACGTTCGACGACGGCCAGGTCCTCGAGCGCGTCTTCGACGTGGAGCAACGCACGTACGAGACCGACAAGATCGACAACCTGCCGAAGAACATGGTCGAGCTCGACATGCCCACGCGGGTCAAGCTCACGCAGGCCGAGCAGAAGCTCGACGTGGTCCGCAAGAAGTACACGAAAAAGAGCTGCTTCAAGGAGGCCTTCGTCTGGCCCTCGAAGGGCAAGGTCACCTCGCGTTATGGGCAGCCGCGCGTGCTCAACGGCACGGACGGCGGGATCCACTGGGGCGTCGATATCGCGGTGCCCACGGGGACGCCCGTGCGCGCGCCGGCCTGCGGCACGGTGGTGTTCGCCGAGAAAAACCTGCCGCTGAGCGGCGACACCCTCGTCATCGATCACGGCCAGGGTTTGACGTCGACCTTCATCCACCTGAGCGGCTTCTCCGCGAAGGTGGGCGACGAGGTCAAGCAGGGCCAGGTCGTCGCGCGGGTGGGGATGACCGGCCGCACGAACGGGCCCCACCTCGATTGGCGCATGAATTTCTTCGAAGTCCGGATCGACCCGGAGCTCCTGGTCGCCGGCGCGAAGTGATCGTCACCGCTTCGGGAAGCGCACCCGGAGGTCGTAGATGACCTTCTCCATGTTCGGGTTCTGCGGGAAACACGCGCGCCCGTGCGTCTCGAGCGCGAGGCGCGCGCGGAAGTCGCCGTCCTTCTGCGCGCGGTCGAGGAGCTTCAGCTTGTCGACGCACGAGGCATTCCGCAGGTCGAGCGCGATCCGCATCGCCGGCGAGGCCTTCTCGAGCCGCTTCTCGTCCTCGAGGAACTTGCCCGCCGCGACCGCGATCGGCGCCCTGCCCTGGCCCTCGACGAACGCATAAAGCATATCGAGGCCCACGCTGCCGAGGTCGTCGGCGAACAACTTCAAGAGCTCGCCGTCCGCGTTCTCCCGCGAGAGCTGGATGGCGAGGCCCTGCACGAGCTGCGAGAATTCGCGGTCCTTGAATGCGTCGGGCGCGCCTTTCCCGAGCTCCAGCACCACGCGGCTCGCGCCGCGCCAGTCCTGGTAGCGGAATGCATTCTTGAATTTCAGCTTCGCCGCCTCCACCTCTTCCTTCGACAGGGTGGCGGCCGGGACCGCGGCCGACGCCGGAGGCTCGGGCGCGGCCGACGCGGACGGCGCAGGGGCGACCGCCGCCGCCGACGGCGCCGGCTTGGCCACGGGCGCGGCCGAGGCTCTGGTCGTCGCCGTCGCCGTCGCCGTCGCCTGGGGCGCGACCGACGCCGTCGCATTTTTCCTCTGCTGCATCACGCGGGCCGCGTACGCCGCCCCGCAGCCGAGCGCCACGCCCACCACCACCGTGAGCACGGTCTTGGCCGACGATTTTTTCTTTTTTTGCGCCGGAGGCGCCGGGGCCTCGGTCAGCTCGACCGCTTCCATCGGCGCCGGCGGCTCCTCCGCGGCTTCGGGAGCGAGCGGCTGCGCCAATGGCAAGATGGGCTTCGGCGTCGGCTTCGACGACGGCCCGTTCACCCCTTCCGAGGGCAAGGTCACCGCGGGCGGCCTCTGCGACGACGTCGACGCGGGTGGCCTTTGTGATTGCACCGGAGGCCGCATCGAGGGGACCGACGTGCGCATGCTCGGCTCCCCCTCGTACGACTCGCTGAGCGGGGGCTCCTCCTCGCCCTCGGCGGGAGGCCCCATCTCGCGTAATGCCTCGTCGATCGCCGCCGCGACCTCGGCCCCCGTCTGATATCGGCTCGCCGGCTGCTTCTCGAGCAACTTGCGCGCGATCGCCTCGAGCTCCGGCGGCGCGGCGACGTCCGGATTGCGCTCGGCGAGGGGCGGAGGCGGCTGGAAGCGGTGCTGCATGAAGAGCTCGACCGGGTTCACCGCCGTGAAGGGGTGCTTGCCCGAGAGCATCTCGTAGAACATCAGGCCGAGCGCATAGAGGTCGCTGCGCGCGTCGACCGCGTCCATGCCCTCCGCGGCCTCCGGGGAGAGATACGCGATCGTGCCGAAGATGGTGCCGGCGATCGTGAGGTTGCCGTACTCCTCGTCGTCACCGTCGGAGATCGAGGCGCGCGAGTCGTGTTTGTCGCGCTCGCCCGCGGAGAGCTCGTTGACCTTCACCTTGGCGAGGCCGAGGTCGATGATCTTGACGACCTCCGCCGGGCCGTCGACGACCATGATGTTGCGAGGCTTGAGGTCACGATGGACGATGTCGAGGCGGTGGATCGCGTCGAGGGCCGAGGCGAGCTGCCGCGTGAGGCGCGCGGCGCGGCGCGGCGGGAGCGGGCCATCTTGCAGGATCTGATGGAGCGTCTTGCCCTTGACGTACTCGAGGACGAGGAAATAACTCCCGTCGGGCAGCTTTCCGAAATCGGTCGCGGTCGCGACGTTCGGGTGCTGGATGTGCGCGCCGGCGATCGCCTCCCGCTCGAAGCGCTTGACGAGCTCCGGGAGATTCTCCGTCTCCGGGTGGAGGATCTTGATCGCGATGCGTTTCTTCAGCAGCAGGTGCTCGCCGCGGTAGACCGCGCCCATGCCGCCCATCGCGATGAGCTCGCGGATGCGGTACCGGTCCGAGATCACCCGGTCGATCATGCCGCGCGCGCGCTCTTGCGCCGCCCGGTCCGCCTGCGCCGTGCCGCCTTGGGGTTGCTTGGATTCCATGTCGAGAGGCGAGCTCGATCTTGCGAGGAGCGAGCCTCCCAGATCGAGTTCGATCGTACCGTACCCCCTCGACGCGCGCGCGCCTAGAGGGAATGAAGTAGGGCCGCCGTCCCGGGCGATCCCGCCGCGCCGGCAGAGGCCTCCCGAGCGGCCAACCTCGACGATGACGCGCCGCGTTCGGTGGGCCTGCGAGGGCGGTTTTCAGTCGTGAATTTTCTCGTGCCTCGCCAGCATCTCGACGAGCTGCGTGATGCGCCGCTCGCGCGTCTCGGGCTTTTTCGCGGTCTGGATGCGAAAGAGCACGGCGAAGCGGTTCGTGGCGTCGAGCGCGGCGAAGAACGCCGCGGCGCGGGGACGTTTCGCGAACGCGGCGGAGAGATCGTCGGGCACGGTCGCGCGGCTCGGCGGGTCGTACGCCAGGTCCCAGCGGCCGTCCTTTTTCGCGCGCTCGACCTCCGCGAGCCCCGGCGGCTGCATCACGCCCGACGCGATGAGGCCGAGGGCCTTCTCCCGGTTGATCTTCGACCAGATGCTCTTCGGGCTGCGCGGCGTGAACTTCTGGAGCCACGCCGCCTCGTCGAAGCTCCTCTTCTGGCCGTCGATCCAGCCCCACACGAGCGCCACCTCGACCGCCTCCGCATAGGTGACGGACGTGACGCCGGCGCCTTTCTTGGCGAGCTTGAGCCACACGCCACGCGACGAGGCGTGGTTCGAGGCGAGCCAGGTCGACCACGCGCCCGGGTGCTCGAAGGTGATGATGGGAGCTTCCACGGCGGGGGCCGCCTTGGTCGTCGTCTTCCTGGGCGCCGTCGCCTTCGTCGTTCCGGTCTTTTTCATGCGAGAATCGTTCGCTTTCGTGTAGGCCCGGTGTTCGGGCGCTAGGGCGCCGCCGCGCCGAGCGCGTCGCGCTCCTTGCACGCCTCCTCGTCGCCCTCCTGGCAGGCGCGGTCGTACAGCCGGCGCGCCTTTGCGGGATCACGCGCCACCCTGTCGCCCTCGGCGAACGCCTTCGCCGCCGTCCGGCAGCCCTGCGACGCGCCGAGGGCGCAGGCGCGCTCGTAATGGCGGAGCGCGTTCGTCCAGTCGGCGGAGACCTCGCGCCCGTCCTCGTACGCCATGGCCGCGTGCAGGCACGCCGTGCTCACCTCACCCTCGCAGGCCTTCACGTAAAGCGCGACGGCGCGCCCCGCGTCTTTCGGCACGCCCATTCCCTGCATGTACATGACCCCGAGCCCATTGCAGCTCGCCGCATACCCACCGAGGCAAGCCTTCTCGAACGCCGCGAGGGCACGCTCGTTGTTGTCGCTCTCCTTGTCCTTCGGCGTCATCAGCGCGAGCCCGAGCGCGTGGCAGCCCGCGAGATCGTTCTTGTCGCAACGATCGTCGTGCGCGGCGATCTGCGCGGAGTCCTCGCCATGGCCGGCGCCGTGGATGTAGACGAAGCGGCCCTTTTCGGGCTCCTGCGACGCGGACGCGGACGCGGCAGGCGACGGCGGCGTCGAGGCCGCGGGAGCCTCGGCGCCGCAGCCGGCGAGCAAGGCGGCGGAGGCGAAGACGAGCGAGGCGCGGGCGATCATCGCGGCGAGTTTACAGGCGGACGCGGCGCGGGGGAAGGGAGCCCGCGTCGGTCAGGGCGTCGCTCCAGGGCGAAACTTCTGCACGCGTCGCCCCACCTGCTCGACCACGTACACGCTGCCGTCGGGGCCGACGGTGATATCGTGCCCCGTGTCGAACTGCCCTTCCTCGCGGCCGAAGCCGCCCCAGCTCGTGACGACCTTGCCGTCCCGATCGAGCTCGAGCGCGCGCCCCGATGGCGCGCCTTCGAGCTGGTCGCCGCCGTCGATGACGAAGACGTGGCCGTTCGGGGCCACCTCGACGCCCCAGGGGCGCCCGATCTCGGGCCCGCTCCAGACGTCGACGAGCGTGCCCTCGAGGTCGAAGATCTGCAGCCGCGCATTGCCACGATCCGCGACGTAGATCCGCTCCGCCCCGTCGGACGCGATGCCGTGCGGGATGTCGAAATGACCCGGCTCGCTGCCCGCTTCGCCCCACGCGTCGAGGAACAACCCCCGCGGATCGAAGCGCGCCACGCGGGTGTTTTCGTAGCCGTCCGACACGTACACCTCCCCGTTCGGCGCGACGAACACGTCGGTGGGTTTGGCGAACGCGTCGGGCGGAGGCGCGCACGCGACGCACGCGAGGGAGGCGGCGACGAGCGCCGGGGCGAACGGCAGGAGCCGAGAGGACACGCGCGGCTTCATTCGTCCCCCCTGCCGATCGTCTGGAGGAGCGCGCCGTCGTGGCTGAACTCGAAGATCCGATCGAGGCCGACGTCGGTCACCCAGACGTGGTCGTTCTTGTCGACGCCGAGGCCGTGCGGCACGAGGAAGACGTTCTCCCCCCACGAGGCGAGCACCTCGCCCGAATCGGCCTCGACCATCCAGATCGTGGGTTTGTCGATGATCTGCTCGTTGCCCCAGCCTCGATCGGCGCGGTGGAACACGAAGACGTGGTTGTGCGAGTCGACCCCGACCCCCACGGCCTCGCCGAGGGTCTGTCCAGCCGGAGGCTTCAACCATTGGGGGACGACCTCGTAGCCCGCCGCGGCGGCGCCCGGCGCGCGCGGGGTGGGCTCGTCCGCGCAGCCCGCGACGAGCACGAGGGCGAGCGCGGCGAAGGCGAACACGCGTGGTTTTTCGTGTGTCTGTCTCATGAACGAACGACCTCCTCCGGGCAGAGGAGCACTCCGCCGCGGCGAGGTCCATCTCCCGCTTGTGAACGGGGGGCATCCTCGGTACGCTCTCGGGCCTCCGCGCCACATGGGTGGCGTGGACCGAGGAGGCTTTTGCGTGTTCTGTCCGACCTGTGGTACGCCGAACGCCGATGGCGCGCCCGCGTGCATCAAATGCGGCAATCGCCTTGCTCCGCCCCCGGGCTGGGGCGCTCCCCAAGGGTATCCCGGCGCGCCGCAGGGGTATCCCGGCGCGCCGCAGGGGCAAGCCGGCCCGCCGCAGCAGGGATGGGGACCTCCCCCGCAGCAGCAGGGATGGGGACCCCCCCAACAAGGGTTCGGCAACTACGCCGCCCCCGCCCAGTTCGGCCTCGCGCCCGCGGCGTACAGCGGGGCGGTCGGCCCGAAGGGCACGACGCGGGACCCGGTGACGGTCCTCATTTTCAGCTTCTTCTGCTTCTACGGCGTCTACGTCGCCTGGGCCATGCTGAGCGAGCTGCAGGCCTACACGCAGGACGACAACTTCAAGCCGTGGAAGATCTTCGTCCCGATCTACAACCTCTGGTTCTGGCACAGCGAGGTCCCGGACCAGGTGAGCAAAGCCAAACGAATGGCGGGCTGCCCGAACCCGTACGCGAACGGCTTTTACGAGCACGCCAACGTGGCCTTGTACTCCCTCGCCAAGGACCTGAACGAGGTCTGGGCGACGAGCCCCTGAGAGAACGCCCATGCTGACGATCTACGGATACAAAGGCTGGGGCTCGGTGATCATCGAGGCCGCGTGTGAGCTCCTCGGGGAGACGTACGCGCTCGAAGAGGTCGAGCCCGGCAAGCCCGGCCCCGCGTTCGACGCGCTCCGCGCGCTGAACCCGCTCGGGCAGGTGCCCACGGTCGTGCTCTCGGACGGCACGGTCCTCACCGAGAGCGTGGCCATCCTCCTCTGGCTGCTCGAGCGCCACCCGCATTCGACCCTCGCCCCGCCGCCCGGGGACCCGAAGAGGCCGGTCTTCCTGCGCTGGCTCGTGTTTTTTGTGACGAACATCTACCCGATGTACACCCTCGGCGATTACCCCGAGCGGTGGGTGAAGGACGAGGAGGCGCAGAAGGAGCTCAAGGAGGCCACCATCCGGCGGACGCTCGATTGCTGGCGCACGCTGGAGCAGGGGCTCTCGCCCGGGGCCTATTTGCTGGGGGATTCGATGACGATCCTCGACGTGTACGCGGCCGCGATGTCCCGCTGGCGGCCCGGGCGCGAGAAGATCCGCGCCGTGGCGCCGCGCTGCATCGCCGCCGCCGAGCGCGCCGAGGCGCACCCGGCGGTGGCGCGGATTTTCTCGGTCAATTTCGGCGCTTGACGTCGAATCAGGCCATCACGGACCGGCTCTCCGTACCCTTCGCGCTCTTTTCGCCCTCGCCGCCCTTCGCGCCGATCCGCGCGCTCCGCAGCACGCCCACGGACACCACGATCGCGACCAGGGTCAAGAGCGGCCCGGCGAGCGTCCCGGGCCGGCCCGCCTCCTTCAAGCCCTGAAACAGGGTCCGCGTGATCTCCGCGTCGGACGCGCGCGCGGGATCCTCGAGGAACGACATCACCGCGCCGACGTTCGTCCAGACCCCGGTGATCGTGGCGATCACCGTCGTCACCGACAGCGCCGCCGTGAAGGCGAGCTTGCCGCGATCGGGCGCCAAGGCATATCGCACGGCCGCGCCGAGCGCCGCGCTGCCCGCGGCGAGCACCGGATACATCCCCCAACCACCCTCGCACATGAACTGAACCAGGCTGAAACCACTCATGGCTCGCTCCTCTCGTTTCATTCCGGACAGCTCCTTTGCCGTCCTTTCATGAGCAGAGAACACGAGCGGCCGGCGGGCGTGACAGGGCGCGGTCGATTTTTTTCGGGGTCGCCGAGGTTCGGTTCACGTACCGCACACGCGGAGCTCGAGGGCCTCGCGGAGGTCCCCCGAGGGGCTGCCATCAATTGACGATCGGGTGGGCGCTCGTCGATCGGGCAGGGAAGGTGGATTTCACCGTGGCTGCCGGGGCGGCGGCGCGAGGCCGATCGGCTCGGCGCGCACCTGCGTGTGTACGACGCGCCGCCGCTTCGCGCCGATGTTGGCGAAATCGAAATCGAACTGGAGGCCGATCGTGACGGCGTCCGGCGGCAGGTTCGTGCTCGTCATCGGGCTGCTCAATCGATCGTCGCGCACCCCGGGGAGCGTGATGATGCTCGAATTTCCGCCCATCAGGGCGAGCTTCGGTATCGGAATGCCGTGCGCCGTGCCGTCGGGCATGGTGAGCCGGCTCCTCACGCCGACGAAGACGCGCCCGCCCTGGGAGAACGCGGACGGCATGTGGAAAACACGGCCAGCGAGCTGCTCTTTCACGGCGCGGGCGATACGCTCCCATTCCCTTCGATCGCCGCCCTTGACCGCGACGACCTCGACGGAGGCGACATGGCCGCGCGCGTCGAGCGAAAGGACAAACGTACTGTCGGATTCGGGGGGCGTGCTCGACGATCGCACCCCGTTCGCAATCGCCGACGCGAGGGTCCCGGCCGCAGGGAACATGGCGGGCTCGATGTTTCCGGCGAGAATGCCTTCGGCCGTGGGGCGAATGGGCGCAGGGGCCGCGGCGCTCGCGCTCGGCATGGCGCCGGGGATCGCCCAGACGGGGGGACCCGCGAGCGCAGGGAGGGCGCCGGGGCGAGGAGGTTCGTCCGGAGGTCCGTCGTATTCGGAGGACCCGACCGGGGGTGGTGCATTCGGCTCGGACGGCGCGGGCGGGGGCGCGGGCGCGATCGAGGCCGTGCGTCGAGGCTGGGGCGTCGCGCGGGACGCGGGCTCGGGGGCCGGCGCAGGAGTGTCCAGGGCGCCGCGCGGGGGCTCCCGGGAGGAGGCGTCTTCACGCGGGAGGAGGTCGACCCACAACTCGGGGGGGCGAACGAAGTGATGCCCGATCGTCGACAGCTCGAGCGGTCGGGTCGGGAGCGCGCGCACCAGCAGCAGGCCTGCCGCATGCAGGAGCAGTGCGGCGAACAGCGAGAGCGGAATCCGGCTGCGTGCGGTGGATCTCAAGGGGTCTGCCCGTATGTTGCGAGCGCGCGCCTGCGTATTCAGGCGCGCGCTGAGCCCATGCGTCGAGCGTAGCACCGGCCGCGCGAAGTCTGCTACCCTCGCCCGCGGTGGGAAAACTCTACGACACCCTCGACGACGACCTCGTCGATTTCATCGGGCGGCAACACGTGTTTTTCGTGGCCACCGCGCCGCTCGCCGGAGACGGCTTCGTGAACGTCTCGCCGAAGGGGTACGACACCCTCCGCGTGCTCGGCCCGCGCACGCTCGGGTACCTGGATTTCGTGGGGAGCGGCGTCGAGACGATCGCCCACGCCCGCGAGAACGGGCGGATCGTGCTGATGTTCTGCGCATTCGACGGGCCGCCGCGCATCCTGCGCATCCACGGCCGCGCCGAGGCCTTCGAGCCCGGCGACGCGGGCTTCTCCGCCCTGCGCGAGCATTTCGGGCCGCCGCGCCCCGGCGAGCGGGCGATCTTGCGCGTCGAGGCGACGCGGATCTCGACGGCCTGCGGCTACGCCGTGCCGTTGTACGATTTCGTCGAGGACCGCCCACAGCTCGTGGATTGGGCCGAGCGCAAGGGTCCGGAGGCGCTCTCCGAATACATGGATACGCGCAACGCGACGAGCCTCGACGGGCTGCCCGGGCTCACCCCGCGGAGGCCTCGTTGATCGACGTCACGCGCCCGCGCCTCCCTTCCGCGCCGCCTGCGCCCGGTTCACGTAATCGAAGAGCGCCGGATCGAAGCCCTGCTGCGCCGCGAAGCCCTTCTCCTTTTGATAGAGGTTCTCGAGCGACCGCCGGATCCCCGGGTCTCCGCCCGTGAACATCTCGACGAGCTCCATCCAGCGCCCGGCGAGCGCCTGGACGGCCGGGTCCTCGGGCGGCGTGCCTCTCTCCATCTCCGCGCGGACCTTCTCGATGAGCGCGGGCCATTCTGCTTGCACGGCCTGCATCCCCTCCTCGCCGAGCGCCTGCCTCCGCGCCTCGAGCTCCGCGAGCTGCTCCTTCGTGTAGTATTTCTCGAACATGTTCATCACCTCGATCGTCTTCAAGAGTTCGTCGGCCGATACGCGTTCGTTCGCGGCGAGCCAGGCGGCGAGGGCCGAGAGGCGGCCGAGGAGCTTCCGGGTGAGCTCCATCTGCTCCTGCAAACGCGTGATGTGCATGCGGACGACGGAGAGCGGCGAGACGTCGGGCCGCGCGAGCAGGTCCCGGATCTCGTCGAGCGAGAGGCCGAGCTGCCGCAGCGATAAGATCTGCTGCAGCCTGGCCACGTCCTCCTCCCCATAAAGTCGATACCCCGCCCGTGAATGGTCGGACGGCGAGAGCAGCCCGATCTCGTCGTACCAGTGGAGCGTCCGTACGGACGTCCCCGTGGCCTTCGCCAGCTCTCCCACCTTCCACGTACGCTTCTTCGCGCCCTTGTTCATGCGCTCTCCCGCAGCCACGGACCGGACTCTAGGCCCTCACGCGACGTGAGGGTCAAGGGGCTCCCGAAAAAAAGGAGGGGTAGTCGGCGCGCCACGGGACGAGGTACCCTTTGCCATGATCTCCCGCATCCTCGCTGGCTCCCTCCTCCTTCCTCTTCTCGCCGTGTCCCTCGCCGCCTCGTGCGGCGGCAATGGCGGCACTTCGTCCGGCAGCGCCTCCTCGAACGCCACGGCCTCCGGCGGCTCCGGCGGCGCGGGTGGCTCCGGCGGGGACGGCGTGGGTGGATTCATCGCCGCGGGTGGCTCCGGCGTCGGCGGGCCCGACGTCTGCGATCCGCCCGACGTCCTCGTCGTGCTCGACAGGACCCTCACGATGCACAAGACCCCCGAGGGCGGGACGCCGAGCGACGGACCCGAGTACAAGAGCTCGAAATGGTACCAGGCGATCACCGCGGTCGAGCAGCTCGTCGCGCCGCCCCTCGACAAGGGCATTCGATTCGGCGTCGAGCTCTGGCCGAAGGACCCGGGCGGCGGCACCTGCATCACCCTCGCCGAGCGCGTGCAAAACACGAAACCAGCGACGAACCCCTCCTGCCAGGAGGGCGAGGTCCCGATCTCCCCGGGCCTCGACCAGGGCCCGACCATTCAGGCGCTGCTCGATCCGGCGACCACCACGCTCTGCACCAGCACGCCCACCGGCAATGCCCTCCTCACGGCCGAGCAGCACCTCCAGGAGATCGCCGCCGCCGGGCGCGAGCAATACGTCGTGCTCGTGACCGACGGCGCGGACTGGGATTTCTCCTGCCCCGAGCCGAACCCCTTGCCCATCACGCAGGCCCTCATGAAAAAGGGCATCAAGACCTACATCGTCGGGTTCTCCGCGGAGGGCGACATCCAGCCCGGCGGCGTGGGCGCCGAGTTCCTCAACAACATGGCCTGCGCCGGCGGCACCGCGAAGGGTTTCCCCGCCTCCTGCGCCGACGACGGCAATGGCAACTTCACGGCCACCGACCCGTCCGGCGCGCCGCTCTACCTCAAGGCGGAGAGCTCCACCGAGCTCGCGCTCGCCCTCAAATCGATCGGCGGCAAGCTCTGCTGCAATTGCGGGGACACCTGTGATCCGCCGGAGATCCTCATCGCCCTCGACCGCACGCTCACCATGCACAAGACCCCGAACGGCGAGACGCCCACGGACGGGCCCGATTACCCGAGCAGCAAGTGGTACCAGGCCGTCACCGCGATCGAGAAGATGGTGGCCCCGCCCCGCGACAACCACGCCCGGTACGGCCTCGAGCTCTGGCCCCGCGACCCCGGCGGCGAGACGTGTATCACCCTCGCCGAGCGGGTCACGAATTCGAAACAGGCCACGAACCCCTTCTGCGAGAGCGGCGAGATCGTCGTGCCCCCGGCCCTCGGGAGCGGCGGCGCCATCCAGCAATACCTCGATCCCGCGGCGACCCGCCTCTGCATCAGCACGCCCACCGGCGAGGCCCTCTTCACGGCCACGGATCACCTGTTGAAGAGCGTGACGCCCGGCCGTGACCAATACGTCGTGCTCGTGACCGACGGCGCCGACTGGGACCAGTCTTGCCCCGCGCCGAGCCCCTTGCCCATCGTACAGCAGCTCGCCGCTTCGGGCATTCGCACGTTCGTGGTCGGCTTCTCCGCGGAGGGCGCCATTTTGCCGGGTGGGGTCGGCGCCGGGTTCCTCAACGACATGGCCTGCGCCGGTCAGACCGCCAAGGGCTTCCCCGCCGGCTGCCAGGAGGGGCCGGGCGGCTACGTCGCCAAGGATCCGGGCGGGGAGATCCTCTACCTCCAGGCGAGCGACGCCGCGGGCCTCGACAAGGCGCTCGCCGGCGTCGCGGACGGCCTCTGCTGCGACTGCGTCAAATGAGCCGGCCTTTCTTCTGACCACCGACCTCACCTCTGCCGGGCCCCATCCCGCGATGGCCCGCGCCCCCGCCCCGATCCAGTTCGAATAAAATTTCACGTCCGTACCGTCCATGCGGACGTGCGTGCGGGTGTCGAAAATTCGACGTCGAACAACGGTTTCACATTGCTCTTGAAAGCCGAACCCCTTCATGCATAATACACTTTGGCCCGGCATTTTCTCATGTCCGGATCGTGCGTTCGCCGCTGGCGCGCGTAGGTATCTCCATTTGTACCGATGTGGCGATCGCGTTTCGATCTCCCCATCGAGAAAGAGGCCACATGTCGAACGAACTTGCTTCGGGCGAAGGGGATTCGTCCATCCCGGAGAGCGGGGCGCGTCTGCCCTTTTTGCGCCGTCGCCTCGGCCCGATCCTCGGTTTTGCTGCGGCTCTCGCGGCGCTCGCCGCCCCGCGGATGGCCGAAGCCTCCTCTTTTGCCCTCTTCGAGAGCGGTCAGGTGCGGCCGCTCGCGCTGTCCCCCGACGGCAACAAGCTCTACGCGGTCAACACCCCCGACAACCGTCTGGAGATTTTCTACGTCACGAGCTCTGGCCTCCTCCACATCGGCTCCGTCACGGTGGGCCTCGAGCCGATCGCGGTCGCGGCGCGCAGCAATGGCGAAGTGTGGGTGGTCAATCATCTCTCGGACAGCGTCAGCGTGGTCGACGTGACCCCTGGTTTTGCGCCGCGCGTCGTGCGGACCCTGCTCGTCGGAGACGAGCCACGCGACATCGTGTTTGGCGGGCCCGGCAAGGGCCGCGCCTTCATCACGACGGCCCACCGGGGCCAGAACGCTCCTTTTGATCCCGAGCTCACGACCCCCGGCGTCGGCCGCGCCGACGTCTGGGTCTTCGACGCGACGAACCTCGGCCCGAGCACGCTCGGCGGCGCTCCTCTCCACATCATCCCTCTGTTCACGGACACCCCGCGCGCGCTCGCCGTGAGCCCGGATGGGTCACGCGTGTACGCCGCGGGCTTTCACACGGGCAATCGGACGACGGCCATTCATCGGGACCTCGTGGCGGCGGGCGGAGGCCCCCCGGCGCCGCTCACCGACTACCTGGGCGTGGAGCAA
Source organism: Polyangium spumosum (assembly GCF_009649845.1). Classification (NCBI taxonomy): domain Bacteria; kingdom Pseudomonadati; phylum Myxococcota; order Polyangiales; family Polyangiaceae; genus Polyangium; species Polyangium spumosum. The sequence continues at coordinate 105,588 of NZ_WJIE01000005.1, forward strand.
CCTCCCACCGCCCTCATCGTGCAATACAACGGCGAGAACTGGGTCGACGAGACGGGCACCACCTGGGATCCGGCGGTGAAATTCAACCTGCCCGACAAGGACGTCTTCGTCATCGACGCCACGGCGAACCCGCCGGCCCCGCTCCCGGGCGCGTCGGGCTTCTATTCCGGCGTGGGGACGGTCCTCTTCAACATGATCGTCAACCCGGTCAGCGGGAAGGTCTACGTCACGAACACCGAGGCGAACAACCTCCAGCGATTCGAGGGCCCGGGGACGTTCGCCGGCTCGACCGTACGCGGGCACCTGCACGAGGCCCGGATCTCGGTGCTCGGCGACGGCACCGTGAGCCCGCGGCACCTCAACAAGCACATCGATTACAATGCGCCGCCGGCGCCGCTGCCGAACCCGACGAACGAAAAGAGCCTCTCGACGCCCCTCGAGATGGCCATCACGCAGAACGGCCAGAAGCTCTACGTCGCCGCCCACGGATCGAGCAAGATCGGCGTCTTCGACACGGCGCAGCTCGAAAACGACACATTCGTCCCGAACGCGAGCAGCCACATCATCCTCGACGACGGCGGCGCGCCCGTGGGGCCGACGGGCCTCGTGCTCGACGAGGCGCGCGGCCGGCTCTACGTGCTCACGCGGTTCGACAACAAGATCGCGGTCGTGAATACGGCGACCAAGGCCGTCACCGCGCGCGTCCCGCTGTACAACCCCGAGCCTCCGAGCGTCACCGAGGGCCGCCCGTTCCTCTACGACGCCCGGTTCACCTCCAGCAACGGCGAGTCGTCCTGCGCGAGCTGCCACGTCTTCGGCGACGTCGATAGCCTCGCCTGGGACCTCGGCAATCCCGACACCACCACGGCCCCCCTGCCGGGGCCGATCTCGCTCGTCATGCCGGAGTTCTTCGAGACGTTCGACGATTTCCACGCCTTCAAGGGCCCGATGACGACGCAGAGCCTGCGCGGGCTCGCGAACCACGGCCCGATGCACTGGCGCGGCGACCGCACCCGAGGCGACGAAGAGCCGAGCGTGCAGCCGAATGGAGGCTCGTTCGACGAGCGCGGCGCGTTCAAGGAGTTCCAGGCGGCTTTCGTCGGGCTCATGGGCCGCACGGAGGTGATCCCCGACGAGGACATGGAGGCGTTCGCGGACTTCGCGCTCCAGATCATGTATCCGCCGAATCCGATCCGGCACCTCGACAACTCCCTCACGCCGGATCAACAGGCCGGTCGCGACCATTTCTTCACGCCGGACGTCGCCATCTTCCGGTCGTGCGAGCAATGCCACAGGCTCGACCCCGCGGCGAACGCCGAGTTCGGCGAGCCCATCCCCGGCTTCTTCGGCACGGACGGCCAGTACATCCTGAACGAGATTCCGCAAGGAATGAAGATCCCGCACCTGCGCAACCTTTATACGAAGGTTGGGATGTTCGGCATGGGGGAAGTCTCGAACATCTACCCTGGCGACAATGACTTCCAGGACGATCAGATCCGCGGCTTCGGCTTCGTGAACGACGGCAGCCACGACACCATCTTCCGCTTCATGCAATCGATCGGGTTCGATCTCCTGAGCGGCTTCAGCCCCGCCGGATTCGACGACCGCCCGGGCGGCGACGGCGACCAGAAGCGGCGGCAGGTCGAGCAATACATCCTGGCCTTCGACTCGAACCTCGCGCCGATCGTCGGGCAGCAATTCACGTGGACGAAACACAACGGCGCCGCGGCGAGCGCGCGCCTCGACCTCTTCCTCGCGCGCGCGGACGAGGGTGAATGCGACGTCGTGGCGAAGATGCGGTTCGCGACCGAGGAGATCGGCTTCCTTTACGTCGGCGGCAACCAGTTCGTCTCGAGCAAGCAGTCGTTCGGGCCGCTCTCGCGGCCCATGCTGGTCCTCGTCGCGCAGCTCCTCCACAGCGAGCTCACGTTCACCAGCGTCCCCCCGGGGTCCGGCGAGCGCATCGGCATCGACCGCGACGAGGACGGGATCCGCGACGGCGACGAATGAATGCGAGCCATCGCTCGGGCGCACGTGTTTTTCATCTCACCATCGACACCCGCGCGACGGTCTCCTGCGTCGACTCTCTGGCGCTGACATCACCGCACAAAATCGATCGGCTCGACCACGAAGCCTTGTTACAGAGCGCGGCAACGGATAGCCTCCATGATCCCATCGGGGGACATGACCAGGAGATGCCATGGCCGCGGAGTCGACCCTTCCCGCCCTCGATGGGTTCCATGGGGATTCCTTCGAAGGTTTCACGGCGCTGACCCCCATCTACGAGGGGGCCGAGACCTTCGTATTCCGCGCCCGGTCGGTCGCCGACGGCAGGCGTGTCGTCCTCAAGCAGACGAAGAACGAATATCCCACGGCCCGCGAGGTGGGGCGGCTCCGGCGCGAGTTCACGATCCTGCGCGAGCTCGGCGAGGAATGCGCGCCCGAGGCGCTCGCGCTCGAGGAGCACGGCCGCGGCGTGGTCTTGATCATGGCCGACATCGGCCACCCGACGCTCCGCGAGATCCTGGAGAAACGCAGGCTCGATATCGAGACCGCGCTCACGATTGCCCTGTCGATCACGAACGCGCTCGCCGCGGTCCACCGGAAGGGGATCCTCCACAAGGACGTGACCCCGCGGAACATCCTCGTCGAGGAGGCGACCTGGAGGGCGCACCTCATCGATTTCGGGATATCCGCGCGCCTCTCCCGCGAGCTCCACGCGCCGACGGGGCCGCGCTCGCTCGAGGGGACGCTCCTCTACATGGCGCCCGAGCAGACCGGTCGAATGAACCGCGCCGTGGATTCGCGGGCGGATCTCTACTCGCTCGGCGTGATCCTTTACGAGATGCTGACTGGCTCCGTGCCCTTCGCGCAGCGCGAGCTCTCGGAGATCGTCCAGAGCCACCTCACGCGCCCGCCGGTGCCGCCGCGCGAGCTCGTGCCGACGGTGCCCGCGCCGCTCTCGGACCTCGTGATGACGCTGCTCGCGAAGACGCCGGAGGAGCGATATCAGAGCGACGCCGGGGTCCGCGCCGACCTCTCGGAATGTCTGCGGCAATGGAAGGAGAAAGGGACCATGGCGCCCTTTCCGCTCCGTCAGCGCGACAAGGCGCCGGAGCTCCGCCGCGCGCAGCGGCTTTATGGCCGCGAGAAGGACATCGACGCGCTCCTCCAGGCGTTCGGCCGCGCCCGCGCGCGCGGCCCCGAGCTCTGCCTCGTCTCCGGCTATTCCGGCGTGGGGAAATCGGCGCTGGTCCACGAGATCCACAAGATCATCGCGCGCCACGGCGGCGGCTTCTTCATCTCGGGCAAGTTCGACCAGATCTCGCGCGACGTGCCCCTCGCGCCCGTCGTGCAGGCCCTGCGGGAGCTCGTGCAGCAGCTCCTGTCGGAGCCGGAGGAGGTGCTCGCGCGCTGGCGAAGAGACCTCCTCGCGGCGCTCGCGGGCAATGGTCGCTTGCTCACCGAGCTCGTCCCCGAGCTCTCGCTCGTCCTCGGCGAACAACCACGCCTGCCGGAGTTGCCCCCGGATCAAGCACGAAACCGCTTCGAGTTGACGCTCCAGAACTTCCTCGGCGTCTTCGCGACCGAGGCCCACCCGCTCGTCATCTTCCTCGACGATCTCCAGTGGATGGATCCCACCTCGCAGCGGCTCCTGCAGCTCCTGCTCACGGACGCGTTCAGCCGCCATTTGCTCGTCATCGGCGCGTATCGCGACAACGAGGTTTCGCCGGGCCATCCGCTCACGACCCTGCTCGACGAGCTCGAGGGCGTGGGTTTTTCGGCCGCGAAGATCCACCTCTCGCCCCTCGATCGCGACATGGTCGGGAGCCTCGTCGCCGACACGCTCACGAGCGCGCCCGAGGAGGTCCGGACGCTCGCGGACCTCGTCCACGAGAAGACGCAGGGCAACCCGTTCTTCGCGCACCAGTTCATGGTCGCCTTGTACGAGCGCGACCTGCTCCGCTTCGACGCGGAGATCGGCGCGTGGCAATGGGACACCGCGGCCCTCCGCGCGGCGGACGTGACCGACAACGTGGTCGACCTCATGGTCGGCGTCCTCCGGCGCCTCTCGCCGGAGACACAACACGTGCTCGAGCGCGCGGCCTGCATCGGCCATTCCTTCGATTTCGGCTCGCTCGCGACCATCGCGGAGAAGCCGGCGGACGAGGTCGCGGCGGCGCTCTGGGAGGCGCTGCGGGCGGGGCTCGTCGTGTCGCTCGACGGCGATTACAGGTACCTCGAAGCCGGGCCGGGCAGCTCGGCGCGGGGGCTCTCGGCGTCGCTCTTCGGCGTCCGTTATCAGTTCGTCCACGACAGGGTCCTCTCGGCCGCCTACACGCTCGCGGCGCCGGAGCAACGAACGCAGCTCCACCTCTCCATCGGGCGCCTCTTGCGGAAGCGCTCGGGCGAGCGCCCCCGCGACGAGGACCTGCTCGATCTCGTCCACCATTTGAACCTCGGCGCCTCGCTCATCACCGACCCGGCCGAGCGGCTCGACGTCGCCGAGATCAATCTGCGCGCCGGCCGGAGGGCGAAGGCCGCGACGGCCTATCACGCCGGCGCCGAATACACGCGCGCCGGGAGGGAGCTGCTCCGCGAGAGGGACTGGGACACGCGCCACGATCTTTGCTTCGAGCTCCTCCTCGAGGGCGGCCAGTGCGCGTATCTGAGCGGCGACTCCGCGCAGGCCGAGTCGCTGTTCACCCGCCTCATGCAGAAGGCGAAGACCGACCTCGAGCGCGCGTCGATCCACCGGCAACGCATCTACAATTTCACCTCGCACGGCCACTTCACGGAGGCCATGCAGGTCGGCTGCGACGCGCTCACGCTCCTCGGCCATCCGCTCACGATGGAGGACCTCTCGTCCTTCGACGTGATGATGGGGGAGCTCGCGAAGATCACGACGAACCTCGGCGGGCGGCGAATCGAGGACATCGAGGGCGCGCCGGAGGCCCAGGATCCGGTGATCCAGGCCGTCATCGGCATCCTCGATTCCATCGGCGACGGCGCGCATCACCTCGGCCCGGTCGTCTTCGGCGTCATTGCGCTTCGGGCCGTCAACGTCTCGCTCGTGCATGGCCCCACCGAGGTCGTCGCGTATCCCCTCGCAGCCGCCGGCTACATTCTCTCGACGATCCTGGGGCGTGTGCCCGAGGGTATCGCGTTTTGCCAGCTCGCCGAGGCCATCAACGCTCGGTTCCCGAGCGGCATGCAGCTCACGCGGCTCAACGTGGCCTGGGGGAGCTGCATCTCCATGCAATACCCGATACGGGAAGCCGCGCCGCTCTGGGCCGCCGCGCGCCATCGCGGCGTGGAGTCGGGCGAATACCACATGCTCGGGGTCGCCTGTTTCCTTGAATCGATGGGGGAGCTCTTCGCGGGGGATCCCATCGAGCAGGTCCTGGAGAACGCCGACAGGAACCTCGCGCTCACCCGTCGCACGCGGCAGCCGATGGCCATCGCCACCATGACCCTCGTCCGCCAGGCCGTGGCGTGCCTCGCCGGCAAGACGCAGAGCTGCACGTCGCTCGACGACGATACGTTCAATGAAAAGGAGTACGTCGCCCGCCTGGATGACGAGCATTTCGGTAACTCCAAGGTCCACCACGCCGTGGTGAAGACGCTCGTCTGCCTCGTGCAGAGCCAGTACGACGAGGCCTGGGAGATCTCGCAGGAGGCCGAACGGACGATCCTCTATGCCGGCGGCAACCTCGCCTCGAAGATGCACCCCTGCCTCCGCGCGCTCGTCCTCCTCGGCTTACCCCGCGCGGAGGCCCCTGAAGAGGCGGAGCGACGGGCGGCAAACTTGAAGAAATGCCGCACGGAGGTCGCCCAGCTCGCCGCCTGGTCCCCGAAGAGCTTCGGCCACCTCGAGGCCCTCGTGAACGCCGAGGCGGCGCGCGTGGAGGGGGACATCGAAGGCACGATCCGCCTCTATGAGCGCGCGATCACGCTCTGCCAGGAGAACAAGGCCCCCCATTTCGAGGCGCTCGCCGGCGAGCTCTGCGCCAAATTCTACCTGAGCATCGGCGCGCCGACGGCCGGCGGCGGGTACATGAAAAACGCCTACCGCGCCTACGCGCACTGGGGCGCGGCGCCGAAGGTCGCGGCGCTGGAGAATGAGGCCACGCACATCTGGCCCGCCCTCCGCGAGGTCTCGCGCACGCGCTCGGCGTCCGCCACGAGCAGCCAGAGCGCGTCGCTGGCGACGAGGACCCTCATCGGACAAACCAGCTACGGTAGCCTCCGCGACGCGGCGCTCGTCGTCCGCGCCGCCCAGGAGATCGCCAGCGAAATCGACCTGCTCAAGGTGATCGATCGGCTCGCCAAGCTCGTCCTGGAGAACGCCGGCGCCGACCAGGGCTCGCTCATCCTCGCGCGGGACGGCGGGCTCGTCGTCGAAGCGACCTTCCAGCCCGGCCAGAGCTCGCTCGACGTGGGGCGCGGCCAGCCGCTCGAGAAGGCGCCGCATTGCGCGAGGAGCGTCATCCATTACGTCACGCGCACCCTCGAGTACGTGGTCCTCGACAACTCGCGGAAAGCGTCGCGGTTCTCGGACGACCCCTACATCCAGGAGTTCGCGCCGAAATCGATCCTCTGCTTGCCTTTGCTCCACCAGGGGAGGCTCTCCGGCGCCCTCTACCTCGAGAACCGGATGACCCCCGGCGTCTTCGACGCGGCGCGCGTCGAGCTGCTCGGGCTCCTCTCCTCGCAGGCGGCCATCGCCATTGAAATCGCGCGCCTCATCGAGAGCGACCGCGCGGCGAACGAGCAGGTCAAGCGCGTGAACGAGCGGCTCGAGATGGAGGTCGCGCACCGGACGGCGGAGATACGCCGCGTCAACGACAGCTTGTTCGAGACGAACCAGGCGCTGGAGAGCGAGCTCTGCGAGCGCAAGAAGATCGAGCAAGAGCGCGCGGAGCTGCACGAGCAGGTCATCGCGGGGCAACGCGCGCGCCTCGCCGAGCTGTCGACGCCGCTCTTGCCGATCACGAAGGACATCGTGGTGATGCCGCTCATCGGCACGATGGATACCGAGCGCGCCGAGCAGGTGCTCAGCGTGGCCCTCGACGGCGCCCAGCGCCTCGGGGCTCGGGTCGTGATCCTCGACGTGACGGGCATGAAGCACGTCGATACACAGGTGGCCGGGATGCTGGTGAGCGTGGCCTCCGCGCTCCGGCTGCTCGGCGCCGAGACGGTCCTCACGGGCATCGGGCCGCGCATCGCGCAGACGCTCATCGCGCTCGACGTGGACATGAAATCGTTCGTCACGCTGGGCACGCTCCAGAGCGGAATGGAGTACGCCCTCCGTCGATCGGGCCATTCGAACCTCGGGGCCCCGCGTCGAAGCCGCCCGGCGCGATAAAAACGAGAATGCCGCCCGCCCCGCGACGCAGCGGAGCGGGCGGTGTCCCCTCAGGCGCGGGGGAACTCGGCCTTCAGGGCGCGGCGCAGAAATCGCCGCCCTTGGGGCCTGCCATGGCCGGCAGGTCGACGAGCGGCGTGTCCTCGTCGATCGAGAGCACGAATTGCACGAGGTTCTCGACGTCGTTCGCCCCCGTGAGATAACTCGGCGCGGCGAGCGCCTTGTTGTGGGCGGTGAACGTGTTCGAGAACAGCTCCTCGAGCGTCCGCGCGTTGCCGGCGTGGAAGAACGGCGCGCCGACCTGCGTGCCGAGGATCGACGGCACGTTGAAGCCCTTGCCGTTCGCCTCGTCGCCCTGGGCCTTCGTGATCATGTCGGCGCGCACCTCGATCACGTTCACCGCGGCCGGCGAGCTCTCGAAGGTCCCGACCGCGCGGAGCACGCACTGGATCTGATCGAGCCCGGCGTTCTTCGGGTTCGGCCCGCGCATGAACTGGTTGTTCGCCGTGGCGGGCAAGAGCGCCGCCGGGAAGCCCGCGGCCACGAGCGCGTCACCCTCGTACGCCTTCGCCAGAAGCGCCTCGTTCGTCGCGGCCGACGGCGTGTAGAAGCGCTTCGAGAGCGTCCATTTCGCGCCGCCGTGGCAGCCCTGGCAGCTCCCGCCATCCATGAACAACGTCATGCCCGCCGCGACCTTGGCCGGGTCGAGGTTCGAGGGCTTGCGCGGCGAGCGGATGCCTCGCGCGTAGGCCTCGAAATCGTCCCAGTCCTTCCGGACGCTGACCGTATCGCTGACCTCCTTCGCCGAGCCGTTGAGCCCGACGGCGCCCGCGGGCGGGAACAGCATGGTGCTCGCGAGGTTCACCCGATCCGAGGGGACCGGCGGGCTGCTGTCCGTCGTGACGAGCGCGCCCACGCCGCCTTGCGTGCCGCGCGCGCTGTTCTCGAAATCGTGCGGCTCGTCGAAGAAGGCGCTCCAGCCGAAGATGCGCGCGTCCGTGGGGTCGTTCGAGGCGAACATGCCATCGAGGCTCGTCGATTGCCGCGGCCCACGCGCGAAGTACCACGTCACGTTGTCGCTCAGCCCGTCGATGTGGCACGCCTGGCAGGAGACCCACGCCTGGCCTCGGTGTGACCAGCGCCCGAGCCCCGTGTTGAAGATCCGCTTGCCACGCAGAGCCGCCATCCCGGCCGGATCGGCGGGCATGGGCGCGGTCGCGACGACACGCGCCGAGCCGAGGTCCGCGCCCGCGACGACCTGCTTGCTCGGTTCGATCGCCACGGCCGACACGTTGCGGCTGATGTCATTCGCGACGAACGCGAATGCGTGCGTGTTTGCCACGGCGATACCGACGGGGCCCACGCCCTTCAGGCTCTCGGCCAGCGCCTGGGGCGCGAGGTCGATGAACTTCTTCTCCATCGCGCCGACGCCCGTGACGGCGCCGCTCGTATCGTCGAAGTTCACGCGGAACACGGCGTCGGCGCCGTTCGCCGGCACATAAGCCTCGCCCGTGGCCCCGACGAAAGCGATGTCGTTCGCGACCAGCGGATAACGACGATTCGCGTCGTCGGGCACGTTTGCCCCGACGTACGCGTCGCGGAAGGCCCGGTTCAGGTTCGTCGGCGCGGCGGCGAGGGCCATGTCGGTCTTCGTGTCGAGCACGTTCACGACCGGGTGCACCACGGTCTTTGCGTTCGTCGGGATCGGCCGGCACGCGCCGCCGCCGAGCGGCCCGCCGCCCTCGCACGTCCCCGGGGGCGCGTCGCCGCCGCAATCGGCGTCGTTCGAGCAGCTATACGTGCAGGAGCCCACCGTCGTATTGCACGTGCTGAGGACGTTCACGTTCGAGCATTGCGCGTTCGTCGTGCAGGCGTTCTTCTGCGACGGGCCCACCGGGCCGGCCGGCGAGGCGCAGATCGACGTCACGTACGCGAGGTCTTTCTGGATCGTGATCGACTGGAGCTGGTTCGGGAAGCAGCCCGTGGTTTGTCCCTTCGAATCGACGAAGCCCGTGTCTTCGAGGGACGGGAGCAAGATCGTGCCGACGGCGCCGTCGGACTTCACGGCGTAGACGATGCCCGCCCAGTTCGTGTCGACGTTCGACGTGCCCTGCGCGTCGATCTGCTCGGGGGCCGTGCGCTGGGCGAAGAACTCGGTCGCGTAGATCTTCTCGTCGCTGTCGTCGGCGTCGCCGTCGTTCGTGATCGCGAGCGAGCGCGGGTGCGCGAGCGCCGGCCGGGGTTTGTCCGCGGTGACCGAGGGGCCGAGCAGGCCCGTGCCGGCCAGCGGCCCGTTCAGATCGACCGTCTTCACCACCGTGAGCGAGCCGATGTCGATGTGCGAGAGCGTGCCGTCGATCCAGTTGGTCACGTAGAGCGAGGTATTGTTCGGCGTGATCGCGATGGCCGTGGGCTCGCTCCCGACGGCGACCTCCTTGCCCACGACGGGCGTGCCCTTGAGGTCCTGGATCTCCACGACCTTCTGGTCTTTGCGGACCACGACATAGGCCTTTTCGCCGCAGCCGTCGATCGCGACCTGCCACGGCTCACCGCCCACGGGCAGCTCGGCCTTCTTCGTGAGCACGGGCAGGCCGTCCACCGCGTCGTATTCGACGGAGAGGACCGTCACGCTGCCTGCGCCGCGGTTCACGGCGACGACGGTCGAGTCGTCCGCTGAAATCACCACGGCTGCGCCGCGCGTCGCGCCCGGGGCCGGCGTCGGGCAGAGCTCGGCGCCTCCCCCTGCGCCGCCTTGCCCGCCCATTCCGCCGGCGCCGCCCATCCCGCCGGCGCCGCCCATTCCGCCGGCGCCGCCGACGCCGCCGCCGGTACCGCCGCTGCCCGAGCTCGAGGACGAGCTCGTCGTTGTCGACGGATTCGTCGGTTCGTCGCCGCAGCCCGCCCCGGTCACTGCACTTCCCAGTATCAGAGCACAAACGCCGGCCAGCGCGCCCCCCAACCGACGCCGCTCCGGCCTGCTCATCGAAGCTCCTTGCATATCTCCCCTTCCTTTGAATGTGCTCCGGATCCCCCCCGTTCGCCCGAGGCACATCGAGGTCGATTCTACGCGCGAAGGGAAACCTTGGTTTCGTTATTTCCTCGGGGCGACGTCGTCGCCGCCGGGCCACGCGAGCAGGATCCCGACCTTCCATGCTCCGACGATCTTCCTTGCCCTCCATCAACTACCCAGGTAGTATTACTCAGGTAGTAGAGACGAGGAGCACGTGTCGAACAGGGACAAGGGTAAGGAAACATTCGAGGACGAAGCCGAGGGGGGGCAGAGGCCCACGCACCTCGGTGATTTGCAGCTCGCGATCATGCGAGTGCTCTGGGAGATCGGCGAGGCCACGGTCACGGATGTGCACCAGGCCTTGCTCTCCGAGCGTGGTCTCGCGCCCACGACCATCGCCACCATGCTGAAGAAGATGGAGGAGAAGGGCGTCGTGGCGCACCGCGCAGACGGCCGGAAGTTCATTTACCGGCCCACGGTGAGCGAGGATCAGGTCACGCGGGGTATGGTCTCCGACCTGACCGAGCGCCTCTTCCGAGGCGATCCCGTGGCGCTCGTGTCGCACCTGATCTCGCGACACGAGATACGCCCGGACGAACTCTCCGAGCTCGAACGAATGATCGCCGCCGCCAGGAAGAAGGAAGGGAAGCGATGAGTACCCTCGTGGGATGGATGGTCACGTATCTGATACACAGCACGGTCCTCCTCGGGGGCGCGTGGCTGGTCGACCGTTTGTCGCGGAATCGCCCCGATTGGCAGGAGCTCGCGTGGCGGGTCGCCCTCGTGGGTGGTCTCGTCACGGCCACCGTGCAGACGGCGGCCTCGCTCCGCCCGGTGGGCGGGACCTTTTCGCTCGCCGAGCCGCCGCCGTCCACGGAGCGCGCGATTCAGCGCGAAATGCCCCGGGCGACGGAGATCGTCGTGACGACGGACATGGGCCCGGCGGTCATCGTGACCACGACGAACGCGGCTGCCATTGTGCCCATCGAGGCGAAATCCGCGTCGGCGGCGAAAACCACGCGCGAGAGCTTCCTCTCGTGGTCCAAGGTGTTCGTCGCGGGGTGGGCCTTCGGCGCGATCCTCTTGCTCGGCGCGCTCGGGCGCTCGTTCCTTTTCCTGCGCAAGCGCCTCGAGGGACGGCGTCGGCTCGAAGGTGGGCCGCTCGGCGACATGCTCGCCACGCTCGCCGCGCGTGAGCCCATCTGTATGCGGGCGCCGCTGCTCAGCGCGTCCGACAAGGTGCACGTCCCCATGGCGCTCGGCATTCGCCGCCCCGAGATTTGCGTGCCGGAGCGGGTGACGAAGGAGCTCGGGCCCGACGCGCAGGAGAGCGTCCTGGCGCATGAGCTCGGGCACGTGGCGCGGCGTGATCCGCTGCTTCGCCTGGTGACGAGCGTATTCTGCCGCGTGTTTTTCTTCCAGCCTTTGAACTGGCTGGCGGCGCACCGCCTCTCGGCGTGCGCGGAGCTCCTGGCCGACGATTGGGCCGCGCGGCGCACGGCGCGCCCGCTCGACCTCGCGGAATGCCTGACGAAGGTGGCGCGCTGGGTGCACCGGCCGATGTCGGGCCTGCCCGTGCCGACGATGGCGGCGGGGACGAGCGAGCTCCGGCAGCGGGTCGAGCGGCTCGTGCGGGGCGAGGGTTTGACCACGGAGCCGCGAAGGCCGCTGTGGGCCGCGCCCATCGTCGCTTTCGTCCTGACCGCGCTCACGTTGCTCGCGCCTAGCGCTTGCGGCGTGGCCGAGGCGAAAGGTTTGCCCCCGGCGCAATCGCCGCAAGCCAAGAAGGGCGCCGCGCCCGGACCGAGGCCCCTGCTCGTCGTCACGAGCGACGAGGACGAGGACGACGAGGACGAGACGCCCGTTTGCGAGGGTCCGAAACACAAGCGGAAGGCCAAGGACCACGCCAGACCGGAGAAACGTCACGGCGACGAGCACGCCCGCCGGCACCACGGCCGTCACGTCGATCAGGACGAGGACGAGGACGAGGACGAGGACGAGGACGACGAAGACGAGGAGATCACGCGTGGCCCAGGCCGCATCCGCGTCCACGTGCCTCGGATTGGCGCGCCAAACGTCGAGGTCGACGTCGATCCGCAGATCGAAATCGACATGCGGCAGCTCCAGCGCTCGATCCCCACGCCGGAGGAGATCGACGCAGAGCTCGAGCGAGCCCTCGAGCAGGCGCGCAAGCACGCGCCCGACGAGGCCACGCGCAAGCGCGTCGAGAAGGAGATCAAGCGGGCGCGCAAGCAGGCGCGCAAGGACCTCGAGGCGGCGCGCGAGGAGCTCCAAGCGGCGCGCGAGGAAATGCAGGAGCGCCTGCGCGAGCTACGCGAGCAGATGCCGGAGATCCGCCGCCGGGCCATGGAGAACGCGCGCGAGGCCGCAGAAGAGGCCGAGAAAGAGTCCCGGAAGGCGCACAAGAAGCACAAGAGGGCGCACAAGAAGCACCATGACGGCGTGCCGCCCTTGCCGCCCGCGCCTCCCATGCCGCCGGGACCACATGGCATGCCCATGCCGCCCATGCCGCCCATGCCGCCGGGGCCGCATCACGCGCCGATGCCCCCCGCGCCGCCGGCGCCGCCCGCCCCGCCGCCCCCGCCGGCGGACTGACAAGCCTCTTCCCTCCGACACGCCGACGACGGGACCGCCGGGCGAACCTGCAAAACGGCAGGGCTCGCTGCGCCGCGCCGCGCCGCGCGCTACCATCGTTCTTTCCGAAGGAGGAAGGTATGGACCTGGGATTGACGGGGAAGCGGGCGCTCGTGACGGGCTCGACGGCTGGAATTGGCCTCGCCGCCGCGCACGCCCTGGCGAGCGAAGGCGCCCATGTCACGGTGAACGGACGGACCGAGGCCCGCGTGCAGAGCGCCGTGGACGCCCTGCGGCGCGCGCTCCCCGGCGCGACGATCGAGGGCATCGCGGCGGACCTCTCGACCGCGGCCGGGTGCAAGACGCTCCTCACGAAGCTCCCCGACGTCGACGTGCTCGTCAACAACATGGGGATCTTCGAGCCCAAGCCATTCGACGAGATCCCCGACGAGGACTGGCTCCGGTTCTTCGAGACCAACGTGCTCAGCGGCATACGTTTGTCTCGGCATTACGTGACCGGCATGCGCGCCCGCAACTGGGGCCGCATCGTCTTCGTGTCGAGCGAGTCTGCGCTGCAGATCCCCGCCGAGATGATCCATTACGGCATGACGAAGACGGCGCAGCTCGCCGTCGCCAGGGGCCTGGCCGAGACGCTGCGCGGGACGGGCGTGACCGTCAACAGCGTGCTGCCCGGCCCGACGGCGTCGGAGGGCGTGGGCGACTTCGTCGCAAAACTCGCGGCGGCGCGCGGCGCCGACGTCGCCACGGTGGAGCGCGAGTTCTTCGCCACGGCGCGGCCGAGCTCGATCATCCAGCGATTCGCCGCGCCGGACGAGGTCGCCTCCATGATTGCGTACGTATGCAGCACACGGGCGTCTGCCACCACGGGCGCGGCGCTCCTCGTGGACGGCGGCGTCGTGCGCGCCATTGCTTGATTCGCACTCCCAAGCTCTCCCGACGCGAGCGGGCGCCCGCCCCCGAGACGCCCGCTCGCCAGGCTTTCGCAACGGCCCGCCTCCTGCTCCGTATGCTTCCACGGAATGCATACGTACGACCTCATCCTCACGCTGACGGCCGGGCTGCTCGTCGCGCTCGTGCTCGGCATGATCACGCGGCGGCTCGGCGCGTCGCCCATTCTGGGTTACCTGCTCGCCGGGATCGTCGTCGGCCCGAGCACGCCCGGTTTCGTGGCGAACCTCGAGCTCGCCGGGCAGCTCGCCGAGGTGGGGATCGTCCTGCTCATGTTCGGCGTGGGATTGCATTTCCACCTCGGCGATCTCCTCAAAGTCCGGCGAATCGCGGTCCCGGGCGCGGTCGTCCAGAGCCTCTTCGCCACCACGATCGGGGCCGCGGTGGCGCTCGCCTTCGGCTGGTCCGGCGCCGCCGGCCTCGTGCTCGGCATGGCGGTCTCCGTGGCGAGCACGGTCGTGCTGATCCGAATGCTCACCGATCACGACGCCCTGGAGACGCCGCAGGGGCACGTCGCCGTCGGCTGGCTGATCGTCGAGGATATCTTCACGGTCGTCATTCTCCTCATGGTCCCGATGCTCGCGACCCTGCGCGGCGCAGAGGCCTCCGCTGCCCAGACCGCCTGGCTCATCGGCGTTGGACTGGCGAAGCTCGCCGCGCTCGTCGTGCTCGTGCTCGTCGTCGGCGCACGCGTCGTGCCCTGGTTCTTGACGAGGGTCGCGCGATCGCGGAGCCGCGAGCTCTTCACGCTCGCCGTGCTCGCGGTCGCCCTCGCCGTCGCGACGGGCTCTGCCGTCATTTTCGGCGCATCCATGGCGCTCGGCGCGTTCCTCGCGGGGATGGTCGTCGGGCAATCGAAGGTGAGCCACCAGGCCGCCGCCGACGCCCTCCCGATGCGGGACGCATTCGCCGTGCTCTTTTTCGTCACGGTCGGGATGCAGCTCGATCCCCGCTCGCTCATCGAGACGCCCGGCCTCGTCCTCTCCGTGCTCGCGATCATCCTGCTCGCCAAGCCGCTCGCCGCGCTCGTCGTGGTCGTCGTCTCGGGGTATTCGGTCCGCACGGCGCTCACGGTGGCGATCGGCCTCGCGCAGATCGGCGAATTCTCGTTCATCCTCGCCGACGCGGCGCTGAGGCTCGATCTCTTCCCCGCGGAGGGGCGCAGCGTCCTCGTGGCGAGCGCGATCGCGTCGATCGCCCTGAACCCCCTGCTCTTCCGGCTGATGGATCCGCTCGAGGATTGGCTGCGCGCGCGGCCGTCCATCTGGCAATGGCTCAACCGTCGCGCAGAGGCGCGAGGCGAGGCGCTGAGAGACCGGGCCCCGAAGGAGCCGACCCGCGAATGCGAGATCCGCGCGATCGTCGTGGGATACGGCCCCGTCGGCCGTACGGCCGTGGACATCCTCGATCGCTTCCACGTCTGCTCCGTGATCGTGGAGCTCAGCATCGACACAGTCACGGAGCTCTCGAATACGGGCCGGAACGCCGTGTATGGCGACGCGCGCCGGCCCGAGGTCCTGCAGGCCGCGGGCATCGAGACCGCTGATTACCTGGTCTTGACCACGCCGAACCCCGAGACGAGGGCCGCGGTGGTCAACGTGGTGCGGAGCCTCGAGCCCGATCTACCCATCTTCGTGCGCGCCCATTACATGAACGAGCGCGCGACGCTGGAGAGCCACCACGCGACGGCCGTCTGTTACGAGGAGGCCGAGGTCGCGGTCCGGCTGGCGGAGATGCTGTTGACGGAGATCGGCGTCGATCCGCAGCAAATCGCGGAGGAGTCGATCCGGATTCGCGTGGAGCTCGGGCCCGGCGCCACGCCTTGACGCGGCGCGTCCGGTGGGGTGAGGAGCACGTATTCATCTTGCGGCGCGACGCCGACCCGGGATACGATGCTTCCCAGGGCTCGCGGATCACGCGCCCGGGCGGAGGGAACGACCTTGAATTCATCTATCACGGAGGGGCGGAAGAAATACGCGGGGCGCCTCGGCGCCGCTTTCCTCGGCCTCGGTTTGCTCGCGGCGCCGGCCACGTCGGCTGCCCAGACGAGGAACGCGCCCCCGCCGCCGCCCGCGGCCACGCCGCCCCCGACCGCGACCACGCTGCCGCCGCCGCCCCCGCCCCCCGCGGACGCGGCGCCGCCGCCCGGGGCTCCGCCGCCCGGCGCGCAGCCGGGCCCGTACCCGTACCCATACCCGTATCCGTATCCGTACGGGCAGCCCGGTTATCCCTATCCGCCGCCGCCTCCCGGCTATGGCTATCCGGCCGATGGTGCGGAGCGCAAGCCGATCATGCCGTACAAGGGTGGAACCATTCCTCCCGGATACGTCCTCGAGGAGCGCGTCCGGAAGGGGCTCGTCATCGCGGGCAGCGTCCTCTTCGGGACGTTTTATCTCTTCACGGCGGCAGGCGCGGCGGCGGCCCAATCCGACGATGCCCCTTGGGGAGCGCTCTTCGTGCCCGTGCTCGGCCCCTTCATCGTCGCCGGGGCGGGCGATTTCAGGGGGTCGGACGCGGCGATCGCGAGGCCCCTGCTCGTCTTCGACGGCCTCGTCCAGGCCGGCGGGGCGGCCATGTTGATCGCGGGCCTCGTCGCCAAGCAGAAGGTCCTCGTGCGAGAGGACCTCGTCGCCCGCACCGAGCTCGTCGTGGGGCCGGGGTCCGTGGGAATGAAAATGAGCTTTTGAGGGAGGTCGCTCTACTCCCTGGCGCCGCGCCTCCGCCGTCGCGAGAGGCCCCAAGCGAGCGCCGCGAATGCATACAGCCCGATCCCGGGGGCGGCGCCATCCCCGAGGCGACAGCCACAACCCGCGTCCTCTTCGGCTCCGCCGCCCGCGCCATCGCCGCCCGCGCCATTGCCACCGGGGCCGTCTCCGCCCGCGCCGCTCGACGAGGCCCCCGAGCCGCCGTCCGGCAAACCGCCGTCCGGGAGCGGCCCCACCCCTCCCCGCTCGAACGCCCCGAGATCCGGCGCCGCGCCGACGACGAATCGATCGTTGATGCCCTCGATCACCACGCCCACGTCGACGAGCCCGCTCCCCTCCACCGGCGTGAAATCGCCGCCCTCCGCGTCTTCGTATTCGGGCTCGACCTGAAAGCCGTGGCCCTCGATCGTGCCCGAGGCCGAGAGCTCCGCGATGTTCGCGTATTTCACGTCGATCCATTTCACGAAACGCGGCGCCCCGTCGAGGATGTCGGTGTACAGATTGTCCCAGTCGAGGTCCACGGGGCCGCTCGGCGTGACGCTGCTCTCGATGACGTAGCGGTGCGAGGCCCAGATGTTGTTCCGCGTGATCAGGTTCGCGAAGGGGATCGTGGGCGCGATCGCCTGCGCCCCCTCGAGGCCCGCGGCCGGCCGGCTCGTCGTGTGGTACACGAGCATGAACCCCTGCGAGCCGTTGTTCACCTTGAGCGCGTGCTCCTTGAAGCCGTCGATGACGTTTCGCACGACAAACAGCGGGCCAACGTCGATCGGCGCGAGCGAGACGCCGTTCAGCACCCCGCGCATGTGGTTGTTCCAGAGGCGCACGTTCACGCAGGCGCCTTCGGGCTCGAGCCCGTCGTCGCCGTGCTCGACGAGCACGTTGTCGTACACGTCCGTCTCCGGAGCGATCGCCTCCGAGGCGTCCCCGAAAACCCCGATGTAGACCCCATTGAAGGTGCCCGTGAGCTGGTTTCGCCGCACGATGTTGCCCCCGCCGCCGGTGATCGAGATGGCGCTCGCCTCGGGCGTATGGCCCTTGACCGAGCTCCAGGGCCACGACCAGATGCTCGTGTCGCGGACGATGTTGTCCTCGATGACGTTCTCCGCCGCGAGGGGCCTGCGCACGCGGACGCCGGCGTTCATGTGGTGAATATGGTTTTTCCGGACCCACGCGCGCGCCGTGTCGCGAACGTCGATGCCCGCCCCCTCGGCATCGGCGCCGAGGTACCGGATCTCGAACCCCTCGATCACGACGTCGCTGACGGTATCGAGGAGGAACCCGACGTTCCGGACCGCCACGTGCATCGTATGCCCTGCCGGCGATCCGCCGTCGGGCAGCTTCACGTAGATTCGATTCGCGGCCGCGTCGACGTAGAACCCGCCCGCGAGGCCCGCCGCGCCGGATTGGAGGTCCGCGAGGGAGCTGTAATCGTAGAGGCGCGTATCGTCCACGGCGACGTACTGGCAAGCGCCGGAGAAGGGCGCCGAATGGATGCCGTCGCCCTCCGATTGAAAGACCGAACCGTCCTCGAGCGCCGGGTCGGATCCGTCGAGGATGGCGCCCGGCTCGGCGACGAACCAGACCGGGGCTCCCGCGTCGCCGCCGTGGCTTCCATTCACGGTCACGGTCTCGCGATACACCCCGGCCGCGACGTGCACGACCGTCCCCGGGCCCGCCGCCGAGGCCGCCGCGTTGATCGTCTTGAAGGGCGAGGCCTCGGAGCCGTCGCCGCCGTCCGAGCCATTCTTCGCGTCCACGTAGAGGTGCTTGCTCCCCTGGGGCGGGGGCGCGTCGTCGCGGGTGCGGATCGTGCCCGTGGTTTCCTGGGGCGCGGCGTTGTCGGGATCGTCGAGCGTGACGCGCACCTCGTATTCGGTCGCGGGCTCGAGGAAGAGGGCGCTGCCGCGGCGCGGGCCGGGCGTGCGGAGGAGCGGATGCCCCGTCGTGAAGCTCGCCTCGCCGACCTTGCGAAACGCGAGCTTCACCGTGGCGTCGCCGTCGTCGTCCCCCGTGACCGCGGCCGTCACGCCCACCGCGTGAATCGTGGGCCGGAGGGTGAGATTGCCGAGCGTGGACGTATCCGCGGCGCGCGCCGCGCCGGCGGCCGTGGCGATCAGCAGGAAGAGAGAAGATACGAGAATCGGGCCTTGCGGGTATCGAAGCATGGGCCAGGATCTTACGCACGACCGGGACGGCCGGAAAGGTTTTTTCGTTCGTTCCGGGCGCACTGCAGAAATGAAGGAATTTCCCTGATTGCGCCGCCGCCATCGGGTGGGTATGAGCCTTGGAACGACGGAAGAAAAGGAGAACGCGCTGTGACCAACGCAATGCCCGCCATGAACATGCCGATGTCGATGATGCCCTCGTCCATGATGGGATCGCCCATGACGGGTATGCCCATGGGGGGAATGCCGCCCATGATGAACATGATGCCCGGCATGATGAACATGATGCCCGGCATGATGGGCATGATGCCCGGCATGATGGGCATGGGCATGATGCCCGGCATGATGAACATGATGCCCATGATGGGCATGATGCCCGGCATGATGGGCATGGGTATGATGCCCGTGATGTGCCGGATGTCCTATGAAATGACGAAGGACGGAATCACCTGCAAATTGACGCCCGGCGACGGCACCTCCATGGAGATGATGAAGGAGCGCTGCGAGGCCATGGCCCGCATGATGTCGGCCGGCATGCCCATGATGATGTTGTGCGGAGGGATGCCGATGATGATGTGTATGCCGAGCGCGCAGAAGTGACCCGCCCGCGGCGGGCCGCTCCTCCATTCACATCGACGGCCAGACGGGGACCCAGAACCAGACCGGGACCCAGACGAGCACGACGGGCCCCGCCTGCGCCATTCGGCGCTGCTCGTCGGCGCGCTTCCTTCGGACCTCGTCGAGGTTGATCACGCGGGCGTAGCGCTGGTTCATCGGACGACCTCCAACAAAGCGTGGCATCGTCCAACATAACGGACGCCGCTCGTTGGATCAAGCCTTTCCGAGAGATCGGGCGTGAAGAAGCCGAGCTCACTCCAGGCCGAGCGGCATTTCCGGGGAGTTCGGCGATTCTCGACGAGGTCCTCCGTTCACGGACGCGACATTTCGCCGGAGGATCCAAATCTTCGGGCGCCGCCGCGCGTCTCAGGCGGGCTCCGGAGCCGCCATGAGAGTTTTCGCGTTTCGCACGTCGATCCCCTTCGCCCTCGTCACCCTCGTCCTCTTCGTCCTCGGCTGCGCGCCGGCCGCCTCGCCTCCCGGCGCGCGTGATCCGAACGCGATCCGCGTGGAGGTGGCGCTCGGCTCGCCCGTGCTGCTCGCGAACGGGGACAGCACGGTCTACGCCGTGCTGCGCATCTCCACGTCCACGCGCCCCGCGCGCGAGCGTGGCCCCGTGAACGTCGCGCTCGCCATCGATACCTCGGGCTCGATGGAAGGCGAGGCGATCGCCGCCGCGCGGCGCGCGAGCCTCGAGGTGATCGACGCGCTGAAGGACGGCGACAGGCTCGCGGTCGTCGTGTTTCATTCGAAGGCCGAGGTCCTCGTCCCTTCGACCGAGCTCGACGCCGAGGTCCGCGCCGAGGCGCGGCGGCGCATCGCCGCGATGGAGGCCCGCGGCACGACCGAAATGGCGGGCGGGCTCCAGACGGCGCTCGACGAGGTGCTCTCGAACGTGAACCCGAACGGCGTGAACCGCGTGGTGCTGCTCGGCGACGGGATCCCGAACCAACCGGCGAACCTCGAATACACGGCGAAGCGCGCCGCCGATCGTGGCGTCGCCATCACGACCCTGGGCCTCGGGCTCGATTACGACGAGATGCTCATGGGCAAGCTCGCGGACCTCTCGGGCGGCAGGTACCGCTACATCGAGACCGCCGACAAACTGGCTGGTTTTTTCCGGGAGGAGCTCGATCGCCTCGACCTGGTGTACGGCCGAAACGCCGCGGTCGCGCTGACGCCCGGCCCGGGCGTGCGGATCGACGCGATCGTTGGTGGTGAAACGATCTCCCCGGGCCATGCCAGGGCCTACCTGCCGCTCGGCGACATCACGCGTGGGGACAGCCGCGACGTCGTCGTTCGAATGACGGTGACGCCTCGCAAGGCGGACGTGCCGATCGAGCTGCTCGACGCGGTGCTCACCTTCGACGACGCGCTGGAGCAGGCGGGTCGGCTGGAGCGGCGCCTGTACCTCGGCGCGCGCACGACGCTCGACGAGGCCGAGGTCGCGAGAGCGAAGAACCCTGCCGTCGAGCTCTCGGCCGCGCTCGCCGAGGCGTCCGCGACCACGCTCCAGGCGCTCGAGCTCGGCAAGCAAGGCGCCTACCTGCGCGCGCGCGGGCTGCTCGAGAAGGGCGCCGCGGCGGCCCTGGCGCAGTCGAAGCGCACGCCGAGCGCCGAGCTCGAGAAACTCGCGGCGAACATGACCTCGGTGGCCAAGGACATGCCCGAGGCCGACCGACCCGCGCCGAAATCGCCCTCCTCGGGGTACGAGTACGAATTTTCGGACGACTCCATGGCCGCGCCGATGCCCGCGGAGGCCCCCTCGGTCGTTCGCAAACGCAAAGAGGTGCACCAGAAGGCCGTGGAGGCCCTCCATTGAACGGCGCCCGCATCCGCGCTACCCTCCGCGGCCATGCCCATCGAGCTCGACGGCTTTTCGCGTGAATCTTTCACCCACGAAGGCGCGACCCGGGACGTCTACCGCCGCGGAAGTGGCCCCGGCGTCGTCGTCATGAGCGAGATGCCCGGCATCACGCCCCAGGTGATGCGCTTCGCCGAGCGGGTCGCCGCGGAGGGTTTCACGGTGTTCATGCCGCAGCTCTTCGGCACGCCGGGACGACCGCTCTCCTTTCCTTATGCAATCACCGAGCTCACGCGGGCGTGCATCTCACGCGAGTTCGCGGTGCTCGCGGCCCATGAATCGAGCCCCCTCGTCGACTGGCTGCGCGCGCTCTGCCGTCACGTCCACGCGGAGCTCGGCGGGAGAGGCGTCGGCGCAATCGGCATGTGCATCACCGGCAATTTCGCGCTCGCGCTCATGGTGGATCCGGTGGTCGCGGCGCCGGTGCTCAGCCAGCCATCGTTGCCGCTCGGACTCGGCGCGGCTCGCCGCGCCGGAATGCACATCTCGGATCGTGACCTCGCCGCCGTGAAGGAGCGATGCGCGGCCGGCGCGCAGGTGCTCGCCATGCGCTTCACGCACGACCCGCTCTGCCCGGGCGAGCGCTTCGTGTCGTTACGCAAGGCCCTCGGCCCCGCGCTCGAATCCATCGAAATCGACTCGGGCCCGCAGAACCCCTGGGGCATCCCGCGGCGCGCCCATTCCGTCGTGACGAGCGACCTCGTCGACGAGGCCGGTCACCCCACGCGACAGGCGCTCGACCGCGTGCTCGCCTTCTTCGGCGAGCGCCTGCGAGAATCGTGATCAGCCCTTGACCGCTCCCGCGGTGAGGCCCGCGATGATACGTCGCTGGAAGATCAGCGCGAGCACGACGAGCGGCGTCGTCACGAGCACGGACGCGGCCATCATCTGCCCCCAGGGCACCTCGAAGGCCGAGCTCGTCGTCGCGGAGAACGAGAGGATCGCATAGGTCACGGTCCGTTTGTCCGGGGTCTGCATGAAGGAGAGCGCGAACAGGAGCTCGTTCCAGGCGGCGATGAAGGAGAGCAGCCCCGTCGTGACCATCCCGGGGGCCGCGAGCGGGAGCATGATCTTCGCGAAGAGCTGGAGCGGAGACGCGCCATCCATGATGGCCGCCTCCTCGATTTCGATCGGCACGGCTTCGAGGAACCCGGTGAGCACCCAGACGGTGAATGGCAGCGTGAAGACGAGGTACGTCAGGGTGAGGGCCGGCAACCGGTTGTAGAGGCCGAGCGCATTGACGAGCTGGAAGAGCGCGCCGAGGACGGCGATCTGGGGGAAAAGCGTCATCGAGAGGACGACGTAGAGCACGAGGCTGCGGCCGCGGAATCGGTAGCGGCCGAGGGCGAACGCCGAGAGCGCGCCGATCGCGAGGGAGACGAGCGTCACGGAGCAGGCCACGAAGACGCTGTTCAGCGCCGCGCGGAGGAAATCGTCGTTCGCGAGCACGTGGCGATAATGCTCGAGCGTCGGGTGCGCGGGCCAGAACCGCGCGGGCGTCGCGAAGAGCTCGGCGTTCGTCTTGAACGAGGACACGAGCGCCCAGCCAAAAGGAAACACGAGATACACGAGGAGACAGAAGACGCAGAGCCCGAACGCGACGCGCTTCGCCGTGGCCCGGACCTTCATGCCTCCCTCCCGCGGAAGAGCGCGATGTAAATGCCGATGAAGACGGCGATGACGAGGAAAATCGCGGTGGAGACTGCCGATCCATATCCAACGTCGGAGATGCTGACGAGGATCTCGTGGGCATACGTGGCCAGCGTCTGCATGTCGGGCCGGCTCCCGAACATCACGTAGAAGACGTCGAAAACGCGTAATGCGTCGAGCGTACGGAACACGAGCGCGACGAGCAGGGCGGGCCGGAGGAGCGGCAGGGTGATGCGCGTGAAGGCCTGGAGGCGCGTGGCGCCGTCGACGCGCGCGGCCTCGTAGAGCTCGCGCGGGATGAGCTGCAGCCCTGCGAGGAGGAGCAATGCGACGAACGGCGTCGTCTTCCAGACGTCCACGAGCACGGCCGCGGCGAGCGACGTCCTCGGGTCCGCGGTGAACGCGATCGGCTCGGAGACGAGCCCCAGGCGATCGACGAGGATGTCATTGAAGACGCCGTAGACGTCGTTGTACATCCATTTCCACATCTGCGTGGACACCGCCGTGGGGATCGCCCAGGGGACGAGCATCGCCGCGCGCATCGCGGAGCGACCCTTGAAACGAGCATCGAGGAGCAGCGCGATGCCGAGGCCGAGGGCGAGCTCCAGGATCACGGTGAGCACGGCGAAGAGCACGGTGAGGAGGAGCGCGTCCAGGAAAAACCCATCGTGGACGAGCTCCACATAGTTCGACAAACCCACGAACCGAGCCGGCTCCTCGCTGCCGAGCCGGGTGTTCGTGAGGCTCAGGTACAGGGTCTGGACGAGCGGATACAGCGCCACGAACGCCGTCACGACGAGGGCCGGCGAGAGGAACGCCCACGCCACCCTGGCGCGCCTCTTCGCGCGGCTCCCCGCGAGATTTTTTGTTTCTTTCGCGCCGCCCATGGTCGTGCTCATCCCGCGCCCCTCAGCGTAACGAGCGCCGGATGCGCCGCGCGATCTGCGAGAGCGCCTCCTCGGGGTCCGTCCCGTAAAGCGCCTTGCTCACGCCTTGATAAAAGGCGATGGACACCTCGTTGTACCTCGCCCCCGCCTGGCTCGAGGGCCGCGCGATCAGCGTCGACCCCCGGACGCGCTCGAGGAAAGGCAGGACCCGGGCGACGTCCGGATCCCTCTGCACCGCGGGGATCGTGGGGATGTATCCGCCGACGAGCGCCCGGAAGCGCTGCACCTCGGGCGAGCAGAGGTAGCCCACGAAATCGATCGCCGCGTCGGGAAAGCGTGAATACCTCGATACGCCGAGGGTCCATCCGCCCAGGGTCGCGCTGCTCTCGTGGCCGGGCTCGCGCGGGAGCGGCGCGACGTCGAAGCGCCCCTCGATCGAGGAGCCCTTCATGTTCCCCGCCGCGTACGCGTATGGCCAGTTGCGCATGAAGGCCGCATTGCCTCCCTGAAACACGTTGCGCGCGTCCTCTTCCTCGTATCCCGTCACGCCGATCGGCGAAATCGTCCCGACGAACCTGTGGAAACGCGCGAGGGCCCGCGCGGCCCGGGGGTTCTCGACCGTGGGCTCGCGGCCCTCCAGGATGGTGCCTCCTCCGTGCGAATGGATCCACTCGAGCGCATTGCAGGTGAGCCCCTCGTACGCCTTGCCCTGCCAGACGAAGCCGGCGAACGAGCGGCTGCGCGCGCGCTCCCCCTCCTGGATCCTCCGCGCCATCGATTCGAGCTCGTCCCACGTCGCCGGGGCCGCCACGAATCCGTACTTCTGGAGCAGATCGGTGCGATGGTAGAGCATGCCGAAATCGGTGAAATAAGGCATAGCCACGAGCCGCCCCTCCACGGTGTCGTTCCGGATGGCGGCCTCGAGGTGCGTCGCCGCGAGGCCCCCGAGGGCCTCTCCGAGGTCGAGCAAATGCGGCGCGAAAATGCCAGGCCATACGACGTCGAGCGAGAGGATATCCACATCGGCGGAGCGTGCCTGGAAGAGGCGCTGGTAGCCCGCGTAGGTCTCGGTGGCGTCACGCGGGCGCAGGACGACGTCCACGACGGCGCCCGTGTCCAGGGCGAACCGCCGCGCGAGGACACGATCGATGGCGGCGCCGATACCGACCGACTCCGCATAATACACGAGCCGCGCGCCCGCGTGCCGCGCGGCGCCCGGGACGGGCGGCGGCGGCGCGGAGACCTCGGGGAGATCCAGGGCCCCTTCGGCGTCCGAGGAGGGCGCGCCCCGACAACCGTGGATCAGCGCAGAGAGCGGGAGCGCCGCCGCCGCCGCGAGGAAGGAACGTCGCGTCTGCTCGCCTCTCTCGCCCATCGCCACGAGATCGTTCCGCCATCACTCGGCTTCGTCAAATGGTTTGTCCTCAAACGGCTCGGCAAAACGAGCGGCACGGTTCCTGCTGAAGCTGAAGGGACGGGTCATGGACCTCGACGTCGTGATCCGCGGGACGGGCACGCTCATCGACGCGTTCGGCGTCGCGGTCATCGCCCTGGGCATCGTGGTCGCGACGGGCCGGCTCGTTCGTCACCTCGTCTGGACGCTGGAGGTCGAGCTCAGCGGTCGGTTCCCCTGGCAGCAGCGGGGACGATCAGCCTGAGCACGCGAGGGAGGACCTCGATCGAAGCCCGCTCGTGGCGAGGGAACTCCTCGCCGTCGAGCTGACAAGGCGGGGGAGCGTCGCCTTCCGCGACGCGGAAATGGATATCGATCCGCGCGGACCGCCGCGTCCCCGGGGGCGCATCGGGGGCGACGAGCCGGGCGCGCGCGAGGGGCCCGAGCGAGAGGCCGAGCGTGGCGCGCAGGAGCCAATCGCGCCGCGTGGGAAAGGGGATCACCTCGAACAGGCCGTCGTCGTGGCGCGCGGTCGGGTCCACCACCCAACCGCCTGCGTACACGGGTGTCCCTCGAATCAAGAGCTCCGTGAGCCGCGCCTCGTATCGACATTCGTCGGCGGCGACCTCGGCCACGCAATCGACGTCCGTGCGCGGAGCAGAGAGGAGGGTACGGAGCAAGGCGCCACCATAAACGAGCTCGTCGCGGTACAGCGCCGCGGCCCCGAGGCGCCGGGCCCGATGGCGGTCCACGTTGCGCGCCGCGATCACCGCCGCGCCGATGCCATAACCCACGGAGTCGAAGAAGGTCGCGCGCGCGACCGTCCTGCCGGCGCCGTCCTGCGCCTCGAGGTTTCCCGCGTCGAGCCTTGTCTCCCGGCCGATGACGAGCACGCGGACATTACGATCGAGCGCGCCCTCACCGGCCCTCAGCCCGAAGCTCAGGCCGTGGTTGTTCGCGGTCCCCGCGGGGAGCATGCCGAGCGTCACCGCGTCCCTCCGCGGGCTCTCGAGCAGCCCCTCCGCGACCTCGCGAAACGTCCCGTCTCCGCCCATGGCAATGACGCATCGATACGGCTCCTCCGCGAGCGCGTCTCGCACCGCCTGCACGGTTTTCCCGCCGGGCTCGGTCGGCAAGAGGCGCGCCCCGAGCCCCGCCGCGCGAAGCAAGCGTAATGCGCGATCGATTCGCGCCGCATTACGCCCGCTCTGGGCCATCGGGTTCGCGACGAGGAGGTGCGTGGGCGCCGGCATCTGGGCGGAGTGTACCCGAAGCGAGGCGGGACGCCGCGCCCGTCAGGGCGCGGCCAGGAGGGAGGAGAGAGGGAGGGGCTCAGGCCGAGCGACGACGCCGGCGCAGGCCAAACGCCGCCACGACGAGCAGAGCGCCAACGCCGGAGGCCGTGGAGGACGCAGGCGCCGTCCGGCAGCCGCAGCCGCTGCTGTCCGTCGTTTGCCCGCCGCCGCCGGCGCCATCCCTGCCGCCCATGCCGCCCATGCCGCCTGCGCCGCCAGCGCCGCCAGCGCCACCGGCACCACCATTGCCGCCATTGCCACCGGCACCACCATCGCCGCCAGCGCCGCCAGCGCCGCCAGCGCCGCCAGCGCCGCCAGCGCCGCCAGCGCCGCCAGCGCCACCCGCGCCCATGGAGGGAATGCACCACTCCATGACCGGATCACACTCGTGGTCCGGGGCGCATTGGCTGTCGCTCGTGCAGCTCGTCGCGCACTTCGTCCCGTCGCAAGCGTACCCGGGCACGCAGCTCGTCTCCGTGCCGGCGACACACGTGCCGCCGCCGTCGCACTGCGACGGGTTCGTTTGCGTGGTCCCCGCGCACGCGCCCGGGGCGCATTGCGTGCCCGAGGCGTGGAGCGCGCACGCGCCATCGCCGTTGCACTGGCCGTTCTGGCCGCAGGTCGAGGGCACCTGGGCCGCGCACTCGTTATCCGGGTCCGTCCCGTTCTTGATCGGCCCGCACGCCCCGTCGGCGCCCTGGCCCTTCTTCGCCGTGGAGCAGGCCTCGCAGCCGCCATTGCAGGCCGCGTCGCAGCAGACGCCGTCCACGCAGAAGCCCGAGCTGCACTCCGACGCGTTCGCGCAGGGCGCGCCCGGCGAGCCCGCCGGCTGACAAGCGCCCGCATTGCAGACGTTGCCCGGCAAGCACTCGTTGCTGTTCGTGCAGGGGTTCTTGCACGTCCCCGCCGAGCAGACGTACGGCGCGCAGTCCTGCCCCATCGCGTCGTTCACGCACTGCCCCGAGCCATTGCAGATCTGGCCCGTCACCACGCTGCCCTGGCAGGTGCTCACGCCGCAGGAGGTGCCCTGCGGGTGGAGCTGGCAGGCGCCCGTGCCATTACAAGCGCCCGTCTGCCCGCAGCTCGTCGCGGCCTGCGTCATGCACTCGTTGTCCGGATCGACGCCGAGCGCGATGGGCCCACACACGCCGTCCGAGCCATTGCCCTTCTTGGCCACGGTGCACGCCTGGCAAAGCCCGCCGCACGTCGTGTTGCAACACACGCCGTCGACGCAGAAGCCCGACGCGCACTGGGCGTTCGTCGAGCACGCCCCGCCATTACCGAGCGGCGGGACACACGCGCCCATCACGCAGGCAAACCCCGAAGCGCAATCGGCGCTCGTCGCGCACGCGCCCTCGCAAGCGCCGCTCGAGCACGCGTACGGCGCACACTCTTGCCCCATCGTGGACGGGATGCACGTGCCCACGCCGTCGCAGATCTGGCCCTTCAGCACCGTCCCATCGCAGAGCGGGCTGCCGCAAGACGTGCCCGCCCCGTGGAGCTGGCAGGCGCCGGCGCCATTACATTGCCCCGTCCTGCCGCAGGTCGAGGCCGCCTCCGCCGAGCACTCGTTGTCCGGATCCGCGCCGACCACGATGGGCCCGCACGTCCCGTCCGCGCCCTCGCCCTTCTTGCCCGCCGAGCACGCCTGGCACGAGCCCGTGCAGGCCGTGTTGCAGCAGACGCCGTCGACGCAGTTGCCCGACTGGCAATCGGCGCTCGTCATGCATTGTGCGCCGTTGCCGAGCAGGCCCACGCACGCGCCGCCCACGCACGAGAAACCGGCCGCGCAATCCGCGCCCGTCGTGCACGAGCTCTTGCACATGTCATTGCTGCAGGTGTACGGCGCGCAGCTCGTCGGCGTGCCGTTCGCCGCGCACGTCCCCGCGCCGTCGCAGGCCTCGGGCTGGAGCGATCCGCCATTACACGTCGATCCGCAGCTCGTGCCCGCAGCATAGAGCTTGCACGCGGCCATGCCGTTGCAGCTCCCGTTCGTCCCGCACGAGCTCGCGCCCTGATCGGTGCACTCGTTGTCGGGATCGGTGTCGACCGCGATCGGCCCGCAGACGCCGTCCGCGCCCGCGCCCTTCTTCGCGGCGGTGCAGGCCTGGCAGGTGCTCGTGCAGCCCGCGTCGCAGCAGACGCCGTCCGCGCAGAACCCGCTCACGCATTGCGCGGCGATCGAGCAGGCCGTGCCGTTCGCGCCCGGCGAGACGTCCGAGAGGAGACGCGCGCGCGCCCGATCCGCGCCGTAGGGCTGCTGCGGATCGAACCGGTAGTACGTGGCGAGGACCTCCTGCGGCTTGCCCGCCGCGAGCTGCGGCCGGAGCTCGCGCTGCAGCACGTCGTTCGACACGACGAGCCCGCCCGGATCCTTGTTCGTGCCGGTGCTCGTGATACGCGCGGCGTAGATGTCCTGATAACTCGAGGTCACGCGGTCGTCCTGCCAGGCGACCCAGTACTGCGTGCCGTCCCAGGCCGCGGAGGGGTAGCCCTGGGTGTTCAGCGCGTTGCTCACGGTGATACCCACGACGTCGAGCACCGTCCCCGCGGCGTTGACGCGGGCGCCGCGCACGTCGTTGGAGCCGTTCCATGCGACAAACCAGTCCGTCCCGTTCGACGCGACCGTGGCGCTCGTCTCGGTCGAACCCACGACGGCCGAGACCGGGATCGCGAGCGCGCCCGCGTCGAGGACCGAGCCGTCGGGCGCGACGCGCGAGGCGAAGATGTCGCTCGAGTTCGTCGGCTTGGTCCAGGCGACGAGGTAGTTCGTCCCGTTGTACGCGAGGGCGGGGAACGAGCCGCCGCCGGTCGAGATCTTGATGCCCGCGGGATCGAGCACGGTCGACGCGGGCGCGACACGCGCGCCCCAGATCTCGACGCTGCTGGCGTCGCGCCACGTGACGAGCCAGTTCGTCCCGTCGGCCGCGACGACAGGGTTCATCTGGTTGCCGCTCGCCGTGTTCACGGCGACGCCGCCGGCGTCGAGCACGGCGCCCGTGCTGGAGACACGCGACGCGAAGATGTCGTCGTTGCCGGAGCCGTTCCGCCGGTCTTGCCAGACCACGAGCCAGTCGGCGCCGTTCGCCGCGACGGACGGGACGAGCTGCACGTCCGTCGCCTGCGAGATCGCGATCCCGCCCGGATCGAGCACCGTTCCCGCGCTGGAGAGGCGCGCGCCCCAGATGTCGCTCGTGAGGCCCGGGCGCAGGTCCTCCCAGACCACGAGCCAGTTCGTCCCGTTGTATGCGACGCGCGGGTGACGCTCGTCGTTCGAAGCGCGGGAGAGCAGCGTGCTCGTGGCGTCGACCTTGACGATCGCGTTCGACACGCGCAGCCCGTAGATGTCGGACGAGGTCCCCGTCACCTCGTTGCGCAGGTCGCTGAAGGCCACGTAGAAGTTCGTCCCGTCGTGCGCCGCCCCGGGGTACAGGCGCATGCCCATCTCGTTCGTCACGACGGTCGCCGTCACGAGCACCGCCGCGCCCGAGCTCACGCGTGCGCCATAGACCTGGATCTGGTCGTCCCAGAACACGCCGTAGCCGTTGCCCGCGAAGACGACGGCGACGTTCGTGGGAGCGAACGCATTCGCGCCCGACCCGATGGTGAAGCCGCTGCTCCCATCCATGACGCTGCCGGTCGACGAGATGCGCTGGCCGTAGACGGTGTTCGCGTTGGAGTGGTTGTCCCAGGCGAGCAGCCAGTTCACCCCGTCCGACGCCAACCCGATCGGCCCGTTGGGACAAACCGAGCTGTTGTTGCATGCGTAGATGTCGCTCGCGTCGATCACGGTGCCGGCGGGAGACACGCGTCGCCCGACGACGCGATAATACGACGCGCCCGTCCAGACGTTCGTCGCGACGAGGTAGTGCGTACCGTTGAAGGCGACCGCCGTGTCGACCGGATTGTACGTCGACGAGGTGATGGTCACGGTCGTCGGGTTGACCGTACCGTTCATCCCGACGAACGACCCGCGCACCACGTTGTTCGACCCGTGCACGATGAAGTAGTTCGTGCCGTCGAACGCGATCGAAGGAGCGCTCTTGCTGCCGCCGGTGGCAACGGCGATCCCGTTCGGATCCTGCACGACGCCTGCCGCGGTGACGCGCGCGGCGTAGACGTCACTCACGCCGTTGCGCGTGTCGAGCCACGTGACCATCCAGTCCGTCCCGTTGTTCGCCACGGCCGGCGAATACTGGTAGCCCTTCGCGACCGCGATCGGGATGCCCGACGTATCGAGCACGGTGCCGGCCGACGACACGCGCGCGCCGTACACGGCCTCGGAGCCCTGGTACCGAGTGTCCGACCAGACGACGAGGAAGTTGCCGCCCGCGTACGAGACGACCGTCTCGTACTGCTCCCTGGTCGTCGCGGCGTGCACGGGCGTGTCGATCGCGGTCTCGGGGCCGATCACGGGATCGAGCACCGCCGGATACGCGCTCGCGTCGAGCACGGAAGACGGCACGCGCAGCACGATGCGCCCGTCCACGAAGTCCGACTCCACGTGCGTCCGCACGCCGTTCGCGTCGATCCACGTGGCCACGCCGTAACGCACGCCGACGCCCGTCGCGGGATCGGCGAAGTGCAAGCCGCCCTCGGTCTCGCCGAGGAACTCTTCACCCGTCACCGCGATCTTCAGCTCGAGATCACCCACGCCCGCCGGGCGATCGGCGAATTCGAAGCTCTGCTCGACGCCCTCCTCGTCGTTCTCGAGGTGCTCGACGACGGCGCCGCGCTGGATGCCGAGGCTCGCGTCGGCGCGCACCGCGGCCGTGCCGCCGCGCGTCTCCACGATCGACGTCCCGCCGCGCGTGATGCTCTCCAGCGACGCGACGAACGGCGCCGTGGTGCTCTCCTCGGGCGTGACCGCGAGGTCGCCCTCGCTCGGCCACACCATGAGCGCCTCGGGGCTCGCCTTGACCGCGTACGTCACGTGCCCGGCCGAGAACTCGGAGCCCTCGGCGCGATAGCCGAAGTGCGTCCGGCGCATGACGGCGGCGAGATCGGGGGACGCGGCAGGGTTTGTCACGGCCGCGGCCTGCGCCGGAGCGCCTGCATTTTCCTGCGGGCCCGGGTTTGGCTTTTCAGAACTACACCCTGCGAGCGCGGCGAGGATCAGGCTGTGACAAACCCAGCCGATCGCCGCGCCGAGGATCCGCCGATGGGCGGCGCGCGTGCGTGGAACGGATCGAGATTGCATGTCTCCCACCAGGTGAATGCTGGC
Source organism: Polyangium spumosum (assembly GCF_009649845.1). NCBI lineage: Bacteria > Pseudomonadati > Myxococcota > Polyangiales > Polyangiaceae > Polyangium > Polyangium spumosum. Next base: position 137,332 of record NZ_WJIE01000005.1, read on the forward strand.
CCCGCGTGTACACCGCGGCTCGACGAGGCCGCAGCCGGCGGGGACGTTTTCGGCGCGCATCGGACAGCATGGACCGGCGCACGTCAAGCGACGGGGACCCGCATTCCGCGAGGAGACGTCAGCGCGTGTCGGACCGCTCGAGCACGCGACCGGCGAGCCGCACGAAGAGCACGCAGAGCGGGATCACGACCACGAGCGAGAGAGGGCCAAGCCACGCGGAGGTGGCGTCGTGCCAGAGGAGGGTGGGCATGGCGATCGTGGATCGCAACGTCGTGTGGTTCTCGTAGACGTCGGGGCGATAGATCAAGACGGCGCTCGGCAGCACGGGCACGAGCCACACGACGGCCCCGACGAGCAACGCATGGAAGGTGTCGCGCATGCGCACGAGCAGCGGCAAGAGCAGCGCGAGCAGGAGCAGCGCGTACGCGGTGAGAAAGAGCCCCGCGCCGAGCGCGCCTGCGAAGCTGATCATGTCGCCCGGCACGAGGTGCGGCACGAGCGCGATCGCCGTCACGATGGAGACGGCCGCGCCGCTCGCAGCCGCAGCGCCGAGGATGGGAACGACGCGCGCGGCGAGGACCACGTGGGCCGGGATCGGCTTGGCGAGCAAGAGCTCGAGCCGACCCTCTTCCCGGGCCGCGACGAGGGCGCCGAGCAGGCCCGCGAGCCCCACGAAAAACGCAGCGAAATACGAGGCGAGCAGGTCGTTGACGAGCAGGACCGCCGCCATGCCCCGGATGTCGAACGCCTGCTCCAGGAAGCGGATCACGCGCTCGGGCAGACGCACGAGGAGCGCGTGGGTCCCAAGGACCGCGGCGGCGCCGACGATCGCAGCCGCCATCGGAGCGCGGCGCGGCATGTGGCGCGCCTCGAGCACGTAATAATCGCGGAGCGAAGCCGACGTGGTCATGATCAAGCCTCCATGCGGCGCACGCCGGCGGCGCCGACGCCGATCGCGGCGATCGAGAGGAGCGCGAGGGCGAACATCGGCGGCGCGAGCTCGGCCGGGCCGAGGTGGTCGAGGCTCCCGAGCGAGAGCGCGCCGAGCGCGATGGGGTTCACGAGCAACGCGGGCCGCCACGCCGGCTGGTAGAAGCCGACGAGCGACATCCCGACGAGCAGGCCGAGCACCGTGAGCCCGATCAAAGCGGACGCGCCGCGGTGCTTCACCCAGGCGGCGATCGCGGCCGAGAGCCCGGTCGCGAAGACCGCGCCGAAGAGGTGCAGCGTCATCGCGGCGAGGAACGTCCCGGGTCGGAAGCCCGGCACGCGCGAGGGGAAGTAGAGCAGGCCGAGGAGCTGCGTGCCCACGTGGAGCGTGGCCATGACGCCACACGCGCTGATCGCGCGTAACGCGAAGTAACGCGGCATCGAGAGGGGTTTGGCCGCGAGGATCGAGAGCACGCCGACGTCGCGCTCGCGCAGCACGACGCCGCTCGCGAGCACGACCGGGAGGAACGCGATCGCCTTGTTCATCGCGAGGTCGATCCACACGAACATGAAGATCACGAACGGCCTGTCGTCGCCGAACCACATGGCGATCGCGTCCTGCACGTGCGCGGGCGGGCGCGCGAGCATCGCCGGAATGGCGAGCACCGCGTAGAGGAGCATGGCGCCGCAGAGCCACGTCTTGCGCTCGCGCAAGGTCGCGAGATAGTCGAGCCACTGGAGCCGGATCACGCGGCCTCCTTGCGCACGAGCGCGAGGTAGAGGTCGTCCATCGTGCGAGCGCCGTGCCGATCCTTGAGCTCTTCGACGTCGCCGAACGCGACGAGCCTGGCCCGATGCAGGACGGCCACGTGCCGGCAAAGCGCCTCGACGTCGGAGAGGATGTGCGACGAAAAGAGGACGGTGACGCCCCGATCGCGGGCGAGCTCGCGGAGCAGCTCGAGCAGCTCGTGGCGGCCGAGCGGATCGAGGCCCGAGGTCGGCTCGTCGAGCAAGAGCACGCGTGGCTCGTTGATGAGCGCCTGGGCGAGCCCCACCTTCTGCGCCATGCCGGTGGAGAAGCCGCGCAGCGCTCGATCCGCGTCACGCACGAGGTCGAAACGTCGGAGCAGCGCCTCCGCGCGCTCCGTGATCACGTCCCGCGGGAGCGCGAACATGGCGCCGACGTATTGCAAGAATTGCCGCGCCGTCATGTCGGGCGGGAGGGTGTAATGCGCCGGCAAATACCCCGCTGTGCGGCGAACCTCGAGCGTCTCCTGCCCGACCTCCCGGCCGAGCACGCGCGCCGAGCCGGACGTGAGGGGCGTGAGCCCGAGGAGCATGCGCAGCGTCGTGGTTTTCCCCGCGCCGTTGTGCCCCATGAACCCGAAGACCTCGCCGGGCTCGACGAAAAACGTGACGTCGTCGACGGCCGTCACCCCTCCGAATCGCTTCGTCAGGCCGGAAAGCTCGATTGCATGCGTCTTGGTCATCGCTTGGATCTCCTCGGTTTCGTGCGTCGGGAGCTCTCCGGCTCCTCGGGGTCCCTCTTCGCGGAGAGGCCCGCGCGGAAGACGTCGACGATCGCGTCGAGCGCGCGCTCGGGTGAAAAGAGGCCGAGCTCGGCGACGAGGCCGAGGTGTTGCGGGGCGAAGCGCAGCACCCCGAGGACGATCGGGACCGCGTCGCGATCGACGTCGGCGCGGATCTCGCCGCGCGTGATCCCCTCGTCGACCCAGCCGCGGATCATGGCGACCTGCGCCCGGCCCTGCTCGATCTTTTTCGCGTCCGAGGCGAGCCCGAGCGCGCGCAGATCCGGGTCCTCGCGGAGCAGCTTGCCGAACATCGGATCGGCGAGGAGCTGGCGATACGCGAAGCGCAGGGTGCCGACGATCCGCTCGAGTGGCGACTCGATCGTCATCACCTCCTCGACGTAACGAGCGCCGATCGCCGCGAACGCCTGCTCGACGACCTCACGCAGGAGCGACTCCTTGTCGGCGAACTCGAGGTACAGCGCGCCCTTCGCGCAGCCCGCCTCGGCCGCGACCGCGTCGAGGTTCGTCCCCTTGAAGCCGTGCTGGGTGAAGTGCCGCCGCGCCGCTTCGAGGATGCGCTGGCGACGCGCAGGGTCGCGGGGCTTCTGGATACGTCGGCCTGCCATCCCGACCAAGATGACTCATAAGGTCGTTCGAGTCAACTCCGGCCACGTTCGAGCGAGCGCGCGTGTCCCGCGAGCTCGCTCGAGCGCGGCGCCTCGGCCCCGATCAGTCGATGTCCTCGCCCTTGGCGACGAGCTTGCCGTCCGCGGTCACGGCGACCTCGAGCTTCTGGCCGTCGGCTTTCTCGATCTCCGCCTTGTAGTGGACCTGGCCGCCCTTCAGCGAGATCTGCTCGACCTTCTTGATCTGGCCCCCGCTGGCCCACGTCCGGAGGGTCGTTTGCGCCGCGGTGGGCAGGTTCGCGAACGGGATATCGGACTTGTCGGCGTCTTCGTATTGATCCTCGAGCGAATGCCCCTCGTGGTGGTCCGCCAGGGCCGGCGCCGCGAAGAGCCCGAGCGCGAGCGCGGCGAACAAGGGCCGGAGTACCCGAGTCATGATCGTCTCCTTCCGGTTGAATGCCTGCCGCGACCCTCGCAGCAGGCTCCCCACCTCGCACATGCGAGACCGGTGCCGTTTCCCGCGTGAACGCCGCGCCCGAGAGAGCCCGAGCCCGCCACGCTCGGGCAACGATCGAGGAGCGGAGCGAGGAGGCCCCAGGCTCCTCCGCGCGCCTTCATCCAGAGAAGATCAAGCCGCCCGCTCTTCGCGCGGCGTCGAGTCGAGGTAAGCGCGGCTCACCTCGGATTCGTCGAGGAAACCCACGATCCTGCCCGAATCGTCGACGACGGGCACCTCCCGCACGCCCTGCGCGAGCAGCACCTCGGTCGCCTTCCTCAAATCATCGTCCGGCCGCAACGTCACGGGCGGCTGCATGGCGTCGGCGGCGACGGTCAATCCCTCGAGCTCGCGCTCCGTGGCCAGCAAACGCACGACGTCACTCGTGATGACCCCGGCCATCTTGCCGTGCGCGTCGAGCACGGGGAACACGTCCTGCCAGCCCGTGTCGGCCGCGAGGCGGAGGACCTCGTGCACGGGCGTCGCGAGGGCAAAATGGACGAAGGGCCTGCCGGCGACCATCACGTCGGCGACCTTGAGGGAGCGGAGCACGTCGAGCACGCCCGGCGGATGCGCCGGAGAATCACGCTGCGTGGGGACCTGGGCCGAATAAAGCGAGCGATCGCGAAGCGCCACGAACGCAATGCCCTCGGCCAGCATGAGCGGCACGAGCAGGTCATAGCTGCCCGCGAGCTCGCAAACCATGACGAGCGAGCCGATCGGCACGTGCGCGACGCCCCCGTAAAACGTGCCCATCCCGACGAGCGCGAAGGCGCCGGGGTCGATGCGCGGATCGCCGATCGAGAGCTCCGCGATGCGGCCGAACGCGCCCCCGACGAGCCCGCCGATCGCCAGCGACGGGGCGAAATCGCCGGCGCTGCCGCCCGTGCCGATGGTGAGCGACGCGGCGACGATCTTGAGCACCGCGAGCACCACGAGCAGCTCCACGCCGTGCCAGCCCTCGGGCAACCACGACGCGCCCGTGATGGCCACCTGCGCGGCGCCATAACCGCCCCCGAGCACGCCGATCCCCTGCCCCGCCGGCACGACGTGCCACGCGCCGAGGAAAAGCAGCAATGGCACCGCCACGAGCCCGAGCGCGAGCCCGCCAACGCCCGGGCGCGCCCAGTCGGGGACGGGCAGGCGCGCAGAGGCGCGCTTCACGAAGTCCATCGTCTTGAGGAATACGATGGCCGAGAGCGCGATGAAGATGGCGAGGAGCGCATAAAGCGGCAGGTGCGCCGGGACGAACGGATACCGCGGCGAATGCGCGAACAGCGTGGCCTCGCCGAAGACCGAGATGAAGACCGAATACGAAAGGACGCTCGCGAGCAGCGCGGGGACGAGCGCGTCGTTCTCCACGTCGTCGCGGTAGAGGACCTCGGTGGCGAGCAACGCGGCGCCGAGCGGGGTCCGGAAGATCGCGCTCATGCCGGCCGCGACGCCCGAGATCATGAGGATACGCCGCTCGCGGGCCGAGACGTTCAGCGTCCCGGCCACGAACGACCCGAACGCCGCGCCGATCTGCATCGTGGGCCCCTCGCGCCCGCCCGCGCCGCCCGTCCCCAGCGTGAGCGCCGAGGCGAGCGCCTTCACCCAGATGACGCGCCGCCGGAGCACGCCGCCGTGGCGATGAAATGCCTCGATCATCGCGTCGCCGCCGCCTCCGCGGCATTCGGGCGCGAGGCGGGTGACGAGCCCGCTCGCGAGGCCGCCGAGGCCGGGCAACATGAAGAGGACCCAGGGACGGAAGGTGCCCGCGGCGTGCTCGCCGAAGAACGCCTCGCCTGCGGCGCGCAGCGCGCGGTAGCCGGCGAGGCCCGCGAGGAAGAACCGATCCAGGAGCTCGATCGCCGCAAAAAACACCACGGAGACGACGCCCGCCCCGACCCCGACCAGCGCCGCGTGGAACAAGGTGCGGCCCACGAGGCGCAGGTCGATCGGCGAGGCCTCGACGAAGAGCGCGGAGAGGATCCCCTGCGCGCGTGGCGTCGGAAGGGGCGTCCGTGTGGCGCCGGGGCCGGGTTTGTCCGGGGATGGATCCATTGCAGGCTCGGCTGAAAAACTCGCCGAGTCTAGACGAGGGTGTCGGCGAAGGGCAACCTCGAAGCGTCGTCAGCGCTGCGGGGAGCCCGGAAAACCAGCGATCCGCGCCGTCAAGTCCCGCCAGGAGGCGTGCTCGCGAGGGCCCCCACGGCGGCGCGCGCGACGTCGGCCAGGGCCGCCTCGCGGGTCTCCTGAGGCGCATTCGAGTCCGTCAAGAGCGCCACGATCACGAGCTTTCGCCCGTCCGGCAGCGTGGCGATGCCGATGTCGTTCGTCGCGCCATTGCGGCCCTCGGTATCCGCGGACGTCCCGGTTTTGTGCGCCAAACGCGCGCCCGGCGGGAGCCCCGCGCGTAGCCTCTGCGCGCCGGTCTTGGTCGCGTACATGATATCGAGCAGGACACGCGTCGACGTGGGCCCGAGCATCTCGCCGCGATCGAGCTTCAACAGGAAATCCGCCGCGGCTTCGGGCGTCGTCGTATCGCGGGGATCACGCAGGTAGGCCTCGTAGGCGCGGAGCTGCTCGTCCTTGGGCACCCGAGCGACCGCGGCGTCCATCCCCTCGCAGGTGGACATGGCCGGCTCGTAGGCGGCGAGCCCATGGAACTGGAGCTGCAAATCACGCTCGTACCGATCGACGCGTATCCCCACGACGGCCGATTTCGAGAGCAAAACATTGACGCTCTCGGGGCCGCCGAGCTGGTGCATGAGCACGTCGGCCGCCGTATTGTCGCTCGTGGTGACCGACTCCGTGATCAGGTCGAGCACCGAAAACGATTGTGCCTCGCCCTGGAAGCTCTCCGCGAGCGGGCTCCAGCAGACGCTCAAATCGTCGCGACGCACCTCGATCTTCGTATCGAGCGAGAGCGCGCCCGCGTCCACGCGCGCGAGCACCGCCGCGGCGAGCGGCGCCTTGAAGGTGCTCTGCAGAGGAAAACGCTGGCCCGCGTGGTGCACCCACCGCTCCCCCGAGGTCGGCTCGACCACCGCGACGCCGAGGCGACCCCCCGAGCGCGCTTCGGCCGCGGCGATGTCCCGTTCGAGGCGCGTCACGTCGAGCGCGCGAGGCGGGGCGGCACACGCGCAGAGGAGGACGGCGGCGACAGAAAAAAGCGACAAACGTATCATGGTCCGCGACGAACGCGCGAGGCAAGCGCGTTATTCCAGGGTGTACACGTCGACGACGACGCCTCGGACAAACCCTCATTTCGCTCCGCCATCCAGCGCCGCCAGCGTCTTCTGCCATTTCTTCTGGGCGGCGATGTCCTTCGCCGACCGGCGGTCCGACGCCGAGACGGCCGACGCGGACCAGCCCGCGCCGATCAGGAGCGAGACGGTCTTGGCCACCTCCTCGTCGTTTTTCCCGTGACGCACGGCCTCCCAGACCGCGGCCTCGCCTCTCGGGCAGGCGTCGGGCTTGATCCCGCGGTCGAGCGCCGTCTTGACGAACTCGTAGCTCCGGCCGAGGAGCGGGCAGCGGCGATGCGCCTCGGGGCGGGTCGAGTCGCGCATGTCGGCGCCCGCTTCCAGGAGGAGGGCCAACGCGGGAGCATTGTCGTATTGCGCGGCGCGGCCGACGGCCCGGTCGAGCGCCGAGCGGTCCGGGCCCTTGGCCAGCTCGGCCTTGACGTCTTCGAGATCGCCGTCGGTCGCATAATAAGCGAGCATGCTCCCGTACGTGCTCTTCAGCGCGACGATCTGGAGCCCGCGGCCGACGACGACGAGCAAGGCGAGCGCGCCGAGGAGGATGCCGACCCGAAGCAGCGGCTTGCCTTTGGCCTCGGTGAACTTGCGGCGCACGAGCCCGCCGAAGGCCGTGAGCCCGATCAGGAGCACGCCCGCCGCAGCGACGCCGGCGCACTCCTCGTAGCTGCTCGGCAGGGGCGTGCTCGTGCCATACACCGAGAGCGCGAGCTTCAGGTCGAGCGCGGTGTTGAGCACGCCGACCAGGGCGACGAGCACGCAGCCCCCGCCAATGAGGATCCCCAGGAGGCCGACGATACCGCCCTCCGACGCCTTTTTCGTCTCCGCCATGCGCTTGTCCCTCGTTCGTCCGGGGAGACCTTATCGCAGAAAGTCGCCAGGATGGGAACGAGCAGATGCGCGGGGCATCAATTCGGCGGCGGGCCCTCGTTCTCGAGGTGCTTCTGCAAGAGCCCGAGCTTGTTCCGCGCAGAGAGGACCTGCTGCCGCAGCGCCTCCGCCTCGCGCGAGAGGTCCTGCGCTTCGGCCTCGCGCGCGTCGTGCACGAGCTGCTGCGCGCCCTCGACGACCGCGCCGAGCCCCTCGAGCGCCTGCGCGATCGACGCGCGGAGCTCCGTACGATCGGAGCCGTCGCCGGGCTCGCGCTTGACCGCCGCGGCCCGCTGCATGATCACGTTGACCTCGGCCGCCTGCGTGCCGAGCTGCGCGAAGCGCTCGCGAAGCTCCATGAACTTCGCGGCGCGCGCGTCGATCTCCCCCACCCGCGCGTTGATCGTCGCCGCCGCCGCCGCCTGCCGGTCACGCGCGGCGTTCACGGCGTCGACGAGCGCCTTCAAATGCTGGGCGAAACGCGACTGCGAGGCCGCCGCGTCGCTCGTGGCCCGCGCCGCTTGCTCGATGCCCTTCTGCGAGTTCAGCGGCGCCCGCCCGACCCCCGCGGCGAGCTCTTCGAAGCGCCGCAGCTCCTGCTCCAGGGAGAGCGCTGCGGCCGCGAGCTCACCTCCCTCGTCCCGACGACGATCGTCCTTGCTCATACGCCGAGCATATCACGGGTTTCTCCTTCCGGAACGGGCAGGATGGCGGCCGTTCACGCCGAACCTCGCCGCGCATCAGCTCGACCGTCGCGGCGCCGACGTCCGACGACGCCGCGCCCACGCGATTCCCATACCGGCGAGGAAAACGACCATCCCCGCGCCCCCCGCGGCCCCCGCCGAAGCACAAGCGCCGCAGCCACCGCCGACCACGCGCGTCTCCGGCTTCACGCCCGCCGGGCAAAAAAAGACCGAATCGCCGGCGCCCTGCCTGTGGCGGCAAGCCTCCACGAGCCCTTTCTCGCGGAGAGGTGCTGCGCAAAGCTCGAACTGCTCCTTGTCGCTCGGGCTATCGCCATAGTGCCCCCAGCACGACTGACAGCCGAGCCCCTCGACGTCGCATTCGTTGCGCGGCCCCGGCACGTCCGCCGCGGCGAGGACTGTGAACGTCGAGATCATGGTGAAAAGAAGTGTCGAGAAGAAGATTCGCACGCGTCCCTTGTAGCGCACGGAGAGAGCCGCGTCGATACCGTCTAGAGCTCCCCGAGGGAAGTGATGACCTCGGCCGGCGCCTTCGCCGCCGTACGCCCCTTCCGCCCCGTCACCGCCGCCGCTCCCCCGAGCGCCTTTCCCAGCGCCCCCCGCGCCGCGCGGGCCGCCGCGTCGCAGAGCGGGCCGAGCCCGGCCACCCCGAGCCGCTGCGCCTCATAAAGCCGCCCCGGCGGCGCCGTGAGGGACCCGTCGATCGTATTCGCCACCGAAAAGACGAGCGCGAGCCGCCCCTCTTCGCCGCCGATCGTCGCGGCCGCGTCGACCCCACGCATCGCGGCCTCACCCAGCCACCGGAGCTCCTCGGGGAAAAGCGGCGCGTCCGTCGCGACGATCGCCGCGAATCCAGGCGAGGCCGCGCGCACGGCCCCCCCGCGCGGCGCGCCGCCGTTCGCCACGAGCAGCACGCCCACGACAAACGGGTTTTCCCCGACGCGCGCAGCGGCCGAGGCGTCCCCCACGCCGCCCTTGTACCCGAGGGCCACGAGCCCCCGGCCAATGCCCACGCTCCCCGAGGCCGGCACGTCGCCGCGCGCCGCCTCGCACGCGGCGAGCACGTCGTCGTGCTTCACCCGGCGCCGCCGCAAATCGTTCAAATACCCGTCGTCGATCCCCACCACGACGGGCGGCCAGCCATCGTCGACCGGCAGCTCCGGGTCCCGCCTGTGCCCCCGCGTGATCAGCGCGTCGTAGGCCGCGCCCACGCTCGTCGCATTGCAGAGCACGATCGGCGACGCGAACGTGCCGAAATCCTCCGCCACCTGCACGCCCGTGAAGGCGAGCCCCGCGCCGGCGACGTACACGCCGAGGGAAAACTTCCGATGACGCACGGACGGCGGACACGGGAAGATCACGGTCACGCCCGTCTGTACGTCGCCCTCGGCCACGGTCAGGTGCCCGACCTCCACGCCGGGGACGTCGATGATCGAATGGCGAAGCTCGCGATCGGACGGCATGGTTCTATGCGGCTCCTAACGTGTCGGGATCGGACGGCCGTACTTGCGCATGATGTCGGGCAACCTGTCGAGCGGCAGCGCGTAGGCCGTATTTCCGTGGATGCCGGTCGTCGTCCGGGCCATCGCCATGGCATTGAGCACGGCCTCCTCCGTCGCCTCGACCGCGGCCTCGTGCGCCACGCTGATGTGCTCGTCGTTCCAGACGGGCGCCGCGGTCAGGGCGGCGCCGCGCCGCACGCGGACGCCTGTCGAAAAGAAGAGCAAAAGATCCCCCGACCCGTGCATCGAGACCGCGCCCGTCCGCCCCAGGCCGAGCGCCATCCGCTTCGCCAGCCTCCCGAGCTGCACCGGCGTCATCGGCGCGTCGGTGGCGCCGATGATCAAGATCGATTTCGTCTTCCTGCCCTCGAAGGGCATTCCCTCCGTGATCTCTCGACCCACCGGCACGCCGTCGATCCGGAGCTGATGCCTCCTGCCGTGGTTCGCCTGCACCAGGACGCCGAGCGTGTAGCTCCCCATCGAAGCGGGCAGCCGCCTCGACGCGGTCCCGATGCCGCCCTTGAATTCGTAACAGAGCATTCCCGTGCCGCCGCCCACGGCCCCCTCCTCGACCGGGCCGCCGCGCGCCGACAGGATGGCCTCGCGCACGTGCGCGTCCGTGAGGTGCCGGCCCTCGGCGTCGTGCAGGAACGCGGCCCAGGTCTCGCCCACGATCGGCGTGGGGACGGGCGCGGTGTCGCCGATCTCGGGGTACGTCTCCAGCATCCAAGCGAGCGCGCCGTCCATCACCCGGCCGATGTTCGAGGTGTCGGTCAGGAAGATCGGCGTCTCCAGGAGGCCGCGCCGGTCCAGCGTGGTGACGCCCGTGAGCTCACCATTGCCGTTCAACGTGAAGCGCGCCGCGGGCAGATTGTCGCGCCAAACATCGTCGCCGGGCATGATCACGGTCACGCCGGTGCGGATCGGGCCGCGACCGGGCACGAGCGGGCCTTCGCCCTCGATACGCGTCAGGTGGCCCACGCGCACGCCGGGCACGTCGGTGATCGCATTGTGACGGCCGGGCGGCAGCGCCCCGATGGCGATCCCGAGGTCCCGGATCCGCCGCCGGACCGCGGGCGCTCTCGGCACCTCGGCCGGTAAAACGTTACATCCGGCGGCCTCGAGCGCCGCGAGCGCGCCGCCGGCCAGGAGCACGCGGCGCGAGACGGTCCGCCCTTTCCCGAGGTCGCTCTCGTCGGCCATCGGCGCGAGTATGCAGATCTGGGCAGCGGTTGGGAAGCTTCACGCGACCACACGGCGCGGCCGCTCCTTCAGCCTGGGACTTTTTCCCGCCTGTGGCGCCCGGGGCGCCGCCGTGGCTCGGGGCGCTCGCCGAGGAGCTGCTGGACGAGCAGGCGCGCGAACGGCTCGGCCCCCGCGCGCTCGTGGAGGCCGCGGGGAACGAATCCCTCGCAGAGGCGTGGCGCGAGGCAAACCAGATGAAGGGCGGACCAGAATGCAGCGACGGAGAGGCGCTGCTCCTCCTCCGTGCCTCTCGGCAAGGCGAGGCGCACGCGCCGGAAAAAACCTTCGAGGAAATCGCGGTACGCCTTCACGGCCTGACCCGAGTAGTCCTGACGCATGATGGCGTCGTGCAGGTGAGCTGCGCTGAGACGCGGATACCGCACGGCGTCCGGCAAGAGCTCCCGCACGAAGCGCTCGAGCGCGACGCGCACGTCCCCGCGCTCGGCCTCGATGCATGCGTCGAGCTCGCGGAGCTGCCCGCCGAGCCCATTCTCCAGCGTACGCGCGAGCACCGCCTCGACGAGCCGCTCCTTGCTCCCGAAGTAATAGTTGATCGCGGCGACGTTCACGCCCGCTCGCTGGGCGATCGCGCGCACCGTGAGGGACTCGATCCCTTCGCGCGCGACGACCTCGATCGCGGCCTCCATGATCCGCTCGCGCGCGCCGCCCTGCTCGCTCTCCATCGCAGACCGACCTCTAGCCCAGATCCCGCGAAGCCGTCGAGCCCCCGCAGCCCTCCTCGTGGGCGCCGACGTCGGAATCCTGCTCTTCGCTGAACGAATCGGCTCCTCAAACAACTGTTTGAAACAACCGTTTGAACCTGCGCCGGACCGAACACGCGCAGGCGTGGAGAGGTGTGTCATGCGTGATGAAAATGCCTGGAAACGAAGGGCGTTTGGGTTGATTTTTGCAGTTTGCGGGGCCGCCGGGGCGGCCGCGTGTGGCGCGGAGCCGGAGCCCGGGCCGACGTGGTACCGGGACATCCAGCCGCTGGTCGAACGATCGTGCGCCGCGTGCCACGACGGGGTCGGCGTGGGCAGGGTGGACCTGCGGGACGCCGCGACGGCGCAGGCGCTCGCGCCCACGATGGCCGCGCGGGTCGCGTCGGGCGAGATGCCGCCTCCCGCGCTCGACCCTTCGTGCCGGCCGTATGCAGGCGCGGAGAAGATGTACCTCTCCCCGGAGGAGCGCGCGCGTTTCCGCGCGTGGGCCGCGGCCGGCGCGCCGCTCGGCGATCCGGGCGAAGCGGCGCCGCCGCAGCACGGCGCCGCGCATATCGAGGATCCGGACCTCGTCTTCGAGATGCCCGAGGCGCACGAGGTGGCGCCGGACGACGACGGCAATGAATACTGGTGCGTCGTGCTCGACAATCCGCTCGCCGCGACCGCGTGGATCAAGGCGATCGAGGCCGTGCCCGGCGACCCGTCGGTCGTGCATCACATCGCGCTCTACCGCGACGCGGGGCACGACGCGGGCGCGGGCTACGGCGTCCCGCCGGGCACGAAGGGCTTTCCGTGCCGGAACCCGATCCTGGAGCTCGACTGGCAGCTCCTGCACGGCTTCGCGCCGGGCGTCTCCGTGATGGAGCTGCCGAAGGGCGCGGCGATCCGGCTCGATCCGGGCGAGCAGATCGTGATGCAGATGCATTATTACGCGTCGAAGCCCGGCGCGCTCGATCGGTCGGCGTATCACATGCGCCTCTCGACGGAGGCGCCCGCCGCGGAGGTCTTCATGGACGTCTTCGGCCCGGTGCCATTCACGATCCCCGCGGGCGCCTCGCAGCACGTCGAGCGGAGCGCGGTCACGAACGAGGGCGAGCCGATGACGATTTACGGCCTCCTGCCGCACATGCACCTCCTCGGCCGCTCCTACGACGCGTGGATCGAGGACGACGCGGGCGCGAACACGTGCGTCGCGCGGGGCCATTTCGATTTCCACCACCAGGCGCTCTACATGTTCGACGAGCCGGTCGTGTGGCAGCCGGGTCAGCGGTTCGTCACCGAATGCACCTGGGACAACTCGACGACGGCCAAAGGGCAGACGTCCTTCCCGCCGCTCGACGTCGCCTGGGGCGAGGGCACGAACCAGGAGATGTGCTTCATGGTCGCGTACGTGTCGAAGCCTTGAGCCGTCGCTAGATACATCCGAGCTCGATCGCCCGCAGCACGGCCTTCGTCCGATCCCGCACCCCGAGCTTCGAGAAGATGCTCGACGCGTGGTTCTTCACGGTGCCCTCGGCCGTCCCGAGCATCTCGGCGATCTCGCGGTTGCTCGCCCCCGAGGCCATGAGGCGCAAGACCTCGACCTCGCGCGCCGTGAGCGCGGCCATGGGCTCGATCACCGGGACGTCGAGCTTCAAGCGGTCGAGCCCGCGGAGGACCTTCTCGGTGATCGCCGGGTTCCAGAGCGTGCCGCCCGCGTGCACGGCGCGGATCGCCTCGGCGAGCTGCTCGAGGCCGATGTCCTTCAACAGAAACCCCCGCGCCCCGAGCCGGATCCCCGCCGCAGCGACGGCGTCGTCGTCGAACGTCGTGAGCAAGATGGCGGGAGGCGCCTTGTTGTTTCCCCGCAGCGCCGTGAGCACGTCGAGCCCGGTTTTTCGAGGCATTCGCACGTCGAGCAGGAGCACGTCGAGCGCGGTCGTCGCGACGATCGCGAGCGCCTCCTCGCCGTCGCTCGCCTCGGCGGCGACCCGGATGTCGGGCGTGAGCGCGAGCAGGCTCTTGATCCCCTGCCGCACGAGCGTCTGATCGTCCGCGAGCAAGACGTGAATCACGGCGCACCTCGGGGGAGCGAGCGCGGCGGAACGACCACGCGTAATTCGAACCCTTTGCCCGGACCGGGCCTCACGGTCAAGGCCCCACCGAGCGCAAGGGCCCGCTCGCGCAGCCCCGAGAGCCCGCTGCCTTCCTCGACGCCCTCCGCGCCCTGCCCGTCATCGCGCGCCTCGAGCACGAGCCCCTCCGGCCCCTCGGCGACGCGGACCCAGACGTTCTCCGCGCCTCCGTGGCGCGCCGCATTCGTGATCGCCTCCTGCACGCCACGAAAGAGCGCGTGGGCGAGGGCGTCGTCGTCGATCCGGAGGTCCTCGGCGATATCGACGTGCACCCGCGGGCGCGGCAAACCCGCGGCGAGCGCCTCGATCGCGCGGGGCAGGTCGAGCGCGCGCTCCTCGCGCATCGCGCGCACGACGCCGCGCACCTCGGAGAGCGTGCTCTTCGCGAGCTCGTGCGCCCGCGCGAGGGCCTCTTCCCCGGGCGAAGTGCGGCGCGCGAGCTCGAGGTGGATGCTCATCGCCGTGAGGTGATGGCCGACGGCGTCGTGCAATTCGCGCGCGATGTGCAGCCGCTCGGCCGTGCGCGCGCTCTCGGCGAGCATCACCTGCGCGGCGTGGAGCTCGGCCGCCGCCCGCGAGAGCTCGGCGCGCGCGGCCGCCTCGTGCCGCGCCAGCGTCCCGATCGTGGTGGCGAAGAGCTGAAAGCCGAGCACGCCCGCCGTCCAGAACGCCGCCTGGGCCACGTCCGCGCGCCCCACGTAAAAAGGGAAGATCGCCGCGGTCTGCGCGGCGACCCAGCCGAGCGCGGCGACGCGCGGCAGGAGCAACGACGCTTGCGCCGCCACGATCGCCAGGAGCCCCGCTTCGAGCCACAGGTCCCGGAGGTGCACGAGCACGAGCGCGGCCACCGATTGCGCCGCGAGCAGCACGATCCGGGTCCTCGGCCCGAGCCTCTCGAGCCTCGAGGCGCTCGTGACGAACGCGCCGAGGTACGCCGCGTGCGCCGCGAGGCCCGCGAGCGCGGCCCCGTCCGTGATACGCGCCGGATCCCGGAGGAGCGGCAGCAAAAACGGCTGCGCGATGGCGGCCCAAGCCAGCGTCCCCGCGACGAAGAGCAACATCCGGGTGGGCGGCGGCCGGTCCATGCGCGCGCCATCGTAGCGCCACGCACGCGCGCCTGTGCCGAAAGTCATGCTGGAAATCGACCAGGGACCATGACGAGCGGCACAGGCCCCCTCCCCTTTCGGGCCTCACGCTGGAGGTCATGGCGAACGTCACCTCGTTGCTCCCGACCTCGAACGCTCCTGCTCCGTCCTGCTACGCTCCCGCTGCGATGACCGAGACGAAAGCCCCCGCGAACGCGCCTCGCGAGCGGCGAAAGGTGGGGCGCGCCCTGCTCTTCGTCCTGCTCGTGGCGGTCGTGCTCCTCGCGCGGCCGGCGGATCGGCATTTGCGCGCGGCCTCGCTCCTCTTGCGCTTCGCGGACGAACACGCGCAGGGGTTCTTGCCGGACTACGGAAAATACGCGCTCGACGAGAGCGTGACCGAGGTGGCCTCCGCGCGTGGGCCCGTGCGGGCGCGCGTGTATTCGCCCGTCGGCGCCACGAATGCGCCCGGCGTGGTGATCGTCCACGGCGTGCATCGCCTCGCCATCGACGAGCCTCGCCTCATGCGTTTTGCCCGCGCGATCGCGGCTTCGGGCATCGTCGTGCTCACGCCCGAGGTCGCGGAGATCGCCGACTATCGCATCGACCCGGCCTCGATCGGGACCCTCGGCGCGGCCGCTCGTTCCTTGCGTGAGCGGCTCGGCGGCCGGCCCGTCGGGCTCATGGGCATGAGCTTCGCGGGCGGCCTCGCCCTGCGCGCCGCGTCGGCGGAGGCGTTCGCGGACGACATCTCGTTCGTCGTGGCGATCGGGGCGCACCACGACATGCGCCGCGTGCTTCAGTTTTTCAAGACGAACGAGACCACGTGGCCCGACGGGCACAAGGAGGCGCTCGCCGCGCACCCTTATGGCGCGCTGGTCCTTTTGTATTCGCATGTCGAGAGCCTCGTCTCGCCGGCCGACGCCCCCGCGGCGCGTGACGCGATCCGGCTCTTTCTCTGGGAGGAGCACGAGGCGTCGAAGGCGAAGCTCGCGGAGATGAGCGCCGAGGGGCGGGCGAAGGTCGAAATTTTGCTCGAAGGAAAGGCCGACGTGCCGGCGCTCATCGACGAGATCACGAGACACCCCGAGCAAGCCGGGGCGGTCTCTCCTGCCGGTCACCTCGGCGCGCTGCGCGCCCCCGTGTTCTTGCTGCACGGCGCGACGGATTCGGTGATCCCGGCGTCGGAGACCGAGTGGCTGGCGAAGGACGTCCCGTCTCCGCTCCTGCGCGCCGCGCTCGTGACGCCGGCCGTCGAGCACGTCGAGCTCCGCGGCGAGCCGACGGTCGCACAGCAATGGGAGCTCGTCCGGTTCATGGCGGGCGTGCTCGACGCGGCGAACGAAAACTGAAAGCACCTACGTGCAGCCCACAAGGGCGCCAAACGCAGCGCACGAGGTCGCGAGCGACCACACATTGTGATTTTATTCCTGGAAAAAGTGCGGACGTAATTTTCGCGTGATCCAGGGCGCGCCGTGGCAAACCGATTCGACGCCGCCGTTGCGTTCGCCTTTCCGTTGGGGCAAGGATGCGTCCCATGAAACGAAGTCTGCTTGCGCTGGCCTTGCTGGCCGCGCCGATGCTCGCCTGTGGCTCCTCGACGCCGGAGGTCCAGAACCCCGACGAGACGGCCACCGAGACCACCACCACGACGAACGCCGCGCCGACGGCGGCCCCGGCCGCGCCGACGGCCACGCCCGAGGCCACGAAGGAGCCCTCGCCCGAGGAGCTCAAGAAGCAGAAGGCCGCCCAGGAGCTCGCCGCCGATCGCGCCAAGTGGGAGGCCGAGGCGAAGGCCGAGGACACGCGCTTCACCCCGGAGATCAAGGCCGAGGCGAAGAAGCTCGCCGAAAAGAAGCACGCGTCGCTCGACGCCGCGCTGAAGGAAATCCTCGCGGGCAAGCACCGCGTGCCCAAGAACGTCGAGCGCGACAAGCACCGCCACCCCCAGGAGACACTGAAATTCTTCGGCCTGACGCCGAAGATGACCGTGCTCGAATACGGCCCCGGTGAGGGCTGGTGGACGGAGCTCCTCGCCCCGACGCTCGCCGCGCAAGGCAAGCTGCTCGTGACGACGACCGACCCGAAGGGCCCGCCCGAGGCGCGCAGCACGTTCTACGCCCAGCGCCTCTCGCGTTTCCTCGAGCGGTCGCCGGAGCTCTACGGCAAGGTCGAGAAGATCGTGATCGACCCGAAGAACCCGAAATTCGGGCTCGAAAACAAGGTCGACCTGGTGATCGTGATGCGCTCGATGCACGGCCTGCACCGCGACAAACTCCTGCCCGGCTTCCTCTCCGAGGTGTTCACGGCGCTGAAGCCCGGCGGCGTGCTCGGCGTGGAGCAGCACCGCGCCAAACCCGACGCGGACCCCGACAAGAGCGCGCCGCAGGGCTACCTGCCCGAGGCGTTCGTGATCAAGCAGGCCGAGGCCGCGGGCTTCAAGCTCGAGGGCAAGTCCGAGGTCAACGCGAACCCGAAGGACACGAAGGACCACCCCGAAGGCGTGTGGACGCTGCCGCCCACGCTGGAGCTCGGCGAGAAGGACAAGGACAAGTACATGGCGATCGGCGAGAGCGATCGCATGACGCTGAAGTTCGTGAAGCCGAAGAAGTAAGCATTCTGCAGGCACGACGAGGGCGCTCGGGGAAAACAACCCCGATGCGCCCTCGTTCGTTCGTGCTCCGCGCGCTCAGGGCGTCACGGTTTGTCCGAGATAACGCGCCGGATCGATCGCCTCGCCATTGTCGCGCACCTCGAAGTGCACGTGCGGCCCCCCTTCGGGCGTGCCGACCTCGCCGATCGCAGCCCCGCGCGTCACGGCCGCGCCAGGTCGCGCCTTCACGTTCGTGAGGCCGCGATATCGCGTCTCGATGCCGCGGCCGTGCGCGAGGACGAGCACGGGCTCGCCTTTCGAGCTCTGCTCGATACGCTCGACCGTCCCGTCGAGGGGCGCGAGCACCACCGTCCCGGGCGCCGCCGCGAGGTCCACGCCCTGGTGCAGGACATGGGGCTGTTTGGGCGCGGTGTCGCCAAAAGCCAAGGTCACGCGGGCGCCGGGGAGCGGGTGGGCCGAGCGGGAGGCCACCTTGCCGCGCACGCGCTCGCGCCAGGTGTCGTACGTCGCGGAGCGCGCCGCGTGGCGCTCGTTCCACATGCCGGTGGCGAGGGCGCGGTACGTCTCGGTCTCCTCGGAGAGCTCGGCCTTTCCGTCGAGCCACGCGCGCACGCGGCTCTCGCCGCCGTTGTACGCCGCGGCCGAGAGCTCGAACGCGCGCGCCGGGTCTTTCTTGCCAAACTCGGCGAACTGCTTGCCGAGATACGAGGCGCCGAGCTCGAGGTTGTAGGCCGGATCGAGCAGGCGCTCGTCCGCGTGATCGGTGATGCCGAGCTCCCCGGCGACCAGGCTCGCGGTCCGGGGCATGAGCTGCATCAGGCCGAGGGCGCCGCTCGGGCTCTTGGCCTTCGGATCCCCGCACGACTCGACGAGCGTGAGGATCGCGATGGCCTCGGGATCCACGTTGCCCTTGCGCGCGGAGGCGGCGATGGCCGATTCCCAGCGCGCGATGGCGGGAGGGAGCCAGGGAATGCCGAGCGCGGCGGCCTCTGTTTGCGCGGCCGTGACGCTCGGCTTCTCCGCGGCGGGCGGCGGCTCTCCCCCGCAAGCGGCGAGGGTGGCGAGGGCGAGGCCGAGCGTGCTCGCGAGCGCGAGCGCGGGCGCGGCGAGGGCGCGGCTCGTGGGCGGCTGGGGCGTGGTGCCATCGATCAGACGTCGAATTCTCATGACGAGCGAACCTCCATTCGAGCCGAGCGCGAGCTCGGGCGTACGTGCGCGCATCCCCTCGAGCGCGGCGAGGGCGCGGGCATAACGGACCGGATCCCCGACGGCCGCGACGGCGTCGTCGTCGCAGAGGTGCTCGCGCTCTCTCCGGGCGACACGAGAGACCCAGTGGACGGCGGGGTGATAGAACAACGCTGCCTCGACGATCGATTGCAGGATGTTCGTGAGGAAATCGAACCTGCGCACGTGCGCGAGCTCGTGCGCGAGCAGGGCGGAGAGGCAAGACGGCGAAAGGTCGGTGAGCGCATAGAGGGGCACGAGCACGACGGGCCGGAGCCAGCCGATGACCATGGGCACGTCCACGCGATCGGAGGCGAAGAGCCGCACGCCCTCCCGGACGCCGAGGCGCCGCGCGAGTTTGTCGAAGCGCACCTCGAGCGCCGAGGAGACGGGCATCGTGTGGTGCCGGATCAAGCTCGAGAGGCGCAGGAGACCCACGGCGAGGCGGGCCGACATGAAGAGCGCGCCGGCGCTCCAGGCCATGACGACGATCGCGGGCCAAAGAGGCGGCGCGCTGGCCTCCGCGGAGGCGGAGAGCAAGGCAAAGGCGTTCGGCGGGACGAACGGTACGGCCGCGAAGGATGCGTGAAAATAGGCGAACGTGACGGGCGGCGCGAGCGCCATGAGGGCGAGCGCGGCGCAGGCGGCCGTGTAACGCGCGGCGGCGTGGCTGCGCGGCAGGCTCGAGAGGGTCGCGGCGAGGAAGAGGGCGATCACCGCGCCCTGCCAGAGGAAATGGAGGAGCGCGAGCCCGAGCGCCGCGACGAACGGCGAGGTGGCGAGCGTGGCGAGGTTCATTTCGACTTCTTTCGCTCGATGTCGTCGAGGAGCGCGCGGATCTCGGCGAGCTCCTCGCGGGAGGCTCGCTCGCTCGAGAGCGCGCGCAGGACGAGCCGCGACGCGGAGCCGCCGAACGCCTTTTCGACGAGCTCGTGCACGAGGCCGCGTTGCGCCTGCTCCTCGGGGATCATGGCCCGATACACGTGGCTCTTGCCCGCCTCGTCCCGCTCGACGAGCCCCTTCTGGGCCATGATCTGCATGAGCTTGAGCACCGTCGTGTACCCCGTGCCCTGGACGGGCCTGAGGTCCTCGTGGACCTCACGCACCGTCGAGGGGCCGCGGCGCCAGAGGACGCGCAAGATCGCGAGCTCCGCGTCCGTGGGGAGCGACCTGTTCACCATGGCCCCATGATGTACGAAGTTCTTCGTAGATGTCAAGCGGAGCGCAGCATCATTTCCGCGCCGCCCGGCCGCGGCCCCCTCTTGTGCTGACCGTCCGTTCATGCCAAACAGCGGGGCCCAGAGGGAGGTTACCGATCACATGGCCATCACGTTTTATTACTCGCCGTACTCCAGCGCGGTTCGCACGCATTGGGCGCTCGAGGAGCTCGGCATCCCGTACGAGGGGATCCGGCTGGATCTGAAGGCGGGCGATCAGAAGAAGCCCGAGCTCCTGAAGCTGAACCCGAACGGCAAGGTCCCGACGCTCGTCGTCGACGACGTGCCCTATTTCGAGTCCGCGGCGATCAACATTCTCCTCGGAGAGAAATACGGCGTGGACAAGGGCCTCTGGCCCAAGGCCGGCACGCCCGCGCACGGGCGCGCGATGTCGTGGACGGTGTGGGCCGCGGCGTCGCTGCTCTCGGCCGGGACGCGGGTCATGTACAATACGTCGCCGGAGGCCCCGGAAGAGCAAAAGAATGCGGCGCAGGGCGAGGCCGCGCGCAAAGAGTTCGACGGGCTGCTCGACCTGCTCGACGCCGAGCTCAAGGACAAACCCTACCTGACCGGGGATACGTTCACGCTGGCGGACGCGCTCCTCGCGGCCGATCTGTGGTGGTACCAGATGGTGATCGTGCCCTCGCTGGCCCGCTGGCCCCACCTGCAGGCGTGGGTGGGCCGCTGCATGGAGCGGCCGGCCTTCAAGCGCGTCTCGGCGGGCTGAAGCCCGTCAGCGCGGCCGTGTCACGACGGGCGCTCCTGCCTCCGCCGGAGCGCCCGCCTGCACGGCCGTCACGGCCGCGTCGACCTGCGCCAGGATCGCGCGCGCGTGCGTGAGCATCGTCTCGCCCGACGGCAAGAGGCGCACCCCACGCGCCGTCCGCTCGAAGAGCGGGACGCCGAGCTCCTCCTCCAGGCTACGGATCTGCCGGGTCAAGGGCGGCTGCGCGATCCGGAGACGCGTCGCCGCGCGGGTCACGTTGCCTTCCTCGGCCACCGCCACGAAGTACTTGAGCTGCGCCAGGCTCATGCGAGATCGCTACCACGGCCCGGGCCCGGATCCAAGCGCCGCGCGAAAGCCATATCCAAACGGTATTGGACAACCGTCCTCGCGAGCCCTCATGCTCGCGGGCATCATGGCGACCATCGAGATTCATACGCTCCGCGCGGTCGAGGCCCTGCGCCACGCAGGCCGCGCCGCCGCCGCGACCCTCGCCACCGTGGCGGCGCGCCTCGCCCCCGGCGTGCGCGCCGACCAGATCGATCAATGGGTACGAGAGGACACCGCGCGCCGCGGCGGGCGCCCGAGCCAGCTCAACTACCACGGCTTCCCCGCCTCGGTATGCGTCAGCCGCAACCACGTGGTTTGTCACGGTATACCCACCGCAAAGGAGGTCCTCGCCGACGGCGACATCGTCAATGTCGACGTGACCACCGAGCTCGGCGGATATCACGGCGACACGTCGGCGACCTTCATCGTGGGCCGCTCCTCGCCGGAGGCGAGGCACGTCGTCGACGTCGCGCGCCGCTGCCGCGACGCCGGGATCGCCCAGGTCCGCGACGGCGCGCGGCTCGGCGATATCGGCGCGGCGATCGAGGAGCTGGCGCGCAAGGAGGGGTGCTCCGTGGTGCGCGAATACGGCGGCCACGGCATCGGCCGCGTGATGCACGCCGCCCCGCACGTGAGCCACGTCGGCAGGCGCGGCACGGGCCCGCGGCTCCGCGCGGGAATGGTCTTCACGATCGAGCCGATGGTCAACCTCGGGGGCGCGGCGGTCCGGCTGCTCGACGACGGCTGGACCGTGGTCACCGAGGACGGCTCCCTCTCGGCGCAGTTCGAGCACACGGTGGTGGTCACGCGGAATGGATGCGAGATCCTCACGCCCGAGCCCGAGGTGGCCATGGCCGTGGCGCTCTAGCCGACGCGAGCGTCGAATCTCGCGGCGCCGACGTGAATGCCGGCGCCCGCGGATTTGCCTCAGTTACACTGCTTCTCGAGCTGCTCGACCGCGGCGTTGCAGCCCTTGATCAGCCCGTCCCTCGTGGCGGGGTTCGCCGCGAGCGGCTTCCAGGCCTGCGCGCTCTGCTTCATCGCCGGCTCGAGCATGGGCTTGAGCTCGGGCTTCTTGCCCATGCAATCGGCGACCTTCTTGAAATAAGCGTCGCACTCCGGAACGCCGATCGACTCCGCCGCGGGCGCGGCCGCCGGCGCCGCCGCCGTCTCCGCCGGCTTGGCCTCGGGCTTCTCGTCTTTGCTGCAAGCCGCACCGAGCAGCATTGCGCTCATCATCACGAACCCAACCGCGAGTTTCTTCATTTCCGTCTCCGTCCTTCGTCGGCGCGCGCGCCGGGAGGTGGCATCCTGCCACAGACGCGCGCGCCGGATCGAAAAAGTGGACGAGTTCCCGCGAAGACCCGCTTTTTCCGCGGCGTTTGAGCTCAGGCCGGCACGGACTCCTTCTCGGCGCGGCTCCAGTGCCGGTGCTGCGCGATCGCCTTGATGAAGTCCTGGATGAAGACTGCGAGATCCTTGGCGCCGCGCACCGTGACCACGCCCTCGGCGCTGAAGGTTTGTCCCGCCGCTCCAGCGCTCGCCACCGTGACGCCCTTGATGTGCGAGGCGAGCAAGAGCTCCACGCCCTCGCCCGTCGCGCCGATGGGCTTGTTGTGCCGGAAGGCCTCGTTGACGAAATGGATCGGATCCCCGAGCTTCTTCATCGCCTCGACGCTCGCCGCTCCGCCGGGCACGAAGACCGCGTCGTAAAGGACGGATCCGACGTGGATGCTCGCCTGATCAACCTCGACGTCGCTTCCCTCCGCGGCCTCGATCGTGCCGAGCGTCGACGAGATCACGTGCACCTCGGCCCCTTCCGCGACGAGCGCGCTCTTCACCGCCGAGAGCTCCGCGAGGCTCACGCCTTTCTCCGCGAGGACGGCGACGCGGCGGGTACGAATCGAGCTCTTCACGGTGTTCTCCATGCTGAGCGCGGGCGATTCGGACACGGAGCGCTTCGTCGTGATCTTCTGCGCCGCGGCGTGCGCCGCCCTCTTCACGGCCGCCCCGAGGCCCGCGTGCCCCGTGATCCCGAGCCCCGCGGCCACGGCCTGGCCGAAAGCGGTGTCCACGCGCGTGAATTGCTCCACCATTCGCTCGCGGATCACCTTGCTCTCCACCTTGCCGAGTTCGAAGATGGCCGCCTTCACGAGGTGCTCCTTCTCGGGCGTGGAGATGCTCTTCCAGAAGAGCGTCGCCTGGCTGAAATGGTCGCCGAAGCTCTCGCTCCGGGCGCGTTGCTTCACCCCAGAGAGTTTTTCGGGGTAATGCGTGAACGCGCCCGCGCCGGGGCCCGCGACCATCGGGCAGCCGCCGCCGAGCGAATTCGGCGTGTAATGCGCGCGCCCCGTGGGGATCCGGTGCTGGTGGAAGCCGTCTTTCTGGTGGTTGTCCACCCGGGCGACGGGCCGGTTGATCGGGATCTGCGCGAAGTTCGGCCCTCCGAGCCGGGTGAGCTGCGTGTCGAGGTACGAGAAGAGGCGCGCGTGCATCAGCGGATCGTCGGTGAAATCGACCCCCGGGACGACGTTCTGCACGCAAAACGCGACCTGCTCCGTCTCGGCGAAGAAGTTGTCGGGGTTTCTGTTCAGCACGAGCTTCCCCACGCGCCGCACGGGCACGAGCTCCTCGGGGACGATCTTCGTCGGGTCGAGCAGGTCGAAATCGAAATCGTCCGCCTCGTCCTCCTCGATGACCTGCAGGCCGAGCTCGTACTCGGGATATGCGCCCTTCTCGATCGCATTCCAGAGATCACGCCGGTGGTAGTCCGGGTCCTGCCCGGCGA
This sequence comes from Polyangium spumosum, assembly GCF_009649845.1. Taxonomy (NCBI): domain Bacteria; kingdom Pseudomonadati; phylum Myxococcota; order Polyangiales; family Polyangiaceae; genus Polyangium; species Polyangium spumosum. The sequence continues at coordinate 161,303 of NZ_WJIE01000005.1, forward strand.
TCTTCTGGGCCTCGTCCCAGACGAGCGAATGCACGCCGAGGAGCGGCTTCCAGTGGAACTTGACGAAGCGTGATTTGCCTGCCTCGTCGACGAGCCGGAACGTGTGGACGCCGAAGCCCTCCATCATGCGGAAGCTGCGCGGGATCGCGCGGTCCGAGAGGACCCACATGAGCATGTGCGTGATCTCGGGGACGAGCGACGCGAAATCCCAGAAGGTATCGTGCGCCGACGCGGCCTGGGGGATCTCGCGGTCCGGCTCGGGTTTGACCGCGTGCACCAGGTCCGGGAACTTGATTCCATCCTGGATGAAGAAGACGGGGATGTTGTTGCCTACGAGGTCGAAATTGCCCTCCTCCGTGTAGAACTTGACCGCGAAGCCCCGCACGTCGCGCACCGTATCGGCGGAGCCGCGGGAGCCGACGACCGTCGAGAAACGCACGAAGACCGGGGTCTTCACGGCGGGATCCTGGAGGAATCGTGCGCGGGTGAGGTCCTTCAGCGACGCGTAGACCTGGAAATACCCGTGCGCCGCCGAGCCGCGGGCGTGGACCACGCGCTCGGGGATCCGCTCGTGATCGAATCGGGTGAGCTTCTCGCGAAGATGGAAGTCCTCGAGCAACGTGGGCCCGCGGGCGCCGACCTTCAGCGAGTTGTCCGTGTCGTCGATCCGGATCCCCTGGTCGGTTGTCAGGTGCGTACCGGCCGGATCCTTGCGTTCGGCCTCCAGGTCGCGGATCTTCGCCTGCTCGTCGATCGAGGTTGTCTTGGTATGCGCCATCCTGCCCTCCCTCTCCACCGTTCGTCCCGCGCTCGAAGCGCGCGCAATGCGGGCTCGACATGACACGAAATCGATGCCCGAGCATGCCCGCTCGGCCGAATCTCGAATTTTAGGAAAGGAATGCCGTTCGACCGGGACGCGCCCGCGACGAAGTGTACGCACCTGCACAGATGGCAATTTCGTGCCCGACGGATGTCGGATGCGCTAAACATCACCTCGAACATGAACGAAGCTCCGAGCGGAAGCGCATCGCCGCCGAAGGTGGGAAAAAAGACGGGCCGGAGGGTTTTTCGCTGGCTCGGGATCGGATTGTCTTCGATCTTGCTCGGGCTCCTCGGCTGGGACGTGATCACGTTCGACCGCGGCACGTGGCTGCGTGATTTCGAGGCGCTCGAGGTCACGATGGCCAGGGAGTACGCGAACCTCGACTGGATGGTCGAGCGTCGCGGGGTCGATCCCGTGAAGCTCGATCGCGATACGCGCGCCGCGCTCGACGGCGCGTTCACGCGGGTGCAGGCCTTCCTCGCCCTCCGCCGGTTCGTCCGCGCCTTTCAGGATCCGCATTTCAAGCTGACGAGGGGCAGAGGCCCGAGCCCTGCACCTCCCCCTGCTGCCGAGGCGCCCGAGCCGCCCTCGCCGCCCGTCGCGAGCTGCGCGTCGGCGGGATACGAGGCGCGCGCCGTCGATTTCCGTTTTCCTTTCAAGAAAATGAAGGGGTTTGCCCTTGTACATGAGGCCCCATTCCCGGCCGGCGTGACCGGCGAGCTCGGGGTGATCCGAATCGCCCATTTCGGGGAAGACAGATACCTGGCGACCTGCGAGCAGGCATTCTCCGCGGGAATGGACGAGCGGGCCTTGAAGCTCGCGGTCCGCGCGAAGCTCCAGGAGGCGCTGCTGGCGGCGATCGGGTCGCTGCGTGATCGCGGGGCGAAGCGCCTGCTCGTCGATCTCACGGGCAATGGCGGCGGCACCGAGTGGGTCTCGGAGGCCGTCCCCCTGTTCACCGAGCGCACCCTGCATCGCAAAGAGGCGCGAATCGTCTCGCCGACCTGCGATCGAGCGCCCCTGTGGAGAGGCGAGAAGGTCTGCTCGATTTTCAGCGACACGCCGGAGACGACGACCCTCGAAGGCAGGGGCGCCTGGAAGGGTCCGCTGTTCGTCCTGACAGACCGTGGCACGGGCTCGGCCTCCGAGGATTTCGTCGCCTGGTTCAAGGACAACGGCGCGGCCACGATCCTCGGCGCTCGCACGGCCGGCGCGGGGTGCGGGTACGTCAATGGCGGGGGACGGTTCGCCCTGCGAGAGATCGGCTTCGACGTGCACATGCCGAACTGCGCGCGTTTCCGCGCCGACGGGACGAACGAGGTGGAGGGCATCACGCCGGACATCTCCCTCCCGCTCGACGAGGCCGACGAGAAAAAGATGACCGCGCTCGAGGCCGCGCTCGCCGCGCCGCGGCCCTGATCCTGCGACGACGCGCCGCGCCGGCGGGATTGAACCCCGCCGAAGAGGATGTCACCATCCAAGAAGTACGCCGCTCGGCCGTCTGGATGAAACCCATGCGCCTCGCCTCGCTGCCGCTCGCCGTGTCGCTCCTTTGCGCCTGCGGCTCGGCGCCACCCGCGCCATCCCTCGCGAGCCGCCCCGCGGCCACGCGAGGCACGCCCGCCGCAGCGCCCGCCCGGCCGCGCCTGCCCAAAAAAGACGTGCCCCTCGCCTTCGATCGTGGCCTCTGGCGCCTCGAAGGCACGTTGACGCTCCCCGCGCGCGAGGAGGGCGAACGTGTGCCCGCCGTGGTCATCGTGCATGGCAGCGGCCCCATGTCGCGCGACGGCGTGATGCGTGGACAGATTGGCCTCGGCTTCGGCTTCGAGATCCCCGTCTACCAGCGCCTCGCCGAGGCGCTCGCCGACCGCGGATACGCTGTGTATCGTTACGACAAACGCACGTGCGGCCAGTTCAACGCGTGCGCCGACACCGGCTTCACCTCCCTCCCGTACGCCCTGCTCGAGGTGGAGTTCGCCACGACCGAATACGTGCGCGACGCCGAGGCCGCGCTCGACGCGGTGGCGGCCCGCCCCGAGATCGATCGTGAACGCCTGTTTTTCGCGGGGCACAGCGAAGGCGGGGAGCTCGTCCCCGTGCTGCTCTCGGACCGCCCCGAGGTGCGCGCGGGCATCATGCTGGCGCCGCCATTTCACACGATGGCCGTCGTGCTGGAGCAGCAAAGCGAGCGCGTCCGCTGGTCGTTCACCATGGCCGGGCAGCCGGAGCGCGCCGAGGCGGAGGCGCGGGAGCTTCATGCCGCCGCGCAGGCGCTGCGTCACATCGAACGCGGCACGCATCTCGGCGCGCCCATCCTCGGGCAGCCGCCAGGGCTCTGGGAGTCGTGGATCGACCTCGCCCGGCAGGCGCCCGAGATCGCCGAAAACCTCGATCGGCCGCTGCTCGTGCTCGGCGGGAGCTACGATTACAACGTCGTCCCCTCGGAGATCGAGACCTGGGCGAAATGGCTCGACGGCTCGTCACGCGCGCCGCACCGGGTGCGCGTGCTCGATTGCGTCACGCACGCCTTGAACTGCATCACCCAGCCGGACGCCACGCGGATCACGCAGGACGACATCGGGCGCGACATCTCGCCCGCGGTGGTCGCGGAGGTCTCGCGTTTCCTCGACGCCCACGCCTCCCGTGCCAGGCTGACGGAAGCGGGGCGCTGAGCCGACCCCCTCAGCCCCCGACGAGGCGCCCCGAGCGATAATCCTCGAAGGCCCGCTGGATCTCCTCCGCCGTGTTCATCACGAAAGGCCCGCGGCGCGCGATCGGCTCGCCGATCGGCTGCCCCGCGAGAAGCAAGAGGCGCGCCCCGGCGGCGCTCGTCGAAATGGCGGATCGGCCCGCGCCGAGCACGGCGAGCTCGCCTCGCGCGACCTTCGTGCCCTCGGGCCCGATCCGCGCGGAGCCCTCGATCACGTACACGAATGCATTGTGCTCGATCGGCAAGGGATGCCGGAAGCTCGCGCCGGCCTCGAGCGTGACGTCGAGCAAGCTCGGCGCGACGATCACGCCGTCCACGGGCCCGCGCCGCCCTCCGGCCTCGCCCGCGACGACCCGCACACGCGCGTCCGTGATGTCGACCTCGGGGATCGCCGAGGGCGGGATGTCCTGATATCGCGGCTTCGTCATCTTGCGCGCGGCCGGCAGGTTCACCCAGAGCTGAAAACCCCACATGAGCCCCTGCTCCTGCCTGGGCATCTCGGAGTGGATGATCCCGCGCCCCGCGGTCATCCATTGCGCGCTGCCAGGGCCGAGGCGGCCCCGATTTCCCACGCTGTCCCGGTGCTCCATCGCGCCGTGGATCATGTACGTGACGGTCTCGAAGCCGCGGTGCGGATGATCGGGGAAACCGGCGATGTAATCGTCCGGGCGATCGGTGTGGAACTCGTCGAGGAGGAGGAAGGGATCGAGGTCGGGAAGGGCCCGGCCCCCGAGCGCGCGCGAGAGCCGCACGCCGGCGCCGTCCCGCGTGGGCTCGGCCCTCACGATTCGAAGCACGGGGCGCGCGTCGGGATCGAGCCCGCCGCCCGCGGCGAGGGGCGCGGGCGCGTCGGCGTCACGCGAGAGCAAGGCGAACGTCGCCGCGGGGATGGCAGCACCCGCGGCGAGGAGGAAGTGGCGCCTGGTCGAAGCACGGGCCATGCGCGCGAGGATAACGCGCGCGCGGCCCGCGCTCAATCACCGTGAATTCAGCTTCGACGGCCGCGCGGGGCGTGGCCTTGCGAGGGGCGCGGTCCCCGGCGGCGATCTTCGGGCGCGAAGGCGCGGCGCGTCTCGGCGCGCGGGGCCGGGGCGGGCGGCGCGTCGGCGGGAGGCGCCTGGCCCTCGGCCACCGGAATGCGGCGACGGAGGAGCTTTTCGATGTCCGAGAGCAGCGCGCGCTCCTCGCGGTCGCAGAACGAAATGGCGCTGCCCGTCGCGCCCGCGCGGCCCGTACGGCCGATCCGGTGCACGTAACTCTCGGGCACGTTCGGCAGATCGTAATTGATGACGTGCGAGACGCCCTCGACGTCGATGCCACGCGCGGCGATGTCCGTCGCGACGAGCACGGGCGTGACGCCGCGGCGGAAGCGGTCGAGGGCGCGCTCGCGGGCGCCTTGCGACTTGTTGCCGTGAATGGCGAGCGCCTCGATGCCGGCGCGCACGAGCTGCTCGGAGATGCGGTTGGCGCCGTGCTTCGTGCGGGTGAAGACGAGCGCGCGCTCGACGCTCGACGCTCGCAAGAGCCGCTCGAGCAGGGCGCGTTTGTCGGCCTTCTCGACGAAGAAGATCGACTGCTCGACGGTGTCGGCGGCCGCGCGCGCGGGCGTGACCGAGACGCGCGCCGGGTCGACCAGGATGTTATCGGCGAGCGCGGCGATCTCGCGGGGCATCGTCGCCGAGAAGAAGAGCGTCTGCTTTTGCTTGGGCAGCGCCGCGACGACGCGGCGCACGTCGTGGATGAAGCCCATGTCGAGCATACGATCGGCCTCGTCGAGGACGAAGACCTCCACGCGATCGAGGCGGACGAACCCCTGCTGCATCAGGTCGAGCAGCCGGCCCGGCGTGGCCACGAGCAGATCGGGGCCCTTGGCGAGGTTCTCCTCCTGCGGCCGCTGGCCGACGCCGCCGTAAATCACGACGTGGCGAAGCCCGAGGTGCCGCCCGTACGCGGTGACGCGCTCGCCGATCTGCGCCGCGAGCTCGCGGGTCGGCGTGAGGACGAGCGCGCGAATGCCGCCATGCCGTTGCGTCTTCGACAGGCGCTGGAGGATTGGCAGGACGAACGCCGCCGTCTTGCCGGTGCCGGTCTGGGCGCAGCCGAGCAAATCACGGCCGGAGAGCGCCTCGGGGATCGACTGGGATTGAATGGGCGTCGGGTGCTCGTAGCCCTCTTTCACGAGGGCGCGCACGAGCGGGGCCGCGAGGCCGAGCGCGGCGAACGCAGCGCCGGGGGCCTCGCCGCCCATGGAAACCGGAACGATCGGCGCGTTGCCCGTGGCACGCGGCGCCTCGACGGGGGCCGCCACGGGCCGCCCGGAAACGGGAAAAGTCACGTTGAAAAATGCTCTCTCGCGGCCCGAACCCGAAAAGGGTGTGTCTCGCTGGCCCCCTCCCGCCGAGCCGCCAGGGTCCGGAAAGGGCGTGAAACGCGCCCCTCTGGCGCGCTCCACCGCGGGGCGACACTCGCACGGTATCACCCCGCCACGCCTTCCCGGTTGCCTTCGTCGGACGCAAGCACGCGCGCATCTGCCGCGGTTGCTCGCCGGATAGGATCGTGAGCCCGGACGTGGTAGCTCACGGCAGCCGCCCGCGCAAGCGCCGTATTCGCCGCGCTCTGCGTCGCGGCCGGGGCGTGAAGACCCGGACCGCCCACCTTGACACCCAACGTGGCTCGCGGTGTCCTCACGGTTCCTCGCGGAGGAGGAGCGCCCATGCTTCGCTTCTGGCAACGCCGCAAAGACGACCCGCGCGTGATCCCTCCTTCCGCGGAAGGGGCCGACGAGGGCGCGGCGCGCTCCTCGGAGCAAGGGACGTTCAAGCCGGGGATGCAGATCGCCGGCAAGTTCTCGCTCCAGCGCCTCATCGCCGCGGGCTCGATGGGCACCGTCTTCGAGGCGTGGGACATGTTCGTGGAGCGGCGCGTCGCCATCAAGCTGATGCACCCGAACTTCGATCGGGACCCCAGCATGATCGCGCGCTTCCGCCGCGAAGCGCAGACGACCGCCGCGATCCAGCACCCGAACGTGGTGACCGTGCACGAGGTCGGGCAGCGCCGCGACGGCACGTTTTACATGGTGCAGGAGCTGCTCGAGGGCGAGAGCTTGCGTGAATACCTCGCCCCGCGCGGCAGGCTCACCGAGCACGAGGCCATGACGATCATGGTCCCCATCATGGGCGCGCTCATCGCCGCGCACCGCCGCGGCATCGTGCACCGCGACATCAAGCCCGAGAACATCGTCCTCACCGAGTCGACCTCCGGCGAGATCGTCCCCAAGCTCATCGACTTCGGCCTCGCCCGCGTCCACACGCTCGACCCGAACCGCAAGCTGACGTTGAGCGGCGTCGTCATGGGCACGCCCGAGTACATGGCGCCCGAGCAGGCGAAGGGAGATCCAGGGGTCGACGCGCGCGCCGATGTCTGGTCCGTCGGCGCGGTCCTCTTCGAGCTGCTCTCCGGGCGGCGGCCCTTCGACGGCCCGACGCACCAGACCGTGCTCATCAAGATCGTCACGGAGCCGCCGCCGATCCTGTCGATGTTCGTCGACGACATCCCCTCTGCCTTCCTCGAGGTCGTCCAGGGCGCGCTCGTGCAGGAGCGAGAGCGGCGTTATCCGTCGATGCAGGCGTTCCGCGACAAACTCGTCTTCGCCTACGAGAACATCTCGCACCGCGTGGTCCTCGCGCAGACGATGGGCGCGCCTCTGGACGAGGTCGAGGCCGCGCCGACGTCGCGGCTCAGCACAGAGGGGATCGAGGGCGGCGGGGATGTGCAGGAGCTCGATCCGGCGGATCTCGTCCTCGACGAGGACACGGTGACCGAGCTCGACGAGGCCATCGCGAGCCTCGCGACGACGACGATCGCCACGGTCCCGCGGTCGGAGATCGAGTGGCGCGACGCAGCCGCGCTCTTCCCCGGATCGCCGCCGACGGCCGAGGAGAACGCCGCGTTCGACGCGCTCGGCGTGAACGCGCTCCGGGACGCGGAGGCCCACGCGGCGCGGGCGATCGAGGCGTCGAGCGCGCCGGAGACGATCGCGCGCATGCGGCTCGTGCAGGCGATCGCGCGTCGCTGGCTCGGTCACATGGCCGAGGCGCGGCGCGCGGCGGAGGAGGCGATCACGCGCTTGCCGCGCGGGAGCACGGCCTATCACGCCGCGCTCGGGCACCTCGTGATCGCGTCGGCGAGCATGGGCGACGGCGCGCGGATCGCGGCCTTCGTCGACGAGCTCGCCGCGCTCGCGCGCGAGGGCGTGCTCAGCGAGGCGCACATCGTGACGGCCGGGCGCCTGGTCGTCGCGCTCGTGCGCGCGGGCCTGCCGGATCGAGCGCACGACGTCTTCGCGGGCGCGCAGCGTCTCGCGCAGCGGCACAGCGTGGCGAGCGCGTTCGTGTTCGCCTGGCTCGACGTGGCGCGCGCCGAGCTCGCGCTGCACGAGGGGGATCTCATCGCGTACGTGCGGCGCATCGAGTCGGCCGTGGAGAACTTCACGTCGGCCGGCGACATGCGCAACGCCTGCCTCCAGCGCTGCAACATCGGCAACGCGTACCTGCACCTCGGCGCGTATGGCCTCGCGGTCGCGGCGTTCCGCGAGGCGCAGGCGATCGCCGAGCCGATGCAGCTCGACTTCGTCTCCTCGCTCCTCGCGAACCTCGGTTACGCCCTCGCGCACATGGAGAACCTCACCGAGGCGATCGTGGTGGAGACGGCGGCGCTCGAGCGCCTCGTGCGTCAAGGCAACCGGCGCGGCGAGGGGTTCGTGCGGGTCTACCTCTCGACGATCCTGCGGCTCGCGGGCCGGACGGACGAGGCGCTCGCCATGGCGCAGCAGGCGATGGACGTCTCCGAGGGCGTGCCCGCGGTGCGCGCGTGCGCGCTCGCGCTCGTCGCGGGGATCAAGATCGTGCAGAACAACGTGCGCGAGGCGTTCACGAAGGCGACGGAGGCCATGCAGATCCTCGATCGGCTCGAAGGGATCGAGGAGGGTGAGAGCCTGATCCAGTGGACGTACGCGCTCGCGTTGCGCGTGAACGGGGCCGAGGAGGAGGCGCTGCGTCGCATCACGGAGGCGCGGCGACGGCTGCAGAAGCGCGCCGATCGCATCAGCGATCCGCGCTGGCGGCAGAGCTTCCTCGAGCAGGTGCCCGACAACGCGCGGGTGATGGAGTTCGCCGCGATCTGGCTCGGCGAGCGCTGAAGGGCGCGCAGGTTCAGGAGGCGAGCTTCTCCGAGAGCTCCCACAGGCCCTTCGCGAGCTCGTCGTTTCGCGCGCGCTTCGACGTCCGCGCGACGCCGCGATCTTGGAAGTATTCGCCGTTGTACGAGGCGGCCTCGTCGCTCGTCGCGAGCCAGATGATCGTGTCGGCGCCCTTCTCCGGCGTGCGGGCGAACAGCGCGGCGGCGGCCTTGGCGAAGGCCGCCGCGATCGGGCCGTTGTTCAGCGCGAAGCCCGTGCGTACGTAGCCGGGGTGCATGCAGTTCGCCGTCGCGCTCGAACCTTCGAGGCGCCGGGCGAGCTCACGCGTGAACAGGACGTTCGCGAGCTTCGAATCGCCGTACGCGCCGAAGCCCGCGGACTTGCCGCTCCGCTTCGCGACCGTAGCGAGGTCCATCTTGCCCATGTGGTGGGCGCCGCTCGACGTGCTGATCACGCGGGCCTTCGGCGTCTTCTTGATCAGGTCGAGCAGGCTCGTCGTGAGGACGAAGTAGGCCATGTGGTTCAGCGCGAACGTCATCTCGATCCCGTCGTCGCTGAGCTTGTGGTCGGTGAAGACGGCGCCCGCGTTGTTCACGAGCACGTCGAGCCGGTCGTATTTCGCGCGGAAGGCGCTGGCCACGGCGCGCGTGTCGGCGATCTTCGAGAGGTCGCCGAGGAGGAGCTCGACGTTTTCGTTTCCGCTCGCCTCCTTGATCTCCTTCACCACGCGCTCGCTCTTCTCGCGGCTGCGCCCGACGAGCACGAGGGTCGCGCCGCGCTTGGCGAAGGCCATGGCGGCCGCCTTGCCGATGCCTTCGGTCGCGCCCGTCACCAGAAACACTTTGCCTTCGAGATCCTTCGCCATCACTCGCTCCTTGCCGACGCCCGCATCTCTAGCGCACGTGCGTGGGCTCGGGGAGACGTGCGCACGAAACGTTGATCGGCGAGCGCCTGCGGGGTAACCCCTCACGCATGACGAGCCCCCAAAAAGGCGCGCTCTTCGAGCGGCTCGCGGCCCTCGGCATCGAGACGGAGACCGTCACGCATCCGCCCGTCTACACCGTGGAGGAGGCGAAGGCGCATCGGGTACGGCATGACGGCGTACATGTGAAGAACCTCTTCTTGCGCAACAAGAAGGGCGCGATGTGGCTCGTGGTGCTCGACGAGGATCGCGTGGTGGACCTGCGGGACCTCGGCCGTCGTATCGGGGCGGGGCACGTCTCGTTTTGCTCGCCCGAGAGGCTGCGGCAGCACCTCGGGGTCGAGCCGGGATCGGTCACGCCGCTCGCGGCGATGATGGACGAGGCGGGCCTCGTGCGGGTGGTGCTCGACGCGAAGGTCCTCACGCGGGACCCGGTGCACTGCCATCCCCTGACGAACGACCACACGACGGCGATCCGTGGCGAGGACCTCGTGCGGTTCTTGCGGGCGACGGGACACGAGCCGGTCGTGCTCGACCTCGACGCCCCCGCCGCGCCTGCTCCTTCACTATAAGGAAGGCCGCGACGACCGAAAGCCTTCTTACGCTTGGCCCCAGGTGAAGGCGAGGTGGAAGAGCTCGCGGCCGCGTTCCATGTCGTCCTGGCGTGCGCGGAGCATGATCTCGTCGCCCTCTTCGCCGAGCATGTAGGCGACGGTGATCTTGCCCCCGATGCGAGAGACGACGAGCTCGAGCCCGGGAAGGATGGGCCAGTACAGGCAGAGGGCGTCGCCGGCAGCTTCGATCCAGACACTCATCACACATTCACCTACCCAAGTGGGTGTGGTTTCCTCCTGCCTACGTAAGTGTGTTGAGAAGGGGCTTCGTCCGGAAGAATCGACCGGAGCAGTGATTTTTTCGGGCGAGTGGTGGTGAGCTGGGGTCGCTCGGCGCGTGGGTTTGGGAGGTAGAACCCTCGCTGGTTAAATGTGTCGAGAAGTCGGATCGTCTGTTGAAATCGACATTCGCCTGTCGATTTTTGGGGAGGCCGGGGGAGGTTGGTCCGCGGACGTCGCGGGTGCCGATGGCGGGACCGTGCGCGGGAAAACCGCGTCGGGATCGTGCTCAGAAACTTGCGCGCGATCGAAGTTTGTCCCTTTCCCCAGAGACAAACCATGTGGTAGTCGATCCTGCGACGAACCAATGGGTGGTTCGTCCCCAGGAACTAGGTTTGCCGGGAACGCGTTGGCTTCAAGTGTGGGCTTCGGTGAAACGTCTGATCTCGCTCCTGAGGATGTCGGCTGGAGTGAAGATGCGAATTACGAAGCAGTGTGTGTCTGCGGTGTAGGCACACCTGAAGACTTCGCCGACTGCCTCGCTGAGGGTTGGCCTCCCGATCCCGAAACTTGTCCCGCCGACGCTGGCGCTGATGGTGCGACCGATACTTGACCGGATCGGATGTTCTGAACATGCGCGCACGGAAAAAGCCTTTGAGTCACGCATCCGTTTAATCGGGGGTTTTATGCGTCTGTGGTCGAGTCTTCTGCTGTCTGTAACTCTCCCGTTCGTCGCCCTGGCCTGTGGCTGGAGCGAAGACCTGGATCACCAGTTCTTCTGCGTCTGCGGAGTCGGTACTCCCGAAGAGTTCGCCGAGTGCATCGCGCTAGGTTATCCACCGGATCCGAAGACGTGCCCTGACGCCGGCCCGATCGGATGTCCTGGAGTATGTGCCCCCGAAGCGCCGGAGGGTTGGCGAGGCCCTGTCCTCGTAGCCACGGGGCCCAGTTATGGCTTGCCCGACTGTCCAGCAGGTACGAAGGAGGAGGTCTGGGCCTGGGCTGATCCGCAACTCCTACCGCGTGATTGTCCCACGTGCGTGTGCGGCGAGCCCCCGGGTACCTGCGAGCTCCCCACATCCTGGGATACACACGCAAGCGCTTGTCAAGACGCGCCTACGCCGGCAAGTGCATCGTTTGATGCTCCGACGGGCTGGGATGGTTCGTGCACGGCTGCGAACGCCATCGCCGAGGGCAAACTCTGTGGTGGCGTGCCTTGTGTCAGCTCCGTCTCGGTGGCCCCGCCCGTGGTCGTGGAGGGGGATTGTCCTTCCTTCACGCAGGGGGAGGAGCCAACGGACCTCCCGGTTCTCTACAACGGGACCATGAACGAATGGCCCACACCAGACTCGGTTGCTGCGCTGGGCTGTGCCAGCGATGGAAACCCGTGCAAGCTCACGCCCTGCTCGTCGGAGCCGCCGTACCGCTTTCAGGCGTGTGTCTACACCGCGGGGGATGTTCCGTGTCCTCCGACCTGGGCCGAACGCAGCGTATTTTTCGCCGAAGGCAGCGATCAACGAACGTGTAGCCCTTGCTCGTGCGATCCCCCCACAGGAGGGTCGTGTGTTGTCCGGATTGATGTTTACACGGACGATAGTTGCACGAGCGAGCACTTGTCGGCGCATGTGTCGTCCGACATGCTCAGCGCATGCTACGATGTGATGTTAGGTGTGTCCCTCGGCAGCAAGAAATCCGAGGTCACGGAACGTATACCCGGCACCTGCGCCCCTCAGGGGGGTGAACCCACGGGCAAGGTCGTGATGGAAAAACCCATCACGTTCTGCTGCCTCGCGTAAAGCCGCCTTGCTCGATCTCACTTTTAGCTGGTAGGGTCGGGCGCCATGATTCTCCGTGGGGGAACCGTACTGGCAGCGTCGCTCTGCCTTCTGGCAGCGCCTGCATCTGCACAAGAGACATACCGCCTCGACTACCTGCGTGGGTCTGGCACGGACAACTGCCCGAGCGAGGCAGCCTTCCGTGCCGCCATCACGCGCGAGGTCGGACGAGATCCGTTCCGATCCGACGCCCCCAATCTCCTCACCGTCATTTTTCGCCGATCCGACAAGATCGTGCGGGTCGGAATCGTGGCAAAAAGCGCCTCGGGATCGGAGGTGCACGCCCCTGAGCACGAAAAGCCCGCGTGGAAGTGTGCTGAGTTGTTGCATCACGCGTCTTTCAGCGCCGGGATGCTCATCGATCCGATCGAGGTGCCGGAGTCCGAGCAACCCGTGGTCGCCGCCGCGGCATCACCCCCACCGCCGCAGACGCCACCACCGCCACCACCAGAGCCACCTCCTCCGTCTCCCGCGCCTAGGCCACGGCCTATCCTCGTGGCGCGCCCGCCCCGCATAGCCGCACCCATACGCTTCATGATCTCCATTGGGGGAGGTGCATCCTTCGGAAGCACGCCCGGATTATCCCCCTCGGTCACGGCAGGCTTCTGGCTCCAGTACAAGTACTTGATGGGGAATTTGGAATATCGTCACGATTTCAAGTCTTCACGCAAAGAGCACCCATTTCGTATTCACGGTTCACAAGACGCCATTTCGTTCTTTCCGTGCTGGAACGCAGCGATCGGTCCGCGAGTCCAGATCGAAAGATGTTTCCGTCTTTCAATCTGGCAGACACATTCCGACGTCACACATGACAACACGGTGCTGCAATCCGAGAAAACAGAAGCCTTCACCTGGGGCATAGGGCTACGCGCTGGGCTGTCCTATACATTCACGACCCTGGCGATATTCGGCCGACTGGAGGTCCTCGGCGTCCCCTCACCGCCCGTCGTGGAGGCAAACGGCGTCGAAATCTGGACCTACCCTCATTTCTCCTCCGCCGTCCAGCTTGGCGTCGCCTTCGACGTAGCCCGCCTCACCGCCAAACCCTCTCCGCCCCCGCCCTCTCAAAAAATTTCTCCCACCATCGGTACATCGGAGGGGTCTGGCGACATTTAACAGGCGGAGGCCCAGACCATCATGCTCGCCGCGGTCGACACCACGCCTACACGGGGGGAGTTCCGAGAGTTCTACGAGGAAAACTTCTACATCCTGTGGCGTCAACTACGTCGCCTCGGCGTCCGGAACGCCGACGCGGCGGACGTCGCGCATGACGTTTTTGTCCTCGCGTACAACCACTTCGACGAGATCCCCGCGCACGCCAACTTCTGGCTCGCGCGTGTTTGCTTCGAGACGGTCCGGAACTACCGGCGCAAGGTCGCCCGGCGGCGCGAGCGGCTCACGCCCAGGGTGATCGAGGCCGCGATCGACGAGCAGGCCGCGAACGACGCGACGAGCGAGATCGTCCTCGAAGCCCTCGACAGGATGCCCGAGGCGCAGCGGATGCTCCTCCTCCGGTACCACGTGCAGGAGGAGTCGCTCCACGCCCTCGCGAAGAGCCTCGGCTGCGCCCGCTCGACCTTGCAGCTCCGCCTCGCCGCCGCCGAGAGGGCCTTCGAGGGTTGGCTCGAGACGCTCCTCGACGTGGACGCGGAGCCCAGCTCGCGGACGCGCCTCTTCGCGTCGTTCTCGCTGGCCGGGCTCCTGCCGCGGGAATGGGAGTCGAGCGAGGTCCTCGACAAGGCCCGGCTCGACGGCTGGCAACGTCTGTCCAGCGCGATCGACGCGGCGAAAATGGCCGCGGGTGCGCCGAGGAGCGAGGCCGCTCCCTCGATCGAGACGTGCGCTGGTGCGCTTGGCGGTCCCGCCAAACTCGCGCTCGTGTTTTCCGTCGCGCTGCCGGGTGCAATCGTATGCCTGCTCCTCGGGTACCTCGGCGCGGACGTCGCTTCGGCGCAGACCGTCGTCTCTCCGTCGGTCGCCTCTGCGACGATGCCGATGGCCGTGATCAACGAGGCCCTCGTGAAGAACGGGCGAGCCGCGGACGCATTCACGGCCATGCCGGGAATGCAGGCGCCTTCGCCTGCTTCGACCTCCACCGCTGACAAGGTGCCGGTGGATGTCGCGATACTTCGCAACATAAAAAACGCGATCATCGACGGGCACACCGACCTGGCTGTCCGTTTGATCGCGGACCACCAGCGTCGATGGCCCGACAGCAGCCATGAGCTCGAACGCCAGCACATCATCGCGGCGGCAATCAAAATCAAAAAGACGAACGATGCAAAAAAGGCCTCCGAGGCAGCAAAAAAACAGAAGAAGGCCGCGGACGAACCAAAACCCTGACCGGCGCGTGGGGCCGTACCCCACGACGGATCGTCGTTCGCAGTCGGCCGCGTCGCCGCTCATTCTGGGCGAGCATGGTGGCGCGGTCGACTGGGGACGACGATCGACGATGGATGGAATGATCACCGCCCGCAGGCGGCCCGCCGTGGCTCAACGAACGGAGGACCCCTGCTCGCGCGCACGAAACATAGGCCATTCCGAGAGTTTGTCTCGACGGGTCGCCTCCGGGCGGTGATCAAGAATGACGGGAGGGATTTCCATGCCCACGCCTCTGCCCCATTCCGACGACGAAGGTCTCCCGACCGGCATCCACGAACGGCCGACATGGCCCGAAGACATGCGGCCGACGATCGTCGACCCCTCCTGCGCACCCAAAACCGGATGGCGCTCCCGCCTCCGCGAGCTGCTCGATCGAATTCGCGCCCGATTCCAGCCCACGCCCACGCCGCCGCCCCTCCCGCCTCCGCGCGAACCTGCGGACAGCTCCCCGACGCTCGTGTCCACCGGCGTGTTCGTCTTCGAGGAGATCCTCTCGGGGTTGTGGCGGCTCTCCCCCGACCAGCTCGACGCCGTCGTGCGCCTCGCCGACCACGTCCGCGAGGCGCGCGGCGCAGGCGAGGACGCAGCGGTGGACGCGCGAATCGTGTACACGCTCGCCCGCCTCATGCCCGCCCCGGGGGAGATCGTTTCGCTCGTTTCGCTCCGGGACAAACTGGTGGGGCTCTCGCGTTCGGCCGTGGATCAAGGGCTCCTCCGGCTGGAGGCCAGCGGGAGAGTCGTGCTCTTCTCCGCGCCGACGAGCGCCGGGCTCGCGGGCGCGGGCGGCGCGCCGGGCGCTGGAATCGAGCACCCGATCCGAGGAAACCTCGAACGTTGCGCCCTCGTCCCCGAGCGACGCAACGGCCGCGGCATCCGCCGCGCCGCATGACGTCCGCATGAAACCTGCGGCGGCGGCGTGCTCCGGTGCTTGACATCCGAAGGCGAGGGGCGTGTTCTCGGGCCGCCCATGTCGTTCACGCCGTTTCCCCCGTCGCACGTCTCGCTCCGGGGAGGCCGTCGGGTCCTCCTCCGGATGGCGCAGTATCCCGCCGATTCCGCCGGCCTGCTCGCCCTCGAGCGGGACATCGTCCACGCCAGGCAGGGAATCGTCAAATACCCCGACGAGCTGCCCGAGGACCCGACCACCTACGGCGAACAGCAGATCCGCGCTGGCATGGCGGCGACCGACG
The DNA here is from genome assembly GCF_009649845.1 of Polyangium spumosum. NCBI lineage: Bacteria > Pseudomonadati > Myxococcota > Polyangiales > Polyangiaceae > Polyangium > Polyangium spumosum. Next base: position 177,195 of record NZ_WJIE01000005.1, read on the forward strand.
GCTCGGCGTTTTGTATGGTCGCCGAAGAAGAGGCGCGTGGAATCGTGGCCGAGGCGTCGATCCTTCGCCTCACCCTCCGCATGGTCCGCCACGTCGGCGTCCTCGGCATCGGCGTGCACCCCGACGCGCAAGGAATCGGGCTCGGCCGCGTGCTGCTCGAAGCGCTCCTCGGCTGGGTGCGGGATCATCGCGACGCGGACGGAGGACGTTTCCGCCGCGTCGAGCTCCACGTCCGCGCCGACAACCCCCGCGCCGTCGCCCTCTATCGATCCCTCGGCTTCCAGGACGAAGGATCCCGCCGCGGGCTCTTGCGTCGCGACGATGGGAGCTTCGTCGACGATATCGGGATGGGGCTCCTGCTCCCCGACCCCGACGAGCCCTCGGTCTGAATCATTCGTTCCCCTCCCAGTAATCGAGGCTCTCCTTTTCACGGCCGATGTACCGGAACGTGCGCGGCTTTCCTTCCGCGTCCGTCCCGAGCTCCGCGAGGACGCCGAATCTGCCGGAGTCCGGGTAGTCCACGACCTCGGGCATCATCTTGGTGCTCACGGCGAAGAGCTTGAGCTCGACGGAGTCCGACGTATTGATGATCTGGTGCGCCGACTCCGGCCCGCCCGGCGGACACGCGATCACGTCGCCGCGGCGGATCGGGTGCCTCTCGTCGCGCAGCCGGAGCTCGCCCTCGCCTTCGAGGACGAAGAACATCTCCTCGTTGACATGATGGTTGTGGAGGGGGAACGCGCGCTTGCCCGGCGGGATGATCGTGACGTTGTACCCGAGCTTCTGCGCGCCCACCTTCGGCGCGATGAGGGCGACGCGAGACGCGAAACGCTCGCCGTGGCCCATGGGAAAGTACTCGAGCTCGTCGATGTTGAGAATGTGGCGCGGCACGGGTGGCTCCTCTCGTTAATGGTTTGCCCTGCGGATCTGTCACCGGACGTCCGGCCGGTCAAGGCCCACGAAACGAAGGATCCGATCGAATAAGGCTTGACGCACGGGATATGATTTGCGTTGGTGGGGCCCGAGATGTCGACCACGGCCCTGGCCTCGAACCGGAGCGAGCTCGCCGCCGCGATGCGGGACGCGTTGAACCGCGAGGCGCGCCGCAACGAGCTGCGCATCGCGCTCGTCCGGCTGTCGTCGTACTCGCTCGTGCTCGCGCTCGACGTCATGCTTTGGCTCCGAGGCTTGCGGCCCCCGACGAACATCTTCGGCGGAGCGCTCTGGGTGCTGCTCTCGGGGGCGCTGCTCCTCGCGACCATGCGGCTCCCGTACGGCCGCGTGTACTGGTTCATCGTGCCCGTCGTGGACTTCTTCCTGATCGACGGCATGCTCGGCTCGCGCATGGCGAGCATGGGCGTCACGACCGCGATGGCGGCGATCGCCGCGCTCGCCTGCGGGCTCTTCGCCGCGACGGGTGGGATCCGCTTCGATCGCCGCGCAGCCGCGTGGACGACGGCCCTCGCGGTGGTGCTGCTCGTTCGCCTCCTCGGCGATCATGCGTCGCGCGTCCACCTGCTTTACTCGGGCGTGGCGATCGCGGCGATCGGAATGCTCAACGTGTGGCTCGCCGATCAGGTGCGCCGCGCGATGGAGGCCACGCGCGGGCAATTGCTGCTCGATCGGCTCTTGCCGGGCGTCGCGCGCGCGGCCTTGAAGGATCCGCTCTCGCTCCTCGAAGCGCCGCGCTCGATCGAGGTGACGCTGCTCGTCACGGACCTGCGGGGCTTCACGTCGCTCTCGGAGCACATGGAGCCGGCTGACGTCTTCGAGATGCTCAACCATTTGCAGGGCGCGCTCGCGGAGGCGGTGCACGCGTGCGGCGGCATCGTCGACAAGTTCATGGGCGACGGCATGCTCGCGGTGTTCGGCGCGACCGAGCCCGGCCACGACCACGCGCGCCGCGCGATCGAGGCGGTGCGCCGCATTCGCGCCGCGCTCGACGAGCAGAACCGCGTGCGCGCCGGAGGGCGCCTGCGGATCGGCATCGGCGTGCACTCGGGGACCGTGGTGGCCGGTTGCCTCGGCGGAGGGAGCCGCCTCGAGTTCACGGTCATCGGCGACGCGGTGAACACGACGTCGCGGCTCGAGGCGATGACCAAGGAGAAGGGCGTCGACGTGCTCGTGAGCGAGGAGACGGCGACGCGCGTGCCGGAGGTGACGTTCGAGGACCTCGGCGTCGCGCCGGTGCGCGGGCGGCAGCAGGGGATCCGGATCTTCACGCTGACGGCGTGACGCCGCCCTTCCACCATTCTCAGGGCAACGCGAGGATCCCGATCGGCCGCGCGAGCCGCGCGTCCGCATTCACGAGCACCGCGCCCGACTGCCCCTCCGCGGGCAGGGGTTTTCCTTCCGCGTCGAAGCGCAGCACCGTCCCGGGGTGTCCCTTCGCCTCGTCCACGTCGAAGCCCACGGCGAAGATGTGCCCGCCGTCGCCGAAGCTCAGGGCGCCGAGGTAATTCTTGCTCGGCGTCGCGCCCGAGTAGTTCGTGGACAACGTGCCGAGCACCATCCCCGTCGCGAAATCGTAGCGGCGGATGTCGTTCGCGTAATCGCTCACGTAAAGGTCGCAGATCCCGGCATTACAATCGGGCCCGTACGCGAGGCCGAGCAGGCTGACGTATCCGTGCCCGGCTTCGGAGAGCGGGGGCTGATCCGCGAAGACCGCCATTTCGCCCGTCGCGACGTCGATCCGCAAGACCTGGCTCGGCAGACCCGGGAACGTGGGCATCCCGTTCTCGGCGACGGAGCCCTGGGTCGTGACGTAGAGCTTCTCGTCGGGGCCGAAGATCAGCCCGTTCGGCCCGTTCAGGCCGCCGGGCATGCCGTCGCCCTCCTTGAAAACATCGACGAAATCGCCCGTCGCCCCGTCGTAGCGGAGGATCTGGTCCGTGAGGAAGCTCGCCACATAAAGCATCCCGTCCGACCCGAACGCCAGGCCATAAGGACGGTGCAGGCCGCCGCCCTTGGCGAAGGCGCCGAAAAACTCGCCCGTCGAGGAGTCGAACCGCAGGATCGCGGAGTCCTCGGCGGTATCGCCGCTCGAGATGTAAAGGTCACCCTCGGGGCCGAGGGCCAGGGAATCGGGGTGGCTGAGGCCGCCCGTCCCCTTCGCGATGAATACGTTGACGAACTTGCCTGTCTCCTGCTCGAATTGCAGGACGTCGTCGCCGCGGCTGTTCGCCACGAGGAACATGGGCTTGCGCGGCACCTCGCCGCCGGTCGTGCTCGTGCCGCCTTCGTCGTCCCCGCAGCCCGCGAGGGCGGAGAGCGCGAGGACGGCGAGGACCTGAAGAAGGGTTCGCGTGGACGTTCGCATCGTGCGAGCATATCGACACGCGCGCCACGGCGGAAGGCCGATGGTGGACGAACGCGCGGCGGCGTGCGGCCGCACGCACGCGGAGGTCACGTCCACCCCGCGCGCGGCGGCCGAGCGATCAGCGGCGTATGAAGGCCGGGACGCCCTCGACGTCGAGCGTCGCCGAGAGCTGCTCGCATTTGCCGGTGTCCTCGTTGTATGCGAGGTCCGTGTTCGCGTCGAGCAGGAGCTTGATTTGCGGCAGGAGGTCCTCGAGCCCGTCGCCGTCCTTCACGCCCTCGATGATCTCGTCCGGCAAGACGCCGCCGCCGAGGTGGCCCTTCATCCGGAGCTCCTCGTCGATCGAGAATCGGAACCGCGCGTCCTGCACGTGCAGCGTGAATGCGACGTCGAAAATGGCGAGCGGGATCGCGAGGGTGAACGGGCCTGTCTCGAGCACGCCGTTCTCGATCCGCGCATTCGTCACGTAGCTGCGCTCGGCCGCCGGGTCGGGTTCGAAGGTCTGGTAGGCCTCGATGACGCCGTCGGTCCCGAGGTTCGGCCGCTTCTTCACGCCGACCTGCACGGCGAGGTTCACGCAGGCGTCGTTCTTGAAATCGTCGACGTTCTCCATTTCCATGAGGATGACGAGCTGGCCGTCGTTGATCGACCCCTGGAGGAGCCCGTCGATCGCGTCGCCGACGAACTTCTCGACCTCCGGGACGAGCGGCGCGAGCTGGTTGTCCACGCCGGCCCGGCCCTCGGGATCCTTGAAGTCCTTCTTTCCGCAGGAGAGCGTGTCGCTCCCGTCGCTCGTCCGACCGTCGAGATCGAAGCCCGGCGCCACGGTGTCGGACATCAGGCGCGCGAACTGGAGCTTCGTGGTAATGGCGGCGTACGTCTCGCCGGTCTCGCAGCTCGCCGCGGCGGGCGCCTCCTCCCCGCCACATCCGACGAGGAAGAGGGCCGCGGCGAGCGCCGAATGGAGGCTCGAAAAGCGCTTCGTCTTCATACCTCGATCGCCGTCAAGCTGGAGGTCACCATCGCGTCGCCCTGGCCGAAGCTGTCGAGCGTCATGCCCATCGCCCGCGCGAGCGAGAGGAGCACCTTGCTCGCGTTCTCGGCCGACGGCGACCTGTAATGCAGCCCGGACTGGAGCGCCCCGTTGCAGCTCCCCGCGATGAGGATCGGATACTCCTCGAGCAGGTGCGATTTCCCATAAGAGCAATCGCTCGTCGCGAGGATCGCGCAATGGTCGAGCAGCGTGCTGTCGCCCTCGGGGACGGCGGCGAGCGCCTTCACGAGGTAGGCGAACTCGGACATGATGTAGAGCAAGATGCTCTGCACTTGCGGCTGATCCCCGGGCTCGTCGTGGGTGAGCTGGTGATGCCCGGCCGTCGCCCCCGGATAAAGCGGATTGCCGACGGGGCTCGAGAACCACTGGCTGAACACGCGCGTCTGATCGCAGGCGAGCGCCATGACGAGGACATCGACCATGGCCCGCGAGATCTCGGACAAGGGCGGCCTGCCGTCGACGTCGGGATAAGCGTCGAGCGGCTTTGGCGGCACGGCGCACGCCGCGAGGCTCGGGGGGTTCTGCTGGAGCTTCTCGATCTGCTTTTCGAGGGCGCGGATGCCGTCGAGGTGCTTCTCGAGCCGCTCCTTGTCGGTCTGTCCGAGGACCATTTGCAGCGAGGTCGCCTCCTCCATCACCCCGTCGAGGATGCTCTGCCGCAGGGGCAAGCGCGGATCCGGCATCGGCATGCTGCCCGGCATGACGAACCCGTCCACGAAGACGCGCTGGAAGAGCGCCGCGGGCGAGTTCTCCGGCGGGTTCACGCTATGAGGCGCGGTATAGGAGAGGCTCCTGCCGCCGGGCTGCACCGCGAATTCGAGGGAGCGAAAGCGCGTGTCCTGCCCGACGGCCTCGGCGATCACCTGATCGATGCTCGGCTGGGTGAACGTCGAGAGCTCGGTGCCACTATGGAGCGGCGTCGCGCCCGAGAGGATGCCCGCCGAGCCCGAGAAATGCGGCACGGTGTTCCCGGTGTACACCTTCATGCCCGTGATGACCGAGACTTTGTCCTTCACCTCGGCGAGGGGCATGAGCAAGGGGGACGGCTCCCACGTCGGTCCCGTCCCCTTGGGCGTCCAGAAATCGGGCAGGTTGCCATTGCCCCAGAAAAAAATCCCGAATCGCTTGGGCAGGGCGTCGCCTTGCGCATACGCCGTGCCGCTCTCGTTGAGGAAAATCTCGAGCGCCGGCAGCCCGATGGCGACCGCCGCGCCCCCGAGCATGCCCCGGAGCATCGTCCTTCGGCTGAGCTTGGTCCGCTTCATGGCATGATCCCCTTCGTCACCGATGGTCAGGGCTCGTGCGCGAGCCGGAAAAACGGGCTCGTCGCGATGAACGAGAGAAGCGACTTCACGCGATGACCCGAGGCGCGGAAATCGTAGGTGAGGGTGTTGATCGCGCCGCTCTCCTCCTTGGTGGGCTCGAACGCCGTCGCATAGGAGTAGAGCTTTCGCACGAGACAAGGCGCGACCTTGTCGCTGTCGTGGATCCGGATGGCGAGCTCGCGCGCGTCCGCGAAGGGCACGCTGTCGAGGTTGCCCGAAGCGTCGATGACCGCCCCGGTCTCCTTCAGGCGGAACCGACCGATCCCGTCGAAGTTCTCGAGGCCGAGGCCAATGGGATCCATGAGCATGTGGCAAGCCCGGCAGGTGGGATCGGTGTTGTGCTGCGCGATGCGCTCGCGGAGCGTCCGCGCCTCCGTCGACGGATCGGGCAGGCCGGTGTTCACGTTGACGGGCGGCGGCGGGATGCTGTCGCAGAGCAGATCCTCGCGGACGAACTTGCCGCGCAGCGTGGCCGACGTGGACCGCGGATGCGAATGCAAGGCGAGGATGCTGATGTGCCCGAGCAGGCCGATCCGGGGCGAATCCGCCGGCAGCTCCACCATGCCGAACCCCTCGTCCGTCGGCGCGGGCACGGCGTACATGGAGGCGAGCTTCGGATTGACGAACGTCTTCCGCGTGAGGAAGACGTCACGGTAATCGGCGTCGAGGTCGAAGACGAGGTGCTCGAAGACGCGCAGCGTCTCCTCGCGCGCCGCCGGGCCGACATCGGGGCTGTAATAGGTGAAGACCGTCGGGTCCTTCGAGAGCGCGTCGAGCTCGCCGAGGTGCAGCCAATCCGTGACGAACGCGCGCAGGCCGTCACGGGCTCGCGGCGATTCGATCATGCGCATGACCTGCTCCTTCAGGCCCTCGTCCTCGGTGAGCTTGCCGCTCTCGGCCGCCGCGAGCAGCTCCTCGTCCGGGATGCTGTTCCACAGGAAAAACGAGAGCCGCGACGCCATTTCGAGGCTCGTGTAGCGGCGCTTGCCCGGGTTCTTCGGGTCGGGCTCGCCGACCTGCGGGCGATAGAGGAAATTCGGCGACTGGAGCATCGCGGCGATGGCGAACTCGATCCCCTCGTCGAAGCTGCCGAGCGTGGTCGCCGTCTGCACGAGGAGCCCGCCGAGCCTGTCGACCTCCGCCGTCGCGAGGGGGCGACGATAGACGCGGCGCCCGAGCGAGGCGACCATCTTCTTCGCGCAATCGAGGTCGCTCGCCCCCGCGGGCGCGCACGGGAGGACGGCCGCCTTGCGCGCCGGATCCGCGACGACCTGCTCTGCGATCGCGAACGCGGCCTTCTCGTATTTCTCGACGCCACGCGAGGAGATCGTGCTGACCGAGGAGCCGAGCGTCACGAAGCCGTCGAGCGGGGCGTCGGGCTCGATCGAGGTCGGCACGTTGATGTCCTGGCCGAAGATGTCGCGGATGGCATTGCCATACTGAGCGACCGTGAGGCGCTGCGCCCCGGTCTGCGCGGCGAGCTCCGGCATCGGCGGCCGCGGCCCGAGCCCACCCGTCGGCGGCGGCGCTTCGTCGCTACACGCGGCGAGCGAGGCCACGAGCGCCGCGGGGATGAGCGCCCGGGACGACAATGATTTTCGGAGAGGTTCCCGGATTGACATCGCACACCTCATTTGTGCTGAAACTTGACCTTCGGCGAGAGGACCTCGGTGCCGTCGAGGATCTTCCGGACCTCGTCGCTCGTGTCGGCGAGGACGTGCCGGCGCGCGAACGCAAAGGCATACTTGTTGACGAGGGCCCAGCCCTCGAGCGAGTCGAACTCGGGGCAGCCGCCGAGGGCGAAGAGCTGGTGGCAGCCGCCCTCGAAATCGAGCCACGTGAAATCGATCGAGGTCACGCGCGACCAGACGTTCTCGGCGCCGACCGGATCGAGCGAGCCGCTCATCTGCATGAAAGGCTTGTTCACGGCGTCGTATCCGTCGTAGCCGAACCAGCCGGGCTCGTCGGCCCCGACGCCGCTCGCCATCGGAATGGCCGCCGCGACGCGCGGCTCGCCGAGCCCCTCGCCGAAGACGGCGATCTGCTCGGGCGTGCAAGGCTCGGAGAACTTGCTCCCCGCGTCGCACATGGCCTGGATCGCCGCGAGGTCGTGGACTGCGCCCCCGGTCGCCCACGCCGTGCGCCCGCCGAAGCTATGCCCGGAGAGCAGGACCTCGTCCGTGCGGCATTTGCCGGAGAGCGGATCGTCCGCGGGCAACGCCTCGAGGGCGTCGAGCGAGGCCGTGAGGTCCATCGGGCGCAAAAAGCTCATGGTGAGCGGCACCGTGTCCTCGTGCTCCGGCAACGTATTGCCCTTGTGATCGGGCGCGACCGCCACCCAGCCGTGGGAGGCGAACCAGCGCATCATGTCCGAGCTCGTCCCGCCGAACCCCGAATACCCGTGGGAATGCAGGTGCACGGGGTAGCCCGCCGCTTCCATCGGCGGCGCCACGCTCGCGCCCTCGAACACGTCTTCGTCGGGGAATACGTTGATGTACCTCGGCGGGGTGCCCTCCTCGTCGAGCGTGGGATACCAGAGATTGACGCGGATCTCGCGCGGGCCCGGGACGCCCTTGGGCTGATAGGTGTAGAGAAACGAGCGGTAGCCGACCCGGAACGGCCCGGGCGCATCCACGGGATAATCGAGCAGGTCGCCCTCCGGCATCTTCGGCCCCGTGTCGGGGTTTGAAGGAGGGGCCTCGGGCGCGCACCCCGACAGAAGCGACAAGAGCGATCCCGATCCGATTCCGAGCGCGAGGAGGCGCCGGACGTGGCGGAGGGCGGAGAAGGATACCACGACGCCCATTGGATCACGAAACCGCCGCGGATGCTACTCGTTTCTTCACCGAGGCGGGCCGCGTTATGCCGGCAGGTGGGAACTTTCCACCACGAGCCTCCCGTTGTAAGGTAAGATCGTGTCCGACGACGTCCTTGGCCGCCTGCTCGCCGTCCTCCGGGTCCCTCTCGCCGAGATCCGCGCGGCCTACCGCGTGGGCTCACGCGTGTACGGCACCGCCGGGCCCACGTCCGACGAGGACTTCCTCGTGGTGCTGTCGAAGCCCGGTCAAAGGCAGGACCTCGCCTTCGCCGAGGACCTCAACATCGTCATTCACGGCGTCGCGACCTTCCAGGAGGCGCTCGACGACCACAGCGTCTTCGCGCTCGAGTGCCATTTCGTCGAGGCCCCGCACGTGCTCGTCGCGGCCCGCCCGCCTTTCCGGTTCGCGCTCGACCGGAAGAAGCTCGCGGCCTCCGCGATCGGGAAGTCCACGGCGGACTGGCAGAAGGCGAAGAAACGCTTCGCCGAGGAGCCGGGTCCGTCGCGGAAGAAGGCGTTTCACGCGCTCCGCGTGCCGGCCTTCGCCCTACAGATCGCGAAGGCGGGCAAGATCCACGATTTCGCGGCCGCGAACCACTTCCTCGCGGCGCTCCGGGAGGGGCCCGACGACGATTTCGCGTGGTACGAGGAGAAGCTCGGACCCGCGCGGGAGGCGCTCTGCGCCGAGCTCACGAAGCTCGCGGGCAAGAAAAGATAACGTCGCGGCCTAACGGGCGAGCCGCTGCGGCACGATCGCCTGGTGTTGCCAGTGCTCGTCCGTCTGGACGTGGCCCTTGCGCACCCATTTCGCCACGCTCCGGCCGAACGCGCTGTCGGGGAACTGCGCGGCGACACGCACGACGACGCCCTCGCGCGGGCCCCCGAACGCGGAGGGCTCCCGCGAGAGCCGATCGGTGAGCGCGTGGAGCTCGTCCACCGAGGCGACGGCGCCGCGGAAGAGCACGGGCGCCGTGGGCAGGCCGAGGTCGGCGGCCTGCGCCGTCACCATGTCCCAATCCCACCAGATACCGGCCACGTCGTCGCGCACCCCGAAGACCAGCGAATAATCGGGGAGCTTTTCGTACGTGATCGAATGCACGGCATAACAGTACTCGCAGAAGACCGAGATCCCGTCGGAGAGCAGGTGGGCGATCCGGGCGTGCGTGGCCTTGGCGAGGTCGAAGCTCGGGTGCGCGGGCGGGCCCGCGTGCGAGCGCGAAAAGACGCTCCTGCGCGTGTACGTCAGGTTCGAGCCGTCGGCTTTTTCGGTAGCGACGATCTCGGCGCCGACGAGCGCCGACACGTCCGACATGCGCTTGTCGTCGGACGTCCCGCCCGGCGACCACGGGAAGTGAAATGTCCTCGGGTACTTTGCAGACACGGCGAAGAGCAGGCTAGCACAGCCCGCCCGGGCCGTGTTATCCTCGTGTCCCTCCTCTCGCACGAGCCCTCGCCATGTCGATCTCCCTCCTCATCGAGCCGCCCCGGCCGCCCGCTTACCGTGTGCCGTGGGACGAGCTGCAGACCTTCGAATGGGTCCGCGCGCTCGAACCCTGCCCGCAGGATCCCATTCACCACGCCGAGGGCAACGTCTGGATTCACACGCGTTTGGTGCTGGAGACGCTCGTGGCGATGCCCGCGTGGCGCGCGCTCTGCGCCGAGGATCAGGCGGCCGTATGGCTCGCTTGCCTGCTCCACGACGTGGCCAAGCCCTTCACCACGCGAGAAGAGCCGGACGGGCGCATCACGGCGAAGGGGCATTCACGCGCCGGCGAGATGCTCGCGCGCCGGCTGCTCTGGGAGCAAGGCGCGCCATTTGCGCTTCGCGAGATGGTCGCGGGCCTCATCCGCCACCACCAGATCCCCTTTTACCTCATCGAGCGGGACGACGCGCAGCGGCTCGCGGCGGAGATCTCCCTCGTCTGCCGCGCCGATCTGCTCGCCCTCGTCGCCGAGGCCGACATCCGCGGCCGCGTCTGCCAGGACATGCAGCGGATCGTCGACAACATCGAGCTCTTCCGCGCGTTCTGCGCCGAGGAGGGCTGTTTCGACAAACCCCGCCCGTTCCCCTCCGATCACACGCGCGTCGTGTATTTCCGCTCCGAGGGGCGCTCGCCCGACGTGCCCGTCCACGACGACACGCGGGGCGAGATGATCATGATGTGTGGCCTCCCCGGCGCGGGGAAGGACACCTGCGTGCGGGACCGATTCCCGGATCTGCCGGTGGTGTCGCTCGACGAGCTGCGCAGCGAGCTCGACGTCGACCCCGACGAGAACCAGGGCGCCGTGGTGCAGGCGGGCAAGGAGCGCGTCCGGGAGCACCTCCGACGCGGCGAGCCTTTCGTCTACAATGCGACGAACCTGAACCGGCAGCGGCGCGGCCCCTTGCTCTCCCTCGCGGCCGATTACGGCGCGCGGGTACGGATCGTCTACGTCGAGGCGCCGCGCGGCGCGCTCCTCGCAGGCAACCGCGCCCGCGCCGCCCGCGTGCCCGAGGCCGTCATTCGCCGCATGAGCGAGCGTTGGGAAGTCCCCACCTTGCTCGAGGCGCACGCGCTCGACGTGGTGCTCCGCTAGCGAGCCTCGCGTGGCTTCATCCGTGCCGCAGGAGCTGTAATTTCAGGGAGGCGAACGCGACGCCGGCGATCACGACGGCGCCGATGAGCACGTCGACGCCGATCCCCCAGAAGGCGAGCGGCGCGCTCCGCTTCGGTGATCGTTCCGCCGACCTCGATGAACCCAACGTGATGCCATGGTTCGCGTGCACGATTCCCTCCCCGGGAACGACTCATCTCACGAAGCGCGCTGCCCTGGCTATCCGGGGATTCCCTGATTTGTCGGTCGTCACTCCTTCTCGCATTGCAGGAGGACGAGCATCGGCATGTCCACCTCGGACGGCTCCGTCTCTGCCGCAAACTCGTACGTGCCCTTCCTGGCGTATCCGTCCCCGCAGCATCCGCCCGCGAGCCCGATTCCGTGCGAGGGCGTCTCCAGCGTCGATGTAAATGCGTGCCCGTGGGCGCGGAGCGCGGGGCTCGTGAAGGGCTCGCCGCCGAAGGGGCGGTCGGCGGGCGCATATTGAGGCAATCCCACGAGCAGCCTGCCCGCCGTGCCTTCGGCCGGCTTCCAGCCGGCGGGGCACGATTCGAGCTCGAAAAACATGAGCAAGCGCGGCGGCAGAGGCGTGACGCGCGGGACGGGCTCCGCGTTTTTTTTGCAAGCGAGGAGCTGGACGTACGGGACCTCGGCGGACGCAGGCTCCGAAGCCGCGACGAAGGTGACGGCCCCGGCCTTCCCCACGCCTGCGTTTCCGCCGCCGGGCGCGCCGACATAGGAGACCGACGGGACGTCGACGCTCGCCGAGAGCGCATGCGAATGCGTCCGTTCTTCCTGGCTCGCGAGCGGCTCGCCGAGGGTTTGTCCGCTCGGGAGCGCTTCACTCGCGGCGACGATCGTGCGCCCCGCGGCGGACTCGTAGGGCTTCCATCCCTCGGGGCAAGCGAGCTTCTTGAAAAACGAGACGGCGCCGGTCGGGAGGGCGTCGCCGCGCAGCGGCTCGGCCTCCGGATCGGGCGTGGCAATGGGGGGAGCCCCGGTGCCCGTGCCGTGGCTGTCGAGGCAACCCGCGAGGGGAAAAAGCAGCAAAGAGGCGAGCGCGAATCGAGCTTTCATGGCTTCACGCACCCCGCGACCTGCAGGAAGGGCAGCCCCGACGTGGCCTCTTTCGTGGTGCCCGCGAGGGGATACGTCGCGGCGGCGGCGCCGCTCTGGTTGCCGCCGTTCGCCGCGGCGATGTTCTTCGCGACCAGCGTCACCTCGCCCGAATACGCGTGCTCGTGCAGCCGCTCCTCGCGGTCCGCGAACGGCGTGCCGACCTCGAGGCCCACGTCCTCCGGGTAGATCGCGCCGACGACGACGCGCCCTTCGACGTCGTATACCGTGACCCACCCTTCTGGACAAACCCCGCCCGCGACGAACGCGACCAGGCCCGAGGGCGCGCCGTCGTCGGGCGGCGTCTCCCCGGACGCCCGACGCGCCTTCACGAAACCAAACGAAAGGACGAGCGCAGCGATCGCCGCTGCTGCCCATCTCTGCCGAAACGACCTTCGCTTCCTCATGCCCGGGACGCTCGCAAGGCCCGGGGCCCGTGTCAATCCGTCATTTCTTCGCGGCGAAGAGCCCTGCATCCGAGAGGAGCGACGTGATCTGCTCGCGCGTCGGCGCGAGCATGGGAGACGCGAGCAGCGGCGCGAGATTGCAGACGAGGTCGAGCGAGCCGTCCACGAGCGCGCGGGTCTTCCCGAGGTCCTCGGACGTGTCGTTCACGAAGTAAAGGAGCAAGCCGAGGTGCAGGGTCCAGAGCATCTGCGCGAGCAGAGGCCTCGCGTCCTCGGGGATGCTCTCGTCCGCCTTGATCGTTTCGAGGAAAATGTCGATGCTCTGGCGGCGCACGGCGGACGTCTCCTCGCTGAAGACCGAGATCGGCTCGTCCGCGCCGAGCGTGCTCCGCAGAATGGCCCGGAGGAGCTTCCGGTCGTCCTTCAGCATGTCGATCTTCGCGTGCATCACGGCCCCGAGCCTCGATCGCAGATCGGGCAGGCTCGCGAGGGCGGCCCTCGACGCCTCCGCGTGCGTGTCCTGCTGGCGCGCGTAATACGCGAGCACGAGGGCCTCCTTCGAGGGGAACCAGTAATAGGCGGCGCCGAGCGAGAGGCCGGCGGTGGCGGCGATGTCGCGCATCGTCGTCCCGTCGAAGCCCTTCTCGCGAAAGAGCCGAAGCGCCGTTTCGAGGATGTGCTCGCGGCTCGCCTCGCCGCTCGGACGGCGCTTGCGTTCTTTCATCGATAATGCCCTCCCGCGTACCCTACCCGGCAGCTCCCGCCGGGGCAATCGTCCGGCGTGATCCACGCGGCGATCGTGCGGCGCTTGCTGGAGAGCGCGTGGAAGAACCGCTCGGCGAGCGGGGCGAACGTCGGGCCGGAGAGGCGGTACGACCAGGGCCGCCATTCCACGAGCGCCCAGAGGCAAAGCAGGAACGCGGCCGCGCCCGCCCAGACGTCGCCCTCGTCGCTCACCACGACGAGCTCCTCGCCGAGCCACGGCACGCCTGCATACCGGCGTTTTGCCTCCTCGCTGCCGCAGGCGAGCAGCTCGAGCTCGACATACGCTTCCTGGCCGAGGAGCCAATCGCGGCAGCGCACGCAGAGCGCGCAGGTTTCGTCATAAAGGACCGTGAGCCGCTTCATGGGAGGCCTCCTCCTCGCTTCGAGGAAAACGTGATCACCCGGCGTGAGCGTGGACCATTTTGAGCTGGGGGACGACCGGCGGCGGCAGCACGGCCATCTGCGCGCGACGGCGCATGCGGTGGAAGAGGTAGACGTTACCGAAATGGATCACGCCGAGCGACAGGAGCAAGAGGCCGAGCTTGGCGGCGAGGATCTCGATGGCCGAGATGACGTCCGTCGCTCGATCCGCCTTCATGATGAGGCAGGCATACCCGAAATTGAGCAGGTAGAAGCCGACGACGAGCAGCCGGTTCACGGCCTCGGCCATCTGGGGGTTGTCCTTGAAGACGTCCGCGAGGAACACCGCGCCGCTGCGGAACAACGTCCGCGCGAGCCCCACGGTCAGCCCCACGCTCGTCAACGCATACGCCGCATACACCGGAACCAGATACGACGCCGCATCCATCATCGTGTTCTCCATTGCATCCTCTCCTACACAACGGCCCACCGGAGCCCGCCGGCGCGACCAAGTTTGAACATGTTCAGATGATGGATGCAGACACGACACCCGTCAAGACAAAATCTGAACACGTTCAAACTTGCTCGTAACCACCCGAAACTTCTATGTTTTGGTGGCAAGCGGGTGCGGGGATGTAGGCGTCGTATTTACATGAGCGACGCGCGGCGGCGGCTCAGCGGGCGCGGGCCGAGCGGATCACGACGGGCTCGAGCGGCGCGTCCTTGGAGAACGGGCCTTGCGCGCCCGTCTTCTGGGAGACGATCCGGTCGACGACGTCCATGCCCGCGGTCACGTCGCCGAACACGGCATACCCCCAGCCGGCGCCGGTCTTCGACGTGTGGTCGAGGAACGCGTTATCGGCGACGTTGACGAAGAACTGCGCCGTCGCCGAGTGTGGCTCGCTCGTGCGCGCCATGGCGACGGTGCCGCGCGTGTTCTTCCGACCGTTGTCGGCCTCGTTCTTGACGGGCTCGTGCGTGGGCTTCTTTTCGTACGACGCCTCGTATCCCCCGCCCTGCACCATGAAGTTCGGAATGACGCGGTGGAAGATGGTCCCCTCGTAGTGCCCCTCGTCGACGTAACGAAGGAAATTGGCGACGGTCTCGGGAGCGCTCTTCGGGTCGAGGGTGATCTCGAAGGAGCCGTGGTTGGTCTCGAAAACAACGACAGTGGACATGCCGCCGACCCTACCACGGCCTCCGCGCCCGCCGAAAGCCCGAGCACGCTTCTCCGGTTCACCCCCGCGCGAGCTCACCGGCGCTTTCCGTCCAGGGGGAAGAGTGCTAGAGCGAGCCGCCCGAACGACCATGCACACGACGCCTCCTTTCGACCTCTCCACCATCGACCTCGAAGCATTCCACGCGGACATCAAGGCCTTACGGCGCGAGATCGACGACTCGCTCGGGGAGGACGATCTGCGGCACCTCTACAAGCTCGAGCGCTGGGGGCGCGCTTGCACCGCGCTCGGCATGCTCAGCGCGGGCCTCGCGCCGAACCCCGCGAGCGCATTGCTGCTCGGCGTCGGCCGATCGACGCGGTGGATCCTCATGCACCACATCGGTCATCGTGGTTACGACAAGGTGCCGGGCGTCCCCGCGCGGTACACGAGCAAGGTCTTCGCCCGCGGGAAGCGTCGATTCCTGGATTGGTGTGATTGGATTCTGCCGGAGGCGTGGATTTACGAGCACAACGTCCTGCACCACTCCTACACGGGGGAGCTCGACGACCGGGACCTCATCGAGCGCAACACGGAGGAGCTGCGCGAGCATTCGATGCCGGTCCGGTACGGGCTCATGGGGCTGCTCGCGCTCACGTGGCGGGCCTCGTATTATGCGCCGAGCACGCTGGAGGTGTATCGCGAGCGCCACGCGGAGCGGGACGGCAAGGCCCCGTCGAAAGAGGGCCAGGACCGCGAGCTCTGGCTCCGGTGTTATCTGCCCTATGCGGCGATCCATTTCGGGCTCCTGCCGCTCTGTCATCTCCCGCTCGGCCCCTGGGGCGTCTTCAGCGCGTTCTGCAACTCGCTGATGGCCGAGGTGATCACGAACGTGCACACGTTCTGCGTCATCGGCCCGAACCACACGGGCGACGACCTCTACCGTTTCGACGACCGCCCCGCCTCGCGCGCGGAGTTCTTCGTGCGGCAGGTGATCGGCTCGGTGAATTACAGGACCGGCGGCGACCTCGTCGATTTCGCGCACCTCTGGCTCAATTACCAGATCGAGCACCACCTCTTCCCGGACATCCCGATGCGCAAATACCAGGAGGTGCAGCCGAAGGTGAAGGCGCTCTGCGAGAAGTACGGGATCCCCTACGTGCAGGAGAGCGTGTTCTCGCGGGTGAAGAAGATGGTCGACGTCGCGGTGGGCAAGACGTCGATGCGGCGCGGGGTGCGGCGGGCCGAGCCGAAGAAGGCCGCCCCCCAGGCAGCCGCGCTCAGCGTTTGAGCGGCCGCGTCGCGTGCGCCTTGCGGGCCTTCGCGCGCGCCACCTTCTTCGTCCCTTCGTTTTTTTTCGTCGCCTGCGCCTTCGCGCC
Organism: Polyangium spumosum; assembly: GCF_009649845.1. Classification (NCBI taxonomy): domain Bacteria; kingdom Pseudomonadati; phylum Myxococcota; order Polyangiales; family Polyangiaceae; genus Polyangium; species Polyangium spumosum. The sequence goes on from NZ_WJIE01000005.1 coordinate 193,490, forward strand.
GCGCGCCGGGCTCTTCGTCGGCAGATTACGCGAGGGCTCCGCGCCGTGGTCCGGCGGCATCCTGGGCCTGGGCTTGGCCTTGGCTTTGGGCGCGGGCTTCGGCGGGGGCGCGAGCTTCGCGACGAGCTCCTTGTAATAATCGAGCACGATTCGCGTCTTCTCGCCCGGCTCGCAGAACCGCCCGCGCGCGGGGTCGCCATAACCCTGGTAACCCGACAGCCAGCGCTCGACCTTCGCGCTGCCCGTCTTCTCCTTGCAGAATTGCATGTTGGCCGCGATGATCCCGCCCATGCGCCGGAGGTTCGTGGCGCCGTCGAGCAGCGAGTCCTTCACGCGCTGGCACGCTTCGCTTGGCGCGTTCACCGGGTCCGCGTCGTCGCGGCAGGCGCCCGCGTACCGGGCGCGCACCTGCCCGAGGCCGTGATCCTCGCCGTCGGCCGAGACGAGCGACGGACGCCATTGCGTCTCGAAATGCACGATCGCCACGGCGACGAGCGGGTCGAAGCCCCGCGCCGCCGCGACCTCGGCGAGGACCTTGGCATAACGATGCGCCTCGTCCTTCGGCATCCCCGGCCTCGAGAGGAGCATGCCCGCGACGAGGACGGCGATGGGTCGTATCAAGGCAGCACCTCTCCGCTCGGGTGAATTTCCGGTGTGAGTGGCACGGGCCCGCGGAGAGGGCCAAGAATCTCGCGGCGAATCCCCCGCGCGCCGCGGGAGAAGCGTGTATCCTCGCAGCATGCGACCTCGCCAAAGACACGCCTTCCTCTTCGCCCTCGGCCTCGCCGTCCTCGGCGCGGCCGCCTCTGCCTGCACGGATACGCAGGGCACCGGCACCTCCGGCAGCTCGAACGGTGACGCCGGCACGGATGCGCCCGCGTCCGTCTCGCTCCGCATCGATCCGCCGGAGACCTCGATCACGCTCGACCTCTCGGGCGCGGCGCCCGCGATTCCGCATCGCGCTTATGCCAAGCGCGAGGGTGAGCCCGAGATCGACGTCACGAGCGAGGTGGAATGGTTCGTGGGAAACCCCGCGCTCGCGGACGTCGTCGGCGGCAGCGTCTCGGTGAAGGGGCTCGGCGGGAAATCGAAGGTCTTCGCGACGTACGACGGCGTGACGGCCGAGGCGTCGCTCACGCTGACGCTCCGCGGCGACGTCTTCCTCCCGGGCACGGACGCCTCGACGAAGGACGCCTTCGACGCGGCCGGCGCCGATCCCGACCCCGCGAATGCCCCGGCCCTCGAGTACCCCGAGGACGGCGTGGTGCTGCCGGCGAACCTGCCGCCCATCGAGGCGCAATGGACGCCGGGCGGCGACAGCAACCTCTATCGCGTGCGCATCACGAGCCCCGACATCCTCGACGTCACGCTCTTCACGACGGGGCGGGAGCTGCTCTTCCCGCCCGAGGTGTGGGCGAAGGTCGCCCAGTCGAGCCCGGACGAAGCCGTGAGCCTCTCGGTCGACGGCCTCGGGCCGAATGCGGTGGTGCGCGCCGGCAGCCCCCGCTCGCTCACGGTCGCCTCCGACGGGATCGACGAGAGCGCGATTTACGTGTGGCAATCGTCGACGGGCAGCTTCCGCGTGCTCGACATCATCAAGGGCACGGACGTGCCGCTGCCGACGAACAGCCCCGCGCTCGCGCCCGGACAACCCTGCTCCGGCTGTCACCGCATCTCGCGCGACGGCAAGCGCTTCGCCTACAGCTTCAACGGCGGCAATTTCAATTTCGGCGCGCTCGCCTACGACGGCGCACAGAAGCTCTACGCCTCGACCATCACGCCGAGCCCCGCCGTGCGCGGCACGTACGCCGCGTTCAACCCGCTCGAGGACACGACGCGGCCCGCGATGATCTACACCTCGCCCGACAACGTCCCGCAAAACACGGCGGGCACGGTGCGGCTCCTGCTCGTCGATCCCGACACGAACCAGCCGATCACGAACAACCTCGCCGAGGCGATCGGGGAGCTGCCGACCGCCGTGGGCCACGCGACGTTGATGCCGGACTGGTCGCCGGGCGGGGATTTCGTCGTTTTCACCACGTACGACAGCGACGCGAATTACGTGCGGCTGCTCGGCGACGACACGGTGCTCGGGTCGGTCGTCGAGATGCCGGTGCAATACATGCCCGACGGCTCGTTCCAGTTCGGCACGCCGAAGGTGCTCGTCGCCGCGCCCGAGGCCGCGGGGGCGAACCCGGATACGGGCGAGAACAACGTGCTGCCGAGCATCTCGCCGGACGGCTCGGTCGTGTCGTTCACGCGGGCGAACGGGTGGTGGTCGATCAAGACGCAACAATCGCTGATCAACCTCTCGGGCCGGATCGCGATCGTGCGCAGGAGCGACGGGGCCGTGATCGAGCTCGGCCGCGGCGCCTCGAACGGGCCGGACGGGGTCTGGAGCAGCACGTGGTCGCAATGGGCGCCGACGCTCGGGAAGAGATGGGTGTGGCTCGCGTATGCGTCGGAGCGGCCGTACGGGCACAAGCTGACGCCGGCGAACAGCGCCGCCTGTGGCCTCGTGCAGGGGCAGAAGCAATGCAAGCAGCTCTGGATCACCGCGCTCGACCGGGAGAAGCTCGCGGCGGGGACGGCGGATCCGAGCCAGCCGGCGTTCTGGATCCCGGGCCAGAACATCGCGGCGCAATACGTGAGCCCGCAGTGGACCGTGGCGGTGCTCGAATCTCCGAAGTGAACGTCAGGCGGCCGGGCCGAGCCGCGGCGGGGGATCGGGCGCGGGCAAGACCATGGGCGCGTCGATCCCGATCCCCTGCGCGATCCCGCACATACTGCGCACCATCAAGCGGCGCAGGGGAGGCAGGGCCGCGGCGATCGGGAAGCCGAGATCGCGGAGCCAGCCGAGCGGCGTGAGGTCGCTCTGGAAAAACGGGGTCAGCCAGCGCGTGGCGAACTGGTAATAATCGAGGTGGGAGCGGCGGGCGCGTGAATACGCGTCGAGCGCGATCGGCACGGAGGCGTGGCCCGCGAGCGCCTCGGCGAGGACCATCGCGTCCCAGAGCGCGAGGTTCGCCCCCTGGCCGAGCTGCGGGCTCATCGCGTGCGCCGCGTCGCCGAGGTACACGACGCGCTCGTCGTTCCACGGATACATCGAGACGTCGTGATATCGCGCGAAGAGCACCTGCTCGGCCGATTCGATCTGATCGAGCACCGGCTCGGCGGACGGCGCGATCGCGCGCACCTCGCGCTTCCACGCGTCGAGCCCCGCTTCGCGCCAGGCGTCGAGCCCGGCGGCGGGCAGGCTGTAAAAGAGGCTGACCTTGTCCGCAGCCGGCCCGTCGCCCGGACCGAGCCCCGTCGGCAAGAGGCCCACCATGCGCTGCGTGCCGCGCACGACCTGCGCGAGCTCGCCTCGAAAGGCCCCCGCGGGATCTTCTCCGACAAACCACAACGCGCCCCATGGATAGGGGCGAATGCTCTTCCGGATCGAGGTATCGTCCCGGAGCTGCGAGCGCGCGCCGTCGGCGACGATACACGCGGCGTGGGGCCCGAGGCGCTCGCCCTCGGGCGTGAGGAAATACAACCCTCGTCCATTGCCTGCGTTTTCGAGGTTCTCGACCGTCACGCCGAGGCGCAAGCGCACGTCGGCCGCCTTCACGGCGCGAAAGAGGTGCTCGAAGAGCACGCCGCGGTGCAGGCCGTACCCGACGTGATCGCCGGGGATGTCACCATAACGAAGGTCGAAGAGCTCCCGTCCGCCCGCCGTGTGGCACGTCATGCGGGTGATGGGCGCGCAGCGGGCGAGCACGGCCTCGCGCAGGCCGAGCAGCGACAAAACCGCCTGCCCCGTGGGCTGGAGCATGACGCCCGCGCCGACGGGGCCCGGATCGGCGACGCGCTCGTAGACCGTGACCCGATGCCCCGCCCGCGAGAGGAAGAGGGCCGCGGCGCTCCCCGCGGTGCCGCAGCCGATGATGCCGATGTCGATGCTCTTCATGCGCCCGCGCAACGCGGAAGAGGAGGCCATGCCGCGGCGCCTGTCAAGCGTGTTCTTTTCCGCGATCGAGGACGTACGTGGCGACGCGCGGCGCGCTCGAATTGGTTCCCATCGTGGAGAACCTGATCTACCCTCGTCCCGGCAAGCGATGACGAAGCTCCTCCCCCACCTGCTCCTCGTCACGGCCCTCGGCCTTTGCGCGGCCGGCTGCGCCGCCGAAAAACCCACCCTGCGCCTGCACCACGCCGAGCTTCGCTCCGCGTCGCTGCGGGGAATCGGGCTCGACGTGTATCTGACCGTCGACAACCCGAACTCGTTCGACATCGAGATCCGGAACGTGCGGGTGACGGTGGCGTTCGCGGAGAAGTACACGCTGCCGCCGATCGATTACAGCCCGAACCAGTGGCTCGCCGCGGGCCAATCGACGGTCGTGCGCGTGCCGGTGGCGATACCGTTCACGCTCGTGCCGGGCGTGGTCGACGAGGCGCGGCGGTCGCCGACGCTGAAGTACACGGTGAAAGGGAGCGCGGACGTGACGGCCATTCGCGCGCTCGGCGTCGAGAAGGACAACCATCCGATCGACGAGACGGGGACGCTCGTGCGGGACGATCTGCTCGCGGCGGCGGGCGTCTCGTTCTGAATCACCGCATCCGGAACGCATCCGCCAGCGTCCGCGCGTCGAGCCGCCCCTCGGCCTCGATGTACGCGAGCTGCTTGCGGAGCAGATCCAGCGATGGATCCGGATTGCGCCGCGTCGCCTCCACGAGCGGCGCGACCACCTCGAAGCCCGCGGGGCGCGGAGCGTGGAGGCCGAGCACGTTACGCGCGTGGTAATCGAGCATCGCCGCCTCCCAGGCCACGCCGAGGCCCGCGGCGCGCGCCTCCTCGCGCAGGGCGGCGAGCGTCTCGCCGACCTCGCGTTGCCCCTCCCAGAGGCGAAACGCGACGCCGCGGAAGACACGATACGCCCGGACGAACCGTGACACGGCCGGAGAAGCGCCCGGCGGCTCTTCGAGGTCGTAATTCGTGGCCCAGGGGCGGAGGTGATCGTGGGCGTGGAAGACCTCGTGCATCACGTCGACCTGGTCGCGGATCGATAACGACGCCGTCGCCTCGATGGCGCGCGCGCGGGTCTCGGGGAAAAGCACGAGCGCCCCGAGCGCATTCACGCGCCCCCAGCTCTCCCGCGAGGAGCGCAGCGTGAGGTCGAGGACCACGTCGCCGCCGCCCTTCAAGAAGAGCAGGATCCAGGCCCGGCCTGCATAATCGGTCTCGAGCCTCCGGGCGATACGCGCGCCGTCCTCGCTCGACCAGCGAATCGCGGCGAGGGCCTCCTCCCCCGCCTCGCGGGCCGCTTTTCCGGTGGCCACGGCGGAGAGCGCCAGGCGGCGCTCGCCCGCGAGGGTGAAATCGGTGCCGGCGACCTCCCCGAGCGCGGTGAGGCAAGCATAACTCATGAGCCGGTCCGCCTCGTCGGCCTCGGGGCTCTTCGCGAGGTCCTGGGCCACGCGCAGGAGGAATGCCTCGCGCTCGAGGCGCTGCGGCCTCGGCGTGGGGTGAGGTTCGAGCACGACGCCTCGCTCGACGTCGATCGTCGGCGGGCTGAGCGAGGCCATCCGGAGGAAATAGGCGCAATGGCGCGCGCCCTCGGCGGCGAAGCTCGGATCGTCGAGGACCTCGCCCCCCTCGAGCGGATGTTTGACCGCGCGCACGGAATAAAGCGGCAGGGCGCCGGGGTAGACGTCGGCATTCGGCGGAAAGCCGGCGGAGAGGGAGGGACGCGAGGCCGTCGTCGTCGCCGCCGCCGCCGCCGCGGATCCGCCTTGCTCGCCCCCGCCGGGAGAAGCGGCGATCGGCGGGGCGAGGCCGTGCACGCGGGCATAGACCTCGACGAGCTCGTCGGGCGCGAGGCGGCTGCCGCCCGGGGCGGCGGGTGCTCCCGACATGAGGTCGTGCTCGGCATGGCCCCGAATCGCAATGGGCGCGAGGTGCGTGACGCCGTCGGCCATGGGTTTTCCGTAAAATCGCAATGCGACCTCGGCAGGCTTTCCCGCGTCGAACACGGCCGCGACGACGAGCTGGGCGATCTGCTCGCAGGACCCGCCCCCGTCGAGCAGCGCATCCGCCATACGCCCGCCGGGCTGGCCGTGATACGTCATATCCTCGAAGGCGAAGGGCACGGCGAGCGTGACGGGGTCGCCGTCGCGGAGGGCTTCCCGCAGCCGCGCGAGTCGATCCTCGTACCGGGCTCGTGCCTCGGCCATATCGAGGTCCTCGCCGGCCTCCTCGGCGTCGATACGATTTGCTTCGAGGAGGAAATTGCCGAGCGCGAGGCGGCCCTCCCGGCGCTCGAGGCGCGCGGCCTCGACGAGCCTTCGCCGGGCCTCGCGAGCGCGCTCTCTCCGCGCGAGGGCGTCGGCGGAGGCGGTGATGGGCGAGGTCGCCGCGTGGTCGAGCGTCCGGGGCAGCTCGCGGGCGCGCGGGGCGCCGACGTAGAGGAAAAGGGCGTGCCCGAGGACCGAGAGGATCACGGTGCAGAGGGCGCGGCGGGACATCCGAGGGGGAGAGTAGCCGGTCGGGGGGGAGATGTTCCCGGGGATGTGGAGGGTCCCGACCCTCCTCCAACAGGGTCGCACCCCTCCCGGAGACGGTCGCACCCGTCCTCCGGACATGTCCGGACAAATCTGGACAAATCCGGACATCTCTCGGAACTTGTCCGGTCCCCGGGCGCGCCCGGTCTCGACCCTGCCTCCGAGGGTACGTACCCTCCCAGAGGTGGGTCCGAGCCCCCGCGGAGACCCTTCGAGCCCTCCTCGAATCCACTTCGATCCTACCCGCCATACCCTCGAAATCGTTCACGAAGACAGCCTCGTCCCCCCGCGCACACCGTGCCCACGGGAGCCCGGAACGGTCCCGACCCTCGCCCTCCAACACGCACCCGTCGTGGAGATAGAAACGACCCCTCTTCGTGAGGGTCGCTACCCTCTCACGGGCTGGCATTAGCTTTGCTTTTATGGGTCTCGACCGCGGCGCAATCGGCGTCGAGGCCACGTTCGAGAGACCCTCACCCTTCCTGCGAGGAAGAGGAGACCCATTGCCATGAGTAACCCCCAGCATCCCAAGCCCGGCGACCTCGTCATGGACCTCAGCGATATCGAGGTCGTGGACATCACGCCCGAGCACGTCGCCCGGCTCAGCAAGCTCCGCGAAGGGCACGCGCTGGCCATTCTGGCCGTGCTCCTGGCAGAGCCGGCGGCGCGGCAACGCGCGGGGCTCAGCGAGGTCGAGGTCGCGGAGCTCGCGACGCTCTCGCAAAACCTCCAGCGGGTCGAGGAGGTGCTGCCCGCCGTGGAGAAGCTCCGGGAGCTGCTCCACGAGACCCGCCTCGTGTGGTCGCACGAGATCGCCTATCGCCTCGGCGAGATGGCCCATCAGGTGCGGCGCCGGGCCGAGCGGGCCGTGAATGGCGTAGAGGTGGCCGCGCCATTCGAGGCGCTGATCGATTATCACTTCGAGACCGGGCAGAAGTCGGCCGCGGCGCGCGAGAAAAACAAGACGGAGGCCGAGGCGCCGGCGTCGTCGAGCTCGCCGGCCTGATCCCGAGAGCCCCCCTCACCCCGATAACACCCGCCAGAACTCGCCGAGCCGCTGCGGCGACACCGTGACCGCCGTCTTCAGCTCCGGCGCGAAGAGCGAGACCCGGAGCTCCTCGATGAGCCACCGGAACGTGTCGAGGTCCTCCGCAGGCACCCCCCGCCCGCGGAGGCCCTCGTGGTGGTCGAGGTAGTTCTTCCAGAAGGGCGCGACCTGCTCGGCCTTCGATTGATCCTTCTGCGGGCCGTTCGGCATTCGCTCGAGCCGGATCTGCACGGCCCGCAGATATCGCGGCAGGTGCGCGAGGCGCTCCACGCGCTCGCGAAGGAACATGCCCGGCGGGATCAAATGGTCGAGCTGCACCCGGATCTCCTGCAAAGAGGCGCGAGGGGCGCCGGGTTTGCCCGCGAGCGCGCGCAGCGATTGCTCGGCCCGCGCGAGCTCGGCCCCGATCTCCTGCGCGAGCTTGCCGAGGCGGCTGATGCTCGCGGCGAGATCGACCTTGCCCTTGTCGAGGCGCGCGAGGAAATCCTTGCGCGTGCGCGGGAAGCGGAGAGGGTCGTTCAAGCCAAAGGCGTCGTCGAGCGCCCGGAGCACGATTTGCCGGCGCAAAGGCGTGCCGCCCGCGCCCGCGCGCTCGGCCAGGGCGCCCGTGGCGACGGCTGCCGAGACCTGGTGCTCCATCTTGTTCATCGGCATGCTCATTTGCAGCAAGATGAGCCGCCGCAGGCCGCCGCGGGTCGCCTCGTCGGCCGCCTCGCGCGAGGCGAGCACGCGCAATGCCACGGACATCTCGGTGTCGACGAGCGCCGGATACCCGGCGAGCTTGCGCCCGGCGACCTCGATACGCACCTCCTCCGGTAACGTCTCGAAATTCCAGGACGTGAGGCCCTCGCGCTCGAGCGTCGCTTTCGACGCGCCCGCCCAGGCGTCACGCGCGCGCTTCGCGAATCGCTCCTTCAGCGCCGCGAGGTCCCGCCCCTCGCCCACGACGCGGCCGTCCTCGTCGAGGACGCGGAAATAAAATCGCAAAAAGGGCGGCAGCTCGTCCGGGCGGAGCGCGTCCATCGGCACGCGCGCGCCCGTGCGCTCCTGGATCGAGCGGGCCAGCGACTCCAGCATCGGGCCCTCGAAGGGGCGATGGCGCCGCGCGAGCTCGGCCGAGAGCTCCTTGATGGCCCCGACCGATTTGCGGACGGCCTTCGGCATCGCGTCGAGCAGCCATTCGATCTTCTCGGCGTGCCAGCCCGGGATCGTCCATTCGAGCACGGCCGGCTCCGCCTGCGGGAGGAGCGCGAGGGGCAAGGAGATCGTGACGCCGTCGTCGTCCTCGCCGGGATCGAACCGGTAGGTGAGCGGCAATCGGGTGCCATAGAGCGAGAGGGTGTCCGGGAATCGCTCGGGCGTGAGCTCGTCGGCCTCGCCTTGCAATACGTCCGCGAGCGAGAGCTCGAGCAGGTGCGGGTCCTTCGCCTCGGCTTCCTTGCGCCAGGCCTCGAAGGTCTTGCCGCTGTAGACGCCCTCGGGGATACGCTCCTCGAAGAAGAGGGAGAGGGCGTGGTCGTCGGCGAGCATGTCGCTCTTGCGCGCCTTGTCCCGCAGGCGCTTGACCTCCTCGAAGAGCTTTCGGTTGTGCTCCATGAAGCGCGCCTTCGTCGCATACTCCTGCCGGACGAGGGCGTGCGTGATGAAGATCGTCCGCGAGGCCGCAGGGTCGATCGGGCCGTAATGGATCTTCCGGTCCCGCACGATCGGCAAGCCATAGAGCGATATCTGCTCGCGGGCCATGACCTGCGCGGGTTTCTCCTCCCAGTGCGGATCGCTGTGGTGCTTGCGGCAGAGCGATCCGCCGAACTCCTCGAGCCAGGCAGGATCGACCCGCGACGCGGTGCGGGCGAAGAGCTGCGAGGTCTCGACGAGCTCCGCCGCCATGATCCAGGCGGGAGCTTTCCTCGCGAGGCCACTCGACGGGTGGAGCTGGAAACGGGTTTGGCGGGCGCCGACATACGCCTTCGCCTCCGCGCTCCACATGCCGATCTTGCTGAGCAGCGCGGGCACGATGGCGCGGTGCACGCCGTCGCCGCCGTCGCCTTGCGTGGCCTCGACCCGGAAGCCCATCTCCCGCACGATTTGCGAGATCTGCTGGTGGACGTCGCTCCACTCGCGCATGCGGAGGTGGGAGAGGAAGTTGTCGCGGCACCACTTGCGGAGCTGGTTCTTCGAGAGGCGCGCCTCGGCCTGCTTGTAGGCGTGCCAGAGCTTGACGAGCCCGGCGAAATCACTCGCCTCGTCGCGGAACCTGCGGTGCGCCTCGTCGGCCTGCTTCTGCGCCGCGAGCGGGCGCTCGCGCGGGTCCTGGATGCCGAGCGCCGAGGCGACGACGAGGACGTCGCGCAATGCGCCCTCCTGCTCGCCGCCGAGGACCATGCGGCCGAGCCGCGGATCGAGGGGGAGCCGCGCGAGTTTTTTGCCGATGTCCGTGAGCTCGCCCGCGTCGTCGATGGCGCCGATCTCCTCGAGGACACGGTATCCCTCGTCCACGGCGCGGCGCGGGGGCGGGTCGAGGAAAGAGAAATCGCGGATGTCGCCGATCCCGAGCGATTTCATCTGCAAGATGGCGCCCGCGAGGCCCACGCGCAGGACCTCCGGATCGGTGTACGCCGGGCGCAGCTCGAAATCACGCTCTTCGTAGAGGCGGAAGCAGACGCCGCTCCGGATGCGGCCCGCGCGGCCCTTGCGTTGCTCGGCGCTGGCGCGTGAAATGGGCTCGATTTGCAGGGCCGTGACCCCGGAGCGCGCGTGGTATCGATTGACGCGGGCGAGGCCGGCGTCGATGACGTACACGATGCCGGGGATCGTGAGCGATGTCTCGGCCACGTTCGTGGCGAGCACGACGCGGCGCTGCGGCAAGGGCGAGAAGACGCGCTGCTGCTCGGATTGCGGGAGCCGGCCGTAGAGCGGCAAGACGACGGTGTGCGGCAGGCCGTGTGAATGCAGCTCGTCCATCACCTCGTGGATCTCGCGCTCGCCAGGCAAAAAGACGAGGATGTCCTCGCGCGGGTCGAGCTCGGTGATCTCCTCGATCGTATTGGCGATCGTCTCGGCGAGCTCGGTCTCCTCCTTGCGCGCAGGCCGATAGATGGTCTCGACCGGGTGCGTGCGGCCCGAGACCTGGATGACGGGCGCGCCGTCGAAGAACGCCGAGAATCGCTCGGTCTCCAGGGTCGCGGAGCTGACCACGACGCGCAGGTCCTTTCGCCGGGGCAGGATACGCTTCAGATAACCGAGGAGGAAATCGATGTTGAGGGTGCGCTCGTGGGCCTCGTCCACGATGAGCGTGTCGTAGGCGCGCAGGAGCGGATCACCCTGGATCTCGGCGAGCAAGATGCCGTCGGTCATGAACCGGACGTACGTCGAAGGGCTCGTCCGGTCGGCGAAACGAATCTTGTAGCCGACCTCCTTGCCGAGGTCGACGCCGAGCTCCTTGGCGACACGCGCCGCGACGCTCGTGGCGGCGATACGGCGCGGCTGGGTGACGCCGATCCGCGCCTTCAAGCCGCGCCCCATGGCGAGCGCGATCTTCGGGAGCTGCGTGGTCTTTCCGGAGCCGGTCTCGCCCGCGATGATCACGACCTGATGGTCGTACATGGCCTGCGCGATGTCGCGCACGCGCGCCGAAATGGGCAGCTCTTCGGGAAAGGAGACGGACTCTTGGCTCACGGCGCCCGAGGGTTAGCACCTCGGAGGCAAGCGCGCCCCCCGAACGAGCAAAGCGAGCTCGGCGCCGAGCCAGCCGAGGAATTCGCCGTCCCAGGGCGGGCCCTCCGGATATCGCTCGCGGATCCTGTCGGCGAGCTCGATGTCCCAGCGGCCGAAGTGCGCCGTGAGGTCGTCGCGTATCGCGCGGCCCAGCCGGACACCAGGATCCCCCGCGGCCGCGGCCACGCCGAAGGCCTCCTCGCAAAGGTAATAATTGCAGGTGGCGCTCCTCCGATCGGGCGGGAGGACGCAGCCCGACGGGCCGAGGTAGACGCAACGCTCGGGCAAGGGCTCGCTCGGCGGGACACGTCGAATGGAAAGGCCCCGCCGCTGCGGGGCGAGGCGGCCTTCGCGGATCTCGGCGAGCAAAAAATCACGCCCGCCGAGGAGCACGATACGCCCGACGTCGGCCCAGGCCACGGCCGGCGGGGCCTCGCAGCAGCCCGCTCGCCCATGAGGACATCGCGCGCAGAGCGGCGAAAGGACGAGCGAGTGAACACCAGCGAGCGCGAGCCGGACCATGCGCCGCGGGATACCAGGCGAAGCGCGGCGCGTCCATCCTCGCCATGAAAAGCAGGGATCCTGGTGGCAAGGCCCGGCGCGCGTGGTACGTTCGGCCGGCCGGTCCATGTCGAGCCTACGCCTGACCTTCCTGGGCACGTCCGCCGCGGCGCCGACCGCGCACCGGAACCTGTCCGGCCTCTTCGTCAAGCGCGAAGGCCAGAGCTTCCTCTTCGACTGCGGCGAGGGCACACAAAGGCAGATGATCCGCTACGGCACGGGGTTCGCCCTCGACGCCGTGTTCTTCACGCATTTCCACGCGGACCATTACCTCGGCATCATCGGCTTTTTACGCACGCTCGGCATGCTCGGCCGCGCCGAGCCGCTCACGCTCATCGGCCCGCGCACGGCCGCGACGTTCCTGCCGAAGGTGATCCGCCTCGGCGCCGAGGACATCCGCCTGCCCGTGACGATCGCCGAGGCCGAGCCCGGCGACGTGGTCTTCCGCGGTGACGGCTATCGCATCGAGGCGTTCGAAACGGACCACCGCATTGCATCCGTGGGGTATGCCCTCATCGAGGATACACGGCCGGGCCGGTTCGACGCGGCCGCGGCGCGGGCCGCCGGCGTGCCCGAAGGTCCCCTCTTTGGCAAACTCCAGCGCGGCGAGGTGGTGCGGCTGCCGGACGGGCGAAGTATCTCGCCAAGCGAGGTGATGGGCCCGCCGCGGCCCGGTCGGCGGATCGTGGTGTCGGGTGATACACGTCCCTGCGAAGGGACGACGCGGGCCGCAGAAGGGGCCGACGTGCTGGTGCACGAGGCGACGTTCGGCGATCACGAGCAGGCGCGCGCGCGGGAGACGCGGCACGCGACCGCGCGGGAGGCGGCGATCGTGGCGCGCGACGCGGGCGCGCGGCGGCTCGTCCTCACGCACCTGTCGACCCGATACGATCGGGATCCGGACACGCTGCTCGGCCAGGCGCGCGAGGAGCTCGAGGACCGGACGCCGGTGATGGTGGCCGAGGACGGCGACACGATCGATCTGCCGCTCCACGATTGACGTTTGCCGGGCGCGGGCCGGCCGCGCTTGACGTTGTGGAAAATAAAGCCGAACATCGAGGCGTCTTTGCTGGATCTTGCCCGGGAGATGCCATGATCGCCTTGCGCCACGCTGGGATTTGCCTTGCCCTCACGCTCGCCGCCGCCTGTTCCCTCGTCAACGCGCCCGATCCCGTGAAGGGGGAGGTCGACGGCGAGGGAGGCTCGGGCGGATCGGGCGGCGGCGGCCCCCCGTCGCCCTGCGGGAACGGCGTGTTCCAGACTGGCGAGGAATGCGACGACGGCAACGACGTCGAGACCGACGGTTGCCTCTCGAACTGCAAGAAGGCCACATGCGGGGACGGATACGTCTGGGAGGGCGTCGAGGGCTGCGACGACGGCAACATGGTGAATGACGACGGCTGCACGAATACCTGCAAGCTCGGGACGTGCGGCGACGGCACGATCCAGGAGGGCGAGGATTGCGACGACGGCAACGAGGACGACACCGACGACTGCACGTCGGCCTGCAAGGTCGCGTCGTGCGGGGATGGATTCGTGCACGCGGGCATCGAGGCCTGCGATGACGGGAACGCCGAAAACACGGATGCCTGTCTGCAAGGCTGTGTGCTCGCGACGTGCGGCGACGGGTTCGTCCAGGTGGGCGTCGAGGAATGCGACGACATGAACCAGGCGAACGACGACGCCTGCGTGGGGAGCTGCAAGAACGCGGTCTGCGGCGATGGATTCGTGCGGGCCGGCGTGGAGCAGTGCGACGACGGCAACCTCGTCGGCGGCGACGGCTGCGGTCCAGGCTGCACGCCCGACATCAGCCTGCCGCAGTGCATGGATTACATCATCCTCGACACGGCCGATCGAAACATCGCGCACGTCGACCCGAACGTCCGGGAATGCGACCAGTCGGTCACGAACGGGAGCTGGTATCGCTTCATGGGCGCCGCGGGCACGAGGATGGCCACGTCACCGCCGCCGGTCAACGTCTGCGCGACGCACGCGCCCGGCTGGGTCCAGGGATCCTACCCGGCGAACGAGGGCGAGGTGGTGAACGCGACGGCGTGCTTCAACTGGGGCGGCAACCCCTGCAACTGGTCGTCCGCGATCCAGATCGCCAATTGCGGAAAATATTACGTCTTCCAGCTCCCGGCGCCGGACGTCTGCCAGCTCCGGTATTGCGGGACGAACTGAGCGATTCCCTCAGCCCGAGCCCCTCGCCCGCGCGGGAGAGGGGCTCCATGGCCACGGGCTAATCCTGCGCCGAGATTTCCTTCTCGAGCGTGTCGAGCTCCGACTTGTAGTTCGCCGAGGTGATGTCCTTCTCGGCCTGGTCGTCGTAATCGGCCGCGGTCGGGATGTCCTTGTCGTCGAGGACCACCGGGGCCGCCGCCGTCCCGCCCGTCGTCGTGCCCGCCGCGGGCTTCTGCTCTTCACAGGCCACGACGAGCGCCGAAATCGCGAGCAGCACGAGCATCATCGAGCGCTTCATTTCGCACCTCCCTTGCCTTCCGGCTTCGCGCCCGTCGCCTTCGCGTCGTAACCCGACATCCACTTCTCGTGGCGCGCGTTCTCCTTGTCGATGAGCTTCTGCGCGCGCTCGGTCGTCTCGGTGTCCTTCGCCTCCTCGGCGAGGTCCTTCACGCGCTCGAGGCGCGCGAGCCTGCGCGCGTGCCGCTCGAGCTCCTGCTTCATGGCCTGCGCCATGGGCTGGCCCTTCAGCGCGGCCGAGACCTTCTTCTTGAGCGCCTCGCGCTCCTCCTTGGACTTCTTCTTGCGCGCTTCCTTCTTGGCCTTGCGCTTCTCCTCGTTGGCCTTCTGCTCCGCCTCGGTCGGGGCCGCGGCCGCGTCGGCGCCGGCATCCGCGTCGGCGCCCGCTGCCTCGGGCTTGCCCTTGTCCTCGGGCTTGCCCTTGTCGTCGGGCTTGCCCTTGTCCTCGGGCTTTTGCGCCGCGGCGGCAGCCTTCTCCGGGCCCTTGCCCTTGTCCTGGGCCACGGCGGGCCGCGGCAGGTCCGCGGACGCCACGCCCGTCACGCCGAGCAGCGCGCCCAGCACGAGGGCCACGGCGCCCTTCTTCCACAATCCGTTCATTCTGGTTCTCCCTTCGCGCGCGGCCCCCCACCGAAGGAACCACGGCGCTCGTCGAGCTTCTCGAAGCGAGGCGGACTTTATACCGACCGACGCCGCAGGGGCAAATACAATCACGAATTCGTGGAGCCACGCCCACGTGTACCGCGGAGCGACAAGGATCCGGGCGCACCTTCGATCGCGTATTGCTCTTCGAGGAGCTGCGCCGTCTCGTCGTCGATACGCACGGGCGGCTCGTTCACGTCGGCCCGAGGGCGCTCGAGCGCGCGCGTGCCACGCTCGATCACCGACGCCGAGAGCCCCACCCCCGACGGCAAAGCCCCGCCCGTCACGAGCGACAATCGAACGCCGGTCACTTGTTTTACCAGGTCGAGCGCGGCGTCGGCGGCGCGCAACAACCCGTCGGCGCATTCCCCCTCGAACACGGCGGCCACGCCACGACCGAGCAGTGGAATGACCACCCCCCCATGATGTTCGGCGATACGCTGGAAGACGCCGCGCGTGCGGCCCACGTTGCTCGACAGGGGCAAACGGCCGAAGATCACGCCCACGAGGTGGTCGTCGCTCGGGAGGAGGGCAGGCGGGCGCGAAAAACCCTCCGCGAGGGGCGCGCCGAAGGGGCCCGCGAGCTCGATCGCCGCGAGGGCGTCGGCCATCTCGCGGGCCGAGGAGAACCGCGCCTCGGGGTCACGCGCGAGCGCCCGCGCGACGAGGGCGTCGAGCGCGGGAGGCGCGTCCGGCCAGGCGTCGGACAAACGCGGCGGCGCCTGGAGGACGATCTTCGCGAGGACGGAGAATGCGTCGTCGCCCACGAAAGGTTTTTTCCCGGAGAGGAGCTCGAAGAGGAGCACGCCGAGGGAGAAGAGGTCCGAGCGAATGCCAATCTCGGCGTCGCCACGCGCCTGCTCGGGGGACATGTAAAACGGCGTGCCGAGCGCGACGCCGTCGATGTTCTCCGAGGTGTTGTCGTGCGCGACGCCGAGGTCGAGGAGCTTCACGGCGAAGGGCGCGTCGCCGCCTTGCTCGGCCAGGAAGAGGTTGCCCGGCTTGACGTCGCGGTGGACGATGCCCGCCTCGTGCAGCGCGAAGAGCCCGAGCGAGGCCTGGCGCGCGATCGTGAGGGCCTCGGCCGTGCCGAGGCGCGCGTGCGAGGCGCGCATGCGGTGCGCGAGGTCCTCGCCTTCGAGCCACTCGAGCACGAGGTAGGGGCGGTCGTCGGCGTCGATCCCGGCGTCGACGAAACCAACGACGTGCTCACTCTTGATACGCGCCGAGAGCCGGGCCTCGCGTTCGAATCGATCCCGGGTCATCGGGTCGACCGCGAGGTGCTCGTGCAGGCGCTTGATCGCCACGGGGACGCGGCGCTCGAGGTCGAAGCCCCGGATGACCTCGGCCGTCGCGCCGATCCCGACGCGCTCGGCGAGCGTGAATCGATCCGCGCCTCCCCCGCTCATGGCTCGCCTTCAGTGCCAGGCCGACGCCGTCCGGACCGCCTGGCCCGTCCGGTCGTGCTCGGCCAATAACTCGATCGAGCGCGAGCGACACCCGCTGCACGAGGGGAACGTCGAGCCGTGCTGGCAACGCAGCATCAAGGCCTCCCCCGTCTGCATCTCCTCGGGCTCGAGGTGACGCCCGCACGCAATACAATGGATGTGATGGACATGCGCCGGGGCGGCGGCGGGGCGCGGCGGCGCGAGGGCCTTGCGCTCGCGCTTCGTCAATCGCTTTTCTCGCTTCATGCTCTCGTTTCCACCTGGTCGGGCCGATGCGGCGAGGGCCCTCGCCGGGTCATACGAGGTTCGGCGCACGCGGGCAAGAGCTTGTTTTCGTGTACGCTAGGGCGCGCCCGTGGGGCCGTGGCTGCCCCACTCTTCGTGGAGCGAGCCGAACGTCCGCCGCACGCCGCTCGCAGGCCCACGCTCGTCGTCGTCCTTGGCCCAGCGCGCCTTCGAGCCGCCCCGGGCGATCGGAACCACGGCCGCGCCCCGCCGCCCCCGCGTGTTCCGCCCCGAGCGCCCCGAGCGCCGCGAAGGGCGGAGGCGCCGGCTGGCCGCGACGAACCCGAGGTAGACGCCGAGGAAGGTGGCCCCGGCCCAGGCCGCGAGCACGCCGAACGCGACGCCCGCCGTCTTCACGCCGCCTCCGTCGCTGCGCGCGAAGCTCGCCATGGTTTCCATGCTGCTCCGCAGCCCGGCGACGTCCTCCATCGGCCCGCGCAGCGCCGCGACCTTGCCCATCGGCGCGTCGAGCTGCGCCACCTTGCCCATCACCTCGTCGAGCGCCGCGACCTCTTTCATGGGCGCGTGGAGCGCGGCCACGTCTTCCATGGGCTTCTCCAGCCGCGCGAGGCCCTTTTCCATCTGGCCCATCTGCGCCTCGAGGCGCGCCATCCCCGCGCCGAGCCGCGCCATCACGGGCCCGAGCGAGGCGAGGTCCTTCATCGGCGCCTCGAGCCCGGAGAGCTGCTTCATGGGCGGGCCGAGCGCGTCGAGCTCGGCGGCCATTCTCTCCATGTTGGAATTCGACCGTCCGAGCACGCCGGCGGTCTCGTTCATGGTCTTCGTGGTCTCCTGGATGGCGCGTGTATTCGTCTCGACCATCGACGCCATGCCGCAACCCGCGATCGCAGGCGCAAGCAGGGTGACCAGGACGACGAGCGCTCTCCTTCCCGACGAGCTCATGCGTGGAGCATCAATCGGGAGACGCCCTGCGTCAATGCACGTGCGCGCTGCGCAAGGACATAATATGTCCTATGTTCGCGACGCCGGAATTTTGCGCGGGAGGACGGCGGAGTCGATTTCGCTTGCGCTCCGTTTTCCAGGCTCGCGAGCCCGATCCGTCGAGAGGGTTTGTCCGCGGGGCACGGCGCCCCGCCGCGCGGGGGGGTAGACGCGCGGCGAGGCGCCGTGGCCGAGGAGGGGGGAGGTTAAACCGCCCCGGCGGTGATCGAAAGCGCGACCGTCGCCGCCTGGAGGGTCGCGGCGATACGCACCGCGTCGTGCACCTGGTCCTCGCCGAGGCCCCCGGCGAGGACCGCCTTTTCATGCGACTTCACGCAAGCCTCGCAGCCGTTCAGGGTGCTGACGGCGAGGCACATGAGCTCGAAATCGACCTTCGAGGTCTTCGTCTGGGCGATCCGATTCATGCGGAGCTTCGGCGAGCGCTGCGAATACGACTCCTTTCCGACCTGGTAGCGGAACCGGTAGTAGACGTTGCTCATCGCCATCAGCGTCGCCGCCGCGTAGGCGTCGTCGATGACGGCGTCGGCGTTCTCGAGCTCCGCCCGCGCGATCTCGACGATCGCCTCGCGCAGCTCGGCGCTCCGCGCGTTCGCCGCGCAGGCGAGGGCGATCCCGAGCCGCTGCGCCCGGCTGAGCGAGGATTCGCCCTCGAGAACGCCCTGCAGGTTGAGCTTCGTGTCCCGCGCGGCGTCGGGCAACTTCGCGCGGATGGCCTCGAGCGCGCTCATGGCTTCACACCTCCAGCGTGGGCTGGCCCTTCACCCAGTTGCACGGGCAGAGCTCGTCGGTCTGCAGCGCGTCGAGGATACGCATGACCTCGTCGACGCTGCGGCCGACGGAGAGGTCGTTGACGCCGACGTGCCGGATGACGCCGTTCGGGTCGACGATGAACGTCGCGCGGAGCGCCACGCCCTCCTCGGGGTGCAGGACGCCGAGCGCCTGGGAGAGCTCGCGCTTCGTGTCGGCGACCATCGTGAACGGCAGGTCCTTGAGGTCCGGGTGCTGCTTGCGCCAGGCGAGGTGGACGTATTCGGTGTCGGTGCTGATGCCGAGGACCTCGCAATCGCGGTCCTTGAAGTCCTGGTATCGCTTTCCGAACCCGGCGATCTCGGTCGGGCAGACGAAGGTGAAGTCCATCGGCCAGAAGAAGAGCACGAGCCACTTGCCCTGGTAGTTCTCGCTCTTGATGTCGTGGAACTCCTTGCCGTGCTCGAGGCTCACGACGCCCTTCAGGTTGAACGCGGGGAGCTTTTGGGAAACCGTCAGCATGTCTTCCTCCTCAAAGGTCTCTGTCGACTCCAGAGTCCGTTTTGTACTTTGTCCATCTCTGGACGGCGTCTAAATCCTTGGCCAAAAAAAGCGGCCTCTTCGACGATTCGAACGAGAACAGCGAGACGAGCGCTTCAGCAGGCGCGGCCCTTCTTGCGCTTGCCGCGCAGCACGACCTGGTATTCGTGCACGTCGTAGCCCTCGAGCGCGTCCACGTTCGAGACGGCGAGCGCGCTCCACGGGACGTCGTGAATGGCGCCCGTCTCCTCGTCGATGAAGTGATGGTGCGGCGCGAGGTTCGGATCGAACACCACCCGGCCCTCCGCGAGCACGTGGGCCCGCAGCAGGCCCCTGTCCACGAAGAGGTTCAAGGTGTTGTACACCGTCGCCCGCGAGACCATCGGCAGCGCCCGCTTGACCCTCGCGAAGACCTGGTCGGCCGACGGATGCTCGTCGGTCCGGAGCACGTACTGCGCGATCGCCAGCCGCTGCGCCGAAGGCAACACGCCGTGCCGCTCGAGGACCTCCGCCTCGTCGAGCTCGATCTTCATCACCTTCGTCCGCCTCACGGACCTTAGACTGAGTCTAAACCGAGACCCTGTCAAGAACGGCGTACGAATTTCTCGCTCGTCCGCGGCACGCGGCATGCGAGCACGAACAGGCGGGGGTAAGTACCATGGACAATCTCGGCAATACGACGGGTCCCCGGCCGCCCGAGCTCGACCGGCAAGAGCGCGAGCGTTCGATGCAGATCGTGACGGCCGGTTCGCTCGTGGAGGCCATCGGCGGCATCGCCGCCGTGGTGATGGCGGTCCTCGGCCTGGCAGGGATCGCCCGGCAGACGATGATCGGGGTCTCCATCATCGCGATCGGCGTCGCGCTCCTGTTCGCAGGCGGCGCGCTGGCGTCGCGTTACTCGCAGTTCGCCTCACGCGTGAGCGGGCAACGCGTCGACGAGGTGGAGTTCGGCGGAGGCGTGGGCGTCGAGTTCCTCACGGGCGCCGCAGGCACAGTGATGGGCGTGCTCATCCTGCTCGGGATCTACCCGCTGACGCTGGCCGCGGTGTCCGTCGTGGCCTTCGGCGGCGGCCTCTTGCTCTCGACGGGCGCGACGAGCGCAGTGAACCAGCTCGGCGAAGCCTTCCCCTACGACCGGCGCGTGCGCATGGCGCGCGAGGCGGTGCAAGGCGCGGCAGGCGTGCAAGCGCTCGTGGGCATCGGCGCGGCGATCCTCGGTATCCTCGCGCTGCTCGGAATCCAGCCGTACACGCTCCTCCTGGTCGCGCTGCTCGGCCTCGGCGGCGGCATCCTCATCGCGGCGTCGGCCGTGAGCGGGCGCATGCTGGTCGGGCTACGAGGCTTCCGCTGACCAGGCGCGTTTTTCAGGAAAAACCAACCGCTCGAATCCGCGAGACCGCCCAGGCGACCGCGCCCTTCAAGGTCGCCCGGGTGACGATGCCCTGCATCGGATGGTCGAGGTCGACGAGCGTGCGCGCCACGGCGGCGCGAATGCCGGAGATGACGACCTCGGCCCCGAGCAGGCCCACGGCGTTCGCCGATGCCACGAGCGCAGACGCGACGCTCGCCGACGCCCCTCGCACCCCCGTGATGTCGAGGATGAGGACCCGCGCGCCGCTCGACGAGACCCCCGAGAGCGCCGCCGCGAGGATCTCGTCGGCCCGGCGCTCGTCGAGCACGCCGATGAGGGGCATGACGACGATGCCATCCGCGATGGGGAGGAGCGGCGCCGAGAGCTCACGCAGCCGCTCCTCCTGCGCCTCGATCATGGCGTCGTGGAGCGCCTCTTTCTCGCGTTCGGCGCGCTCACGCTCGAGGAGCTCGCGCTCGAGCTCGGCCGTGCGGGCCCGGACCTCGTGCTCCAGGCGCTCGTTGGCGAGGCGCTGGGCCTCGCTCATGCGCTGGATGCTGGCCACGAGCAGCGCGTTCTCCACGGCGATCGCCGCCTGCGAGGAGAGGAAGGAGGCGACCGCGATACGCGCGTCGGTGAAGACGTCGGCGAGGGACCGGTTCTCGAGGTAGAGCACGCCCGCGAGGCGGCCGCGGTGGGCCATCGCGAGGCAAAGCAAGGAGCGAGGGCGGCGCTCGACGAGGTACGGGTCCTTGGAGAACCGATCGAAGCCACGGGAGCCGCCGAGCACGACGGGCGCGCGGGTCGCGGCGACCTCGTCGACGAGGGCACGAGGGAGCTCCTCACCCGCCACACGCGCCGCGCTGAACCCCACGAGGACACGGTCGGGGTCGATCGTCATGGCCGCCTCGACGACGAGGCCCGAGCCCCGATCGAGCAGGAGCACGGCGCGCTGGGCGCCCGCGGTCTCCACGATCACCCGCATGACCCGATCGAGCAGGACGTCGAGCACGATCTCCTCGGCAATCGCACGGGTCGCGCGCATCACGGCACCGAGGTCGAACTCGCCCGTCGCCACGCCCGGCACGGGCGAAGCCGACGGGCCCACGCTGCGGCGCGGCAAGAGAAAGCCGTACCGCTCGCGGAGCATGTCGACCTTGGTGATCGCGCCCCAGCGGAGGTAGGCCTGGTAGGCCTCGCCCATGTAAGCCCGCGCGACCGTGTCGCGGCGACGCTCGAGGTGGAAACGCGCGGCGAGCTCGTTGGCGAGGGCCTCGTCCCGCGACACGCCGCTCTCGGCCGCCGCGCGGATCGCCTTCTCGTAGAGCGAGAGCGCCGTCCCCTCGTCCCCGATGGCGCGCGCACGCTCGGCCGAGACGAGCAGCCACTTGCGCTCGTAGTTCTCGGGGCAACGCGCCGCGAGGGCCGCGAGCTCGGCGAGGATCCCGTCCACCCGGGCGAGGCGCGCGGCGCGCTCGGCGGAGAAGGCGGCCGTGTCGAGGAGGAGCGCGAGCGCGAGCCAGACGGGCAGGTCGGTCGCGAGGAACTCCCCCTCGACGTCCGCGAGGCCTTCCGCCGCGGCGAGGGCCTCCCGCACGGCGCTCGGGGCGTCCTCGTGCAGGAGGAAGAGCTCGACGCGGCGCGTTTGCCAGTAGAAACGCGCCCGCGCGCCACCTTCGCGCCCGTGGGCCGCGAGGAAGGTGGCCTCGTCGAGGTCGTCGCCCTCGAGGCTCGCAGGGGCGCGCGTCCGCCCGAGCAGGCTGCGCACGGCCTCCAGGGTCACGCGGGCAGCGAGGTCGGCCGCGACGCGCCCGCCGGGGGCGCCGTGCGCGAGGGCGAGGCTGCGCTCGGCCTCGTCGCAGGCGCGGGCGAGGTCGTCGCCGAGCTCGAAGCGCGCGGCGAGGACCTCGGCGGAGGCGCGGCAAGCCGTGGCGAGATCCCCCGCGGCGACGGCCTGCCCCACGGCGCGATGAAAGTGGAAGAGCGCGAGGCGCCGCGGGCGACGCGCGTGCAAGATCGAGCCGGAGAGGAGGTGCACGCGACACGCGAGCGGCCCCTCGCCGAGCTCCTCCGCGAGCGCGAGGGCGAGGTCGCCGAACGCCTGTCCGAGCTCGGAGAGGTCGGGGAGGACGAACAACGCGGCGCCATACGCGGCATAACCGACCGTCGAAGCCTCGGTGTTGCCATGCGCCATGGACGCGCGCACCAGCGCGGCCGCGACGAGGCCCGTGGCCGAGCGGCTGACGACGCCGGCAGGCGCGAGCAGCTCGAGGAGGAGCGCCATCGTGGCCACGGCCTCGGGGCTACGCGCGACGGGCAAGCGGAGGAGGGACGCAGGCGAGCGGCCCGCGAGCTCGGCCTCGATCGACCGCGCCTGCCGCGCGAGCGCCGCGCGCCGCTCGGCCTCGTCCTCCGGCACGACGAACGCGAGCTCGCCGAGGCCGCGCGCGCCCACGCGGAGCGCCTCGACCGGCGAGCCCGCGGCGGCGTGCCGGGCGACCTCGATCCGCTGCGCCTCGATGCGCTCGAGCGGAGAGCGCGCCCCCGCGGCGAGCGCGGCGACGAGCGCCTCGGCCGCGCCGCTCGGCTCGCGCGTGACGAGGCAAGCGCAGAGCTCGCGGGTGAGGTCGAACCAGAGCGCGTGGGGCTCGTCCCCGGCGAGGGCGAGCAGGCCCGCCTCGAAGCAGGCGATCGCCTCGGAGAGCGCGCCGATGGCCTGGAGCCTGCGGCCCGCGAGGAGGTCTCGCTCGGCGAGGGCGCGCCGCTCGCCCTCGTCCCGCATCGACGCGAGGCCCCGGTTCTGCTGGCGGACCGCGGCGAGCAGGTCGCGGTCGTCGGCGTCCGCTCCACGCGCGGCGAGGATCTGCCCGAGCCGGAGGTGCTCGTCCTGGCGCCGCGACTCGGGGATGCGCGCGTAGACGGCCTCGTGGACGCGGTCGTGGGAGAAGGCGTACGGCACGTCCCACGCCTCGCCCGGGGAAGGCGGCGCCGCGGAGGCGTGCGCGAAGCGGTAGTCGGACGAGAGCGGCAGGACGAGGCCCGCTTCAAGCGCGGGCCAGAGGTCCTCCGCGACGGCCGTGGGCTCCCGCTCGGCCACGCGCGCGAGCGTGCCGAGGTCGAAGCTCGGGCCGAGGCAGGCCGCGAGCTCGAGGATCCGCTGCGAACGCGCGGGCAGCGCCGCGACACGCTCGCCGACGAGATCACGCGCGCCCTCGGCGCCGAGGTGGTCGCGCACGAGCTCCACGTCCCAGCGGAAGGCCCCCGCGCCCGCGTCGAACCGCACGAACCCCTCGGCGTGGAGCGCGCGCAGGGCCTCCCGCAAGAGGAAAGGGCTGCCGTGTGTCGCCTCCGCGAGCACGTCCGCGAGCGGGGCGACGCGCTCCTCCGGCGCGCCGAGCGCGTCGCCGAGCAGCGCCCGTACGTCCGGAGGCGCGAGCGGGCCGAGCGCGATCTCGGTCACGGCGACGCCCGCGAGGCGGAGCTCGCGCAGGTCGAGCGAGCGCGCTTGCTCCTCGGGCGCGCTCTCCCGCCGCGACAGCACCACGCAGAGCCGCTTCGCCGTGGCGTCCGCGCAGACGACCCGCACCACGTCGATCGAGTCCGCGTCGGCCGCGCCGATGTCGTCGAGGAACAGCACCACCGGGCCCTGGCGGCTGGCCGCGTCGAGCAGGGCGCGTACGAGCACCGCGAGCTTGCCGCTCGGGCCGGCCGTCGAGAGCGGGGCGCCCGACGATGGCGCGCCCGACGACGGCACGGGCGCCTCCCGCTCGGCGAGCGTCCCTTCGAGCTCCGGGACGAGCTCGAGCAGCGCCGCCGCGTTCGTCTCGACCGCGCGCCCGAGCTCCCGCAGGAATGCGCGCGCGTCCTCTGCCGGCCCTCCGAGGATTCGCCGCACGAGGTCCCGCAGCGCGGACGAGAGCAGCCCGCACGGCGCGCGGCTCCCGAGCGCGTCGGGCCTACCCTCGGCGAAGATCCCTCCGCGCAGCGCGGCGGCGCTCTCGAGCTCGCGCGCGAGCGTCGACTTGCCCACGCCTGCCGGCCCCGAGAGCATGATCACCCCGAGCCGCTCGGACGCGGCGCGTTCGAAGGCCTGGGCCATCTGCTGCCGCTCCCGCTCCCGCCCGTAGAGCCGCTGCGGCAGCACGAGGTCGGCGCCGAGGTCGTGCCTGCCGAGGGGGAAGGGCTCGATCCGGCCGCGCTCTTCCCACTGCGACGAGCAACGCGCGAGGTCGGCCTCGAGGCCCCGCGCGCGCTGGTAGCGGTCGTCGGCCGATTTCGCGAGTAGCTTGACGATGATGTCCGAGACCACGCGCGGCAGCTCCGGCACGAGCGCGTGGGGCGGCACGGGCGCGCGCGCGATGTGGGCGTGCACGACCTCGAGCGGGTCCTCCATCCCGAAGGGCAAAGCGCCGGTCGCGAGCTCGTAGAGCGTCACGCCGAGCGCATACAGGTCGGCGCGATGATCGACGACGCGGTTCATCCGGCCCGTCTGCTCGGGGGCCATGTACGCGAGCGTCCCCTCGATCGCCGACGCGGCCGCGATGCGCCCGTCCTCCCGGGGCAGCCGCGAGGCGTGCCCGAATCCGATGAGCTCCACCTCCAGCGTGCCGTCGTCGACCAGGAGATTCGCCGGGCAGATGTCCTTGTGGACGAGCCCCACGAGGTGCACGCGGTCGAGCGCCCGCGCGATCGACGCGCCCAGCCTGAGCACCGAGCCCACGTCCTGCTTTCCGCCGCGCAGCCGCTCGACGAGTGGCCTCTTGCCCGCGTCCGAGAGCACCAGCGCGACGCCGTTGCGGCAAGGTGAGAGCCCGAGCGCCTCGGGCACGCTCGGCTGCGCGAGCCCTCGCATCACCAGAAATTCGTGCCGGATCCGCGCCACATCGCGGGCGGCCGGGTAATCCTCGTTCAGCGCCTCCACGAGCACGGGCGCACCGTCGACGTCGCGGTAGCCGCGATAAAGCGTCGTCACCTCCCCCTCGAGGACGACCTCGGTGAGGGTGTGCCCCTCCAGCCAGAACCTCATTCGATGAGCCATCCGTCCCCTTGCGGCTCGCGTCAACCGCGCTCGCACGCCGTTGGTCCTGAACGACCACCGTTGTGGCCCACGCCACAGGCACTCCAGATTGCTTTGCGGGGACGATTTCTTGGAGCACCGGCGTCGCGTGATGCCCGGGTACGTGAGCTGCTACGCTGCGCCACCATGTCCCGCTTCCACGAGACGCTCATGGGCGTCTACTTCGACGACCTCGACGCCTTCCAGATCCTGCACAACGCTCGGTACATCCTCCTGTTCGAGCGGACGATCGGCTCGTTCTGGAAGCACCTCGGCTGGGGTGGCGTCCTCGACGCGCAGAAAAACCCCGACCAGTTCCACTTCGTCCGGGCAAACGCGGTCGAGTACCTCCGGCCCGTCGTGGGCGTGCGTGACGTGCGCGTCCGGGTCTGGGTGGACAAGCTCGGCCGCACGAGCCTCACCTTCGGCTTCCGCATCCTGCCCACCGACCAGGACGAGGACTTCGCCCGCGGCACCCGCACCATCGTTCGTGTCGATCCCACGACGCACCGGCCCGTGCCCTGGACCGACACCTTCCGCGCCACGCTCGAGCCCTACCGCGCCGACCTCGGCGCCTGAACGCGAGAATGTCGTAATCGCGTCATCGCGACGTGTCCGCGGCGCGGCGGCTCTTCATTCCGCTCGCGTGCACGCCGTGCAGGAGCTGCTCCAGCACCTCGTGCCAGCCGAGCTGATCCTTCACCACGAGGTCGACCAGCACCCCCACCGCCGCCCGCGTCGTCACGCGCCGCTGCGGAGCCCGCACGAAGACCAGCGTGTGCAGCCGCTCGAGCACCTCCTCGTCCGCCGGGCGGACGTTCGCGAACCGCGGCAAGCTCGCCCCGCGCTCGCGCGCCACCACCCACCTCGCAATCGCGACGTCGTCGAGCCCCGTGTCGTCTCGCAGAATGTAAACGTCCTCCAGCATCGACCGGTACGTCGCGGCCCAATCGACGCAGATCACGCGCGTCCTCGGCAGCACGAGCGAGAGCGCCTCCACCTCGTCCGTCCGGCCGAACGGCGTGTCCGTGAGGTCGAGCTCTTCGAGCTGCGTCATCGATCGCAGCGCCGCCGGGATCGCCGCGAGCGGGTTGCCTTGCAGCCCCAGGAAACGGAGCTCGGAGAGCCACCCGATCGCCTCGGGCAGCGTGGTGATCCCCGCGAGCGACAGGTCGAGCTCCACGAGGCGCTCCAGCGTGAAGATCACGTCCGGCGGCCTGCCGTCGCGTAGCCCCACGGGCGCGCCGGCGAGCAGGAGCGTCCGCAGCCCCCGGAGGCTCGCGAGCGCGTCGGGCAGGCTCTCGAGCCACGTGTTTCGCAGGTCGAGCCGATGGAGCGTGGCGAGCTTCGTGATCTCCTCGGGCAACACGAGCAAGGGGTTGTCGGCGAGCTCCAGCGCCTCCATCCCCGCCCACGCGTACCCCGCGAGCGGCAGCGCGCCGATGCGGTTGCCCGACAGGTCGAGCGCGCGCAACGTCCGGAGGGCCGGCAACATCGGCGGCAGCGCCGTGAGCCGGTTTCCGCGCAGCACGAGCGCCCGGAGCGCGCCGAGCTCGCCGATCGACGCGGGCAGCCCCGAGAGCTGGTTTTCGCCGAGGTCGAGCTTCTGGAGCGCCGTGAGCGCGCCGAGCTCCGCCGGCAGCGCCTCGAACCCGAGCCCCGCGAGCCCGAGCTCCTCGAGGTGGGGGAGCGACAGCACCGGCTCCGGGAACGTGTCGAGCGGGTTTTTCCCGAGCGAAAACGCCCGGAGCCTCGTCCGGCTCGCGAGCCACCGCGGCGCCTGGGTGATGCGGTTCTGGCCGAGGTCGAGCGACACGAGCGAGGGCAGCTCCGCGACGAACGAGGGCACCTCCTGGAGCTTGTTGTGGCTGAGATCGAGGACCCGGAGCCGCTCGAGCTTCCCGAGCTTGCGGGGCAGGTCCTCGAGGGCGTTTCGCTCGAGCGTGAGGACCTCGAGCGCGGGGAAGTCGCCGAGCCACGCGGGCACCTCCGTGAGGGCATTGCTCCCGAGGTCGAGCTCGACGAGGTTCCGGAGCGCGCGGATCGCGGTCGGGACCTGGCCGAGCATGAGACCACGCAGATCGAGCTTGCCCGTTTCTTCGGCGGCCCCGAGGCGTTCGGCCAGCATTGACGACCATGCTAGGAAGCGCCCGCTCCGCGCGTCAACCCTTGACAAAAGTGGTACGCTCCGGCCGCATGCAAGCGGAGACCATCGTGGTGGGTGCCGGCTCGTCCGGCGCGGTGATCGCGGCCCGCGCGACCGAGCGCTCGGATCGTGAGGTGCTGCTCGTCGAGGCCGGGCCCGACTATCCCCCGAGCGTGACGCTCCCGTCGGATCTCGTGGACGGCACGAAGAACTCGATGACCGAACACGACTGGGGGTTCTCCTACCTGCCCATGCCCGGGCACGACGCCTGGGTGTACCCGCGCGGCAAGGTCGTCGGAGGCTCCTCGGCGGTCAACACCTGCATCGCCCTCCGCGGCCAGCCCTACGATTACGACGAATGGGCCGCGCTCGGCCTGCCCGAATGGAGCTTCGAGGCCTGCCTGCCCGCGCTCAAGCGCCTCGAAGACGATCACGACATCCACAACCGATGGCACGGAGAGGGCGGCCCCATCCCGATCCGGCGCCACCCGCCCGAGGAGCTCACCGCGTTCCAGGCTGCGTTCGTCGAGGCCTGCCGCGCCCTCGGTTTCCCGGCCTGCCCCGATCAAAACGACCCCGACCCGTTCGGCGTCGGCCCGCAGCCGATGAACAAGGTCGGCGGCGTCCGCATGAGCGCCGCGCGTTGTTATCTCGACGAGGACGTCCGCCGCCGCGACAACCTCCGGATCCGCCCGCGCACCTGCGTCCGGCGCGTCCTCTTCCACAATGGCAAGGTCACGGGCCTCGAGGTCGAGACCGAGGGGAAGGTGGAGGTCGTCTCCACGAACCGTGTCGTCCTCGCGGCCGGCGCCATTTCCACGCCGGGGATCCTCCTTCGCTCGGGGATCGGCCCGAGGGACCTCGTCGAGCGGCTCGGCGTCGAGCTCGTCTCCGACGTGCCGGCCGTGGGCGCGCGCCTGCTCGACCACCCGGGCTCGCTCGCGATCTTCATCCCGAAAAACCACGGATTCGCCAGCGTCCGGCATCCGCTCATTCAAACCGTCTTGCGTTACACCTCGGAGGGCAGCCCCTTCCCGAGCGACATGCAGCTCCAGCCGTTCTCGTTCTTCGCCTGGCCCGGCAATCACATGCCGCTCGTCGGCATCTCCTGCTGCGTGGGCAAACCTCGGGGCCACGGCCGCATCACCTGGACGAGCGCCGATCCTTCGGCCAAACCCCTCATCGAGCTCGAGACGGTCAGCCACCCCGACGACCGCGCCTGCGCCGCCGAGGCCATGGAGCTCGCCGGCCACGTCGCGCGGACGAGACCCTTGCGCGACCTCGTCGTCCCCTTCTGGCCGAACGACCACGTCCTCCGCAGCCGCGCGGAGATCTCGCGCTGGATCGAGTTCAGCTCCGGCTCGGGGTATCACCCCTCCGGCACCGTCCCGATGGGGCCGGAGGGGGATCCCGCGGCGGCCGTCGACGGCCGCGGCCACGTGCGTGGCGTCTCCGGCCTCATCGTGGCGGACGCGAGCATCATGCCGACGATCGTCAGTACGAACACGAACGTCACGGCGTTGATGATGGGCGAGCGGTTCGGGGAGTGGTTGCGGGACGGGGGGCTCTGATCAGGGCATCGGTGCCTGATCGTAGACGCTCGGGCCGCACGTGCCGAAGGTGGCATTGCAGCTCGTGAACCCGAGCGACTTGCAGTCGATCTTCTCGATCTTGCCGGCGTTGCAGATCACGACCGAGTCACCCTCGCACGTGGTGTCGTTCCCGGGCGTCGGATCACACTCGTTCGCGAGCCCGCAGAAATTCGCGACGCCCATCGTTTGGCAGGTAAACCCCGTCACGAGCGTGCCGCACTCGATCGCGTGCTCGCCGCCGTTCACGCACGCGCGCAGGGCCGTCCCGTCGCACGCGAGCCCCTTGTCGTAGTTGATCTCGAGCGGGCCGACCAGGTCCGTCTGGCACGTGGCGCCCGTCCCGAGGCACGCCACGCCGCCGAAGGGCGCGTCCTTGCACGTGAGCCCGTAATCGGCGCAGACCGGGCCGCTGACCTCGCTCCCGTTGCAGACGCGGGGCGCGCCGTCCTGGCAGGACGCCTGGAACGAGCCGGGATCGCAGGTCGGCCCCGGCATCGCCGCCCCGACGCAGTTGCCCTCGGCCTCGGAGCACGTGGTGCCGACCTTGCTGCAATCCACGGTGAACGCGAGCTGGTCGTCGCAGACCTTCAGCACGTCCCCCGTGCACGTGGGCATACACGGGCCCGACAGGTCGATCTTGACGCCGAGGCATTCCTCGACCGCCTGGCAGCCGTTCGCCTTCTCCGCGAAGCATTGCGTGTAATTCGTCAGGGCGAGCTCGTCGGGCGTCCCCCGCTCCGTGTGGAAGCGGTTCAGGACCCGCTGGATGCCGTCGTCCGGCACGCAGCTCCCGACGAAGATCGCGGCCTTCAGCGCGGCGCCCGGATCCTTCGGCCCGGCAGGATCCGGCGTCGTGCCGGAGCCGCCGGACCCGCCCGCGCCGCCCGCGCCGCCGGTGCCACCCGCGCCGCCCGCGCCCGTGGTGTTGCTGGCCTCCGGTCCACACGCCAGCACAAACCCGGCGAGGACGGAGGCCATCACGACCGTCTTCCGATGCAGCATGTTCCTTCTCGTCCGCTCAGTTGGCGCCGCCTGGATCACAGGCGAAGAGCACGGCGACCTTGGCTCCCTCGTCGTTCTTGACCACGCCGCACGTGTCCGGGCAGAGGTGGATCTGGTTCGCGTCCTTGTCGATGTAGAACGACTCCGCCGCGCAAGACGCGAGGTCGGCGACCTGCTTGAACTGCTGGTTCGGCGACATGTCGCCCGGCGCGTAATCGACGACCACGCTGTTCAGATCGACCGTCGTCCCCTCCGGCGGATCGGGGATCGCGAAGCTGCAGGCGACCTGCGCGCCCGCCACGACGCCCTCCGCGATCGCCTGGAAGACGGCATCGTAGGAGGTCGTGTCGCAGAGCGGGAACTTCAGCCCGCCCGTGAGGTTGCTCAGGCCCTGGTACCCCGTGCCCGGATCGGCGGCGGTCGGGCACTCGCCCGTGATGATCGGATCGGTGGGATCGTAGGGCTTGGTCGCCGGGTTGTTGTAGGCCATCGCGACGATGCTGTAGAAGCGATAGTTGCGATTGGCGGCGGTGCCGAAGTTGTCCGGCGACATCGCGAGCAGCGCCGCGTCCCAGTTGTTCGCGGACGTCGTCCCGCCGGCCACGGAGTTGCCGTCCGAGTAGGTGGTCCCGCCGTAGCTGCACGAGACGCCGTCGTCCGTGAGCTCGATGAAGGTCTTGAACGAGTCCGGCCGCAGCCATTCCTGCCAGCCCATCGAGGCGGCGCCGCTGAGGTCGGGGGTGGTGAACGTCGAGAGGACCTTGCAGAGCGAGTCGTGGCTGCCGATCTCGACGTTGTAATGGTAGAACTTGCCGGGGTTGTTCACGGGCTGGGCCGGCGGGCTCGCGCAGCCGCCCGCGGGGATGCCGGAGAGCGGGGCCTCGATGCACACCGACTGCGCGCTCGACGCGCTGCCGTGCCTGGCGATCATGATCACGCGGTAATCGATGCCGCTCTGCTCGATGATCTGGGCGAAGTTCTGGTTGATGTTGTTCTGAACGCCGATGATCTCGGCGCTCATGCTGCCCGAGTTGTCGATCACGATGATGACGTCGACGGGCTTCTTGACGAGCGTCGCCTCCGAGCTCTGGCTCACGCACGCGCTGTCCTCGGAGAGCGCGCCGTCGTTCGAGCCGGCGTCGAAGAAGCTGATGTCGCCGCCTTCGCCGCCCGTGCCATTGCCCCCGCCGCCCTGCGACGAGCCGGACGAGTTGCCACCGGTGTTGCCCGCTCCCGAGCCCGTGTTGTCCCCGCCCGAGCAGCCCACGCCGAGCGCCGCGCTGCCGAAAGAGAAGGCCGCGAGCGCGCCAAGGAAGATCATTCGATTCGTGCGCATGTTAATTCCTCCGGGCGCAAGCATCGGCCAGGCCGCCGCGGGATGCAAGCACTCGAAGCCGGGAGCAGGGGCTCACCGCCCGCGGACGGGTCCGTCCACCTGGCCGCGGGTCCTGTCTCGGACCAGGGACCGCTCCCCCGGGTCCCCGCTCCCGTTCCTCGCGAAGCCCTGACGCGCGTGGCCGAGGTGGTTAGGCTCCCCCGCATGGCCAGAACCGAGAGCAAGGGTCGTATCGTCACGGACAGCCGCCGCATCGAGGAGATCGCACGCAATGCCAGGCGGGTCGCCGTGCTCGGCATCAAGACCGAAGCGCAGGCGGGCCAGCCCGCCCATTACGTGCCCGCGTATCTCCAGGGCGCGGGCGTCGAGATCGTCCCCGTCCCCGTCTATTACCCCGACGTGACGAAGATCCTCGGCCAGCCCGTCTATCGGCGCCTCGCCGACGTGCCGGGCGAGATCGACATCCTCGACGTCTTCCGGCGCCCGAGCGACATCCCGCCGCACGTGGACGACATCCTCGCGTTGCGCCCGAAGGTCGTCTGGTTCCAGTCGGGCATTCGTAACGACGAAGTGGCCGAGCGCCTCGCGCGCGAAGGAATCGAGGTCGTTCAAGACCGCTGCTTGATGGTCGAACACCGCCACGCGCGCTGAATGGACGGGGCGCTCTTTCCGGAACACCGGAACGACCTTGGTCGTCGGAGGACGGGGGCTGTTCGGGCGCGGGACGAGCGGAGGCGTGATCGGCCGGGGGCCGTTCCCCGCCCGGACGAGACCGGCGCGTGGCCCTCGGCGCGCCCGGCGAAAAACAGCCGCGGGCCCCTCGCGCGGCCGGGGGCCGTTTCGCGAAACCAGGGCTGGCTCGCCACGGGGACCGAGGTTGTTCGGGCCCCGAACCCCCCTCGGCCCGATCGCGCGGCGCCTGTCTCGCGGCGGCGCCGGAGGAGGACGACCACGACGAGCCCGGTTCTCGCCGGAGACCGAGGCAGCGCGAGCGCGCGGAACCTCGACGGGGCGAGACCGGGGGTGGCGGGCGCCGGAGACACGAGCGGTCCGGGGGCGAAACAGGCGCGGGGCGCTCCGCGCGGCGGTTGTTTCGCGGTTCCGGAGGCCCGCGAGCTCGTGCAGAATGCGCCGATCCCGCCTGATGCTCGCCGAGAACACGATCTTCGCCGGACGTTACCGGCTCGTACGTCGCATCGCGGCGGGCGGCATGGGCGAGGTCTACGAGGCGCGGCACCTCGAGACCGAGAGGCCCGCGGCGCTCAAGGTGATGCTCCCGCACGTCGCCGAGAGCGCCGCGCTCCGCGAGAGGTTCCGCCTCGAAGCGCGCGCCGCCGCGCTCGTCGAGAGCGCCCACGTCGTCGAGGTGCTCGACGCAGGCGTCGACGAGGCCACCGAGAGCCCGTTCCTCGTGATGGAGCTCCTGCGCGGCGAGGACCTCGGCAAGCGGAGCGCGCGGCTCGGGCCGCTGCCGCCGGAGGAGGTCGCGACGTGGATCCTGCAGACGGCGCGCGGGCTCGACGCGCTGCACGCCGCGTCGATCGTGCATCGGGACCTGAAGCCGTCGAACCTGTTCCTCGCCGAGCGCGCCGGCGAAGCGCCGCGCATCAAGCTGCTCGATCTCGGCGTCGTGAAGCGCGTGGCCGAGACGGCGGGCACGACCTCGGCCGTGGGGACGCCGCTCTACATGGCGCCCGAGCAGCTCCGGAACGGCAAGGTCGGGCCGCAGACGGACGTGTATGCGCTCGGGATGGTGGCGTATTCGCTGCTCGTCGGGCGCGCGTACTGGGCCGCGGAAGCGGAGGACGCGGAGAACACGCTCGCGTTCGCGCTGACCACGCTCGACGGTCCGCCGGAGCCTCCGAGCACACGCGCCGCGAGGGCCGGGGTCACGCTGCCCGTCACGTTCGACGTGTGGTTCGGGCTGGCGACCGCGAAAGAAGCCCAGGACCGCTTCCCGAGCGCGGGCGCCGCGGCCGAGGAGCTCGCGATCGCGCTCGGCGTGAAGGGCGAGGGCGCGACACGCACGCTCTCGCTCGACGGCGAACGACGGATTGCCCTGCCAAACGAGGCGCCCGCCGCCACGAAGACCCGCGACATGCGGCGGACGATCGCGGCGGCGATCGGGATCGTGGCGCTCGCCGGGGGCGCATGGTTCTTGTTGCAACGAAGGACGGAGGCGCCTCCGCCGTCGCCCGCGCCACGCGCGACCGTCGCGTCGATCGAGTGCACGGCCGCGAAGATCACGGGGCCGGGCGCGACGGACAAACTCGCCGACGCGCTCGGGAAAGGTGCCTGCGCGCGCCTCGCGATCGAGCTCGGCGTGGTCTGGAACAACGAACCCGGCGCGCGGCTCGACGTCACGGCCGAGCTCGGCGAGGGGAACACGAAGGTCACGCTCGCCATCGCCGGCGAGAAGGCCGAAGGCGAGGGCGCGACGCCGATCGTCGCGACGAACGCCGCGATCCAGGCGCTCCTGCCGGCCCTCACCAAGCCGGCGCCGTCGAAAGAATACCTCGTGGACTGGGGCGTCGGAGACGTGACGAGCGCCTACCGGATCGAGCGCGTGGTGCGGCGTCGCGCGTTCGACTTCGCGCCGCGCGACGGGGTCGAGGCGGAGGCGCTCGCTCGGACGAACCCCGACTCGGCCGTGCCGCACGTGCTGCTCGCGTGTGATCGGCGTCGAGAGGGCGATCCGGCGAGCGCCGTGGTGGCCAAGGAGGCCGCGCTCGTCCGCCTCTCCTCGTTGCCGAAGCGTCGCGCGAACGTGCTCGAAGGCCTGCTCCGTACGTACGTGCGGCCCGCGAACGACGACGAGATGGCGCGGGGCGTGGCGCTCCTGGTCCAGTCGTACGGCGAGCTCGCGGAGGACCCGGATTTCGCGGCGCTCTACACGTCGTGCGGGTGCATCGTGACGGAACAGACGCTGCCGATGACGGACTGGCTCGCCAAACGCTGGCCTACGATGGCGCTGCCGATCCTGCGCTGCGCGTTCCCCGCGGCGAGCAAGGACGACGCGCGGCTCACGCGTTTCCTCGGCTGGATGGACGCGACGCTTCCGGAGTGGAAGGGCCTCTGGGTCGAGACGCTGCTCGAAGCAGGCCGGATCGAGGAAGCGCGGGAAGCCGAGCTGATCCGGCGCGAGCTCGGCGCGGAGACGGCCACGCGCGCCGAGCTCGCGCGGGATCGTGCGCTCATCGCGTTCGCCTCGCTCGACGGGAAGGCGGCGCGCGCGGCTGCCGAGGAGATGCTCGGCGAGCCCGATCCCGAGGCGAACCACGAGGGCGCGGAGCTGCGCATCGGCGCGATGCTGCTCGCGGGAAAGGTCGACGACGCGCTCGCGTCGTTCGGCTACGAGGTCGGCCGTCAAAAGGCCCTCGGGCGCGCGAAGCAGGCCGGCGAGCTCGCCGAGGAAGAGCAGCGGATCCGACGCTTGCTCGGGCGCACGTCGAAGGGCGAGGTGGTCGCGGCCGCGGCGGAGGAAGATCGCTCCGACTTCGAAAAGGGCCTCGCTCTCGAGGCGCGCGGCAAGCGGAGAGAGGCAGAGGCCGCCTACCGAGCCTGCCTCGTGCGGCCGTGGCAGAGGCCCTTCGACACGATCGCGGCGCGTGTCCGGCTCGCCGAGCTCGTGCGCGCCGCGGGCAAGGCGGACGAGGCGCGCGCGCTCGACGCCGCCGTGAACGAGGCCTGGGCCGGGGCGGATCCGGGCCTAGGCGACTTCGTTCGCCGCATGAAGTAAAACGGTCCGCGCATGACGAGCGGCGACACGAAGACGCTCTCGCCGACGAGGGACGCGGGCTCCGATCGCGCGGCCGTCCGCGCGCCTTTGCTCTTCCTCTGCCTCGAGAGCCACCGCCCCTTCGCCCCCGCCGCGCGCCTCTCGCTCGCGGGGATCGACGAGGTCACCTTCGGCCGCGGCGCGCCGCGCTCGTTCGAACGCCCGTCGCCGCGGCGGCTCGCCGTGCGCGTCGACGACGCCTGGATGAGCACGAACCACGCCCGGATCGGCAAGGTCCTCGGCCGCTTCACGATCGAGGACCTCGGCTCGAAGAACGGCACGCGCGTCAACGGCGAGGCCGTCACGCGCGCCGCGCTCGCGGACGGCGACCTCCTCGAGCTCGGCCGCACGTTTTTCGTCTTCCGCGAGGGCCTCGTGGTCTCACCGGATGAACCTCCGATCGTCGAGGTCTCCGCGGACGGGGCGAAGGCGCCCGGCCTCGCGACGCTCCTGCCCTCGCTCGGCCGCGCGTACGAGACGCTCGCCGTGATCTCGCGGGCGACCTTGCCGATCCTCGTGACGGGCGAGACGGGCACGGGCAAGGAGGTGACGGCGCGCGCGATCCACGCGCTCTCGGGGCGTCCGGGGGCGTACGTCGCTCTGAACTGCGGCGCGCTTCCCGAGTCGCTCGTCGAGGCGGAGCTCTTCGGCCATCGGCGCGGCGCGTTCTCCGATGCGAAGGAGGATCGACCCGGCCTCGTGCGCGCCGCCGATCGTGGCACCTTGTTCCTCGACGAGATCGGCGAGCTCCGGCCGCCTGCGCAGGCGGCGCTCCTGCGCGTGCTCGAGGAGCGCGAGGTGCGGCCGATCGGCGCGACGTCGCCGGTGAAGGTCGACGTTCGCTTCGTCTCGGCCACGAACCGTGGCCTCGAAAAGATGGTCTCTGCCGGCGCGTTCCGCGCGGACCTCTTCCATCGGCTCGCGGGCCATCACATCGAGCTCTCGCCTCTGCGGGAGCGCCGCGAGGATCTCTTCCTCGTCGCGGCCTCGCTCATCGAGCGTCACGCGGGGGCCGAGGCCTCGCGGGTGCGTTTTCACCCGTCGGCGGCGCGCGTGATGTTCGAGTATGGTTTTCCCGGGAACGCGCGGGAGCTGGAGAAGGTGCTCGGCGCGGCGCTCGCGCTCGCGGGCGGGGGCGAGGTCGGGCTCGAACACCTCCCGCCCTGGGCGCGCGGCGAGGCCGCGGACGAGCCAGCGGCGGCGGTGAAGGAGGGCGAGGGCGAACCGCTGCGCGAGGAGCTCGTACGCCTCTTCCGCGAGCACAAGGGCAACGTCTCGGCCGTGGCGCGCGTGATGGGCAAGGCGCGGATGCAGGTGCAGCGGTGGATGAAGCGGTACGGGATCGATCCCGAGGCGTTCAAGAAATAGGGGGGTCGAGCTGGTGCAACACCTGCAACAGGGGGGTGCAACCGGTGCAACCGCCACGATCGGCCCTGCAACAGCCGCATTTCGGAGAGCCAACCCACGAATTGCCGCCCTCGCGGCCTCCTTTCGACCTGGCACGCCCGCTGCAATGCCTCCTCGACGAAGCCGACGACAACCCCGGCAGAAATGAATGGAGGTTCCCATGACGACGCTCAAGCACTCGTTCCTCTCGCTCGCGATTGGCCTCTTCTCGGCGATGTTCATCGGTGGCTGCGCGGCCGAGGCGGCGAGCGTGGAGGACGAAACGACGGCCGAGGCGGCCTCGGAGGCGGGCCACGCAAAGAAGGGTGATTACGGGTATGAAATGCAGGATCTCCGCCTCGTCTCGGGCGAGGCCGCGCCCGCGGCCGACGCGGTGACGCCGGACGGGCGTATCGCTCCCGAGGAGGTCCTGCGCCAGGCGACGGCGAAGATCCCGGCGCTCCGGGCCTGTTATGCGGAGGCGCTGAAGAAGGACCCGGGCCTCGGCGGCAAGGTGATCGTCCGGATGCACGTCGAGGCGGACGGCAAGGTGAGCTCGTCGCGCGTCACCGGCGGCTCGATCGGCGACGCCGCGCTCGGGAAGTGCCTGGCCCAGGAGCTCGGCTCGATGACGCTGCCGGCCGCTCCCAAGGGCGCGCTCGAGGTCGTCTATCCGATCGAGCTCTCGCCCGACGATCTCGCGAAGAGCGCGCCCTCCGGCGCCTGATCCCTGGACGCTCGACACCGAGGCGCGTGCCGGCCTACCCTGCCCGGCATGCGCCTTCGACTTTCTGCTTCGCTCGTCTTTTTTTCCCTCACGAGCGTCCCCTTCACCGCGGCCGCCGCGCCGCTCTTCGTCGAAAAAACGGAGAACCTCGGCTCGCCCCAGCCCTGCGCGGCCTCGAACGAGGGCTGCTATTCGCATTACGTGCTCCTCGTCGACCTCGACCGCGACGGCGACCTCGACGCCGTCTTCGCGAATGGCGGCGGTTATTACACGCCCGCCACGACCGCTCCCCTCGCGGCCTACCTCAATGACGGCGCGGGCAACTTCGTGGAGATCGGCCCGACCTCGTTCGGCGGTTTCTCCGGGCGGGTGCGGCAGATCGCGGCGGCCGACGTGGACGCCGACGGCGACCTCGACCTCTACGCGCCGGACGCGTATGGCATGCAGCCAGACGCGCTCTTCATGAACGACGGACAAACCCCGCCCGGGTTCACGGACGAGGGGCCGGCGCGGATCGGCGTCTCGTCGCGCTCGGCGGGCGCGCGGTTCGGCGACCTCGACGGCGACGGCGACCTCGACCTCGTCTCGACCGACTGGGGTGCGTCCCCGCCAAACTCGGCCGGCACGGCGCGGGTGTACCTGAACGACGGGGCCGGGTTTTTCCAGGAGAAGCTCGAGGCCGTCCCGCAGGGCACGCAGGCGATCGGCACGGGGCCCATCGACGCGGACCTCGTCGACGTGGACGGCGATTTCGATCTCGACCTGCTCCTCGCCAGCCGCAAGGGAGAGTCGCTCCTCTTCCGGAACGACGGCGCGGGCGCGTTCGTCGACGCGAACGGGGACCTGCCGGACCAACCGGGCCCCTACGTGTACGGCCCCGACGCGTGTGACGTCGACGGCGACGGCGACCTCGACCTGTGGCTCGACAATGGCGCGGCGGACCTGCGCGAGCAGCTCGTCATCAACGACGGGAAGGGCGTCTTCTCGGACGAGACGGCGGCGCGGGTCGTGGGCAACCCCGGCGCGGACGACAACGAAGTGCAATGCGCGGACGTCGACGGAGACGGCGATTTCGACGCGGTGATCGCGTCGCTCTCGGGGAACGAGCGGATCCTCCTGAACGACGGCGCGGGGCATTTCACGTTCCCCCCGGAGCCCACGTTCCCCACGGTGAACGATTTCACGCTCGGCCTCGACCTCGGCGACGTGAACGGCGACGGGATCCTCGACGTGATCACGGCGCAGGGGGAGGGCGGAGACTTCTCGAACCGGCTCTATTTCGGCGTGGCGCCGCTCCCCAAGGACACGCGCCCGCCGGTCATCCGGGCGGTCGAGGCGCTGCCGAGCGGAATGCCGGGCGGAGAGCGGATCGTGCGTTTCGCGGTGAGCGACGAATCGACGACGGACGCGGGTCCGAGGCTCGCGAGGGCGTTCGTCGAGATCGAGGCCGCGGGCGGCGTCGCGGACGCAAAATTCATCGGGGGAGACCTGTTCCGAGCGACGTTCGTGGCCCCGCCGGACGCGACGGTCGTGTATCGAGCTTGCGCAGAAGATCGGCAAGGAAACAAAGCTTGTAGCGCACCCTTGAGTTTTGCGAGCGGGAGCGGAAGCGGCAGCGGCGGCGCAGGCGGCAGCGGCGGCGCAGGCAGCACCAGCAGCAGCAGCGGCGGCGCGGGCGGAAACGGCGGAATGGGCGGCGCGGGCGCGGGTGGCAATCCCGGGCCCGTGCTCGACGACGAGGCGGGCTGTGGCTGCCGGATCCCGGCCGCGCGAGGGCACGGCGGCGGCGGCATCGGGCTCGTCGCGCTCGTCCTCGGATGGCTCCTGCGACGTGGGCTGTCCCGTGACCACCGGGCGACGCCGCCGCGAAAACGTTGAAATCGAGCGCCGGGTCGCGCGCCCCGGGTCCTTCGTGGTAGCATCGGACCATGAAGAACTTGCTCCTTTCCTCGGCCCGCTCGCTCCTCCTGCTCGGCCTCCTCACCGCGGGCCTGCCCGCGTGCAGCACCGACGCCGAGGCCGTCTGCGAAGCCAAGTGCGATTGCGAGGGTTGCAGCCGCTCGCAGCTCGACGACTGCTATTTTCACGCCGAGCGTGAAGAGATCGACGCCGACCGCGCGAGATGCCTCGACCTCTGGGATGAGCTCCAGGCCTGCGAATGGGACACCGGGCGCTGCCGGGGCTCGGATTGGGACACGAGCTGCGGCCCCGAGCGTGATCGCTGGAACAAGTGCCGCAACTGAGGCCACGCGCGCGCCCGTTTCGCTCGTCCGCCCGCTCCCCGGTGCGCGCGTGAAAACGCCATGCGCAACCGGTTGCTGGGACACCGCGTCGTCTCCATGGCCCCCTCGGAATGCCCGAGACAAGCCAGAAACAACGCGGGTGGGGCTGGGTTTTCTATCTGTTCCTGATCCTCGCCGCGCTCTCGTTTTCGGGCGTCTTCGGGGCCACGAGCGCGCGCTCGATCCCCTACGACGAGGCGGTGCGGCTGGTCCAGGCAGGGCGCGTCGCGTCCGCCTCCATCACGGCCGAAGACGTCGTCCTCCACTTGAAGACGGAGGGCGCGCCTCCCGCGGAGACCACGAAAAAACCGCCGAGCTTCCTGCCCGCGCCGCCACCCGCGAAAGGCGAGGAGGTGCGCACCGGCCGCATCCCGGGCGTCGAGAAGGAGCCGCTCGTCGAGGCGCTGCTCTCGAAGGGCGTCACCGTCGAGGCCCGGCCCTCGCGCACGCCCTTCTGGGTCATGGCGCTCTGGTGGATCATCCCCCTCATCGCCATCAACCTCCTGTTCTTCGCGGCCTTCCGCAGGTCGACCGGCGGAGGCGTGGGCGGCCCGCTCGGGCTCACCCGCTCGCGCACGCGCCTCTACGATCGCACGGGGCGTGACCCGGTCCGCTTCGCCGACGTCGCCGGCGTCGACGAGGCGAAGGACGAGCTCGTCGAGGTCGTCGACTTCCTCAAACGCCCGGCCCGCTACCGCTCGCTCGGCGGCAAGATCCCGCGCGGCATCCTGCTCGTCGGCCCGCCGGGGACCGGAAAAACCCTGCTCGCCCGCGCCGTGGCCGGCGAGGCCGAGGTGCCGTTTTTTTCGCTCAACGCGAGCGAGTTCGTCGAGATGTTCGTCGGCCTCGGCGCCGCCCGCGTCCGCGACCTCTTCACCGAGGCCCGGAAAAACGCCCCCTGCATCGTGTTCATCGACGAGATCGACGCGGTCGGCCGCAGCCGCGGCGGCCTCGGCGCCCTCGCCACGCACGACGAGCGCGAGCAGACCCTCCAGCAGCTCCTCGCCGAGCTCGACGGCTTCGACCCCCGCGCCACCGTCATCCTCATGGCCGCCACGAACCGGCCCGAGGTCCTCGACCCCGCGCTGCTCCGGCCCGGCCGCTTCGATCGGCAGGTGATCGTCGATCGGCCGGACCTCGCCGGCCGCGAGGCGATCCTCGCGGTGCACGCGCGGCGCTTGCCGCTCGGGTCCGACGTCGACCTTGGCGCCGTCGCGCGCAGGACGCCCGGCATGGCCGGCGCCGACCTCGCCAACATCGTCAACGAGGCCGCGCTCGCCGCCGCGCGCCGCAGCGGCCTCGACATCACGCAGGCCGACTTCGACGACGCGCTCGACCGCGTGCAGCTCGGCCTGCGCCGCCGCGGCCTCATGATGACGCCCGCCGAGCGGCGCCGCGTCGCCGTGCACGAGTCCGGTCACGCCCTCGTCGCGCTCGCCTTGCCCGAGGCCGATCCCGTCGAGCGCGTATCGATCGTCGCGCGCGCGGTCTCGCTCGGCGTGACCATCCAGGTCCCGCGCGACGAGCGGCACGTGCTCACCGAGTCCGAGCTCGAGACGCGCGTGATGGTGCTGCTCGGCGGGCGCGCGGCGGAGGAGCTCTGCCATGGCTCGCCCTCGACGGGCGCGCATGACGACCTCGGCCGCGCGACCGCGCTCATGCGGGAGATGATCACGCGCTTCGGCATGAGCCGGCGGCTCGGCCTGCCTGCGCTGACGCGTAACGTGGGCGCGCCGCTGCTCGGCGTGACGCAGGAGGAGCGGATGTGCAGCGACGAGACGGCGCGCGAGATCGACGAGGAGGTGCGCGACCGGCTCGCCGAGCTCTTCGGGCGCGCCAAATCCCTGCTCGAAGGCCGGCGCGCGGGCTTGCTCGCCGCGGCGGAGGCGCTCATCGCGCGCGAGACGTTGACCGGCGCCGAGATCAAGCGGATCGCGGACGAGGCGGCCTGAGCGTCTTCAGTGAGCGGGGGCCTCCGCGGCCCTCCGCGGGGTCTCCACGCGGTGCTTGGGGGGAGTGGAAGGGGTCGCGTGGATCGCCCCGCGGAGGGCCGGCAGAAGTCCTACGAGGCCGATCGCGAGCAGCGGATAACCGGCGAGGATGAAGGCCAGGTCGCCGATGGCGAAGCCGACGAAGAGCATCATCAGCACGATGCACACGGACACTTGCGCTTTTTCGCGGTACGAGAGGCGCCGATCGACCGCCGCGAGCCCGACGGCCGCGACGCTCGCGCCCACGGAGCCGATGGAGCCGGCGATCATGACGCCGAGCCCGCCGCGGCCGATGATCACGGCGGCGAGGCCCACGGCCGTGAAGAAGCTCGCCAGGACGAGGTCCTTTCGGGACGAGTCGTCTGCCGCTCGCCCTTCGCGTGCCGATTCCGTGCGCTCCATGAACGTCCGCGCGGTTGCACCCCGCGTGCCCGCCGAATTCACCGGTAAAACCGGGCCAAACGCGGCACGAATCGAAGAAACCTGACGCTACGGAAGGCGCGCGGATTGCGCGTCACGCGCATGTTTTGCGTTTCGAATGGGCCGCGACGACGTGTATCGTTACGCAACGAAAGTCCGATCGAGGGAGCTTGCAATGTCGATGCCCGATCATGTCGCGAAGAACCGGGAGTACTGGAACCGTATCGCCTCCGAGTACCAGAAGGAGCACGAAACGCAGCTCGGCATCGTCGAGCCGACCTGGGGCGTGTGGGCCATCCCGGAGCGCGAGCTCGGCCTGCTCGGGGACGTCGCGGGCAAGGACGTGCTCGAATTCGGCTGCGGCGGGGCGCAGTGGTCGGTGGCCCTCGCGCGCCGCGGGGCGCGGATGACGGGGCTCGACCTCTCCGACGAGCAGCTCCGCCACGCGCGGGAGCTCACCACGCGCGAGGGCGTCTCGGTGACGCTCCTGCA
This sequence comes from Polyangium spumosum, assembly GCF_009649845.1. NCBI lineage: Bacteria > Pseudomonadati > Myxococcota > Polyangiales > Polyangiaceae > Polyangium > Polyangium spumosum. The sequence goes on from NZ_WJIE01000005.1 coordinate 236,021, forward strand.
AGGCAGCGCCGAAGCGGTGCCCCTGCCGGACGCGAGCTTCGACCTGGTGTTCTGCGATCACGGGGCGATGACGTTCGCCGACCCGTACAAGACCGTACCCGAAGCGGCGCGGCTCCTGCGCCCGGGCGGGCTCTTCGTGTTCAACATGGCGACGCCGTGGCTCTACGTCGCCATCGACAAGGCGACGGATCGTGTGGTGCCCCAGCTCCTCAACGATTACTTCAGCCTGCATCGCGTGGAGGAGGACGACGGCTCCACGTCGTTCAACCTCCCGTACGGCGAGTGGATCCGCCTCTTCCGGCGCTCGGGGCTCGTGGTCGAGGACCTCGTCGAGCTCCGGCCGCCCGAGGGCGCCACGACGACCTACGAGGGATATGCGCCCCTCGAATGGGCGCGCAAATACCCCGCCGAGCACGTCTGGAAGGTGCGGCGCGAGGCGCGCTGACGCGCAACCCTCGACGCCTCGCCGGCAAATCGTGTTTTGCCGGTGAAGAGACCGCTGTCCGCGCAGGGCAGCGCCGGGATACGCTTTACAAGCGCCGTCCGCGCGTGCGATGGACGAGGGTGGCCATGGGAGACCCCACGGTTCGACGCACCTTTTTGCTCGTGCGGGCGCGCTCCTGGATCTGCGCGTTGCCCGCATCCTCGGTCGTCGAGACGATGCGCCCCCTGCCGATCGATCCCGTCGCGGACGCGCCGCGCTTCGTCGCGGGCCTCTCGGTGGTGCGGGGCGAGGTGATCCCCGTGCTATCGATATCGAAGGTCCTCGGCGGAGCCGAGGCGAAGGAGGCGCGGCGGCTCGTGCTCGTGCGGGCGGGCGAGCGGCGGATCGGGCTCCTCGTCGAGGACGTCGTGGGCATCGAGGAGCTCGACGAGGCGCGCCTCGAGGCCGCGCCGCCGCTCCTCGGCGAGGCGCTGCCGCGGGAGGTCGAGCGCCTCGGATCCCTCGACGGGCAGGCGCTCGTGGTGCTCGACGCCGCGCGCCTGCTCCCGGCCTCCGCCTTCGACGCGCTCGCCGGTGCCGGAGCCCGATGAGCGCGCCCCGCGACGCCAAGGGAATCGAGGACCTCGTCGAGGCCCGCTTCGGCCTCGCGCCCTCGGGCTTTCAGCGGGACCGCATCGAGGTGCTCCTCGGGGAAAACCCGCCGCGAGGTGGGCCCATCCCGCTCGAGCGCCTGGTCGAGGCGGTGACGGTCGGCGAGACCTATTTCTTCCGCGAGCCCATGCAAATCGAGGCGCTCGTGCGGCGCGTGCTCCCCGAGCGCGCGCTCGTGGGGCCGCGGGGTCGAAAGGTGCGGATCCTCTCGGCCGGCTGCTCCTCCGGCGAGGAGCCTTATACGATGGCCATCGCGGCCGAGGTGAGCGCGCCGGAGCTCGCGCCGCTCCTCTCGATCACGGGGCTCGATCTGAATGGGTCCGCCATCGAGAAGGCCCGGCGGGCGCGGTATTCGTCGTGGGCCGTGCGCGGGGCCTCGCAGGAGATCCGCGAGCGGTTTTTCCAGAGAGACGGCGACGCGTTCGTCCTCGATCCGCGCATCCAGCGCCGCGTGGGCTTCGAGGAGGGCAACCTGCTCGAGGTGCTCGCGCGCTCGCCGGAGGCGAGCTACGACGTCGTCTTCTGTCGCAACGTATTGATCTATTTCTCGGAGCGCGCGCTCCGCCGGGTGCTCTCGGGTTTCTCCCGGGCGCTCGCGCCGGGCGGGTATCTCTTCCTCGGGCACAGCGAGTCGCTCCGCGGGGTCACGGACGAATTCGAGCTCGTGCACGAGCACGACGCATTTTATTATCGCTCGAAGGGCCCGGGCCCGTCCTCGACGACGGCGGCGCCGCTCCCCCCGCCCCCGCGCCGCGCGTCCGAGCCGACGATACCCGCGGTTCCGGCCACGCCGGAGGAAGCGGCGCCCTCCTGGGCGGAGGAGATCCAGCGCTCGACCGCGCGGATCGCCCGGATCGCAGAGACCCGCGAGGCCGAAGGCGCGGCGAGCGCGAGCCCCGCGCCGCCGGTGGCGGGCGCGCCCTCCGCGCTCGCGCGCGTGCTCGATCTGCTCGAAGCGGAGCGGCACGACGACGCGCTCTCCGTGGTGGCGGCGGCGGGGCCCTCTGCGCCGCCGGAGCTCGAGCTCTGCCGGGCGGCGATTTACGGAGAAAAGGGCCGCTCGCGGGACGCGGAGCGCACCCTCGGCGCCCTGCTCGCGCGGGGGCAATGCGAGACAGGGGCCCATTACCTGCTCGGGCTCTTGCGTGAGAACGAGCGCGACGTCGAGCGGGCCGCGTGGCATTACCGCGAGGCGAAGCGGAGGGATCCGCGGTTCTCGCTGCCGCACCTGCGGCTCGGCATGGTGCTCCGGCGCGAGGGCGAGCGCGCTTCTGCCCGCGCGGAGCTCGAGAGGGCCCTCGAGCTGCTCCGGACCGAGGAGCGCGCGAGGATCGTGATGTTCGGCGGGGGCTTTCGAAGAGAAGTATTGCTCGAGCTGTGCAGGGCGCAGCTCGGCGCGCTGGGCGTCCAGACACCGGAGCCGACGCCCATTTGATCGACAAGGACGAGGGAGGCGGGCTTCGTGGGAAAATCATGGACCGTGGGGCAACAGATCGCGGCGGGCTTCTTGCTCCCGCTGCTCATCCTCATCACGCTGGGCTCGTTCTCCTACCGGTCGAGCCAGCGGCTCCTCGCGACGAGCGAGGCGGTCACGCAGGCGCACGAGGAGCTCACGGGGTTATCGAACTTCCTCGCGTCGCTCGACGAGACCGAGACGGGCAAACGTGGCTACGTGATCACGGGCCGCGACGATTTCCTGAAGCCCTATTACTCGGGTAAAAAAGGCGTCGCGACCGAGCTCCGGCAGCTCGAGGAGCTCTTCGGCGACGACCCCATCCAGAAAGAGCGCATCGGCGAGCTCCGCCCCCTCGTGGAGGAGCGCCTGCGCGAGATCGACGAGACGATCGAGGCACGCAGGGAGAGCGGGTTCGACGCGGCGCTGAAGATCGTCCTCGAAGGCACCGGCGCGCGGGTGATGGAGAACATCCGGCGCATCGTCGCCGAGATGAAGGCGCACGAGCACAAGCTCCTCACCGAGCGGAACACCGAGGCGAAGCAAGCCGCCGCGTGGCTCAGCCAGATCCTGATCTTCGGCACGCTCGTGGCCGTGCTGATCGTCGCGGCCGTGGGCCTCGTCGTGACCCGCGGCCTCGGGGCGCGTATCGGCGCGGCCGTGCAGCACATCCGCAGCGCCGCGGCCGAGCTCGAGGCGGCCGCGACCCAGCAGGTCAAGGGCGCGAAGGGGCAGGTCTCGGCGGCGACCGAGGTGAGCACGACGGTGCGCGAGCTCGTCACGACGTCGCGCCAGATCTCGGAGAGCGCGCAGCGGGTGACGCTCGTCGCGAGCGAGACGGCGCAGGCGGCCCGCGGCGGCAACCAGACCGTCGAGGGCGCGCAGGAGGCGATCGAGACCGTCCGGCGGCAGGTCGACCAGATCGTCGAGCACATGCTCGATCTCGGCCGCAAATCCCAGGAGATCGGCGGGATCCTCGACATCGTCTCGGAGCTCGCCGAGCAGACGAACATCCTCGCGATCAACGCGACGATCGAGGCCGTCGGCGCCGGGGAGTCGGGGCGGCGCTTCGGCGTCGTGGCGAGCGAGATCCGCAAGCTCGCCGATCGCGTGGGCGGGTCGGCCAAGGAGATCCGCCGGCTCATCGAGGAGATCCGGACCGCGGCGAACACCACGGTGATGGCCACCGAGGACGGGGCGAAGGCGGTGGAGGCCGGGACGCGCCGGTTCGGCGAGGTGGCGCAGAGCTTCAAGCGGATCGTCGACTACGTGGGCTCGACGGCCGAGGCCTCCCGCGAGATCGAGCTCAGCACGAAGCAACAATCGAGCGCGATGGAGCAGGTCGCCTCCGCCATCGCGGACGTGGCCCAGACGGCGCGCGAGAGCGAGGCCGGATCGTCGCAGACCCTGAACACCGCGTCGCAACTCGCTGGTTTGTCCGGGGACCTCGTGCGCCTCATCCGGCGCGAGGAGTCGTCGGCTTGAGCGCGCACGCGCTCGCGCTGCGCCGCGCCTTCGACGCCTCGTTCGCCGCGCCGTCCCGCGACGCCGAGCAGGCGGGGGCGCTCGTCCTCGCCATTCGAGCGGGCAGCCAGAGCTACGCGGTCCGGCTCTCCGACATCGACGGCGTCCACGAATGCCGCAAGATCGTGCCCCTTCCCGGGAGCCCCCCGGGCCTGCGTGGCATCACCGGGATCCGCGGCCGCCTCTTCGCCGTACACGCGCTCGCCTCGCTCCTCGGCCTGCCCGAGCCTCGCGAGAGGCCGCGCTGGCTCCTCCTCGCGGGCGGCGACGCGCCCATCGCCCTGAGCGTCACGGCCATCGAAGCCTGCCTCGAGGTGAGCCCGGCCGATCTCGTGCCCGCCGAGGGGGACGGCGAGGGCTTCGTCCGCGAGCTCGTCACGATCGCCGGGCAGACGCGCGGCGTGCTCGTCCTCGAACCCCTCGTCGAGCTGGCCAAAACGCGGGCCGGCGAGCGCCACGAGGGGGCGCCATGAGCGAGCGCCGGGAGGGTCGGCGATGAAGGAGCTCGAGGATTATTTCCGGGACGAGGCGCACGAGATCGTCGAGGGCCTCACGCGGGACCTGCTCGTCCTGGAGAAGAACCCGACGGACACGGGGATCCTCGCCCGCTGCATGCGCCTCGCGCACACGCTGAAGGGGGCGGCGCGTGTGGTGCGGAAGAACCGCATCGGCGAGATGGCCCATACCATCGAGGACGCGCTGGCCCCGTTCCGGGACGGCGAGGAGCCGATCACCCGCGATTACGTGAGCGACCTCTTGCGGATCCTCGACCGGATCCGCGAGGAGACGACGAAGCTCGGGGCCGCGCCGTCGGAAATGGACGAGGCGCAGGGGCCCGCCGCGCTCACTTCGCCGCCGGAGGGCGACCGGCTGGAGACGGTGCGCGTCGACATCACCGAGATGGACGCCCTGCGCGAAGGTTTGTCGGAGGCGGCCATCCAGATCGGCCCGCTGAACGGGGGCCTCGGCGCGCTGCAGCACGCGCTCCGGCTCGTGGTCCTCTTGCGGAGCGAGCTCGCAGCCGGGGCAGGCGCGGGCGAGCGCGGGCGAGGCGCGAGGCTCGGCGCGGCGATACACGAGATCACGCAGAGCCTCCTCTCGGCCGAGCGAGACATCGGGTCGGCGGTCGGGCGGATCGAGCGCGAGCTCGGCGAGGTGCAGGAGCGCGCGTCGACGTTGCGGCTCCTGCCGGTGGGCGCGATCCTCGGCACGCTGGAGCTCACGGCGCGCGACGCGGCCGAGGCGCTCGGCAAGGACGTGAGCTTCTCGGCGCGTGGCGGCGACGTGCGCCTCGAAGGGCACGTGCTCTCCGCGGTGCGCGAGGCCTTGCTGCACGTGATCCGCAACGCGGTCGATCACGGCATCGAGCCTGTCGACGAGCGCATCGGCTGGGGCAAGCCCGAGGTCGGCCGCATCCACCTCGAGATCGAGCGGCGCGGCCGGATGGTCGTGTTCCGCGCGAGCGACGACGGGCGCGGGATCGACGTCGCGGCCGTGCGGCGAGCCGCCGCGGCGCGTGGCCTCGCCTCGGGGAGCGAGGCGCTCGGCGAGCAGGAGGCGCGCGACCTGGTCTTCCGCCCGGGGCTCTCGACGGCCCCGCAGGTCACGGAGATCTCGGGGCGAGGCGTGGGGCTCGACGTCGTGCGCGAGGTGGCCGATCGCCTGCGGGGATCGGTCCGGCTCGAGAGCAAGCTCGGCGAGGGCACGACGGTCGAGATCGAGGTGCCCGTGTCGCTCTCGTCGATCCCGGTGCTCTCGGTGATGTTCGGCGGATCGACGGCGCTCGTGCCGCTCGACGCGGTGCGGGGCACGCGGCGCGTGACGTCGAATGAGCGGCTCGCCGATCCCGAAGGCGAGCGGATCCTCTTTGGTGATCGGGCCGTGCCCTTCCTGCCGCTCGGCGTGGTGCTCGCGCCCGAGGGCGAGGCGCGCGAGTTGCCCGAGGTCTGCTCGGCGGTGATCATGCAGTCGGGCGAGGCGTGGATCGCGCTCGGCGTGGATCGTCTTCTCGGCACGATGGATGTCGTGCTCCGGCCGCTGCCGCCGGGCGCGGGGGCCCCGGCGGGCGTGGCGGGTGCGGCGTTCGACGCGCAGGGCGATCCGATGCTCGTGCTCGATCCCCCGACGCTGTCGAGGGTGAACACGCGCGAGATGACGACGGGCGCGCCGGCGACGCGGCGCCCGGCGCCGAAGCGTCTCCCGATCCTGGTCATCGACGACTCGCTCACGACGCGTATGCTCGAGCAGAGCATCCTCGAGTCGGCGGGTTACGAGGTGGACCTCAGCGCGTCGGCCGAGGAGGGGCTACGCAAGGCGAAGGCGCGCAGGTACGGCCTGTTCATCGTGGATGTCGAGATGCCGGGCATGAACGGCTTCGAGTTCACGAAGGCGACGCGCGCCGATCCTGCGCTGCGCGACGTGCCCGTCATCATCGTCACCTCGCTCGCGACGACGAAGGATCGCGAGCGAGGCGCCGAGGCCGGAGCGTCGGCGTACATCGTGAAGGGCGAGTTCGACCAGAAGCTCTTCGTTCGCATGGTCGCGGAGCTCCTCGGGACGGCCTCATGAGCAAGACACGTGTCCTCGTCATCGAAGACTCCCTCACCGTGCGCCGCCGTCTCGTGCTCGCGCTCGCGGCCGATCCTGGCTGCGAGGTCGTGGGCGAGGCCGGGGACGGCGAGCGAGGCATCACGCTCTGCGAGTCGCTCCGGCCCGACGTGGTCACGCTGGATCTGATCCTCGAGCGGGGCACCGGCATCGAGGTCACCGAGCACATCATGGCGTTTTGCCCGACGCCGATCGTGATCGTGTCGGCCGCGTCGAACCGTGGCGACATGACCAAGACCTACGACGCGCTCCGGGCCGGCGCGCTCGAGGTGATCGAGAAGCCGACGGGCGACGCGCCCGACGAGGAGTGGTCGCGGCGCTTCGTGGAGACGGTCAAGCTCGCCGCGAAGATCCGGGTGATCACGCACCCGCGCGGCAAGCTGAAGGCGAACCCGAGCGCGCCGCCCGTCCTCGCGCCTGCCCCGCTCCCGGCGCGGCCGGTGTCGCTCGTGGAGCCGCCCTCGAGCCACGGGCTCGTCGCGATCGGCGCCTCCACCGGCGGCCCTGGCGCGCTCGTGCAGATCCTGCGCCAGTTGCCCGCGACGTTCCCGCTGCCGGTGCTGCTCGTGATCCACATCGGCCTGCCGTTTGGCCGTGCGTTCGCCGAGTGGCTGGACGGCATGGTGCCGCTCTCGGTGGTGGAGGCGAAGCACGGCGATCTGTTGCCTCCGCCGGGCGCGGGGCGTGTCCTGATGGCGCCTCCCGACCGGCACCTCGTCGTGCGAGGCGGCAGGCTCTGGCTCGACGACGGTCCGGAGCGCCACTCGTGCAAGCCCTCGGTCGACGTCCTCTTCGAATCGGTCGCCGAGGAGTTTGGTCGTGCGGCGATCGGCTGCTTGCTGACGGGCATGGGCAAGGACGGCGCGCTCGGCCTGCTCGCGATGAAGCGCGCGGGCGCGATGACGCTCGTGCAGGACGAGTCCACGTCGGTCGTCTTCGGGATGCCACGCGAGGCGATCCGGCTCGGCGCGGCGAGCCGCATCCTGCCGGTCGGCGAGTTCGGTCGGACGTTGCTGATGCTCGGTCGCGCGGGGCGAGGGGGGAATGTGTAAAAGGAAAGGTCGGGGCAGAGGAAGCCACATATCCTCGTGGTCGACGACAACCTCACCGTGAGGGGCCGCGCGGCTCGTCTGCACGACGGGGCCGGGTGCCTCCACGAGCGTCATTCCGTCTTCGGCTTCGCCCGCGCCTTGCGGCGGGCTTCGCGACGCTCGTGGCGCTCGCGAATGGGGCGGACGAGCTCCTCGATCTCCCCTTGGATCATTTTTTCCATACGCTGTTCAAATGCGAGGCCAAATCCCGAAGGCATGACCATGTGAAAACCAGTGTCATTTTCCGCGTCTTCTGGGAATCCCTCCCATCGAAGCGGAATGCCGCTCTGCACGAGCTTGCTGCGGATACCTATGAGGGCATTTTGGAGCGCCGCCATCGAATCAATGCTTTTGCCGAATTGCATCGAGTCGTCCCCCAACCCCAGGATGACGAAGGGGCATCTCCACACATCGTCCCCAGGGGGTAATTCAGGAGAACCGACGCGGACCACGACGATGCCGCCAACGGCATCACGTCGCTCGAGGCGGCGCTCGGCGATCCAGCGTGTTCGTTTGGTTTTCGAGGTGGTCTTTTTAGGCTTGGACATTATCATTTCCCAAAATTTCTGTGGCAATAGCCGCGCTTCTCCTGTTCGGTCAGCAGGGTCTTTTCCCAGCACCTCGCACGGTCGTCACGCCTGCGAATCGCGTTGCAAAAGTTCTCCCACATCACGCCGCCGGCCGCGGCCGCGTCGAGGCAACGGTTCAGGTTCGGCGGGGGCTGCTTCGGTTTCCGAGCCACCTCCGCAATCTCCCCCGTGGCCTCCACCGCCGCGGCAATCGCGACGGCGACGGGGGCCGCATCGATGACGATCTCCGCGAGAGCGACCACCACCAGCACAAACGCCGCGGCGTTCCCGACGAGCGCACGCTCGGCCGCCGTTTGCCCGTTCGCAGGCGCGGGCGACGCGGACACGCGCAGCTTGCCGAGCAGCTCCTCCGACACCGTCATCCCTCGCAGCGCGATCCGCATGCAGATCGCGAGCTCCGGATGCGGCACGCCTCTTCCCTCGACCTCCACGACGCGGCCCTCTTCGTCGACCTTCACCGTCGCATCGAACGTGTAGTACCCCCCTCCGAGCTCGCCACCGAGCTCGTCGACACACGCCCGCAATCGCTCCGCGGTGGCGGCGGGGAGGCGCGGGCGATCGTCCGGGTGGTGGCGGATCGTGGCCGAGGAGCAGCCAAACGGCACGAGCGCCACCGTCGCGAGGCCGAGCAGCCCGAAGGAAACGAAGGTTCGCATCCGCTGAAGCCGCATGACCAAGATGCGACCAGACGTCTCGAGCTCCGTCAACCTGACCAGTACGCACCATCACCAAACGACGCGTCTCGAAGTCTCGCGCGGCCGTCTCGAAGTCTCGTGCGCGAACCCCGAAGGTCTCGCCCACGCGTCTCCAGGTCTCGCCCACGCGTCTCAAAGTCTCGTGCGACCGTCCCGAAGGTGAGCGAACGAACCCCGAAGGTCTCGCCCACGCGTCTCCAGGTCTCGCGCACGCGTCTCAAAGTCTCGTGCGCCCGCCTCGAAGGTGAGCGAACGAACCCCGAAGGTCTCGCCCACGCGTCTCCAGGTCTCGCCCACGGGTGGTGCGGTAATTACCGCAGTCGCGCGTCAATTGACCGCAGTTTACTCCCCTCCTTTCGGGTCATCGAACCCAGGGAACAGGGAGAGTTGGCCGATCGGCGGAGCCTTCGGGCGCCACGCGAAGAGGTCAAGCTGCCCGGTCGGATCGGCAACCGGCTCGACGGGGATCGCAACGGGCACCGGGGCGACCGGAGGCGGTTCATGGTGACGCTCTCCCGATGCCTTCCCGCCCCCCACGACGCGGAGGAAGCCGCGCCCGTTCGGAAGCTCCCGCGCCGTTGTCTCGGGGACGCGGGCCGCAAGCGGCTGACGTTCCGGGGGCTCGCACGGGCCCGCGGTGAGCAGGGCGGCCTGGAACTCTTCGATCGTCCACACGTGGTCGGTCAAGCCGAGCTGCATCGCCGGGGTCACGCGGAGCGTCTTCACGACCGTTCCCAGGTTGTACCAGGCGTAGTTCAGCGCGACGGCGGCCTTGTGCCTGTCGATGCGCTTGCTGAACGCGAGGCAAAGCCGACGCATGCGCCCGATGTGGTGACGCATCGTCGCGTTGTTCCGCTCGACGTAGGCCGTGCTCGCCGCGTCCAAATCCGGGGCGCCGAAGATCGCCCGCTTCGTGATGAACGGATCCCGGGGGGGCTCGTACCGATGATCGGCCGAACCCTCGCGCCGCCCGCGCTTCGTGTAGTTCTTCACGGTCTGCGCGTAATCGACGCCGGGACCGAACGCGGAGCCGATCGCAGAGACGTAGGGCGCGAACCCGTCCGAGGTCATGGCTGGCATCACGACCAGGCGGGCGCGAAGGTCGGTCATGAAGGCGTCCGTCGATGCCTGGTCGCGCTTGCCCACGTACCAGGCGATGACGAAGCGGCTCGACGCGTCCAGGGCGACGAAGGTGTACGCCTCGCCGACGTCCGGCCCGTCCTCTGGGGTCACGCGGGCCTGCTTCTTCCCGACGTAGCTCCAAATCTCATCGACGGTCACGAGGCTGCAATGCAGGCCCCGCGCGAGCCGGTTGTGAAGGTTCACCGCGCCCTCGCCAAGGGAGAGCGCGAACCGTCCGATCGTCTTCTGTTGGACGCCGGTCATACGCTCGACGGCGCGCTCGCTATTGCCCTCTACCAGGGCCGCAAGGACGCGGAGACGCTTCTCTTCGGAAAGGAAGTTCGCCATCGGGCACCAGCCCCGGCGACGGTCTATCGGGCGCCCCTCTGCGCCCTCGCCGCGTCGCCGTTGACGAACTTAAAGTACCACGAAACGCGCCGACAACGCGGAGAATCGGCGCGCAGGTCGGACACGGAATGTCCTAGCGATGTGGTGGGCCCGAAGTGCCGGTCAGTGCTTCGTCGCGATCCAATCGACGATCATCTTGATGATCGGTCCCATGGTCACAAGAAGCGAGACGAGGGTCTTGCCATAGCTCTCCACACGCCCCTTGCGAGGCTTGTCCAGCTTGGCTTCTTCCTCAAGTCCCTCGACCATTTCGATCGCTGTACTGCGCTTGTCCTCGGGCAGCCTCTGGGCCGCTTCGCGAAGCGCGGCGAAGTGCCCGATAATCTCGGCTGGCGCATTGATCTGCTGTGCCACGCTCATCGTATTGTGCGAGCCGGTCTGGACGCCACCCACCGTCCCGTGGAAGTGGTTGACTTGATGAATCACGGCCGCTGGAAAATGGTCCGTGTCTTCGTCCGGTGCTTCGCGAGACTGTTCGATCTCTACAACGCCTTGGTGTTTGATCATTAACAGGCTGCCGTGAAACTTGGCTAGCCCTTCGTCTGCAAGCCACCGGAACGCCGATTCGGCGTCACTGGGGGAGATACCCTCCTTGGTGAACCCATCGAAGAACTGATCGCCAATTACGTATGCATGTGTATCGCCGTCGGTCTCGTCGTAAAGGCGATTTAGAACGCACAGTCTGTGCTGCTTCTTTTGTTCAATTCGAGCAATCACACGAACTCCGTTCTCGTAGAGGTACTACATGAGTGACAGACAAGAGCAGGCCAATGGCACAACGTTGACGAACGCGCAGATCGCCACGATCATTGAAGCGGCGAATGAGGTGCGCATCGCTCGGAAGGTGCTGAGCCATAAGCTCATTCACCTTGATGACGTGCTCGAAGATGTTGGTTTGGGGAAACGGCGCGAGCAGGTGCAGGAGCACGGCTAACTCGTGAGGTACGCGATCCCCTTGACCTGGAATCGCCGCCCTGCCATGGTCGGCCGCATCCCTGGCAGGATGTTGGGCGAGCATGACGGGGCGCAAGCCTCACGGCTCGCCCTTCTACTTGGTGGACCCGACGAGCCCGACATGGGCGCGCCGACCGGACGGCGAACCGCCCGGCGCGTGCATGGATGGTCGGTTACAGACGGGGCGTCAAGAGGCGGGAGAGGTGGCGGGCGCGGCGGTGTCGATCCGGGCTTCCAACTCCCGGATGCCGCGGAGCAGTTCCCGACGCAGGTAGGCGCGGGCGTGGACGCGTTGCGACGGCGCCGCCGTGGCATCTTCGGCGAGGGCCCGAAGGTTCGCGACGACGGGGCGCAGCTCGCCCGCGTAGGCCGCCAGCGCGGCCGGGTCGGTCGTCTCGACGGGCGCCCGAAGCCGGGCCCGATCCCGAACACGCGATCGGCTCATGCTGCCCTCCCGATGACCGGCGTGGTCACGACGAGCTTGCCGCCGAGAAGCACCTCGACCGCGACGCCCGCGGCGGCGGCGATGCGGATGGCGAGCGTGCCCGTGGGGGAGCTCTTCGGGTTCGCGGCGCGGCGGAGCGTGCTCGCCGGGATCCCGGTCATGGCGGAGAGCGCGCGGAAGCTCCCGAACGCGCGGCGGAGCTTGCGGATCGCGACGCGCACGTGGCGCGCTTCGTCCTCGGAGAGCATGAGCGCGCCCGACTTGCGGCGGCGCGGCGTCTCGGGTTCGGTGGGCGGGCAGGGCGGATCGTTCTCTTGGCCGTATGAACCGGGCCATGACAGATCGTGCATGGGCGTGACCTCGTGCAAGCGTGGTTGCGTCAAGTCCGCCTCGGAGGTCGGTAGCCCTCCGGGGCGGGCGTCTTTCGGACGACGCACATCCTACGCGTTTCCGATCACGATTCGGCCGAATGACCGCAGTTTCAGCCAAATGACTGCACTACCCGCCCACGCGTCTCGAAGTCTCGTGCGACCGCCTCGAAGTCACGCGCGGGCGCCCCCCACCTGCGCCCCTTCGAACCCAGCCGACACGAAGACGACCCCCTGAGCCCCCGCGCCCGCACACTTCTCGCTTGACTTCCACGCCCGCTCTCCCCCTGCCCCCGCCTCCCCATCCGCCCCTCTCCTCTTGCCCGGCGCGTGCTATCCGTTCGAGGCCGCCATGCCTCTTCCTCCCGTTCAGAGACTGTCGAGCGCCATCATCGGACGGCACGGCATCTTCGACATCGTGCGCCACGAGATCGAGGGCACCGACGGTCCGCGTGTCTACTTCACGCTCCAGATGCCCGACTGGGTGTCCATCGCGGCCGTGACCACCGACGGGCGTATCGTGCTCGTGCAGCAGTACCGACACGGCATCAACGAGGTCACGCTGGAGACCGCGGGCGGCATCGTGGACGAGGGCGAGACGCCCGAGCTCGCCGCGCGGCGCGAGCTCCGCGAAGAGACGGGCTTCGCGTCGAAGGACCTCGAGCCCCTCGGATGGGTGCACCCGAACCCCGCCGTGCAGAACAACCGCTGCCACCTCTTCCTCGCTCGCCGCGCCGAGGCCGCCGGCGCGCCCGCGCCGGACGAGGACGAGCACATCGAGCCCGTCGTGCTCTCCGTCGGCGAGGTGCAGAAGGCGCTCGACGAGGGCACGATCGGCCACGCGCTCGCCGTCGTCACGCTCGAGCGCGCGCTCCGACGCCTGTAGCGCTACGCTCCCGCGCATGAACGGCGCGCCGGACACGAAGCAGCTCTTCGATCGGATCCTCGGCCTCGTGGAGGCGATGGAGGAGAACCAGAAGCAGAAGGTCCTCGACCTGGCGCGCCGCCTCTTGCCCCACCTCACGCCGGAGGACATCCGCAATCCCCACGATTTCCCGGACCTCGACGACCCCGACTGGCACTTCGAAGACGGGCAATTGACGGGAATTCAGTCCGTGCGGTTTGCGCTGCGGGCGCTCTCGGGCGAAGTTCTCTCTCATGGCGACCAAGGCGCGAGCCGGGCGGACGAGCTCCAAGAAGACGCAGAAAAAGCCGAACAAACAGGCGGCCGATAGCCCGTTCTTCCGCCCGTTCGCCAAGCTCGCCGCGAAAAAAAGCAAGAAGGCCGAGAAGCCAGAGAAGGCCGAGAAGCCCGAGAAGTCTGCGTCCTCGACGAAGCAGGAGGGCAGCGCGAAGAGACAAGCCGCGCAACGTGTACCTGTACAGCCAACGGCCGAGCAGGCCGAGCCGCAGACGGGGCCGAGCGAGGCCGAGACGTTCGCGATGTACATGGCAGGCGTGCGCGCGCTCGAGGATCGCAAGGCACGCGTCCCGCGCTCCTCGACGCCGATCGAGCCGAAATCCAAGGCGCCACGCGTGACCCAGGACCTCGACGAGGGCGCTCGTCACATGCTGCACTCGCTCGTCGCCGAGGGCGTCCGCTTCGAGGTCACCGACGACGGCGAGCGCATCGAGGGGCGAAGGCTCGACGTCGATCCACGCGAGCTGCGCCGCCTTCGACGCGGCGCGTATACCGTCGACGGTCGGCTCGATCTGCACGGCATGAACGCAGGCGAGGCGCGACGCGAGGTGGAAAAGTTCGTGCGCAAACGAAGAGCGGACGGAGATCGCGTGGTGGCTCTGATCCACGGGCGCGGCAACCACTCGCCGCGGGGGATCGGCGTGCTGCGCGGCGAGATCGCGGCCTGGCTGAGCCAGGGTCCGGTCGCCCACCATGTGGCCGCGTTCGCGTCCGCGCCCGAGGACGAGGGCGGAGCGGGAGTCGTACTCGCGCTCTTGGCACGCTGACGGGATCGGGCTACTTCCTCTCCCGCGCGCCCCTCACGCGCGGACGTGGCAACGAGAGGGGCGAGGCATGAAGAAGAAGCTCGGAACGACGAACCTCCGAAGGAGCGCGTGATGGTCGACAAGCTGAAGAAGATCTGGATGGAAGGCGAGTTCGTCGACTGGGACGACGCGAAGGTCCACATCCTGACGCACTCCTTGCACTACGGGCTCGGCGCCTTCGAAGGCATCCGGGCGTATCGCAGGGCCGACGGCGGCACGTACGTGTTCCGCTTGAAGGAGCACATCGATCGCCTCTTCGAGACGTGCAAGCTGCTCGCGATCCAGCCCCGGTTCACGAGGCAGCAGGTCGCCGACGCGAGCGTGGAGTTCCTCCGCCAGAACGACATGCAGGAGGGTTACCTCCGGCCGCTCGTGTACATGGGCGACGGGCCGATGGGCGTCTACGCGCACGACAACCCCGTGCGCACCACGGTCGTCGGCTGGCACTGGGGCGCGTACCTCGGCAAGGGCGCGACGGAGACCGGCATCCGCGCCAAGATCTCCGCCTTCGCGCGCCACCACATCAACGTGGGGATGCCCAAGGCGAAGATGATGGGGCAATACACGAACTCCTCGCTCGCCAAGCGCGAGGCGCGCATCGCCGGCTACAACGAGGCGATCCTGCTCGATGCGCACGGCTACGTCAGCGAGGGCTCGGGCGAGAACATCTTCATCGTGCGCCGCGGCCGGCTCATCACGCCGCCGCTCTCGGCCTCGATCCTCGAGGGCATCACGCGCGACACGATCCTCACGCTCGCCCGCGAGGAGGGCATCCCCACGGCCGAGGAGATGATCACGCGTGATCAGCTCTACCTCGCCGAGGAGGCGTTCTTCACGGGCACGGCCGCCGAGGTCACGCCGATCCGCGAGGTCGACGATCGCACGATCGGCGAAGGCGCGGTCGGCGCGATCACGCGCAGGCTGCAGCAGCGCTTCTTCGGCATCGTGCGGGGCGAGGACAACTCGCACCCCGAGTGGCTCACGCGCGTCCCCGCCTGACCGTGCGCGCGCCCCTCGCGCTCACCCTCGCGCTCCTCGCAGCCTGCGGAGGCGCGCCCGATCAACCCCCGACAAACCCGCCGCCGCGCCCGCTCCCCTCGGGGAGCACGAGCGCGGCCGCCGCGCCGCCCGACGCGATCGCCGCGGCCTCGTCGTTCACGACCTTCACCTCGGCGCGCTTCGACCTCGCCTTGCCGCTGCCCGAGGGCGCGTCGTTTCGTGTCGACGACCGGACCGAACGGTGGCTCGTGGCGCGGCACGACGCGACGAGCTCGGTCTTGCTCGTGCGCGCGTGGCGCGAGGACGAGACCATGAACCACGCGCGATGCGAGGCGCGCGCGCGCACCTGGCGCGACCTGCCGACCCGCGATGGAAGGCGCCTCGTCTCTGCGTCGCGCCTCGGGGTGCCCGCCGATCACGACACGCTCGTCGAGATCCTCCTCGGCTCCGCCGCGCCGAGCGCCGGCCCCGCCGAGGGCTTCGTGCTCGCGTTCGGCGGCTGGGCCAAGCGATGTTTCGTGTACGTCTTCAGCACGCGCGACACGAGCGAGCGCGTCGTCATGGAGCGCCTCGCCGTCATGGCCTCGGGCTCCCTCGCGCGGATCCGCGTCCAGAGCGACCTCGCCCCGCGGCGCTCGTCCTCCCCCTAGAGCCCCGCGAACGTCTGGCAGAACTTGCTCGCCTTCGCCTCGTCCTCCACGAGGATCCACGTCCCTTGCGAGGTCTCGCCGTTCGGCGGCATGTCGAGCATCTCGGGCAGGACGAGGCAGACCACCTCGTAACGCCCCTCGATCGTGCCCGCGGCGAACGCCTCGTCCGACGTCTCGAACTGCCCGTTGAGCTTGCCGGACGAGGTGCGCAAGGAGATCGTGCCCGGCCCGATGATCCGCGCGCCGCTCTGCGAGAGATGCGCGAGCGTCCCGCCGCCGTAGCCGTCGGAGAGCGCCACCGAGAAGGTCCCCTCGAGCAACGTCTCGGTGCTGATGTCGAACGCGACGCTGAGCCCGTAGCCTCTTCGATCCGCCGTCGAGAGCGTGACCGACGCCGTCGCCGATGGTCCGTCCGGCAGGGGCGCCCGCACCTCGATGCTCGCCGGATCGCCGCGGAAGATACGCCCGTCGGCGGTGCGGATCGTGAGGTCCTCGTTCACGACCGTCGACCGGAACGCGAACAGATCACTCACGTCACCCACCGAGCACGCCGCGCTGCTCGTGGCAACAAAGGCCGCACAGACGCGGAGCAGGAACCGGTTTTTCTCGTCCTTCATCGACGTATCCTCTGCCTTCAGCACCCGCAGTCGAGCACCTGGATGGTGAGCGGGTTGTGGATGACGTTGTCGCTCTCCGAGCTCTCCACGACGGCGTTGTTCGCGTCGACCTGGTGGTAGAGCCAGTACAGACCCTTCGGCGTCCCGCACGGCACCGTGGTCGTGATGCTCGGGTGGACCTGCTTCTCCGCGTTCACCGTCGCGCCGTACCACGTGCCGAGCGTGATCCCCGTCCACGCGTGCGCGGTGGGGCTCTGCGCGATGAAGAAGCGCTGGTCCGAGGCCACGGTCTTCGTGCCCGTGTTGGCCGTGGTGAAGTGGAACGAGAACGCCTCGCCGCGGCAGCGCTGGATCGTCTTCCACGGCGCCGTGCTGCGGATCGTGCCGCTCGTCAGGCGCTGCGCGGAGGCCATCAGGTTCGTCTCGCCGAGCGAGGACGGGTAGAGAAAGCGCCCGCCCGCGGCGTCGTCCGGCATCGGCTGCGCGAACATGGCGCTCGGCCCGCCGCCGAGCGGGACGGGCGGCGAGGGGCGCATGACCGTGAAGTCGAACGTGTGGTTGTCCGGGCCGCCCGCGGACGTGATCGAGAGGCCGTGCGCGTGACCGAGCTCGTGCAGGAACGTGGACCGGCCCGTCCGCGTGGGGCTGTAGGGACAGGCGCCCGAGGCGAACGCCTCGTCGGGGTTGTCGAAGCTCTGCGTCGAGAGGTTCGCGAGCAGGATGTTGACCTCTTCGATCCGATCGCAGCTCCGCACGACCACCGTCGTCCCGAGCGAGCCGTCGATGCTCGACGCCTCCACGAGCGCGACGTCGTTCCACCCGTCGTCGAGGTCGACGAAGCAGTGGTTCGTGGACCAGGAGCCGTAGTGGTAGACGGCGTCCTGCATGCCGCCGATGCCGCGCCACTGCCCGATCGACGCGGCGTAGGCCTTCGCCTGGCTCGAGCCCGAGGGGATGCTGCAGAGGTTCTGCACGAGCCCGAACGACGACTTCCAGCGGACGTTCTTGCCGTTGCACGTGAGGTACCGGAACGACTCGGCCCGGCTCGTGAGCGTCATGCAGACGAGGAGCACGCACGCCGCGACGAGCAGGAGCGGGACACGCGTCACGGGGCACCTCCGTCGTCCGTGCAAACGTCGAGCTCCTTGCTCGTCGTGTCCGAGACACCCACGGGCGGAGCAAAACACGCGAGCAGGTCGTCCGTGCTCGCGGCGCTCTCCGTGGGCGTCGGCGCGCGCCAGGTGTTCACGCGGCCCCACGGCCCGGCCGACATCGGCGCGGGCGAGAACGAGCCACGTGGCCACGCGCCCGTCGCGCGCGCGAACGTGCGCAGCGCCTCGGCGAGCTCCTCGGGGTCGAGGGCGCGATCGACGTCGGCCTCGGTGATCCAGGTGGCGCGCCGCGGCGGCGTCGAAGGATCGAGCGGGCCGCTCGGCCGCGTCCAGAAGAGCGGCCCGGTGAGGACCTCCTCCGCGCCCACGCCGACGACGAGGCGCCCGTAGGCATCCACGAGCGCTCGCTTCGCGCCGAGCGTCTCCAGGGAGAAGACGTGACCGAAGGCGATCGGCGAGAGCGTCCACTCGGTGCTCCGCAGGAACAGGAAGTAACGTTTGCCCGGGGCGAGCTCCGGCACGTGCGTGGCGATGATCTCCCTCCCGTCGGGGAGGTAACCTCCGAACGAGCGGATCTCGACGGAGCTCGGTGTCGACGGGCCGAGCGAGCCCAGGTGGACGGACACGTTCGTCAGGGTCGCGACCGTGCGCGGCCCTTCGACCTCGTCGAACCGGAAGCTCACGTCGGTGACGTCACCTTCGATCACGGCGGAGGTTTGTCGGAGCACCGCGGCGAGCGTGTCCGCGGGCGACGGGAGCGGTGCTGCGTGGGCCCCGCGGGCCCCGAGGGATGCGCAGACGATCACGATCAAACGAGCGACGAAACTCGGACGGATGGATCGCATCGGATCTCCTCCGGCGGATGGGTCTTTCTCGACGCGGCGGCGCGACCGGGCCGGGACGAACTTGGTCCCGACGAACGCGAACGATCTGGCGCATCGGGAATAAGCGAGCCATCGGGACATCAGGGCCGAGTGGAGGAGGCGCTCCCCGGCTCTGTCGGGAAAGGGATGTACGCGGCCATGATCGGCGCGATCCCGCGAGGGATCGCGGGTCCGCCCGGTTTGTCTCCCTGGAGGCTGGTTTGTCCTCCTGGATGACTTTGGTTTGTCCTGCGCGCGTGCCGCCTGCGAGGCAGATCACGGGTCGGGCGTGGACCGGAACCGTCAGGCAGGGGGCGGCCCGACTCTCCGAAGAGAGAATCCCTACATGGGGGGCGGAGAGCTCGGGATCTGCCCAGGGCTTTTGGTGGAATGGACTTTCGCGGGAGGGGCGACCTCGCTACGGTGCAAGAGAAAGCTCGTCCCAGGGACGTATTTCCCCCTGGGATCCACCGGGGAGAACGTCATGAACGTGCGCATCTTTGCTGCCTCCACGCTCGCCGCTTCGCTCGCCCTGAGCGGCTGCGGTTACTCCGAGGAAGAGTGGCAGGCGCAGCTCGACAAGTACAACCAGCTGCTGGCCGACAAGAACGCGAGCGACGCGGCCGCGGCGAACGCGCAGAAGAAGCTCGCGGCGGAGCTCGCGGCGGAGCAGGCGAAGGCCGCGGACCTGACGAAGAAGCTGTCGGACGCCGGGGTCGACATCAGCAAGCTGAGCGAGAGCCTGCAGGCGTCGGCGACGAAGGTCTCGGCGCTGAGCTCGACGCTCGAGGAGCGCGAGAAGGCGCTCGCGGAGTACAAGGCGCGCGCCAAGCAGCTCGAGCAGATCAAGGCTCGCTTCGAGATGCTGCGCAAGAAGCTCGACGAGCTCACGAAGCTCGGCCTCGCGGTGAACATCCGCAAGAACCGCATGGTGATCTCGCTCCCGGGCGACGTGCTCTTCGACTCGGGCCGCGAGACGCTGAAGAAAGAGGGTCAGGAGATCCTCGTGAAGGTCGCGAACATCATCAAGAACGACGCCTCGTTGCTCGGCCGCGACTACCAGGTCGCGGGGCACACGGACAACAAGCCCCTCGCGGGCGGCATCTTCCGCGACAACTGGGGCCTGTCGCTCATGCGCGCGCGCGAGGTGTTGCTCTACCTGGTGAGCCAGAAGGGCGGCAACATGCCGAGCTCGAGGTGGAGCGCCGCCGGCTTCGGCGACACGGACCCGATCGCCTCGAACGACACGGACGACGGCCGCCAGAAGAACCGCCGCTGTGATCTGATCGTGGTGCCGAGCGTCGAGGAGATGCTCGACCTCAAGGCGATCACGCAGTAACGCACCCCCGCCTCGCGGCCCCCCCTCGGCCCTCCTCAGCAGCCGCCGTCGTCGTACCAGGGGTTCTGGCTCTGGATCAGGCTACACTGATCGAAGCACGCCCCCCCGGCGCAGCCCTTCGCCTTCACCCCGTTCACGTCACACGAAATGGGGATGCCCCAGCAAACGCCCGTCGCCGTGGGCGCGCAGGCGTTCGCCGCCTCGACCCTTCGATTGCAACGGCGACCCGCCGGGCAAGGCGTCTGCGCATCGCAGGCCACGGCCTCTCCCGCCGGACATTCGCCCATCGATTTGATGCTCGACCCGAACACCGGCGCGTGCTCGGAATTCCAGTACGTCACCCCGTCACAGCCGCACACCGGGTTCCGCGCCTGCGATTGCAGCCCCGCCGGCGGTATCTGCGCGCAAACCCCGGCCCCGCACCCCGGCGCATTACAATAAAGCCCCGGCTCACAGCCGCCCACGCCCCCGTTGCAAGGCGCCCCGACGCCATTGCCTCCGCCAGCACCGCCGCCGCCGCTGCCGCTCGTGCTCGCGCTGCCGCCGCCGCTCGCGCTGCCACCGCCGCTCCCGCTCGTGCCGCCGCCGCTGCCGCCTCCTCCACCTCCGCCGCCGCCGCTGCCGCCGCCGCCCCCGGACGCACCCGTCCCCGCGCCGGAGGCGCCGCTCCCCGCGTCCCCCTCGCCTCCGTCGCCGCAGCCTGCGACGAGGGCCGAGAGGCCCCCCGCGAGCATCACCCAAATCAGGATCGATTGCGCTCTCATTCGGGCATCTTACACCGACGCGCCCTCGCTGCTACGCTCGCCGCGTGACCACCGCCGCCTCTCCGCGTGTTGCCGCCGTCGCGCCGGGACCTCCGGGCGCGCCGCTGCTCGGCAACCTGCCCGAGCTCCGCCGCGACAGGATCCGCATCTTCCTCGACGCCGCCGATACCTACGGCGACGTCGTACGCTTTCAATTCGGCCCCGGCCCCGGGCGCACGGCCCACCTCCTCCGCCACCCCGACCACATCAAGCACGTCTTCGTCGACGCCGCCGATCGTTTTACCAAACAAACCCCCGGCGTCCGCGAGGTCCGCGCCCTGCTCGGCGACGGCTTGCTCACGAGCGAAGGCGCCCTCTGGAAGAGGCAGCGCCGCATCGCACAGCCCGCCTTCCAGAAGCAACGTATCGCCGCGTTCGCCGACGTCATGGTCCGCGCCGCCGACGAGCTCGTCGACGGATGGATGCGCAGGCCCCGCCCCGACGCGCCCGTCGACGTCGCCAGCGAGATGATGCGCCTCGCGCTCCGCATCGTCACCGAGACCCTGCTCGGCACCGACGTCCCCATCGACGCCGCCGCGACCGCCGAGGCCCTCGACCTCATCCTCGAGGACGTGCGCAAGGGAGTGACGCGTATCCTCAAGATCCCCCGCGGCGTACCGACGCCGGACAATCGAAGGTTTCACGCGGCCGTCGCCGTGCTCGACCGCGAGGTCCTGCGCATCATCGAGCACCGCCGCAAGGCGCCCGGGGGCGGGACCGACCTCGTCTCCATGCTCATGGCCGCGCGTGACCCGGAGACGGGCGAGGGGATGACGGACCGCCAGCTCCGGGACGAGGTCATGACCATGTTCGCCGCGGGCCACGAGACCACAGCGAACGCCCTCGCCTGGACGTTTTACCTGCTCTCCACGCACCCCGACGTGCGGCGCCGCGCCCGCGCCGAGATCGGCCGCGTCACGGAGGGCCGCCTGCCCGACTTCAAGGACCTCGGCGCCCTCGACCTCGTCGGCCGCGTCTTCCAGGAGTCGATGCGCCTCTATCCGCCGGCCTGGATGATCTCGCGCCGCGCGGCCGACGACGACGTCATCGGCGGGTATTCGATCCCGAGCGGCTCCCTCGTCTTTTTGAGCCCCTACGTCACCCACCGGCACCCTTCGTACTGGGAGAACCCCGAGGGCTTCGACCCGGATCGATTCGCGGGCGGCGCGCTCGCCCGGATGCCGCGATTTGCTTATTTTCCGTTCGGCGGCGGGGCGCGCCAGTGTATCGGGTCGAGCTTCGCGATGGTCGAGGGGACGCTCGTGCTCGCCACGATCCTCCGGCGCGTCCGCCTCGACCTCGTGCCCGGACAGACCATCACGCCCGAGCCCGGGATCACGCTCCGGCCTCGGGGCAGCATCCAGATGCGCGTCGTCCCCGAGCCTCTGCCGGCTTGATCACGACGACTTCGCCTTCTCCGCCGCCGCCGCCTTCTTCGAGGCGAGGTGCGTCTTGATGGCGCCGATGACGGGCGGCATCACGGAGATCACGATGATCAGGTAAACGACCTTCTCGATGTCCTTCGCGCCGAGCACCTTGCCGAGGAAGTAGCCGAGGAACGTCATCGACACGACCCAGCCGATGCCGCCGAACACGTTGAACATGATGAATCGGCGATAACTCATCTTGCCGATGCCCGCGACGACGGGCGCGAACGTGCGGGCGAAGGGCATGAAGCGGGCGAGGACGATCGTCTTGCCGCCGTGCTTCTCGTAGAACTTCTGCGTCGCGATGAGGTAATCGCGCCGGAAAAACAGGCTTTGCTCCCGGTTGAAGAGCTTCGGGCCCGCCTTGTAGCCGATCGAGTACCCCACCGTATCCCCCACGATCGCCATCACGCAGAGCACGGCGTTCATGAGAAGGAGGTTCGAGAAGGTCGAGAGCCCGAGGGGGTTGATCAGATTCGCGTTGACGAGCACGCCCGCCGTCACGAGCAAGGAGTCACCCGGAAGGAAGAAGCCGACGAGGAGCCCGGTCTCGGCGAAGATGATCGTCATGAGCACCGGGTAGCCGCCCCAGGTGAGCAGCTCCTCGAGGTGGCGCAGCTTGGAGAAGAACTCGCGTAGAAGGTCCACGGGCGACCGACTAGCGCACCTTCGCGTTTTTGTCGATGACGTGCGCTCCTCCGTCCTCGACGCCGAGCTCCCCTCCTGCTGCACGCGCACGTCATGTACACCCTCGACGGGAGGGAGGTCCCTTCGGAGCCCACCTCCACACGCGCGCGCCGTGAACTTTCACGCTTTGGCGTGAAACGGCCTCCGTGCCTTCCCGTTCCTGACGAATCGGCGCGGTGTGCCAGGGCGGAGCGATGCTTCCCTGCATGGACGGACGCAGGGCGACTCCGTATCGGTCGGGCGTGACGGTCCGTGCCGGTCATGTGCGGGAACACGCCCGCTCCCTGGCTCCGTCCGGATCGGACCGCAGGGACTCCCGCGAGCTCGAACCCGCGATTCAACGCTGAAATGCGCTCCGGACCGGGGACGGCAAACGCCTTGCAATGAGCACCGGCAGCGTGAACGAAGCCGGCCGAGGCGCGCTCGCCCGGTCTCGGAACGCGGAACGAAGTGGAGGAGGATCCCATGCTCAAGCTCATCGCAGCCGCCGCTCTCGTCTCGACCACGGTTCTCGGCGCCACGGCCATGGCGCAGACGGGTCAATCCGGTCAGAGCGCGGGGCTGAAGCAGCTCTCGTGGCAGCAGCTCCAATCGGCCTGTCAAAACCCGGCGGCGTTCCAGAGCCAGCGTGCGCCGAACGCCATCCGGCTGACCTGCGAGGATACCCAGCTCGTCTGGGAGGCCGAGCAGAGCGAGGCGGTGTCGATGGAGGGACAGCGTCGCATCACGGCGTCGCTGAGCTCGGACAAGTATTACATCATTCGCCACGACCAGTCGATGGCGCTGCCCGACGTGGAGACGACGTGCCCGAAGTTCCGCGAGGTTCAGGTCAACTACACGCAGAGCTTCTCGCTCTCGTGCCAGGAGATCCAGAACTTCCAGGGCAACATGAACGACTTCTGCAAGGCGCGCCTCGACACCGCGAGCAAGGGCAACCAGGCGCTCGCGACCCGGACGGCGACGGGCCGCGTGTACGACATGTGCGCGGCGCCCTCGCTCGTGACCGAGGAGCCGAAGGCCCCCGAGCCGCCGGCGGCGCAGAACGGCGGCAAGGCCGCGCCGGTGCCGGCGGCGCAGCCGGCGCTGCCCAAGGCGGGCGGTCAGGTCGGCGGCGCGCGTCCGGGCATCGGCGGGCAGGTCACGCTCCCGGGCTTCGTGGCCGGCAGCAAGTCGCGCTGAAATGAAATAGGGCGCGCGTTCGTCAGGCGGCCGAGCCGCGTGGCTCGGCCGCCTGGCCATTTTTCCAAAAATCCCCTGAGCATTCCGGGAAAACCATCCAAGGAGACGGCTCATGGCGATTCGCATCGTGACGACCTCTTCCCTGCTCGCGATCGGCCTCGTAGGCGCCGGTTGCGGCACCGACGGCTTCTGGACGGTCGACGGCAAAGACGAGCCAGCGTGCGAGCAGGCAGGGGATTGTCCTGACAATACGAACGGAACGGGAGGTGGGAACGGAGGCGGCGGTGGTGGTACGGGTGGAGGCGACACGGGCGGCGGCGGCACCGGCGGCGGCGGCACCGGCGGCACCGGCGGCGGCACCGGCGGCACCGGCGGCGGCGGAGCCGGCGGCGGCGGTGGCAGCTCGGCGACGTATCAACCGCTCTACTGGGTGGAGAAGGGAGAACGCACGGCGGAGGTCAGCCGAAAACCCTGGTCGTCCTGGTGGTACCCGCTCTGGGAGGACACGCTGTTCCAGGGGAAAAATGAGGAGCTCTCGACGCTCGAGAAATACGACGCGTGGGCGGCGAAATTCGCCAACACGCGCACGGCGGCCGCGGCCTACGAGCGCAAGGAGCTCTACCAGCCGCGCGCGGCCTCGTGGTCGGGCCTCTGCGACGCCTGGGCCCTGGCCTCGATCCTCGAGCCCGAGCCGACGCGCAGCGTGAAGCACGGCGAGATCACGTTCACGGTGGCCGACCAAAAGGCGCTCCTTTTGAAGACGTACGAGAAGGTCCCGCCGCTGAAGCTCGTCGGCTCCCGTTTCGACGGCGAATGGGACGACGTCTACGAGGACGTCTTGCCTCACGAGCTGCACGGGATCATCGAGACCGAGCTCATCGGCCGCAAGAGGGCCTTCATCATCGACAACGACGCCGGCCCCGAGGTGTGGAACGAGCCGGCGTGGAAGGTCATCACGCGGATCGAGAGGGACGCGGACGACGAGGAGGTCGCGCACGTCCGCACCTGGCTGTTCCTCGCGAGCCCGCACGTCGAAGACAAGGATTTCGTGGGGATGATCGAGGACACGCGCGAGTACACCTACGACCTCCAGGGCAAGTGGCAAGGCGAGCGATTCGGCGTGTCGTCGAGCGCCTGGACGGACCGATCGCAATGGGACCACCCCGATTACGCGATCGTCGTTCCCGACCGCATCCCGCGCGGCAGCCACAACCCGCACATCCGCGCCCAGTTCGTCGACCGCATCCGCGAGCCGTGATTCCACACGCGGGGGCTGGGCTCGGGACACCCGGGCCACGCCCCCGATTTTTTTCGGCCTTGCCAAGGAGTCGCCCCTCGGCCGATGATCGGCGCCATGTACGACGTCAAGATCGTGGGTGGCACCCTCGTCGACGGGACGGGCGGGCCGCGCTTCGCCGGCGATATCGGCATCAAGGACGGCAAGATCGTCGACGTCGGCGCGTGCCCCGAGGGCGCGGCGCGCACGATCTCGGCCCACGGCGCCCTGGTGATCCCGGGGTTCACCGACATCCACACGCACTACGACGGCCAGATCTCCTGGGACGAGGAGCTCGCGCCCTCGTCGCTGCACGGCGTCACGACCTGCGTGATGGGCAATTGCGGCGTCGGATTCGCGCCCGTGCGGCCGACCGATCACGAGAAGCTCGTCGAGCTCATGGAAGGCGTCGAGGACATCCCCGGCAGCGCCCTCGCCGAGGGCCTGACCTGGGGCTGGGAGAGCTTCCCCGAATACATGGACGTCCTCGAAAAGAGGCCCCGCGTGATCGATTTCCTCTGCCAGGTCCCGCACGACGCCCTGCGCGTGTACGTGATGGGCGAGCGCGCCGTGGCCGAGGAGAGCGCGACGGCGTCCGACATCGAGGCCATGCGCGCGCTGCTCCGCGAGGCGCTCGTCGCCGGCGCGGCGGGCTTCTCCACCGGGCGCACCGACAACCACCGGAGCGCCCGGGGCAAACCCACCCCCGCCTCCGAGGCCCGGGGCGAGGAGCTCGCGGGCATCACGCGGGGCTTCGCCGGCCTCTCGCACGGCGTCGTCCAGGCCGTCAGCGATTTCGACATGTTCCGCGGCGAGGAGTTTTTCCAGGGAGAGTTCGACCTGCTCGAGCGGATGGCCGAGGCCTCGGGCCGCCCGCTCAGCGTGTCCACCATGCAACGCGACCACGCCCCGAAGCAATGGGAGCGCATCTTCGAACGCGCCGAGCAGGCCACCCGCGCCGGCAAGGACGTCCGTTGCCAGGTCGCCGCCCGTCCCATCGGCGTCTTGCTCGGCCTCTCGGCCACGTTCCACCCCTTCATGGGCTTCCCGAGCTACAAGGAAATCGCCTCCTTGCCGCTCGAGGCGCGCGTCGCGCAGATGCGGGATCCCTCCTTCCGCGCCCGGCTCCTCTCGGAGAAGAGCGGCAAGGTCGCCGGCGACGGGAGCCCCCTGCCCCCGCTCGCGGACTTTTTCCTGGCAAACCCGCTGCTCGTGGCGATGCGCCTCTTCCGGCTCGGCGAATCGCCGAACTACGAGCCTTCCGGGCTCGAGAGCCTCGCGGGCGACGCGACGCGCGGGGGTTTGCCCCTGCTCTCGGTCATCTACGACGCGATGCTCGAGCAGGACGGCCGCGCGCTCCTGTATTTCCCGCTCTACAATTACACCGAAATGAACCTCGACGTGGTGCGCCGCATGCTCCTGCACCCGCTCTCGTTGCCGGGCCTCGGCGACGGCGGCGCGCACGTGGGGACCATCTGCGACGCGAGCCTGCCGACGTTCTTGCTCACGCACTGGGCGCGCGACCGGGCCGAGGGCCGGATCCCCCTCGAATACCTCGTGAAGATGCAGACCCGCGACACCGCGCGTTTCCTCGGGCTCGACGACCGCGGCACGCTCGAGCGGGGGCAACGGGCGGACATCAACATCATCGATTTCGACAACCTGCGCCTCCGCGCCCCCTTCATGCAACGCGACCTGCCGGCCGGCGGGTATCGGCTCATGCAAAAGGCGGAAGGGTACGTGGCCACGCTGGTCGCGGGCGAGGTCGTCGTCGAGAAGGGGGCCTTCACGGGGGCGCGGCCGGGCAGGCTCGTCCGGGCCGGGAGAAGACGCGGCTGAGCGGCCTCAGAACCGCGCTTTCCGCAGCGCGATGAGCCAGTTCGAGAGCGCGCGGAACGCCTCGTCCGTCGGCGCCTCGGGCAACGTCGAGCCCTCGCGCGCCTCTCCGAGCAGGCGCATCGCCCGATCGAGGCTCTCGCGGAACCGCTTCACGTCCCCCGCCGAGAGCTTCGTCTTCTCGCCGGCCTGCTTCATGGTGACGAGCTCGCGCGCCTCCTCGAAGCCGTATGCAGGGAAGAGCGCGGCGACGTCCGTCACCACCTCCCCCGCGCGGAGCAGGTGCGTGCCCGTGAGCGCCGTGCGCAACACGTAGAGCACCCGCTTCGCCGTCGTCCCGCCCTCCTCCTCGGCCGCCTTGCGCTGATTCTGGGCGAAACCCGCGTAATGCCGGTGCACGCGCCGCGACAGGGCCGCGCGCACGAGCGGGCGCAATTCACCGAGCAGCGGGCTCGTGACGAGCGCGGGCGCCCCGAGGATCCGCTCCACGTAATTGCCGTTTCCCCCGAGGATCCCGGCGAGCACCGGGCCGATCTCGTTCGAGGTGTAATCGATCTCCACCCCGTCGATCACCTCCATGCGGTCCCGCGCCGCCGGCGCCATGTCGAGCCCCACGAGCAGCGACGTCGGCACGACGTGCACCGCCTTCAGATCGAGGTCGCTGTCGGGCGAGGCGAACCCGTACGCGTGCGCGCCGCTCAAAAGAACGACGAGGTGCTCGCGGGCCCTGCCCTCCTCTTCGAGGACGCCCCGCGCCACCCTCGCCTGCGCCTCGGGCAGGACGCCGAAATGCATCACGAGCTCGATCGCCTGTCGATCCTTCTCCGTCGTCATGAATCCCTCATTCGTCCCAGCGCGCCTCCGGCGGTGCCGGAGCGTCCTTGCCGAAGGGCCCCTCCCTGCCCTCGAAAAACCTCCGCGCGGCCTCCTCCCGGACCCGGCGCAGCGCCACTTCGGCGCGCCGCACGTCCGCGCGCCGCGGCAGCTTGCTCTCCCTGCGCGCCGCTTCGAGCTCCGGCGTCAGCGACTCCGCCAGCCGGATGACCTCCGCGAGCGGCACGCGCCCCTTCTTGATGTCGAGCAACACGGGCCGCAGCTCGTCCCGCACGCAGAGCTCCGGCGCTCCCGTCCGGAGCCACCGGATCGACAGATCGATGAGCCGCACCAGGTTGTACGCGTTCTTCGGCCGGAGCTCACGCGACGCCGGCAAGGACGAACCCTCGCCCGCGCGCGCGTACGCGGCGAGCGCTGACCACTCGCGCCCCTCGAGCAGGCCCTGATCGGCCATCGATCGGTAGAGCTGCTTCAGATACTCGCGCGCCCGGAGCATCGCGTCCTCGGCCGTCGGCGCGACGATGTGTGTCTCCTTCGCGAGCCTCGCCGCGGCCTCGTCGAGCGCGAGGCTCGGGTCCTCGCGCAGCCAGCCGAGCACGATCGAGCGGTGCTCGGCGAGGCGCGTGTCGTGCGAGAGGCGCGAGAGCTGCGAGAGCGCGTATCGCCCGAAGCTCCCGTGGATCTCCACCGAGACGAACGCGTCGCGCGCCTCGACGAGCCATTCGCCCATCGGGTCCTTCACGCTCGCCGGCTGCGACGCGGCCGCGAAGAGCATCTCCAGCGTGTTCGGGTCGGCCCGCAGCGCCTGCCGGATCGCCTTCCCCATCTCCCAGTACGTGCGGCTGCCGTCCTCGGAGACGAGGTCCTGCGGCGGCTCGACGAGCCCGGTCGTGAACGGGAACGGCAAGACGAACACCCCGCGCCGGTCCTCGTCCGAGTTCTCGTCCGACAAACCCCACGTCCGCGAGCCGACGACCGCGTCGACCACCACGCAAGGCAAGAGCGCGGTCCATGCGTCCTCGCGCCGCCGCGCGTAACGCACCTGCCCGACCTTGCGGGGGACGAGCTCCTCGCGCGAATACCGCACCGTGCCCACGCCGACGACGAGGACGTCGAAGAATCCCTCACCCGATCCCACCACCCGCCCGAGCGCGCCTTGCGGGACCAGGCGCTCGCCGAGCGTCCGATCCACGCGGGTCGTCACCTCGGTCCCGTGCGGGAGCGGCACGGCGAGGGGATCGACGTCCCCCATGCCGGAGAGCCTTCGCGACATGGCGCGAGCTTATCGCCACCCCGCGCGCGGAGCTACCCGCTCCGCGCCCGGCGCGCGGCGGCGAGCGCGAGGACGAACAGGGCGCCCGCCCAGGCCGCCTGCGTGCTCTCCTGCGCGCCCGCGACGCGACAACCGCAGCCCCGCGCGCCGCCGGGAGGGACGGCCGAGCGCCCCGCCGATGGGGCCGGGCCCTTCGCGGCCGTGACGCCTTCGAGCGGGCCCCACGCGCCGGACACGATGAAGCTCGCCCAGTAAAACGGGTGCTTCTGCGCGGGCCTCGCGAAGAGCATGAGCTGGGCCTCGCGCATCGCCTCGCTGCGGCCTTTCCCCTCGCGGAAGAGCTTCTGGTAATACGCCGTCATGAGGTCGCGCGTGGCATCGTCGTCGACCTGCCACAGGCTCATCACCTGCGTCTCCGAGCCGGCGAGCACGAGCGCGCGGCGCAGGCCCATGACGCCCTCGCGCACGAACCGGCGGTTGCCCTTCTCGAGCTCCACCGTGTCCACGTCGCCGATCCCCGTCTCACATGCGCTGAGCACGACGAGCTCGGTGCCCGACAGATCGAGCGCGGAGGCCTCGTACGCCGTGAGGATCCCGTCGTCGATCTGCCCCTTGCGCACGTTCGCGCCCGCGAGCGCGATGCCCGAGAGCAGCATCGGGTTCGTCACGCGAACCCGGCTCGTGGCTTCGCCCGCCGCGGGGATCTGCGGGAGCGCCTGGGTCGGCACTTCGAGCTCGAAGCCGCGCTTCCGGCCCTGCGCCGCCTTCCCGTCCTCGCTCAGGAAAAACCCGTGCGTCGCGACGTGCAGGATCCGCGGCGACGCCACCTGCTTGAGGGCTGTCTCCGTGGCGATTCGATCGATTTGCACGCGCGGCGAGGGCAAGAGCGGGCGCACGGCCGCCGCCTCCTCGGCCGTGCCCGGCAAGGGCGTGAATTTCACCCGCGAAATGAGGGGGAGCGACCCCTTCGGCGCTTCTGCCAGCGGAGCGGCGCCGGCATCCCCTGGGGCGTCGTAATCGGGGCTCGCCACGAGCACCGGCGCCGAGCGCTTCGGATCGCGCTCTCCGAGGCGCAACAGATCACGCCCGCTCGAGAGGTACGTCACCGCGTACTCCTGGAGGAGGAACTTGCCATTATCGAGCAGGAGCGCGCCGAACGGCAGGAGCGCGAGATCACCGTCCGGGGCCACGAGCAGGTGTTTCACCCCTTTGAGATGCGGGAGCAGCCGACCGAGCAGGAGGTTCTGGAGCAGATAGAGCTCCTTGTAGAACTTCGTATCACCCGGATCCTGCATGCCCGCCCGGATGCGGGCGATCTTCGCGTCCACGACGTTCGCCGGGACGTAGATCTGGCTGTGAAGGAGCGTCCCGTCGCGCCGGAGCACGTAGACCAGGTATTCGTCCCTGACGTTCACCCCCCTCGCGCTGTAATGGTTCAGCTTCTTCACCGTGTACCGGACGAACTCGACGAGCGCCGCGTCCTCGGGGATCCGCTCGGCGACGGCCTCGATCGTCACGGGCTTGCGCGCGCGGCGAAAGCCCACGCTGCGCGTGGTGATCTGCGCGTCGATCGCGTCGGCCTCCTTCGCCAGGCGCTCGACCTCCTTCTCGAACGCCTCCGTCGTCATGCCGCGGGGCCCGCGCCTGATCGCCGAGGCGAGCGCGCCGCGGACACGCGCGAGCTCGTCGAGCAGCGCCCGATCCTCGGGGCTCATACGTTCGCGCAGCGCGCCCATGCTCGCCGCCGTCGATTCGAGGACACGCGCCTTGTGGCGCAGGACCGTGCGGAGCACGAAGCGGGTCGTGTCCAGGCTCCTACCGCCGCGCGCCCACTGGAACGACAGGGCCGTCCGCATGGTCTCCTCGAGCTGCGCCGCGTAGGCGAGTTTGTCGTCCTCCGTGCCGCTCGCGAGGGCGTTCTCCAGGTGCTTCTCGTCGATGTCCTGGCCCTTCATCCGGAGCGCGAGCGCGCGGTCCATGTCCCTCCGCACCCACGCCTCGGCCCAGTCGTTGTAGAGGTCCGCGACGGAGGGGTGCCCCGGCCCGAGCGTCTTCCGCAGGATCCCCTCGGCTTTGAGGTAATACGCCTCTGCGCGGTCCTTCTGGTTCTCCGAGGCCAGGAACACCGCGATGTTGTGGTACAGCCGGCCCACCTCGGGGTGCATCGTTCCATAAAGGTTCTCGGCGATGGGCAGGGCGCGGTTGTATTGATCGGCCGCCTTGTGGTGCTCCCCCGTGCCGCGGTAGAGCGCGCCGAGGTTCGCGAGGTCGATGACGAGCGAGCGCTCGAGGCCGGGTTTGTCGTGCAGGGAGATGGCCCGCAAGAGGAGCTTCTCCGCCTGCGTGAGTTTCCCGGTCGCCATGTAGAGGCCCGCGAGGTTCCCGAGCACCGTCCCGAGGGCCGCCTCGCGCGGGGCGCCTCCCTTCTCTTCGAGGGCGACGGCGCGCTCGTAGGCTCGCTCGGCGCCCTTCATGTCGCCCTTTTTCTTGAGCAAGGTGGCGAGGTTCCCGAGCGCCGTGGCGAGCAGATCGCCCTGCCCCTTCGTGGCCTCGAGGATCTCGACGGCGCGGCGCAAGAACCCTTCGGCCTTCGGGTAATCGCCGGTCGCGAGGTACATCCCGCCGAGATCGGAGAGCGCCGAGCCCGTCTTCGGGTGCTCCTTGCCGAGGTTCTGCTCGCGGAGCGCGACGAGCTTCTGCGCGGCCGCGAGCGCCGCCGCATACTTTCCCGCGAGGTAAAGCGACTCGACCTCCTTTTCGAGCGCGTCGCCCTCGGCGACGGCGGCGGCGGGTTTCGCGGGCGTGTCTGCGCGCGCGAGGCCCCCCGAGAGCGTGCCGAGGGCGAGGGTGAGGGCGAAAGCGGCGTTCGCGAGGCGGCGCATCA
Source organism: Polyangium spumosum (assembly GCF_009649845.1). Lineage (NCBI taxonomy): Bacteria > Pseudomonadati > Myxococcota > Polyangiales > Polyangiaceae > Polyangium > Polyangium spumosum. Next base: position 268,160 of record NZ_WJIE01000005.1, read on the forward strand.
CTTTCGGTTCTACCATCGCTCGCGGGACGCGTGGTAGCCTCCCGCGCCATGCGTCGGTTCGAGTTCGTCGATGGGTCGTCGAAGAAGTTCTGGCAGATCGAGCGCGAGGGCGCGAAGCTCACGATCCAATGGGGCAAGATCGGCACGGCCGGTCAAAGCCAGGAGAAGGATCTTCCGAGCGAGCAGAAGGCGCAGGCCGAGCACGACAAGCTCGTCACGGAGAAGACCAAAAAGGGATATGTCGAGGTCGCGGCGGCTATGGCCGGCGCATCGAGCCCGAGCCCCGCGCCGAGGGCCGCGAAAAAGGCCGAGCCGCCTCCGGCCGAGCCGGCCCCGGCGCCCGCGCCTGCGCCCGCGTCCGCGTCCGCGGACGAGAAACCCGTCATTGAGCTCGACGCGGCTCGTTTCGTCTACCCCAGCACGTCCGTGCCCCATCGCAAGGGGCTCTTGCGCCCCTCCGCCGCCGATCTCGCGGCCGATCCCTGGCAGGCCGTCCGGACGGCGTGGATCCCGTGGGCGCCGCATTGTCCCTGGGACGAAATGGAGATCCCCGTCGAGATCGCGCCGGCCATTCGCGAGGCGCGCGCCTTCCTCGAAGGCACGGGCCCGACCGCGCTCTCTCCGCTCGCCGCGGCCGCGGTCTTCTCGCTGCTCGAAGTGCCTTTCGGAGGGGGCGCGTATCCCATTCTGCGTGCGCTCGCCGCGGCATCCGTCGCGAAGGACGGCCCGGCGTGGCTCATCGACATGGTCCTCGCCGCGATACGCGTCCGCCTCGAGCCGTCGCCCTACTACATCCGCAACAAGGAGGCCCCCGCGTTCCGCGGGTTCGTCCATCTCCCGGAGACCGTGGGCGTCTCCGAGATCGCGGGGGGCCCGACGAGCTTCTTCGCGTTTTACACGCAAAACCTCCCCGAGGACACCTACGCCGCCCTCGTCGAGGCCGTCTCGGCCCGCTGGCCCACGCTCTCCTACTGGCAGAAGCGCACCGTCCTCGCCTTGATCCCCGATCACACGCCCCTCGCCGACGCGCTCGGCGAGGAGTGGCTCGCGTGTGATGGTCACGTCGAAGGCTACGTCAAGCCCTCGTACGACAAGGACGGCATCAAGCCGGACTTCTATTTCGCCTATTCGCGCCCCATCCTCGTCAAGCTCGCGAAGAAGAGCGTGGCGATGTCGTTCTCGGGCAGCTACCTCGGCAACCATCTCTGGACCCTGCTCGGCCTCTGCGGCGCGGACGTCGTCCCCGTGTGCCGGATTCATTGCGACAACGCCGATTACGCGGCGTCCATCCGCGACGCGCTCGAGGTCGCGGGGTGCGTGCGCGGGGCCGAGACCGCCTCGCTCATGGCCTCGCAGCTCGCGCAGAAACGCGAGATCGCCGAGGTCGCCGAGAAATGGCTCCTGAAGAACCCCGCGCTCGCCGTCCCCCCGCTCGCGGACGCGATCGCCGCGGCCTCGGCGCTCGGCGATCGCGCCGCGCCGGTTTTTTTGCAGATCGACCGGACAACCCCTGGCCTCGCCGACAAACTCGACCTCCGCCCCGCCGCGCGCTCGGCGCTCCAGAAGCTCCGCGAGAAGATGGCCCCGCGGCCCGAGGCGTCGCCGGACGAGTTGCCCCGCATCCTCGCGAATCCGCCCTGGCTCTCGGGCAAACGCGCCGCCGCGCTCCCCGTCGTCGCGAACGTCGCGATGAAGGCGTACCCCGAGGTGCTGCACGACGAGGACGGGAGCCTCGCGCTGGTGAAAGCGGAGCGCGAGGCCGCGTGGAAAGGCTACAAGATGTCGTTCGCCACGGCCTCCGAGAACGTGGGCAAACGCTGGTACGGGAAGTACGTCTCGCAAAACTCGATGCAGCTCTCGGAGGCGGACCTGAGACGAGCCTTCGCCGAGTGGCCCGCCGACGCATGGGGCGCCGGGTATCACCCGCTCGTCCCGCTCGCCGTCCTCGGCCCCGACGCGATCGGCGGGTATCCGCGCATCGCCCAGAGCAATACGGCGCTCTTTTCGGCCGCGCTCGCCGACATCATGGAATCTCCGCGGCTCGCGGCCTTCTTCGCCCACGCCCGCTCGGTCAAATCCGCGCGGAAATCGGCCGAACGATGGTTCTCGAAGTTCCCGAAGGCCGCGGCCGTCGGCCTCGTCCCCGTGGCCGTCGGCGCACATACCCAGGCGCGGGAACGCGCGGAGGAAGCGCTGCGCTTTCTGGTCGCGAAGGGCCACGGTGAAATCGTCCGCGAGGTCGCCGAATCGTACGGCCCCGAGGTCGAGGCCGCCGTGAAGGCCGTCCTCTCCGCGGATCCGCGGGACCGGATCCCCGCGAAATTGCCGAAGATCGGCGATTGGGCCCGAAGCGAGGCCCTGCCGACGTTGCTGCTCGCGGGCCGCGAAAAGGCCCTGCCGAAATCGGCCGTCGAGGCCCTCTTCGTCATGCTGGCGATCTGCACGCCGGAGAACGTGTACGCCGGCGTGGAGGACGTGATCGCCGCCTGCGATCGGGCCTCACTGGAGGATTTCTCCTGGGCGATCTTCAACGAATGGCAGCGCGCCGGCGGCCCCTCCAAGGAGGCGTGGGGGATGCAGCAGCTCGGGCTCCTCGGCGGTGACGACGTCGCGCGCAAGCTCACGCCGCTCATCCGCGCGTGGCCCGGGGAGAACCTCCAGGCCCGCGCCGTCTCGGGCCTCGACATCCTCGCGCGTATCGGCTCCGACCTCGCCTTGATGCACATCCATGGCATCGCGCAGAAGGTGAAGTTCAAAGGCCTGCAGGAGAAGGCCCGCGAGAAGATGGACGAGATCGCGCAGAACCGCGGCCTCTCCGCCGACGAGCTCGCCGACCGGCTCGTGCCCGACCTCGACCTCGACGCGGACGGCTCGCGCACGCTCGATTTCGGCCCCCGGCAGTTCCGCGTCGGTTTCGACGAGGCCCTGAAGCCGTTCGTCGTGGATTCGTCCGGAAAAACGCTCACGGATCTCCCGAAGCCGAACAAATCGGACGACGCCGCGAAGGCCAAGGAGGCCGACGCGACCTGGAAGGCGCTGAAGAAGGACGTCAAGGCGATCGCGCAGAACCAGATCACGCGCCTCGAGCTCGCGATGTGCGCGGAGCGGCGCTGGGAGGTCGGTTCGTTCCGCGCCCTCTTCCTCGAACATCCGCTCCTCGTGCACCTCGTGCGGCGTCTCGTCTGGGGCGTCTATACCGAGGAAGGAAAATATCTCGCGGCCTTCCGCGTCGCCGAGGACAGCTCGCTCGCCGACGCGGACGACGCGGCGTTCAATCTGCCCGACGGCGCATACGTCGGGATCGTCCACCCGCTCGCGCTGCCCGAGGCCACGCGGGCGGCCTTCGGCCAGATCCTCGGCGATTACAGCATCGTCCAGCCCTTCCCCCAGATCGGCCGCGACACCTATGCCCCGACCGACGCCGAGGTGAACGACAGCAACATCAAGCGCCGCGCGGGGCAATTCGTGCCGGTGGGCAAGATCCTCGGCCTCGTCGAGCGCGGCTGGCGCAAGGGGCAACCGCAGGACGCGGGCTGGATCTGGGACATGTACAAGCCTTTGTCGGGCGGATGGACCGCGACGCTCCATCTGCGCACCGGCATCAGCGCCGACATGCAAATGACGGAGCCGAAGCAGGAGATCGGAGAGGTTCACGTCTCGAAGGGCCGGAACCACGACTCCGTCAAGCTCGGCACGCTCGGGCCGGTCGTGTTTTCGGAGCTCGTGCGGGACCTCGTGCAGCTCGGGAGCGCCTCGTGAAGAAGAAACAAGCGGCATTGCAGCGCGCGCCGGCGGAGCTCCTGTTCAAGGACGAGCTCGCGCGGCTCGCCGCGGAGGACACGGGCCCTCGCCCGCCCGGCTGGAGGCTCTCGCCGAGAGCCGTGCGGGCCTTCGTGCTCGGCGAGCCGTCGCGCGACATCAAGCCGAAATTCGTGGGCCATTCCGCGGTGATCGATCGGGCCATGGTCTCGCTCGCGACCTCGCGCGGCCTCTTGCTCATCGGCGAGCCCGGCACCGCGAAGAGCTGGCTCTCGGAGCTGCTCGCCGCGGCGATCTGCGGGCAATCGACGCTGACGGTGCAGGGCAGCGCGGCCACGAGCGAGGATCAGATCAAGTATTCGTGGAACTACGCATTGCTCCTCGCCGAGGGCCCGGGTGAACGTGCGCTCGTGCCCGGCCCCGTGCTCACGGGGATGCGCGAGGGCAAGGTCGTGCGATTCGAGGAGATCACGCGTTGCCCGGCCGAGGTGCAGGACGGGCTGCTCTCGATCCTCTCGGACCGCGTCCTCACGGTCCCCGAGCTCGGCGAGCCGGGCGTGGTCTTCGCGCGCGAGGGCTTCAACGTCATCGCCACGGCGAACACCCGCGACCGCGGGGTCAACGAGATGAGCGCGGCCCTCAAGCGCCGCTTCAATTTCGAGACGCTGTTCCCCATCGGCGACCTTTCGGCCGAGATCGAGCTCGTCCGCCGTGAATCCACGCGCCTGCTCGACGCGTCGGGCGTCAAGATGGTTTTACCGGAGCCGGTGCTCGAGGTCCTCGTCACCACGTTCCGCGAGCTCCGCACGGGGATCGCGGCCGACGGCCAGCCCGTCGAGCGGCTCTCGACCGTGCTCTCCACGGCCGAGGCGGTCTCGGTCGCGCACGCCGTCGGGGTCCGGGCGGCGTTCCTCGGCGACGGCGCGGCGCACCCGGGGGACGTGATCGATTGCCTCGCGGGCGCCGCGGTGAAGGACAACGCCGAGGACCTGGAGAAGCTCCGTCGTTATCTCGAGACCGTGGTGAGCAAGCGCAAGGCGCCGCATTGGGCCGCGCTGCACGCGGCGCGGTCGAGGCTCTAGGCCGTGGCGGGCCGGCTCCACGTCGTCGGCGTACGGCACCACAGCCCCGCGTGCGCGCGGCTCGTCTCGGCCGTGCTCGCGCGTGTCGACCCGGCCGTGGTGCTGATCGAAGGTCCGGCCGACTGGAACGAGAAAATGGCGGAGCTCGCGCTCGATCACGCGCCGCCCATCGCCATCTTCACGCATTACCTCACCGAGGACGGCCCCGTCTCGTCCTTCACGCCGTTCTGCGCGTTCTCTCCGGAGTGGATCGCGCTCCGGTGGGCATTCGAGCACGACAAACTCGTGCGGTTCTGCGACCTGCCCTCGTGGAGCAAGGCGTTCGTCGGGGTCGAGAATCGTTATCGCGACGAGGACGATCGATACGAACGGGCCGTCCTCGCGCTCTGCCGCCGCACCGGCACCTCCGACCTCGACGCGTTGTGGGATCACCTGTTCGAGGGCCGCTCCCCCGACGAGCTCGAGCCCGCGCTCGAGGCTTATTTCCAGCAAATACGCGGCGACGCAGAGGCCGACGAGCGCGACGCGCCTCGCGAGGCCTTCATGCGCGCCCATGCCTCGTGGGCGCTCACGCGCGGCGACGTCGTGCTCATTTGTGGCGGTTATCATGCGCCCGCGCTCGCCGATGCCCTGCCCGGCGGCCCCGAGCCCGTCCCGCCCGCGCCCTCGCTCGGCGGCCAGAGCCACCTCGTGCCCTGGACCTATACCCGCATGGACAGCTTCGCCGGATACCAGGCCGGTATGCCCTCGCCGATGTGGTGGGAGCTCGAATGGAAGCTCGGCGCGGACGTCGCGGAGGCCATGATCGAGCGCAGCATCGCGGCGCTCCGGTCGAATACGCAAAAGCCCACGGTCGCCGACCATATCGCCGCGCGTACGGGCATTCAGGCGCTCGCGGCGCTGCGGGGGCACGAGACGCCGAAGCGCGTGGACGTGCTCGACGGGCTGCTCTCCGCGCTCGTCCGCGAGCCGCTCCCCGGCCCGCCGCCGTGGTCGCGGCGCGGAATCGTGACGGGTGATCTCCACCCGACCCTCGCCACGCTGCTCCGCACCTTCACGGGGGATCGCGTCGGCCGTTTGTCCGCGGAGACCAAGCGCCCGCCGCTGCTCCGCGACGTGCACGAGACGCTCGCGAGGCTCGGGCTCTCGCCGCCGAGAAACCCCCGAACCATCTCGCTCGACTGGCGCATCGAGGGGGACCGCGACAAACTGCGGGCCCTGCATCGCCTGCGGTTGCTGGGGATCCCGGGGTTCGTCCGGACATCCGGCCCTTCGTGGGGCACGGACGCAAAGATGGCCGAGGCGTTTCGACTCGTATGGCGGCCCGATCAGGATCCGGCGATCATCGAGGCCTCCCGCTGGGGCTCGACGCTCGAAGGCGCGGTCTCCTTGCTCCTCTCGCACCGCTTGCTCGAGGCCGAGACGCTCGGCGCGCGCGTGGACGCGCTCGGGGACGCGGCGTTCGTGGGGCTCACGAAGCTCGCGGGCGAGATCGTCGAGCTCGTGGCGAATGCGGTGGCGAGCACGCCCTCGCTCGGCGCGCTCGGGCCGGCCGTGGAAAAACTCCTCGGATTGTGGCGCCACGGCGAATGGCTGGAGGTCGTCGGAGCCCCGCTCTTTTCGCCCGTGCTACGCGCGGCCGGCGAGCGGTCGCTCTCGCTCCTCGCGGGCATTCAGGGGACGGATCTGCTCCCGGCCGATCTCCAGGCGATGCGCGCGCTCGCCGAGCTCTTGCGCCACGGCGAGGCGCTCGGCCTCGATCCGGTCGATGGCCGCGCCGCGCTCGCGCGCAGGATCACGGACCGGGCCGCGCCCGCGATGCTGCGCGGCGCGGCGCTCGGGGCGATCTGGCTGCTCGACTCCGAGGCGGCGCCCGTCGATACGGCCATCGACGGCGCGCTCTCCGCCTCGTCGGAGGGGCGGCTCGGCGATTACCTCGCGGGCCTGTTCGCCCTGGCGCGCGGGCCTGCATTGCGTGACGATCGGCTCGTCGGCGCCGTCGACGCGGCCCTCGGCAAGCTCGACGACGACGCGTTCCTCGTCGCGCTGCCCGCCTTGCGCCTCGCCTTTTCGTGGTTTCCTCCGGCCGAGCGCGCGCGTATCGGCGCGCTCCTCGCGGGGCGCTGGGGCAAACGGCCGGATGCGTCGTGGATCGGGGACGTCCCCGCCGACGTGTTGCAGGCTGGGCTCGCGCTCGACGCGCGGGTCCTCTCGTGGGGCCGCGCGCTCGGGGTGCTCGAATGAACCGCTACGACGCGGAGACCCGGTGGCGGCTGCTCCTCGGCCCGGCCGGAGACGAAGGGCTCGGCGCCGCGGAGGGCGGAATGCAGGGCGAGGTGAGCGACCTCGAGCGCGCCCTCTCCTGGCTTTACGATCGCGAGATCGACGGCGAGAAGACCCGCTCGATCGCGCGCGGCGGCGGACCGGGCAGCGGCCCCGATCATCCGCTCGACGTGCCCGAATGGATCAACCAGATTCACGAGCTCTTCCCGAAAGAGGCCATCGAGCGCCTCGAATCCGACGCGCTGCACCGGTATGGCATCCTCGACGTGGTCACGCGAAAGGAGGTGCTCGAGCACGTCACGCCTTCGCTCGCGCTCGTCGAGGCGATCCTGCGCTGCAAATCCCGCATGACGTCGCCGGTGCTCGACGCCGCGCGCAAGCTGGTCGCCCAGGTCGTGGAGGAGCTCAGAAAGCGCCTCTGTGACGAGATCGAGCATCGCCTCGGCGCGACGCCCTTCCGGCACCGGCGCTCGCGCTTCCGCGTGGCGCGGAACCTCGACGCGCTCCGGACCATCCGGAGAAACCTCCAGCACTGGGATCCCGATACCCGAAAGCTCGTCATCGAGCGCCCCGAGTTCTTCGCCCGCGTTCGCCGCTTCGGGCCACGTCATCAGGTGATCGTGCTCGTCGACCAGTCCGGCTCGATGGCGCGCAACATCATTCACGCGGCCGTGCTCGCCTCGGTCCTCTGGAAGCTCCCGTCCACGCGCTCGCATCTCGTCGTGTACGACACGGAGGTCGTCGATCTGACGCAATACGTGGACGATCCCGTCGAGCTCCTCCTGCGCGTGCAGCTCGGCGGAGGCACGGACGGGGCGAAGGCGCTGCGATACGCGGCGGAGCTCGTGGACGTGCCACATCGGACGATCTTGCTCTGGATCACCGATTTCGAGGATCACGCGGACAAACTCGTGCGTGAGGTGACCTCGCTCGTGGGGGGAGGCGTGACGGTGTTCGGGGCGGCCTCGCTCGACGATCAGGTGCGCGGCGCGTACGACCACGGGGTCGCGCAGGCGGTCTCCGACGCGGGGGCGCACGTGGCGGCCACGACGCCGCGCGAGCTCGTCGGCTGGCTCGTGGAGAGGATGCGGCGATGAGGGCGGATCTCGCGGCCATGACGCCCGAGGCGCTCGCCGCGCTGGCGAACGTGGGGCTCGTGAAGCGCGCCCAGCGCGAAATCGAGGGCGGCCAGGGCCCGGTCGTCCACGAGGAGGAGGGCGGCGTCGTCGTCGCGACGTTCCCGGACGGCATTTCGACGCGGCTCTTGCCGGGCCATGCGCTGAAGGACACGCCCTGCGGCTGCGGGGCGAAGTCGGTTTGTCGTCACCGCGTCGCGGCGGTGCTCGTGTATGCGGCGGGCGCCGGCTCCGAGACGCGGCCCCCCTGGCAAATCGGCTCGGAGGAGCTCTTGGTTTGGCTGGGCGAACGGGCCTCGCTCGTGGACGCCGCCGAGGCCGCCGGGGTCGACGTCGAGCTCGGGACGAGCCCGCCGATCGCGCGTTTCTCCGGGTGCGCCGTGCGGTTCCTGGCGGGGGCCGATCTCGGGCATGCGCGGTGTGATTGCGCATCTACGCGCTGCGTGCACGTGCCGCTCGCGGTCCGGGCTTTTTGGCGCCTCTCCGCGGAAGCGCGCTCGCGAGGCGGCGGGCAGGTGCGCCTCGGTCCGCCGCCGAGGCCGACGATCCCGGCGTCCGTGCTCGACGGCGTGGAGGGCCTCCTCGGAAAGACCCTCGCGCGCGGGCTCGCGGACGCCCGCGGGCTCGCGCAGGCGCGCGAGGAGGTCCGCGCTCGATTGAAGGAATATCCCTGGCTCGACGGGCTCTTCGAGGACATCGAGGCGCAACGCGTGGCCTGGGAGAGCCGATCGGCATTACACGACGCCGGCGAGGTGCGGAGGCTGCTCGCCGAGGGATGGGCGCGGGCGCGGGCGGCGAGGAGCGGCGGCGATCCTGCCGCGTTGCTCGGCCTCGGCGAGCCACTCGAGGTTCCGCTCGAACGGGCGCGGCTGATCTCGCTCGGCGCGCGGCTCTCGGCCGCGGGGACCGCGCGCTCCCTGGAGGTGCTCTTCTGGGACGGCGCCTCGGTCGTGTCCTGGTCCATATCGATCCCGGACAAGGTCGATCCGAGCACGATGATCTCCGTCGCGGGCACGCCGCTCGGCGTGATGGCCGGCGGGCAGATCCTCTCGCGGCACCTCGTTCGTTTGGCACGACGCACCATTGAAGTGAGGCGCGGCCGGGACACCACGGTGGTCCCGCAGCGCGGCGATTGGGGCGACATCCCCGCGCCGTTTGGCTTCTCCGGCCCCGCGGCGCTCTTCACCGACGAGGCGAGCCGGCCCCCCTCGTTCTTGCGCCCGCGCGCGCGCACGGCGGCGCTCCGGGTCGTCGCGACGAACGGGGGCGTGCAGGGTTTGTCGTGGTCGCCGGGTCGACAAACCTTGTCGGGGTGGATCGAGGAGGGGGGCGCGGAGCTCCGCCTGGAGCGAGCCCACGAATGGTTTGCCCCCGGCGCGATCGCGGCGCTCGCGGAGGCGCTCCCCGCGGCGCGTTATGTCTCGGGCTGGCTGCGCGAATCGAGGGGCGGGCGGGTGCTCGAGCCGATCGCGGTGGTGACCGATCGTGTCGTCGTGCCGGATCTCTCGCCCGCCGCGCCGATCCCCGCGCTCCCGGTCGCCGCGCCCGAGGCGAGAGACCTGCTCGGCGCCGCGCTCGGGCGGCTCGAATCGGCGCTCGACGCGCTGGCCCAGGACGGCGTGCTCGCGGCCCGGATCCCTCCGCTCGCGCCGGCTCTCTCGGCGGTTGGATTGCGCGCGATGGCGGCGACGTATTCGCGGCTCGAAGCGGCGCGGGCGGCGGGAGACCTCGGCGAGGCAACCCAAGCGTGGGCCGACGCGGCGATCCAGGCGGCGCTCGCGCGGGCCTGAGAGGGCGCGACCGCCGCGCGCTTCGATGGCAAGAATGCGCCGACGAAAAGCGTTGACCGGGCTCCCTTCCTGCGTAAAGCATCCCCTGGCTTTTTAAAAGGAGAAAATCGATGCTTCTCGAAAACAAGGTCATCATCGTCACCGGAGCGACGTCGGGCATTGGCGCGGCGACCGCGCTGGAGGCGGCGCGCCAGGGGGCGAAGGTGGTCCTCGCGGGCCGCCGCGAGGACAAGGGCGAGGCGCTCGCGGAGCGCATCCGCGCCGAGGGCGGGAAGGCGCTCTTCGTACGTACGGACGTCTGCAGGGCCGAGGACATCGAGGCGCTGGTGGCGCGCACGCTGCAAGTCTTCGAGCGCCTGGACGGCGCGTTCAACAACGCGGGGATCCCCGGGCCGGTCGGGACGTTTGTGGACGTGCCGCCGGAGGAATACCGCAGGCTCATGGCGATCAACCTCGATTCCGTGCTCCTGTGCATGCAGCACCAGATCCGGGCGATGCGCAAGAGCGGCGGCGGATCGATCGTGAACTGCGCGTCCATCCTGGGCCTGGTTGGGGCGCCGGCCTTCTCGGCTTATTCGACGGCGAAGCATGGGCTCGTGGGGATGAGCAAAGCGGCGGCGCTCGACCACGCCGCCGAGGGGATCCGCGTGAACGCCGTGCTGCCCGGGCCGGTGGAGACGGAGATCTGGAACCACGTGAATCAGGGCGAGGCGGTCTTCGCGGCGTTCACGTCGGGCGTGCCGATGCAACGTTATGCGCGCGCGGAGGAGGTGGCGAGGCCCGTGGTCTTCCTCCTGTCGTCGTGGTCTTCGTACGTGACGGGCACGTCCCTGGCGATCGACGGCGGTTATACGAGCCGCTGAGGTCGCCATTCCAAGGAGGGGCCGGATGCAGTTCAATCGGCGCACGTTTTCGGCTCTCGCGCTCGGCACGCTCGTCGGGTGTGAGGAGCGCTCGTCCGGGACTGCATCCGCGCCCGCTGCGGCTCCTGCGTCCGCACCCGCTCCCGCATCCGCGTCCGCATCCGCGCCCCCTCCCGCCGAATACATCCCTCCTCTTCTCCGCGCCCATCCCGGCCTCGCGCCGCGCCTGCCTCGCCTGCCGCTCGGCCTCTTGCCCACGCCCGTCGAGCGCGCCACGAAGCTCGCCGCGAAGGCCGCGATCGCGGGGCTCCACGTCAAGCGAGACGACCTCTCCGGCGCGGCGTACGGCGGGGGCAAGACCCGAAAGCTCGAGTTTTTCCTGGCCGATGCCCGCGCGAAGGACACGCGCGAGATCGTCACGTTCGGCGCCTTCGGCTCGAATCAAGCGGTCGCGACGGCCCTTTATGGCGCCGCGCAGGGATTCGCGGTCACGCTCCTGCTCGCCCCGCAGACGCCGAGCCCGTACGTCCGGAAAAACCTGCTCGCCGCGCGCCGCGCCGGGGCCACGATCCGGGTCGTGCACGGCGGCGTCGCGGAGGCCGAGGCCCTGGCGAAACGGGCGGCGAAGGGGGCCAAGGGCCGGGCGCCGTACCTCGTCCCGCCCGGGGGCTCGTCGCCGCTCGGGAACCTCGCTTTCGTCAATGCGGCCCTCGAGCTCGCCGAGCAGGTCGGCGCCGGGGTTTGCCCTCTGCCCGATTGCATCTACCTCGCCATGGGCACCATGGGCAGCGCCGTCGGGCTCGCGCTCGGGCTCGAGCTCGCCGGGCTCCGGACCGAGGTCGTCGCCGTGCGCACGTCGAGCCCCGAGACGTCGAGTGAAGCGCGCTTCTTCGCGATGGCCAAGCAGACCGTGGCGTTCGCGCGTTCGCTCGATCCGACCTTCCCCGAGGCGCGCCTCGGCCGCGCCCGCGTGCGATTCTCGACGAACCACCTCGGCGCGGGATATGGCGCGCCCACACGAAAAGGAGAACGCGCGATCGCGCTCGCGGCGGAGACGGAGGGGATGACGCTCGAGCCGACCTACACCGGAAAAACCTTGGCCGCGTTGCTCGACGACGCCGAGCGGCTCGCCGGGAAGGTCGTCCTCTTCTGGAACTCGCACAGCAGCCGGCCGCTCCTGACCGAGGGCGTAAAAAGCGAAGATTTTCCCCCCGTTCTCCGGGGAATCGTCGCCGAGCGCTGAGCCCTTTACTTCTTCTCTTCGGGGGCGCCGGGCCGCGCGTCGCGTGGCCTCTCCGCGATCGCCGGGTCGATCCACGGGAGCGTCCTCCGCAAAATCTCCAGCGGAATGGGCGGCCGCTCCGCCGGGGGGCCCGAGACCACGATGTCCCTCTCGATCGCGGCGAGCGTCTCCCGCCCGAGCTTGCGCGCCGGCTCGACCGTGATTTGCGGGCCCTCGTGCCGATCGCTGTCGACCTCGATCGCGGCGAGCGTCTCCCGCCCGAGCTTCGGCGCGGGCCCGATCGTGATCTGCGGCGCCTCGGTCACGAGCTCGTCGAGCTTGATCGCCGCAAGCGTCTCCTGCCCGAGCCTCGGCGCGGGCCCGATCGTGATCTGCGGCGCCTCGGTCACGAGCTCGTCGAGCTTGATCGCCGCCATGGACGCCTGCCCGAGCACCGCGGGCCCGCGCACCTCGATCGAGGGCCCGGCCCCCGGCTCCTCGCGCGGCGCGAGCAGCGCTTCAATCGCGCCGAGCTCGGCCTCGAACGCCGCGCGCGCGCCGGGGCGCCCCTCGGCAGAGGCCAGCGCGAGGCATACGACGAGCTTCGACGCCGCCACGGCGAGGCAAACCTCGAGGGGCCCCTGCCCGCCATAAGGAACGAGCTCGCCGCGGGGCAAGCTCGTCGCCGCGACCCCACGCCGATCCGATACGGCGTCCGCGAGGCGCGCGAGCTTGTTTCGCCCGATCTCGGGCATCTCTCGCGGCGCGTCGCGCGTCACGAGCGCGCCTTCACGCGTCAAAGCAAAAGCGAACTCCGCGCCGGCGACGATACGAAGACGCTCGAGAAGATCATCGAGGGTCGACATCGTAGCCAATGTATCCCGAAGCGTCCCCTCGTGGCTAGCCTCTTCACGGGGCCCAGCTCACGCCCACCGTACGGCTCACCACGACCCACGCATAAAGGCCGACGAGGGTCGCGGGCGGGGCGATCGGCTCCTGCCACCTCGCCGTCCGCGTGAGCGTCACTTGCAGCGGACAAGGCGCAGGCGCGGGAGGATCGAGGGACAGGAGCTCGGCCTGGAGAATGTCGTAGCTGCCCACGTCGTTCGGCAACGTGCGAAGGAGGGGGCGAATGCACGACCCGTCGACCGTCAGGCCGAGCACGTGGTCTCCCCCGGGCGCCGCATTCCAGGTGAGCGAGAGCGGAGCGTCCCCCGCGAGCGGCGCGACGGTGAGCCCGATCGGCGGCTGCACGGGGATCACCCGGTCGAGGACGCTCCGGTCCGCGGGGCGCTCGAGGTCGAGAATGATATCGTCCGACAAACTTTCGACCTCGGCCAGGTAGACGGGGCGATCGTCCTCCTCCACCTCGCGCAGCGCGAGGGTTTGTCCCGCCATGCCGAGGCGCAGCGTGTCCCCGCCCGATAAACGCAGCGGGCCGAGCGGGCTCGAGACACGCACGCGCACCGTGGCCCCTTGCCCCTCGTCGTTCGCGTCGATCGAGAGGGTCATGTCGAGCGTCGAGACGTCGGTCGAACGTACGGCGGGCTCGTCGCAACCCGCGAGCGCGAGGAGGCCGAAGAGGCCGAGCGCGAGGGCGCGCGGTCGCATCAGAACACCACGAGCCCGACGAAGAGGCCCCCTCCGATCGAACGATAGAGCCGGTACGGCTCGCCGCCCCGCACCTCGTCGATACGCAGGCGCGCGCCCACCTGCAAGAGCCCGCGGCTCACGCCGAGCTCGACGTCGTGCTCCTGGAGCGAGAGCTCGTTCGTCGTGATCGGCACGAAGCGGTAGTTCGTTTGAAGTCCAACGGTCTCGGTGGGGAAGATGCGGAAGCGCGCGAGGGCGAACGCCGCGCCGTGATAACCCGGGTCGAGCCAGACGGGGCGGCCGAGCTCGAAGGCCCCGCCCACGCCGAGGACAAACGATCCCGGCGCCCGGCCCTTCCAGCGAAGCGGCGCGACGAGGCCCGCGCCCGAGACGCCAATCTCGACCCGCGCATTCTCGTCGAACCCGATCGGGCCGCCGTGCAGGTGAATCTCGAAGCCGAGCCGCTCGTGCGGAAAACGCACGACGTCGAGGTCGATGACGCCGACGAGGACGTCGTAACGCGCGAGCGTGCCAAACCCGAGCCGCTTGAGGCCACGCACGTACAGGACACCCGCGCCGAGCCGCGCCATCTCCACCGTCGAGCGCTCGCGCGGCGCAGGCTGACCCGCGGCCAGCGCATGGGGAGCCGGGGCGGGATCGGGCGGCGGCGGCGGGAGCTCGGGCAGAGGATCGTCGGGCGGGGGCGTGACGTAGGCCGGCGGCGCCGCGCCGAGCACGAAGGGCGCGAGGGCGCAAAGGCAGAAAAGAGCGCCGGGGACGGCGCGAGCCCTCTGTCGTGAAGCTCGAATTTTCGTGGCAGTCGCGCGCATGGCTCACCCGCGTGGGACGAGGCGGACCTTACCACGATCGGTCGAACTTTGATATCCTCGGCCCGCCGCCACTCCGGGCGGACGCGGCTCCTTTCTTTTGCGCGACGAGGACGACATGACCGGCATGCGCTCATTCCATCGCTCGATGTCCCGGCGGGGCAAACCCCTGCTCTCCTTGCTCCTCGCCTCGAGCGTCTCGCTCGCGGCGGCCTCCTGCGGCGACGACGGCAAGCCCGGCGGCAGGACGGGCGGCTCGACGACGGGCGGCACGCGGAACACCACGTGCGAGAAGGGCGAGAGCAAGGGCGAGGTGATGGCGCCCGAATACAAGATGACGCTCAAAGGGGAGACGAGCTGGTTCGCCTCGCCCGTGGTGCGTGACCTCGACGGCGACGGGAAACGTGAGCTCATCGCGGCGTATTATTCGGTCTTCGTGCACGACGCGGAGGGCAACGTACTCGCGAAGGCCGAGGGCGGCGAGGGGCGCGTCTATGCCCCACACGTCGTCGCCGACCTCGAAGGCGACGGGCTCGTGGACATCGTGTACGGCAGCGATCACGAGGTCTGGGCTTACGAGTGGAAGGACAAGACGCTCGTGCAAAAAGCGGGGTTCCCCGTCAGCACGACGACGGCGGACAACGCGCCCGAGGTGCGCGGCATGGCCGCGGGGGACCTCGACGGCGACGGCGCGCTCGAGATCGTCGTGACCACGACCCAGACGGCGAGCACGGAGAACGGCGGCGCGCAGGTCTTCGCCTTCCGCGCCGACGGATCGCTGCACCAGCCGGCGGGGCTCGCTTTCCCGGCGTGGCCCCGCTACAACAACCTCACGGGCGCGGGGAACGACGCCGATCGGAATGGCATGGGCCACGCGGGATACGGCTGCTATGGGCTCAACGTGGCGATCGGGAACATCGACGACGACCCGGAGCTCGAGGTGCTCGCGACCTACGACAACCACCACATCCAGGCCTTCAACCACGACGGCGTGGCCGTCGACGCCGCGCCGTTCTTCACGAACCGCGGCAGCGAGTGGGACGGCCAGCGTTTGACCTGGGGCCAGTTCATCCGCTGGGCCGATCCGAAGGTCGAGGCGGACCATTACAACCTGCACACGGGCGAGTGGCCGCACCCCTCGTTCGCCGAGTGGCTGCAATGGACGGCGTCACCGCCGAACGTGGTCGACCTCGACCTCGACGGGAAAAACGAGGTGCTGGGCGTGCCGAACATCGAGAAAAACGAGCCGTACGAGACGCAGGCCTACGCGATCATGGTGCTCGAAGGCGCGCACGGCGACGGGAGCCGCTCGGCCATGCGAAAGCCGGGCTGGGAGACCTTGCCGCGCGGGGAAAAACCGATCGAGGTGGAAGGTTATTACCCGCCCGGCGGCGTGCCGGCGGCGACGACCGTGAACATCCAGGGTGACGACAAACCCGAGATCGTGGCGCCGTTCAACGACGGGTTCGTCTATGCGTTCGGCGCGGACGCGAAGCAGATCTGGCGCTTCAATTACACGCACGGAAAATCGATCATGTTCGCGACCGAGGTGGTCGTGGCCGACCTGAACCAGGACGGCTCGCCCGAGCTGCTCTTCGCCACGTACGGCGATCCGGACGTGCTCGACTCGGGGTACCTCGTGGTCCTCGGCGCGGACGGGACGCTCCTGCACGACGTGCCGCTCCACAACACGGGCCAGCAAAATGGCAATGGCAACGGCGCGCCCGCGGCGCCGGCCGTCGGGGACCTCGACGGCGACGGGCAGCTCGAGATCTTCGTGCAGACATTCGAACACGGCCTCGACGTCTTCACCGTGCCCGGATCGGCCGAGAATTGCCTGCTCTGGTCCACCGCGCGCGGCGGGCCGCTCCGCATGGGGCAGCCGAACGGGGATTGAGGTTCGACGGTTCGGGGGCTCGCCGATCGAGCCCCCTCCCCGTTCACACCTTCCCCGTCCCGAGGACGTCCGCGTAAATCTCGGGATCGAACCCCACCACGAGCGTCTTTCCCACCCGCATCGTGGGGGCCCGGAGGCCGCCGGTCGGCCCGAGCAGGGCGCCGAGCACCTCCTCGTCCGGCGGGCGAGCGCGCATGTCCAGCGTGACGCGTTTTTTCCCTTTCACCGCCACGACCCGCTCGGCCTTTCGAGCGAGCGCGAGCGCGCCCTCCTCGCCGAGCTTCGCCTTGCCCGCGTCGACCATCTCCGCGATCACCACGTTTTCTTGCGCGAGAAACTCCCGCGCTCGGGTGCACGAGGTTCACCCCTTGCGGTGATAATACCAGTCGGCTCGTTCGCTCATGAATTCCTCCTTTCCCGGATACCTCGCAGGTTTTACCGGGAACGTCAAGCCGTTCTCGATCGGAAGGGGTTGCTTCGGTCCGCCCGTGCGTCCTAGACTCGGCGGCCCGCGCTGTCCGTCGTCTCTCGTCAGGGGTCCGCACCATGAGCGTCTCCACTCTCGGCGACTCTGCCGCAGCCCAGGCGCCCTCGCTGCGGCGCAGGCTCACGTTGTTCGACGTCCTCTGCATCGGCGTGAACGCCACGGTGGGATCGGGCGTGTTCGCGCTGCCCGACGACATGCACCGGGTGATGGGCGGGTTCTCCCCGCTCTCGTTCGCGCTCTGCGCGCTGCTCCTGATGCCGGTGGCCCTCTGCTTCGCCGAGCTCGCGGGCAGGCACGCCGAGACGGGCGGGACGTACCTTTATGCGCGTAATGCGTTCGGGGACCAGGCCGGCTTCCTCGTCGGGTGGTTTTGCTGGGCGAACACGTTCGTGAGCTGGGCGGCGAACGCGAGCCTCTTCGTGGAGCTCGTCGGGATCCGCGGGCCGTTCGTGGGATCAATCGGGGCCGCGGCGGTCGTGGTGGCGCTCGGGGTCGTGAATTATTTCGGCGTGAAGCCGGGCGCGTGGGTTGTGAACGCGATGACGATCGGCAAGATCGGCGCGATCCTGTGTTTCCTCGTGGTCGCGGCGTCGCTCTTCGATCCGTCGCGGCTCGGGGGAAAACTCCCGCTCGGCGCGCTCGGCGTGGGGCAAGGCGTGTATCTCGCGCTCTTCCCGCTGCAGGGTTTCGAGGTGACGCCGATCCCGGCGGGCGAGACGCAAAACCCACAACGAAACGTGCCGCTCGGGACGCTCGGGGCGCTGTCGATCTCGGCGCTGCTGTTCATCGTGGTGCAGGCGGTGCTCGTGTCGGTGTATCCGAAGATCGGCGAGCCGTCGGGCCAGCCGCTCGTCGACGCGGCGAAATTCGTGGGGCCGACGATCGGCGCGATCGTGGTCGCCGGCAGCCTGCTCTCGGTCGGAGGATTCACGGCGGGCAGCGCGCTCGGGTCGCCGCGATATGCGCAGGCGATCGCGGCGCATGGCCTCATGCCCGCGGGGCTCGCGCGGGTCCACGGGCGCTGGGGGACGCCACACGTGGCGATCTTCTGGACGACGGCGATCACGGCGGTGCTCGCGTTTTTCTTCGATTATCGGCGCCTCGTGGGGATGAGCAACATCACGATCGTGATCCAGTACCTCTTCACGTGCCTCGCGGTGCCGGTGCTGCGGAAGAAGGACGGCGAATCGCAGGGCTTCCGGGTGCCAGGCGGGAAGATCATTCCTTTCGTCGGGGCGGCGGGATCGGTCGGGCTGCTCGCCGGCGCGGAGAAGCCGGAGTTCTTGTTCGCCGCGGCGACGCTCGTGCTCGGGATCCTGGTCGCGGTGGGCACGAAAAAGATCACGAGCGCGCCTCGCTCGTGAATGCCTTGTCTCACGCGAGGAGCTGCTTCGCCACGATGTAGCCCGAGCCGCCGCCGACGCCGTGGCCGGGCCACGTGGCCGCGCCGATCATGTACAGGTTCGGCACCTGCGTGCGATGGCTCGGCTGGCCGGCGATCGGGCGCAGGAAGTAGCTCTGCGCGAGGTCGTGCGCGCCGCCATAAGGATCACCATCGCCCGCATTGGGGTTGAATCGAGCCAGATCGGCGGGCCCGATCACGCGCCGCGCCAGGATGGAGCTCTTCAGGTTGGGCACGTGTTTCGCCGCGATCTCGAGCACGCGGTCCGCGAAGCGATTCTTGAGGTCGTCGTTCCAGACCCCGTCGCCCACGTCGATGAGCCCAGCCGCGTCGCCCCGCGCGCGGCGCGGCACTTCCAGCATCTGCAGGCGCGCCACGGCCTTCCCGGGGGGCACCCGCGCCGGGTCGAGCGCCGAGGGGACGTCGAACGAAATGGTGGGCTCGGCGGGCAAGAGGCCGCGGGCGGCCTCGTTGATGGCCCTGGAGAGGCCGTCGAGGCCCGTCGTGAGGTGGACGAGGCCGCCTCTCCGGAGGCGTTCGTCCGGGAAATCGGGCGGCGCGGAGAGCGCCAGGTGGACCTGCACCGCGCCTCGACCATAACGAAACCCCTTCGCTTGCCGCTCGATCTCCGGGTGCACCACGCCCGTACCCGCGAGGAGCTTCAGATAGAGCTGATCGGGGTTCGTCGAGGCGATCACGGCGCGCCGCGCGTGGTACCTCTCCCCATCGGCCGTGACGACCCCCCTCGCCTCGCCCCCTTCGACGAGGATACGCTCGACGGCGCAATGGGATCGAATCTCGCCGCCATGGTCCTCGATCAGCCGGACGAGCGCCTTGACGAGCATCTCGCTCCCTCCCGCCGGCGTGGGCACGCCGCCGCTCAGCACGGACAGGAGAAAAAGCGTGAGCCAGAAGGCGCTGTTCGGCTCCTCGGGGCCGCGCCCGGCGTGGAGGAGCCAGGGCGAGATCAAGCCACGAAACACCTCGGATCGGAAGCGCGTCTCCAGGAGGTCCCGCGCCGACATCATGAAATCGGCCGCGAAGGACGAGAGGCCCAGCCCGCCTTCGCCGAGCATGAGCTTCCGGATGAATGCATTCGCCTCGGGGGACGCGAGGTTCATGGAGAACAGAGGGAAGATCGACCCCGCGTGGGCCGAAAAACCCTCGATCAGCTTCATGAATGCCGCGCCGTCGCCGGGCGCGAGGCGGTCGAGCTCCGCGACGCTCGCCGCCGGGTCGCGGAAGAGGACGGAGCTGCGCCCGCCGGGCATGGAGACGCCCGCGGGGATGTCGCAATTGAGATAATGGAGGCCACGCGCCTCGAGCTCGTCGCGGAGCTCCGCATACGCAGGCCCCGTGACGAAGAGCGGGTGGGCCGTGGCATAGGTGTCGTGGACGAATCCCGGCAGGGTGAGCTCCTCCGTGCGTACGAAGCCGCCGGGCCTGTCGTTCTTCTCGAGGACCAGCACGCTCCACCCCGCCCGCGCGAGGTAAGCGGCGGCGATGAGCGCATTGTGGCCGCCGCCGATGAAAATCGCGTCATGAGATCTCGTCATCGAACGTCCTCCGTCCGCGACGAGAAGAACCAATCGTATGACCGCTGTCAAGGGCGCAGCAGCCCACGCGGCTCGACGCCGTTCGTGGCGCCACCTTCAAGCCGCGGAGGGCGCGCTCGGCTGTTTTTGCCGATCGACGATGTCGCGGAGGACCTCGGCGAGGCGGCCAGCGATCGCGCGGCGGTGATAAGGTTCGAGGCCCTCGGGCCGGGCGGAGAGGAGCGGCTCGCCGCGCTGGAACGTCTTTGCGACGTCCTCGAGCGCCTCGGCAATGGCGGCAGGCTCGCGCGGGTGCACGACGCGGCCGAGCCGATGCCGCTCGACGAGGCGCGAGAGCGCGCCCTCGGGCGCGAGCGCGAGGCAAGGCCGACCGACGGCCATGATGTCGAAGATCTTGCCCGGATAAATGGCCGCATTGCCGGGGATGTCGTCGACGATCACCAGCGCGAGGTGGCTCTCGGCGAGGAGCGAGAGCGCCTCGTCGTGCGGGCGGAAGCCGAGGTGGCGGACCATGGGCAGCGGATCCGCCTCGAAGACGGCGCGCTCGGTGTCGACGACGCGGCCGACGAACCGGATGTCGAAGAGGTCCGCGAGCCTCGGCGCGCGCTCGGCGAGGAGGCGGAGCCCGGCGAAGAGACCACGCGGCGAGGTATGCCAGAAGGTCGTCCCGGCATAGGTGGCGACGAGCTTGCGCCCCGGCGCATACGGGAGCGGTGGAGGCGCGCCGCGGACGTGGGCGAAATCGTCCGGATCGTAGCCGTTCGTCAAGGTGACGACGCGGCCCTCGTCGAGGTCGCGATACCGCGCGAGCAGGTTCTCGCGGAACGTATCGGTCGCCGTGAGGATCCGCGCGGCGCGCCGGACGAGGGCGGGCTCGATCGCGTCGATCGCGCGGGCGAGGAGCGGCCCGCCGTGCATTTCGTAGGTGGCCGCCGTGCGCCATTCGTCACGATAGTCGAGGATGAACGGGACACGCGCGAGCGGGCCGAGCAAAAACGGCGAAAAGGGCGGGCCGCTGACGAGGACGGCGTCGACGTCCGCCGAGAGGCGGCGGATCGCCGGGGCGGCCGCGGGCAGCCAGAGGACCTGCGGGTCGGGGACGAGCGCGGCGGAGGCAAAGCGCGCGAGGGCGCGGCGCGCCCCCGAGAGGCGGCCCTTGGAGGCGGCGCCGCGCCAGACGGCGGCTTTTTTCTCGTAACTCGGCTCGAGGGTGCGTACGCGGACGACCTTCACTTCGGCCGGGACGTCGCGCAGCAAGGATTCGTCCCGGATGGGGACGGACGGGTTTTCCGCCGTGAGCACGGTGGTCTCGACGCCGCAGGAAGGCAGGTACTTGGCGAACTTGGTGACGCGCTGGACGGCGACGCCGCCGACGGGCGGAAAAGCGTACGAGACGATGAGCAGGCGCAAGACCGATCCCCCCAGTCCACGATGGTTCCAATGCCCGGGCCAACGATTGCACGGCGGCGAAGGCCGGGCAAATGGGGCTCCTCCGTGAGCGGCGAGAGCGTCCCGGGCGCCGTTTTTGTCCTTGGCGCCCCGCCGGGATCTCGCGTAGAGATACGCCTGCCGTGGATCTGCTCTACTTCGCGCTTCTCTGCTCCGTGCTCATCTTCGTGCACGAGCTCGGCCACTTCGTGTGGGCGAAGATCTTCGGCGTGAAGGTGCTCACGTTCTCGATCGGCTTCGGGCCGAAGGTGCTCCGGTTTCGAGGACGAGAGACGGAGTATTGCGTGGGGCTCCTGCCCCTCGGCGGCTTCGTGAAGATGCTGGAGGAGAACCGGCAGGAGCCGGTGCTGCCTGAGGATCGGAAGCGTACGTTCGAGGCGCAGGCGCTCTGGAAACGGGTGATCATCGTCATCGCGGGCCCGGCGATGAACATCCTGTTCCCGGTCCTCCTGTATTTCTCCGTTTTCGTGGGCGAGACACGTTTCTCGCCCCCGACGGTCGGCTTCGTTTTGCCCGGACACCCGGCGGAGGGGAAACTCGCGCCGGGGGATCGGGTGCTCGAGGTGGACGGCGAGCGAATCTCGACGTTCGCCGAGCTCGCGCGCATCATCGGGGAGAGCCCGGGCAAAGAGCTTCGCCTCAAGGTGTTTCGCGACAACGAGCACGTCGAGGTCGTGGTGGTGCCGGAGGAGAAGGTCGTCCGGAAGCCGCTCGACATCGTGGAGAAGGTCGGCGAAATCGGCATCAAGCCGAGCCGGCCCGCGGCGGTGGTGGGGATCTCGCGGCCGGATTCGCCGGCGTATCGCGCAGGCCTGCGGACGTTCGACCTCGTGACCGAGGTGCGGGGCCGGCCGGTGAAGACGTTCGCGGACCTGGAGACGGCGCTTTCGGAGAACCACGGCGAGACGGTGCCGGTGACGTATCTGCGCCCGGTGAAGGTGCCACGCGCGTTCGGCGGGCTCGCGGAGATGGCGGTCTACGAGTCGGGCGTGGCGGCGCTGACGCCGGAGGGCGGACACGGCGACCTGGAGGAGCGGACGGGGCTCGAATCGGCGGACCTCTACGTATTCGACGTGGCCGAGGGTTCGGCGGAGTGG
The DNA here is from genome assembly GCF_009649845.1 of Polyangium spumosum. Classification (NCBI taxonomy): domain Bacteria; kingdom Pseudomonadati; phylum Myxococcota; order Polyangiales; family Polyangiaceae; genus Polyangium; species Polyangium spumosum. The sequence continues at coordinate 290,603 of NZ_WJIE01000005.1, forward strand.
AGCGCGGACATGCGGCCGGGGGATCGTATCGTGGAGGTCGATCAGGCCGCGGTGACGGCGTGGGCGACGTTCCTCGAGCGATTGCTGGTGGCGCCGGATCGGCCACACACGGTGACGTGGCTCCGGGGCGGGGTGAAGAAGAGCGGGACCATTCTCTTGCGGCGCGAGGACTGGATCGACGAATACGGCCAGCATCGGCCGCGGTATTTCGTGCGGGCGTCGAACTGGTCGCCGGTGATGCCGGAGGCGTACGTGGAGCACGCGTCGCTCCTGCCGTTCGCGCTCCGGAGCGCGCTCGACGAGACGTACGACGTGATCCGGTTCATCGTGGTGGGGATCGTGCGGATCGTCGAGGGCAAGGTGAGCATCTCGACGCTCGGCGGGCCGATCACGGTCTACGACGTGGTCGGCGAGGAGGGCTCGAAGGGCGTCTCGTACTTCGTGTGGGCGATGGCCGTGATTTCCATCAACCTCGGGCTCATCAACCTCTTGCCGATCCCGGTGCTCGACGGCGGGCACCTCCTGTTTTTCATGTTCGAGGCGGTGTCACGGCGGCCTCTGCCGCTCCGGGTGCGAGAAATCGCGAGCCTCGTGGGCCTGCTCGTGCTCTTTGTGTTGATGGGGGTCGCGTTCAAGAATGACGTGGAGCGACGGTGGGACGTGATTCAAGGGCAGTTGAGGGAGCTCGTTGATTAGCGAGGCGAGGATCATCGCGGCCCGGGTGCTCGCGCGGGTGTGGAGCACGGAGGCGTTCGCGGCCGCGGCGCTCGACGCCGAGCTCGGGCGGCACGCGGGGATGGATCCGCGCGACGCCGGGCTCGCGACCGAGCTCGTGTACGGCGTTTTGCGGACCGAAGGCGCGCTCGTCGCGAGGCTCTCGGCGATGACGCCGAAAGGCAAGCTCGACCTGCCCTCGCCGATCGCGCGGGCGCACGTGCTCATGGCGGCGTACGCGATCTGCTTCCTCGACCGGGTGCCGGCGTTCGCCGCGGTGAACGAGGCCGTGGGGGCGATCCGGTCGGAGGGGGACACGCGGACGGGGTCGTTCGCGAATGCGATCTTGCGGAAGCTGTCGGCAGAGATCGAGGCGAAGGGGCGGCCCTCGCTGACGGAGGCGGCGAGCGCGTCGGCGCCGGGCTGGCTGCGCGGTTCGCTACGGCGATCGCTCGGGCGGAGCGCGGCGGAGGCCTATCTCTCGGCGGGCCCGGTGCCTCCGCCCCTGGGTTTGTCGGTCTCGCTCGCGGAGGATCGGGCGGCGTGGATCGCTCGATTGCGTCAAGTTTGTCCGGACGGCACATTCGAGGAGGGGCAGGCCTCGCCACGGGCGATCCTGGTGCGCGGCGCCGGAGACGTGCGGCGATTGCCGGGCGTGGGTACGGCGTGGATCGTGCAGGAGGAAGGGGCGCAGGTGGTGGCGCTCGCGCTCGGGGCGAAGCGGGGCGAGCGGGTGCTCGACGCGTGCGCGGGGCGAGGAAACAAGACGTGGCTGCTCGCGGACGAGGTGGGGCCCGAGGGCGCGGTGGACGCGGCGGATCTGTACGCGCAGAAGCTCGATCGATTGAAGGAGGGGCCGGCTGGGAGAGGCGCTCGGAAGACGTACGCGGTCGACTGGGCGGCGAGGACGGGGGCGTTCGAGGAGGTGCCGCGTGATTACGATCGGGTGCTGGTGGACGCGCCGTGCTCGGGGGTGGGGACGCTCCGGAGGCGGCCGGAGATCGCGCTGCGGCGGACGGCAGACGACGTGAAGCGTTTGTCGGAGCTCCAGATTGCGATCGTGCGAAACGCGGCGACGCGGGTGAAGGACGGGGGGCGGCTCGTGTTCGCGGTGTGCAGCGTGCTCCGGGAGGAGGCCGAGGAGGTGGTGGAGCGGCTCGTCACGGAGGACGCGGGGACGGGGGTGCGGCTGGAGAAGGCGCCGATCGAGGCGGAGCTCCTGCCGGGGATCGTGGGCGAGGGGGCGGCGAGCTTCCGGCTCTTGCCGCACGTGCAGGGGACGGATGGGTATTTCGTGGGGGGGTTTTTGGTGCGGAGAGGCTGAGAGCTACCTCGCGACCTGCTCCACGAGCGCCCCCACCGCTTTCCGCACCGGCCGCGTCGAGCATTCGAGCACCCGGCTCACGATGTCCGGGCGGAACAGCTCCGACATCGGATCGACCATGTGCGTCACGCGGAGCATCGCCGTGTGCACCACGGGATCCCTCGTCGCGAGCCGAAGGATGATGTTGAAATAAGCCTCGGCGACCTTCTGCGCAGGCCCCGGTCGTTCCCCCGAGGTCCCGGGCCATCGAAAATCCTCCGCCGTCGCCATCACCCACGCCGGCTCCTGCATGCGCGCGAGGCAACGCTGGAATCGCCTGGACAACCCCGTCAGGCTCCGCCCCCCCACGCGCTCGCGCTGCTCTTCGAGGCAGGCCCCGAGCTCGAGCGCGCCGAGCGCGCCTACCGTCATGCCCTGGCCATAGAGCGGGTTCAGCGAGGCAGCGGCATCGCCGAGGACCACGAAACGCTCGGGGAAACTCGGCATTCGATCGAACAGGCGTCGGCGGTTGTCGGTCCGCGCATAACCGTAAATCGGTGAGATGGGCTCGGCCTCCGTGATGAGCTCGTGGATGTGCGGGTTGTCGAGCGCGCGCACCCAGACATTGAAGCTGCTTTCGTCCGTCGGCGTCCGGATCCTGGACGTACCCATCAGCGTCACGACCCACGTGTCGTGCTCCGTCATGAAGGCGACGCCGCCGCGTGGACGATCGGGGGCCCCGGGGAGCTCGGCCACGGCGTAAAAATCGCGGCGATCACGCGGGAAACGATACCAGCGGCTGGAATAGGAGAGCCCCGCGTCCACCACGACCTCACGAGGCGCCGGATAACCGAGCGCGACGAGCCAGTCGACGACCGGGGCTTCACGGCCACACGCCGCCACGACGAGATCGGCGAAGACCGTCGATTCGGCGCCACCTTCGACGTTTCGAATCCGTACGCCCGCGACGCCGCATCCCTCGGGGACGAGGCCCTGCACGACGACACCCTCCCGGAAGGAGACGCGACCTCCTTCGACGACACGGCGGCGTATGAGCCGCTCCCGGAACATGCGGCTCGTCAGGCGCAGCTCGACGCCGGCGCGGCGCCGCAGGAGGCGTCCTTGGGGGTATATCGAGATGCAGCGCTCGCCGACATCGTAAAGAGGCGCTCCCGCCGCCTCCATTTCGTCGCCGATGCCGGGGAAGAGCTGCTCGACGCACGCGTGCCCTTTGGCGAGCAGGACATGGGCATGGCGACTCTGAGGGACCCCCGCGCGAAAAGCCCCCTCCGACCCGGGTTTGTCGCGCTCCAGCACGGTGACACGATCGAAATGGTCCGTGAGCACGCGCGCCGCGACGAGCCCGGCGATACCACCACCCAGGACGATGGCGTGCCGGCCGGCTCCATTCGTTGCGGAAAGGGACATGACAGATCCTCCTCGGCGAAGCGGACCGGGAGAGGGGCGGTCCGGAACGACCGCATATCATAGCCGAACGAGAAAAACTGTCAGCCCCGCGCGTCCCGCTCGGACGAGCGGCCCTGGAGCTCGGTGAGGATCGCGTCGAGTCGAGCGAGAATGGCTTTTTGCAGGGCGATTGACTCCGCCGTACCGGCCACCACAGCCGGAGGGGTCGCCGCTTCGACGGAATTTTGCCGGCCCATAGCGGGCGGCGTGAACGCCCTCGCCGCGACGCCCGGGCCAAACGTCATGAGGAAGGTCGCGAGCGCCTTGCCCGATTCGGTGTGCGGGAACTTGTTGTCATAACCCACCGAGAGGCAGGTCGAGACGAACACCGCGGCGTCCCAGAACGTGCGGCACCGCGGGTTTTGATCCTTCTCGGCGAGCCAGAAGAGGTAAGCCCCGCCGAGCACGGAGACGAGCAGCGTGTCGAGCGGGTCGCGCAGCACGAGCTCACGAAACCCCTGCTTCCACGTGGAGTACCCGAGCGCGCCGCCCTGCGCGCCCGGGGTCGAGACGAGGCCCGCCGCGATCTGCGCGAGCGCAGAGAGCGCGGCCTCTTCGGGATCTCGGCGCGGCGCGGTCATCGATTCACTCGGCCGGGGCCGGGGCCGCGGGCGGATCGACCTCGTGCACCTGAATGCCAGCGCCGGAGGGCGCGCCGCGGGCGACGCCGAGGTCGTCGAGCTTCTTCGAGAGCTCCGGGTCCTTGTCGATCACGGCGCGGAGCTCGGCCGGGAGCGTGCCGAGGAAGGCGCGGGCCTTGTCGGCGAGGCCGCGCTCGTCGACCTGCGAGAAGGCGAGCATCTCGCGCAGGAGCGGATACGCCGCGCCGGCCTCGAGGATGGTCTTGAGGACGGGCGAAGCGACAGAGCCGAAGGGCGCGCTCGCGCCTGCCTCACCGTTCGTCGCGACAGACCCGCCCGTGCCCTGGAGCTGCAGGACCTTGATCTCGCTGATCGCGCGGGCCGGGGTCATGAGCTCGCGCGTGACGGCGGGCAGGACGTCGAGCGCCTTCACGGCGACGTCGCGGAGGAGGAACTTCGTGGCGACGGCGTTCTCGGCCTCGACGAGCTTGCGCTTGGCGTCGGCCTCGGCCTCGCCCTTCTTGCGCGTGGCCTCGGCGAGGGCGATCAAGGCCTGGGCCTCCTGCGAGGCGGCCTGGGCCTTGGCCTCGGCGGTGATGCGGACGCGGTCGCCGTCGGCCTCGGCGCCCTTGCGCATGACGTTGGCGCTCGCCTGCGCGTCGAGCTCGCGCGCCTGCGCGAGGCCCTGCGCGCGGGCGATCTCGCCCTCGGCGGCGGCGCGCTTGGCCGCGGCTTCACCCTCGGCGTGCGCCTTGAGCGCGGCGGCCTGGGTCTCGGCTTCGAGCTTGAGCTTGAAGGCCTCGCGCTCGGCGGCGATGCGCGAGCGTTGCGCGTCCTCCTCGCTCTTGATGACGGCGATGGCCTTCTCGCGGTTCGCCTTCGCGGTCTCCTCGACCGTGATGATCGCCTGCATCGCCTGTTGCTGCTCGGCCTCGGCCTGGGCCTTCAGGGCGGCGGCGCGCGCGGCCTGCTCCTCGCTCTGCGTGACCGCGATCTGCTTGGCGATACGCGCGGTCTCGACGGCCTGCTGCTTGATGATCTCGGCGCTCTCGACGGTCTTTTGCTTGTCGATCTCGGCGCTCTCGAGGGCCTTTTGCCGATCGACCTCGGCGGCCTGGACGACCTTCTGCTTCTCGATCGTCGCGGCCTCGATCTCGCGTTGCTTGGCGATCTCGGCGGCTTGCTGCGCCTTCTCGGCGGCGATCTGCGCCTCGCGCTGGCCCCGCTGGCGCGCGGCCTCGGCGACGGCGATCGCTTGCTCTTGCTGGATACGCGCGGTCTCGGTCGCTTTGCGTTTCTCGAGCGCGGCGAGCTCCTGCGCCTGCTCCTGGATGTAGACGGCCTTCGCGGTCTCGGCCTTCTGCGTCGCGGCGTACTCGGAGACGCGGCGGGCTTGATCGGCCTCGGCCTGCTTCTGATCTTGCTCGATCGTGAGGGCGCGTTTCCTGGCCTCGGCGTTCGTGAGCTGGATGGCGAGCTCTTTCTCGCGCTGGATCTTGGTGGTCTGCTCGGCGTTCGACTGGACGCTGTCGGTGATGGCGCGCAGGCCCTCGGCGTCGAAGACGTCGTTCGGATCGAGCTCGGTGACGGGGACCATCGCGAGCGCGGTGATCGAGACGTTCTCGAGCGTGAGGCCGTTCTTCTTGAGCTCGTCGGAGAGCGTGCTCTGGATGTGCTCGGCGAACTGCTTGCGCTGGCCGTGCAGCTCCATGAAGGTCTGGTTCGCGGAGACGGAGCGAAGGGCGTCGGTGAGTTTGCCCTCGATGAGGTCGCCGATCGCGTTCTCGTCGAAGTTTCGCTCGCCGAACGATCGCGCGGCGGCGAGCACGTCCTCGGTGATGGGCTCGACCTTGATGTAGAGCTCCGTCGTGACGTTGGCCTTGATCTTGTCCTTCGTGACGAGGGCGTTCTTGCCCGAGCGCTCGACGGAGAGCTTCATCGAGTGGAGCGAGACCCGAAGGAGCTGGTGGAGGATCGGATAGACGGTGATACCGCCGCCGATCACGACCTTGTTGCCGCCCGCGCCGGTGCGCACGAGGGCCTCGTCCGCGCCGCAACGTCGATAAAACTTCGCGAGGGTGACGAAGAACGCGACGAGGAGGACGAGGAAACCGCCCGTGCCGAGGGCGAATAACTGAAACTCGGGTTTCTGGAAGAGCTGAGGCATGGCTCGCTTGCTCCGATCGAGAAAGGCGCTGCTGCAGAGGCGACGATCGATGAGACCGCCTCGCAGGGGGCCGTGGCAAGGGAGAACGCGCTCGCCCGCTCAAGGAGCGCGGCGATCGCTGGATTTTTCGTTCGTCTCCGAGGCCTCCGCTTCGGTCTCGGCTTCGGCTTCGGTCTCGGCGCCGGCGCCCTGCGCGACGCGGAGCGCGGGCGCGGAGGGCGCGTCGTCGTCGAGGGGCGCGACGAAGATGCAGCCGTCCGTGCTGTCGTAATCGATGATGACGACCTCGCGGCCTGCGGCGATGACGGGCTCGCCCTCGCGAATGCGGCAGATGACGTGCACGAAATGCCCCCCGCGGTCCTTGGCGCGAATCTCGCCGAATTCAGAGGTGACGCGGCTCGAGATGACGACACCCGAGCAGCCGACGAGGTCCTTGCGGCTCGTGGCCTGCTCGCCGGCCGGCGCGACGACCTTGCCGAGCAGGCGCGAGGCGGTGCGCGTGACGAGGTAAGCGACGAGCAGGGAGGCGGGCAAGCTGAGCGCGAGGGAGGAGGGCGCGAGGGCGCCGGAGCGGCCGAAATAGAGGGTGTTGAGCGCGAGGCCGGTGATGCCGAAGGTGACGGCGAAGGTCTGCCAGAGGACGGAGAAGGGGACGCGGCCCGCGCCGAGGTCGAGGAGGATCTTGCCGCCGAAGCTCGCGTCCTGGTCGTGGTCGGCGTCGTGGTCGTGGTCGTGATCGGCGTCCGCGTCGACGTCGTGGTCGTGGTCGGCGTCGTGATCGGAGCCGCCGATCAGGAGGCCGAGGACGCCGGTCATTTGCAGGAGCGCGAAGAGGATCGCGACCGAAAAGACGATTGCGTAGGGGAGGTTCGCCCAGACGAAGAGGGATTGGAGGAGGTCCAAGGGGCTCCGCAGGGGATGGTGTGGTCGCGGCGGAGCGGGGTCAAGATGAAGGGCGACCGATCCGGGCGATTGCTCGCTGCAGGTCGAGGTTGTCGACGGCGCGGAGCGCGTCGAGTCCGCGCGGGGCGAGGCCGAGATCGCGGCAAGCTTCGAGGAGAGCGACGTGGACGGACCACGTCATGAGGGGCGGGGCTTCGAGGAGCGCGAGGAGGGGCTCGATTTCGCGGACGGCGCCGAGCTTCGTGAGCGTGTTGATGGCGTCGAGGCGGATCGCTTCACGCCGGTCCATGGCGAGCTCCGCGAGCCGGGGGATCGCCTCTTCGGCGGGCGCGTGGACGACGTAGGTGTCGAGGGTCTCGTAGGCGTGGGTGCTCGTGACGCCAGGATCGAGGAGGTGGCGAAGCACGCGCGCGGCGACGAGGGGGCTCGGCGTGGTTTTGCCGAGGTAATACATGGCGGTCTTCGAGACGTAGAAACGCACGTCGTCGAGCAGGGCAATGAGTGCGTCGTGGCGATTCCACGCCCCGAGGAGACGCGCGCCGTCGGCGCGGACGTCGGGATCGGGGTGCGTCACGAAGAACGGGACGAGGCGCTCGATGTCGGCGGGTGAAAATGCAGCCGGATCGGCCTGCTGCAGGCGGCGCTTCTTTTCGGCCCAGGGGCCGTCGGGGCCTCCGAGGGACTCCAAAAGCTGGTCCGCCGTGACGATATCTTGGACAGGGTTCGTTCGGACGAACGATTCGGGTGGCTCGTAACGTATCTCGTCGTCCGTGAAGGCGAGAATGGACCAGACCGGCTGCATCCAGGCGAGGAGCGCCTCGCGTTCGGCGCCCTCGGCGTTCTGGAGGTCGCCCCGGAATTGCCCGCGGATCTGCTCGAAGCTGTATCCCGCCTGCTCGCCGAGTTTTCCCTCGCGCGACGAAAGCTCGGCGAGGCGCGCGAGGGTGCGGCGGGTCGGATAATACTGGAGCGTGTTGGCCGCGGAGACGGCGACGTCCTCCACGACGTCGTCGAGCGCCGCGAGCAAGGGCTCCTCGGCGGCCACGGGTTCATCCCAGAGGAGCACGTCCGCCGCGGTCTCTCGCACGATCGGGTTCGGATGGGAGAGGGCCGCGATCTTGAGCGCCTGGAAGCGTGGCTCCTCGCAGGCCCAGATCATGGCGCGGATCGCCTCGCGGTGGAGGGGATGATCGGGATCTCGCGCAATCGGCTCGATGAGGTCGGCATGGCGATGATCCATGCCGAGGACGGCATACCGCTGCAGGATGAGGTCGCCGTCGCGCAGCATCCTCGCGAGGTGAAATCGGTTTTCAGCGCCGGCCCAGCGCAGGACCGAGCTCGCAGCTTCACGCACGGCCGGAGGCGCCGAGCGGTCCTGGAGCAATTCGATGAGCCGAGCCTCGGCCCGGGGGTCGTCGAGGCGATGAAGTGTATCGGCGAGCTCGTGGCGCTCGTCCTCGGGCGTCTCGGGATCGGCGAGGCAAGCGAGGAGGGCGAACGTGTAGGAGCGGTCCTCGTCGTCGCGAATCTTTTCGTGCGGGAAGACGACCGTCACGGCGCCAAGCGTACCACGACGTCTCCCCCTGTCACCCGGGCGCTCGTTGAGGCAAACTCCGCCCACCATGCACGACTGTCCCCTGCCCTGCCTCGCCGATCACGCGCCGCCGCCGCGGAAAACCCTCGGCGGCTGGCTGTCGGCGGACCAGGCTCCGCTGCCCGCCGCGAACGACGAGGAAGGCGAGCGGCTTTCGTCGTCCTTGCCCGAGGTGATCGACGCCCACGTGCACCTGTTCCCGGATCCGGTGTTCGAGGCGCTCTGGCGCTGGTTCGAGCAATATGGGTGGCCGATCCGGTACAAGCTGCGGGCACGGGAAGTCGCGCAATTTCTCCTATCGCGGGGCCTGTCGCGGATCGTGGCGCTGCATTACGCGCACAAGCCGGGGATGGCGCGGGCGCTGAACCATTTCGTGGCGGAGCTCTGCCGGGAAGAACCACGCATCCTGGGGCTCGCGACGGTGCTGCCGGGAGAGCCGGGGGCCAACGAGATCCTGGCGGAGGCGTTCGCGATGGGGCTCCGGGGCGTGAAGCTGCATTGCCACGTGCAATGCTTCTCGCCGGACGAGGAGGCGCTGCACGACGTGTACGAGGCGTGCGTCCGTGCAAACAAGCCGCTCGTGGTGCACGCAGGCAGGGAGCCGAAGAGCCCGGCGTACAAGGTGGATCCGTACCAGATCTGCTCGGCGGAGCGGGTGGAGCGGGTGCTCGCGGACTATCCAGGCTTGCAGCTCTGCGTGCCGCACCTCGGGGCCGATGAGTTCGACGCGTACGAGCGGCTGCTCGAAAAACACGAGAACCTCTGGCTCGACACGACGATGACGATGGCCGAATACTTCACGGGAGATCCGCCCGTGCGGCTCCTGCATTGCCGGCCGGAGCGGGTGGTCTACGGGTCGGATTTTCCGAACATCCCGTACGCGTGGGACCGGGAAATCAAGCGGCTCTCGGCGCTCGATTTGCGGGAGGAGCAGCTCGCAGGGCTCGTCGGGGGGAATGCGAAGCGGCTGTACGGCTCAGAATAACCCGGGCACGAGCGCCCTCCGCTCCGGCGGGTACTCCGGAAATTTCTCGCGATACCAGCGGTGGTGGGAGCGGGCGCGCGGCAGGAGGTTCGCGATCGTCCAGAGCGCGAACGCGAGGCCCGGCAAGGACCAGGTGCAGATCGCGAAGCCGGTCCATTCGACGATCTCGCCGAAATAATTGGGGCAGGTCACCCAGCGATACAGGCCGCCGCGGGGTATCTTGTAGCCGGTCTCGCCAGGCTTGCGCAGGTGGAGGAGGACCCAGTCGGCGTGCTGGTTGATGGCGAATCCCACGAGGAAGACGGCCGCGCCGATCCAGAAGCGGGGCTCTTCGAGCCAGGCGGCACCATAACGATCGGCGCCGAAGCCGAAGAGCCAGCGGCCATTGAGATAGCCGTTGATCAGGGTGAACGTGAATGCAGACGCGGCAATGGCGATCGGCATCCGCTTGGGGCCGCTCTTGATGCGGAAAGGAAAGATCCACGCGCGGTGGACGTAATGGAGCTGCCAGAGGAAGAGGAAGGCGAGCGAGGCCGGGTCCGTGGGCCGGCCGCCGAGATACCAGCAGGCGAAAAAGGCGAGGACCGAGGGCGACTCCATCACGAGCCAGCCCAGGCGATTGCCAATCGTGGGCCCCCACGATTTCGCCTCGTGCCGACCATAAGGCGCCGTGATGAAGAAGAGGGCCGGGAAGGTCAGGGCCGCGACGAGGAGGAATCCCCAGAGGAGGAGGCGGTAAAACGCGGGCTCGGTCATGAATCAGCCGTCAGAGCATGCCGGCCGCGCGGAACCACGCATAGGTCGCCTCGAGCGTCTCTTTCGTGGGGCGCGGCGAATACCCGAGCTCGGAGCGGGCCTTCGCGTGGCTCGCATATCGATGAATGCGGAGCGCGTGCAAGGAGACGCTGTTGAAGAGCGGGTCGGTGCGGAGGACCTTCGCAATGCCCGCCGCCAATGGCGCGACGGCACGCGCGAGCCACATGGGCGTCGTGAGGCGCGGCGGGCGGCGGCCCGTGACCTCACCCGCGAGCGCCGCGAGCTGGCCGACGCTGAGCCAATGGCCGGAGAGGAGGTAGTTCTCCCCACGACGGCCGCGGGCGTCGGCCGCGAGCGCCGCTGCCACGATGTCACGGACGTCGACCCAGGAGAAGCCACCCTCCACGACCCCAGGCATGCGGCCCTTGGCGAGCGAAAGCAGGACGCGGCCCATCCGCGAGGGCATGTAATCGTGCGGGCCGAGGACGGCCGCAGGATGAAGGACGACAGCGTCGAGGCCCTTCTCGACGGCGGAGAGGACGACGCGATGTCCCGCCGCCTTGGAGCGGTCGTACGGAGGCTGGCGCGGGTCGGTGATGAGGGGGCGCGTCTCGTCGAGGACCTCGCTCGCAGGTTCGGTGGAGAAGGCGTGAATCGAGCTGAAATGCACGAGCCTGCGGACACCGTGGCGCATGCAGGCGTCCGTGATGTTGCGGACGCCCTCGACGTTGATGGTGTCGACCTCGGGGTCGACGGGCTCGAGCGAGATCTTGGCGGCGCAGTGATAGACGAGCTCGGCGCCGCGGACGAGGCGATCGACGGTGTCCCGATCACGGACGTCGCCGGTGACGCGCTCGCATTCGACGCCGTCGAGCGCGCGCGGCGCATGACGATAAAGCACACGCACGCGATCGCCGCGCTCGACGAGCGCACGCGTGAGGTTCGCGCCCACGTGGCCCGTGGCGCCGGTGACGACGACTTCCATGGATGACTCCTCCGCGCCCGGGACTATACCGGGCGCGGAGGGCACACAATCCCCGATTTGGAGGATCTAGAGGATCCCGGGGAACTCGGTGTTCACGTCGTCGATGAGGTCCTGGCGGCTGATGCGCAGCCAGGCGTCACGCGCGGCGTAGAGGTGGTTCTTGAAGATGTCCGGGTCCGCCGCGACCTGGGCCAGGCGGTAATGCGTCCAGCCGATCGAGTAATCGTCCTTCAGCGCCGTGAAGAGGCCGAGGGCGGTCTCGTAATGCGAGCGGGCCGCGTCGTGCTCGAACTGGGTGAGCGCGATGTCACCGAGGCTCTGGATGCAGTTCGCCTCGCCGAGCTTCTCGGAGGCCTCGCGGAGCAAGGGGAGCGCCGCGAGGTAGTAGGCCTGCGCGTCCTCGATCTCGGTGCACGCGAGCGCGACGTCGCCGAGCGTCGACAGGCACGTGCCCTCGGCGAGTTTGTCGCCGAGCTCCTTCAGGATCGGCAGCGCCTTCTGGTAATGACCCTCGGCCACGGAGTGCTCGCCGAGCGCGAACGCGATGTCGCCGAGGTTCTGCAGGCACTGCGCCATCGAGAGGCGATCACCGAGCTCCTCGAGGAGAGGGCCGACCTCCTGGTAGAGCACGCGCGCCTCGTCGTACTGCGTGCGCTGGAAGGCGATGTCCGCGATGCCCTTCATGCAGATCGCGCTCGCCGCCTTGTCGCCGAGCTCGTTGAAGATCGGCAGCGCCTCCTTGTAACGCTCGCGCGCCTCGTCGAGATCGTCACGCATGGCCGCGATCTCGGCGAGGTTGCGCACGCAGTTGGCCTCGCCGAGCTTGTCGCCGATGTGCCGGTAGAACGGCGCAGCGTCGCTGTAGCGCAGCTTCGCCTCGTCGTACTCGTCGCGCTCGGCCGCGATGTCGCCGAGGCGCATGAGGCACGCGGCGATGCTGAGGCCCGCGCGCGCCTGGTGGAAGATCGGGAGCGCGTCGAGGTAACGCGCGCGCGCCTCGTCGACCTCACCACGCGCGAGCGCGATGTCGCCGAGGGCCTGCGTGCAGTCGGCCTCGCCGAGTTTGTCCCCACCCTCGCGCGCCGCGTCCCGCGCGCGCTCGACGACACGCGGCGTGCAGTGGCCCGAGGAGCCGATGAAGGTGGCGAGCGCGACGGCAGCGTCGATGCAAGCGATGCGATGCGGGCCGTCGAAGCCACGCAGGATCATCACCTCGATGTTGTCGCTGTCCAGGGCGAGGCGCGCCGCGCTGTCGTCGCCCGTCGGCCAGCCGATGTTCGGGCCGTTCGAGAGCGCGAGCGCGGTGTAGCGCTGCGTCGCCTTCGCGCTGTCCTCGAAGCCAGGGCGCTGCGAGGCGACGAGCTCGCGCACGGCGCGACGGATACGATAACGACCCGAAGCATCCTGCGCGAGGCCGAGGGCCGCGAGCGCGACGCCCGCGTCGGACGTGCCGGAGGCGGCGAAGTTCGCGAGGTCGTCCGCGCGAACGCCGTTCGGCAACGACGCGAAGAGCGGCACGAGGCGGCGCGCTTCCTCCGAGAGGCGGCCGCTCGCGAGCGCGAGCGCGACGGCGATCTCGATCGCGCTCGCCTCCTCGGGGCCGTCCTCGCGCATGAGGAGCTCGTTCTGCTTCTGGTGCCAGGTGCGCACGGCGAGGTCGAGCGGGCCGTCCCCCGCGACGCGCGCGAGCAAGGCGAGCGCGAGGGGATTGCCGGACGCCAGGGGGAGCGCGAAGGCGAGGCCCGGATCGGAGCGGCGCGCCTCGCCGGCGACGGCGCAGAAGGCGTCACGCGCAGCGGCCTCGTCGAGGGGCTTGACGTCGGCGACGTGGAAGCCCTCGGGCCGCGCGGCGTCCGTGCGCGCCGTGGCGATGACGGCGACGCCCGGGATGGCCGTGAGCTTCTGGAGAAGGTCACGCACGTTGGCGGGGTCCTTCGCGAGGGGCACGTCGAGATCGTCGAGGACGACCAGGGCCGGCGCGCGGCGGAGCGCGTCCCCGATGCGGTCCTGGAGCGGCGCCTCGGGCACGACGCCGAGCGCGCGGCTGACCTCGACGACGGCCGCGTCGGTGTCGGCGGCGGTGTCGAGGTGGGCGACGTACCTGCGACCGCCGAAGCGATCGACGGAGGCCTTCGCGTGGAGGAGCGCGAGCGCGAGCGTCGTCTTGCCGAGGCCCGCGCCGCCGACGAGCAGCACGGGCTCGGGTGCGTCGCGACGGACGCGCGCGCCGAGATCGGCGAGGAGCGCGTGCCGACCCACGCAGGGTCCTGCGTCGGGCACCGGCGCTCCAGCGACCCGTTTGTCCTCGGCGAGCAGGTGCTCGTTCCGAGCGACAGCGTCCGGGCGCGCGCCGGAGATCTTGTCGAGCAGAACCTTCGCGTCGGCGTTCTCCACGAGGAGCGCGATCTTCGCAGCGCGATCCGCCCCGCGCGCGACGCGCCGGGCGACGGTGCCGAAGTGCTGTGCGACGAACGCGTCGACGTCTGCGTCTTGGGGCAGGACTTCCGCGAGCAGCCGGTTCAGACCGGCCTTGGTAAGGACCATACCCGGCAGTTTCACCCCGAGACGCACGTGGGGACAAGATCGGTTGCGTTCTGGTCGGGCTTCAGCGCTCGTTTGGGAGGCCGGCGCGCCGAGGAAGCACGCATCACGTTGCGCAACGCGCGGGTCTCACCGTTCTGCCCGCTCGGCTCCCTTCCGTCGGCCCGTGGTCCCGAGCACAACGAGTGCGCATGAAGGAGCCAGCCTCGTTGTGGAGGGGTCGTGCGGACGTGTCGGATCGGCCTGGTCGATCGTCATTTCCGTGCACGAGTCGCGCACTTCCACTCGACAAGGAGCGCGCGGATGTCACACTCTCACTCGTCGCGCGCGTGCCGGTCCGCCCCCCCCAACCGGTGCGCTGCGCGACTTTTTTTTGCCCTCACGGCAAGCCCCGCAGACGGTTCCTCCCGACTTCCCACCGAGGCCGGGCCCTGGTAACGCGGGCGCCATGACGGAAACCGACCTCGTCCTCGTGGAGCGGACCGGATCGATCGCGACGATCACGATCAACCGGCCCACCAAGATGAACGCGCTGAACGCGCACCTCGTGGCGGAGCTCGCGCGCTCGTTCGAGGCGCTCGCGAGCTCCGGCGAAGGAGAGGACGTGGTGCGGGCGGCGATCCTCACGGGCGCGGGCAAGGCGTTCGTGGCGGGCGCGGACATCGGGGAGATGGCGGAGATGACGCCGATCGCGGCCAAGCGGTTCGCGGACGCGGGGCAGCGGCTCTGTCATCGGATCGAGGCGCTGCCGTTCCCGGTGATCGCCGCGGTGAACGGCTTCGCGCTCGGCGGCGGCTGCGAGCTCGCGCTCGCGTGTGACTTCATCTACGCGGCCGAGGGCGCGAAGCTCGGGCTGCCGGAGGTGACGCTCGGGGTGATGCCCGGCTTCGGCGGGACGCAGCGGCTCCTCAGGCGCGTGGGCGCGGCGCGGGCGCGGGAGCTCGTGTACACGGGCGACATGGTGGGCGCGGAGCAAGCGCTCGTGATGGGCCTCGTGAACGCGGTGTTCCCGGCGGCGGAGCTCGTGCTTCGCGCGCGTGACGCGGCGCTGAAGATCGCCTCGCGCGGGCCCCTCGCGGTGGCCGCGGCGAAGCGGGTGATGCTGCACGGAGAGGGGATCGACCTCGCCTCGGCATGCGAGCTCGAGGCGCAGGCGTTCGCGGGTCTGTTCGGGTCCGAGGATCAACGCGAGGGGATGAAGGCGTTCCTCGGCAAGGCGAAGCCGACGTTCCTGGGGCGTTAACGCGCCAGGCTGCTCGTCGTCTTCTGGCCTTTCTCGTCGTACACGTAGAAGCCGCGTCCGCTCTTCTTGCCGAGCCAGCCGGCCGCGACGAGGTTCCGGAGCAGCGCGGCGGGGCGGTACTTGTCTTCGCCGAGGTCCTTGTGGAGCACCTCGGCGATGGCGAGGACCGTGTCGAGGCCGATGAGGTCGGCGAGCTCGAGCGGGCCCATCGGGTGGTTCAGGCCGAGCTTGGCGCCGGTGTCGATGTCCTCGGGGCTGCCCACGCCCTCCTGCAAGGTGAAGCAGGCCTCGTTGAGGAAGGGGATCAACATGCGGTTGACCAGGAAGCCGGGTCGATCCTCGCTCGTGATCACCGTCTTGCCGAGACGAACCGCGAGCTCGTGGACGAGGGCGTAGGTCTCGGGCGAGGTCTGCACGCCTCGCACGATCTCCACGAGCTTCATGAGCGGCACGGGGTTCATGAAGTGCATGCCGATGACCCGCTCGGGACGCGAGGTGGCCGCGGCGAGGCGCGTGATCGAGATGGACGAGGTGTTCGAGGCGAGGATCGCGCCGGGCGCGAGGGCCGCGTCGGCCTTGCGGAAGAGGTCGATCTTGAGGTCGACGTTCTCGGTCGCGGCCTCGACGGCGAGCTCCGCGGAGGAGAAGCCATCCATGCTGCCGGCAGGGACGATGCGATCGAGCAATGCCCGATGCTCGTCGGCCGACATCTTCCCCTTTTCTACCTGCTTTCCGAGGATCTTGCCGATCAGCGACTTGCCCTTGTCCGCGATCTCCAGGGAGGCGTCGCAGAGGACGACCTCGATCCCGGCCGCGGCTGCGACCTGCGCGATGCCGCGGCCCATCTGGCCGGCGCCGACGACACCAATCCGTTTCACCGAGGAAGCGTTCATGGGGCCGCTTGATAACCCAACGCGCCGCCGCGTGGAACGGGCGAGGGCTCGTGGCGAGCGGACGAGCGCTTTCCCGCGGGTTTGCCGCGCGACAGGCGGACGGCCGGGCGGGATTGGAAACGGCGCCTTGAAACGCCAGGTGAATGCAGCGTAGAGTCGGCTCGCGTCAAATAAATCCGAGGATCCTTCTCTCGACGACGCATGGCGGGAGGAGGATGAGCTGTCTGGTCCAAGGAGCCCGCGCTGCACGTCGAGGTGCGGCTTTGGGTGACCGGATGATCGTGTCGTTGAGCTTCGCCGACCGGGGTAACGATGAGCGTTGAGAAAATTCGCGTGGCCCTCGGGGTCCTGCAGTCCGATCCCGAGAACGAGGCGGCCTGGAACGATCTCGCGGAGGCAGTGACGGCCCCCGACACGTCGACGAACGACGTGGAGCGTCTCCTGGGGCTCGCGCGGGCCAAGCAAGAGGAGCGGAGAGAATGGGGCGCGGTCGCCAAGCTCCTCGAGCTGGAGATCTCGTTCGCCTCGGGGACGCCCGTCGAGCCGCCGATGCAGGCGGAGCTGGCGCGCATCTACAACGAGGAGCTCCTCGACGCCGACAAGGCGCGAGCAGCCTACCAGCGGTTGATCGAGCTCCGGCCGAGCGACGAGGCCGCTGCCGAGGCGCTGGAGAGCGACGCGACGAAGCGCGAGCGGTGGAGCGAGATCGTCGACCGCTACGTGGCCGAGTCGGAGAACGCCGACGGTCCCGCCTTCAAGAGCTCGCTCCTGGCGAGCGCGGCGGACGTGGCGCTCCGGTACGGGCACGCGGAGGCGCGTGATCGGATCGACGAGCTCGTCGGCCTCGCGCTCGCGCTCGACCCGAAGAACGGCCGCGCGACGCGGCTGCTCGAGCGCGCGAGCGCGAAGGTCGCCGACTGGGACGGCGTGGCGCGGGCGCTCTCGTTCACGCTGCGCGAAGGCACGGCGAAGGAGGAGCGGATCGCGGCGGGGCTGAAGCTCGGCCGCGTCGCGGCGGAGAAGCTCGACGACAAGGCCCGCGCCCGCGACGCCTTCGCGCAGGTGCTCGACCTGCAGCCGGGTCAGCCCGAAGCGCTCGCGTTCCTCGCCGACCACTTCACCTCGAACGAGCAATGGGACGAGCTCGTCGCGCTCTACGAGGATCAGCTCAAGGGCGGCGGCGTGAAGCCGGGCGAGGAGCTCGGCGTGCTCATCCAGATCGGCATGGTGCACTGGCGGATGCGCAACCAGCCGCAGGCGGCGGAGGCGTACTTCGACCGCGTGCGTCGCGCCGATCCCACGCACGCGGGCATGCTGTCGTTCTTCCGCGAGCACCTGCTCGCCAAGGGCGACAAGGCGCGGCTCTACGCGATCCTCACGGATGCCCAGCGCGCGCTGCCCGACGGAGCCGACAAACGCGCCATCGCCTCGGAGCTCGCCAAGCTCGCCGAGTCGACCGAGAACGCGCACAAGGCGATCGATCAGTACAAGAACATCCTGCGCACCGACCCGGACAACCGCGACGCGCGCGACGCCCTGAAGCGGCTCTACATGCAGACGGAGGGCTACAACGCCCTCGTGGAGCTCTACCGGCAGGAGCTCGAGCGCACGCCGCAGACGGACGTCGAGGCGCGCATCCAGGTGCTGCGCGACATCGCCTCGGTCTACCGCGACCGCGCGAAGAACGACGCCGCGCTCGTGACGGTGCTGACGCAGATCGTCCAGCTCGACGAGCGGGACATCGACGCGGTGCGTGAGCTGACGCGCGTCTACGAGACGCTCGGTCGGTGGCGCGACCTGCTCTCGTACCAGCAGAAGCTCGCCGAGCTCTCCCCGAGCGACGTGGAGAAGGCGGACCTCTACCGCGCGGTGGCGCGTCGCTGGGTCGATCAGTTCTCGAACGTCCAGAACGCGGTCGGGGCCTACGAGTCGCTGCTCGCGGTGGCGCCGGGCGACGAGGAGGCCGAGTCGCGGCTGAAGGAGCTCTACCTGAAGCGGCGCTCGTGGGCGCAGCTCTACGCGCTCTACGAGGCGCAGCTCCCGAGGACGGAGGACGCGGCGCGCGTCGAGCTGCTCGGCGAGATGGCGAAGCTCGCGGCCGAGCGCCTCGATCGCGGCGCGGACGCGATCGCGCACTACAAGCAGATCCTGGAGCTCGACGCCTCGGCGCCGGGCGTGCTCGACGCGCTGGAGAAGCAGGCCGAGCGCGACAAGGATTTCGCGACGGTGGCCGAGGTGCTCGAGCGGCGCGTGGACGCGGCGACGGACGACGCCGGCAGGCTGAACGCGCTGCAGAAGCTCGGCGCGGTGTACGCGGAGCGGCTGAAGGATCCGGTGGCGGCGGCGCGCACGTGGCGGCGCGTGCTCGTGCTCTCGCCGGGGCACGCGCGCGCGCTCCGCGTGTTGCGCGAGTCGTACGTGGCGTCGGGCGACTGGGACGGGCTCGAGGAGCTCTACGCGTCGCAGAACGACTGGGAGGGGCTCGTCGAGTTCCTCTCGGGCGCCGCGGACAAGGCGAGTGATCCGAACGTCAAGCTCGACATCTCCTTCCGCGCGGCGCGGATCTACGAGGATCAGCTCGGCGCGCCGGAGCGGGCCGTGCGTTCGTACGAGCGCGTGCTCAGCGTCTCGCCGACGGACGCGCGCGCGGCGGCGGCGCTCGTGCCGATCTACGAGAAGGAAGAGAAGTGGGCGCGGCTGCCCGCGCTCTACGAGATCCTGCTCGGCGCCACGCAAGACGTGGAGGAGCAGGTCTCGATGCTGCGCAAGCTCGCCGCGGTGACGGGCGGGCCACTCGCGGACAAGAACAAGGCGCTCGGGTACGCGCGGCGCGCCTACGAGCTCGACGCGAGCGAGGACGGGCTGTCGCTCCTCGAAGCGTGGTCGCGCGCGGCGAGCTCGTGGGGTCCGTTCGTCGAGGCCGTCGAGGCGCGGCTCAAGCGCGACGAGGAGATCGACGGCGCGACGCGGCGGGCGCTGAAGCTGCGGCTCGCGGAGGTGTACGCGCGCGAGCTCGGCAAGGTGGACGAGGCGGCGGCGACGTACCGCGAGCTCGTCGAGGCGGATCCGACCGACGACGAGACGATCCGCGAGCTCGACGCGCTCCTCCGCGCGAACGAGAAGAAGGACGACCTGCGCTGGCTCTTCCAGCTCCGCGCCGATCAGGTCGAAGGCGAGGAGCGCGCCGAGATCCTCGAGGAGTGGGCGACGCTCGAAGAGGAGGTCTTCGGCGACAACGCGCAGGCGATCCTGCTCCTGCGCAAGGTCGTGGAGGTGACGCCTTCGCGCGGCGAGGCGCTGCGCGCGCTCTCGCGCCTGCTCATCGCGGCGGGCGAGGCGGCGGCGGGCGCCGAGGTCGTGGCGCGTCACCGCGACGTGTCCGAGGGTGATCAGCGCGGGCAATGCGAGGTCGAGCTCGCCACGCTCTACCTGGAGAAGCTCGAGCGGCCGCAGGACGCGTTCGACGCGGCGGTGCGGGCGCTGGAGATCCTCCCGCACGAGTCGGACGCCGTGAGCATCCTCGCGCGCCTGCTCGACAAGCCGGAGACGCGCGCGCAGGCGGCGCAGGTCCTGTCGATCGAGTACGCCGAGACGGGCGACGCGCGCCGCGAGGCGCACGCGATCAAGGTGCTGCTGGAGACGGAGACGGACACGGCGACGCGGCTCGCGCTCTTCCTCAAGCTCGCGGACGTCAACGAGGAGAAGCTCCGCGCGGTGGGCACGGCGCTCGACGTCGTGCTCGGCGCGCTGAACGAGTTCTCGAGCGAGCTCACGGTCTGGGACCGCGCCTCCGAGCTCTCCGCGCGGGCCGGCCGGCCGACGGATCTCGCCGAGGCGTACCGCACGCACCTCGTGGCGGCGCGGAACGTGGAGGGCAGCAAGAAGCTGCCCGACGACGTGGAGATCGAGCTCTGCGAGCGCGCGGCGATGCTCCACGACGAGCAGCTCGGCGATCCCGAGGGCGCGATGCCCTACCTCGATCGCGTGCTCGCGGTGGACCCGACGAACGAGCGCGCGTTCTCGCGCCTGAAGCAGATCCTGACCAACGCGGAGCGCTGGAGCGAGCTCGAAGCGCTCTACGACAAGGCCGCGCAAGGCACGCCGGATCAATCGACGCGGATCGAGCTGCTCAACGACGTCGCCGTGATCGCCGAGGAGATCATGGGCGACGCGGCGAAGGCGATTCGCTACTACGAGCGCATCCTCACGCTCGACGCGCTCTACGAGCCGGCGCTCGACGCGCTGCAGAAGCTCTACGAGCGCGAAGGTCGGTGGAAGGACCTCGCGGCGCTGCTCGAGAGAAGGCTCGAGACCGCGACCGACGAGGAGGCGGCCGACATCAAGCTGAGCCTCGGGCGGATCTACCTCGATCGCCTGCACGAGCCGGCGCTCTCGCTCGAACACCTCGAGCACGTGCTGGAGCAGAGGCAGGGTGACGCGGAGGCGCGCCAGCTCGTCGAGCGCCTGCTCGAGGTGGGCAGCCTGCGCCTGCGCGCCGCGCGCGTGCTGGAGGTCGTGTACGAGGCGCGCGACGAGGTGCGTCAGCTCGTGCGGGTGCTGGAGATCCGGCGCGAGGGCGCGGCGGAGGAGCACGAGCGTCGGGAGCTCTTGCGCCGCGTGAGCACGCTGCGCGACGAGCGGCTGCGCGACGACCCGGGCGCGTTCGCCACCCTGAGCGAGCTCGTCCCGCTCGAGCCCGACGACGCGATCGTCCGCGAGCGCTTCGTGGACATCGGACGAAGGCTCGCCGAGCACGAGAAGATGGCCGCTGTCCTCACGGCGGCCGCGGACGCGTGCAGCACGCCGCCGACCCAGGGCGAGATCCTGATGGTCGTCGCGGAGATCTACGCGGACATGCTGGCCGACCAGGATCGGGCCGAGAAGGTCTACCAGCGCGTGCTCTCGATCGACGCGAGTGATCCGAACCTGGTGATCCCCGCGGCCCAGGCGCTCGCGGGCATCTACACGAGCAAGGGCAAGCACGAGGCGCTCGCCGAGGTGCTCGGCATCGAGGTGCGCCTCGAAGAGGACCTCGAGAAGCGCAGGAACCTCTACCGGCGCATCGGCGAGGTGTACGAGTCGGTGCTCGAGGCGCCCGACAAGGCGATCGGCGCCTGGCGCGCGCGGCTCTCGGACGATCCGGAGGACCTCGAAGCGCTCTCCGCGCTCGAGCGCCTCTACGAGCGCACGGGCGAGTGGCGCGAGCTCGTCTCCATCCTGGAGGCGCGGCAGACGCTCTCGAACGACGAGCACGAGCGCAAGCGGACGATGGTGCGCGCGGCCGAGACGCTCGCGAGCAAGCTCGACGACGTGTCCGGCGCGATCAGCGGCTGGCGCAACGTCTCCGACGAGTTCGGCCCCGAGCCGGCCACGCTCTCGGCGCTCGAAGCGCTCTACGAGAAGGCCGAGCGGTGGTCGGATCTCGCTGACACCCTCGACGTGCACCTCTCGCTCGCGAGCGAGCTCGAAGAGCGGCTCGACCTGTTCGCGCGGCTCGGCGACGTGCGGCGCCTGCACCAGAGTGATCTGCCGGGCGCGCTCGACGCGTATCGGCAGGCGCTCGTCCTCGATCCGGCGAACGCGCGCTGCAGGAGCGCGCTCGAGGCGCTGCTCGAGGATCCCGAGGCGCGGCGTGATGCCGCCGAGACGCTGCACCCGCTCTACGAGGCCGACGGCGACAGCGACAAGCTGCTCCGCGTCCTCGAGATCGAGGTGGAGACGGCGGACAGCACGGGCGAGCGGCTCTCGAACCTCGAGAGCGCGCTGCGCACGGCGGAGGGTCCGCTCGGCGACACGGGCCGGGCCTTCGGTTATGCGGTGCGCGGCGTGCGTGAGTCCGCGGGTGAACCCGAGGTCGCGCAGTGGATCGAGACCGTCGAGCGCCTCGCGACGGCGACGGGCCGGTGGGCGGAGCTCTCGGAGCTCTACCGCTCGGTCGTGGACGGGATCCTCGACGGCGACGTGCAGCAGGACGTGCGGCTGCGCGTCGGCGAGCTCGCCCGGACCAAGCTCGACGACAAGGCGCTCGCGGTCGAGTGGTACAAGAACGCGCTCGACGCGAGGAGCGACGATCGCCGCGCGATGGTGGCCCTCGAAGAGCTCTACGGCGAGGCGAACGACGCGCCGAACCTCCTCGAGATCCTCAGGCAGCGCGTGGACAACGCCGAGGACGACGTCGAGAAGAAGCGCCTCCTCTTCCGCCAGGCGGAGCTGCAGCGCGACGCGCTCCAGGATCCGACCGGCGCGATCGAGACGTACGAGGCGCTGCT
Source organism: Polyangium spumosum (assembly GCF_009649845.1). NCBI lineage: Bacteria > Pseudomonadati > Myxococcota > Polyangiales > Polyangiaceae > Polyangium > Polyangium spumosum. The sequence continues at coordinate 313,004 of NZ_WJIE01000005.1, forward strand.
CGACGTCGAGCTCAACCCGAAGGCGATCGACGCGCTCGAGAAGCTCTACAAGGACTCGAAGCGCTGGGAGGACCTCATCAAGCTCTACGAGCGTCAGCTCGACGGAGCGGTGGGGGCGCCGGCCGAGCTCCGCGTGAAGATCGCGAAGGTCGCGCACGAGCGGCTGGAGGACGTGTCCCGCGCGTTCGACGAGCTCGCCGAGGCGCTCGTGATCGACTCGGCGCACGTGGGCGCGGTGGGCGAGCTCGAGGCGTTGCTCGAGGCGTCGGAGAACCCGGAGCACCGGGCGCGCGCGGGCGAGATGCTGGAGCCGGTCTACCTCCGCCGCGCCGACTGGGCGCGCGTGAAGATGGCCCTCGACGCGCGGCTCGCGGCGAGCGAGGACCCGTCGGAGCGGCGCGAGCTGCTCACGCGCCTGGCGACGCTGCACGAGGAGCAGCTCGAGGACTACAAGGCCGCCCTCGAGACGGTGGCGAAGCTCCTGCACGAGGACCTCGGCGACGAGAGCGTGTGGCACGAGCTCGAGCGCCTCGCGAAGGTGGCGAGCGTGGAGCGGCGGCTCGCCGAGATCTACTCGGCCGAGCTCTCCGAGATCACGGTCGACGACGGCCAGAGCGCCAAGCTCTGCCGTCGCACGGGCGAGATCTACGCGGACCTCGGCGACGTCCCGAGCGCGCTCAAGTGGTACCGGCGCGCCCACGAGTTCGAGCCGGAGTCGCGCGAGCTCTTCTCGGCGATCGACGGCCTGCTCGTGAAGGAGCGGAGGCACGAGGAGCGCGTCGAGCTCTATCGCGCGTCGCTCGACTACCGCTACGACAAGGAGCGCCTCGACGCGCTGCACACGATCGCGCGCCTCGAGCGGATCGAGCTCAAGCAGCCCGAGAAGTCGATCGAGACCTACCGCGCGGCCCTCGACGTCGACGAGTCCGACGCGCGCACGCTCGACGCGCTGACCGAGCTCTACGCGGAGCTCGGGCGCGATCAGGACCTCGCCGACCTCTACCTCCGGCGCGCCGAGTCCGCGGCGAACGGCGAGGAGGGCGCTCCCTACCGCCTGGCGCTGGCGCGGCTGCTCCGCGACAAGATCAAGGACACCTCGGCGGCGATCGATCAGCTCGAGGCGATCGTCTCCGACGTGCCCTGGCACCAGGAGGCCATCAAGGAGCTCGAGGCCCTCACGCGCGACGACGAGCACAAGGCGCGCGTCGTGGAGATCCTCCGTCCGCTCTACGAGCGCAGCGACGACTGGCGCTTGCTCGTGAAGCTGAACGAGGATCGCTACCACCTGGCGACCGAGGTGCACGAGAAGGTCGCCGTGCTGCGCGAGACCGCGCAGCTCTGGGAGACACGCGGCAACGACAGGAGCCTCGCCTTCCGCTCGATGCGCGCGGCCTTCGCCCTCGACCCCGAGGACGGGGAGACGCGGGCCGAGCTCGAGCGCCTCGCCACCATGCTGGGCGCCTGGGAGCGGCTCTGCGAGAGCTACGAGCAGGGCATCGAGAAGACGACGGACGACGTGGTCAAGCGCGAGCTCTTGCTCGCCGTGGCCAAGGTCTACGACGGGAAGGTCGACGATCCGCGGCGCGCCCTCGGCGCCTACCGCCGGCTCAGCGAGCTCGATCCGAGCGAGCGTGATCCGCTCGAGGCGATCGACATGCTGTCGATGCTGCTCAGCGATTGGCAGACGTTGATCCAGGTCCTCGAGAAGAAGAGCGAGCTCGCCTCCGACGACGAGAACGCGGCCATCTGGCGGCGCATCGCCGAGACGAAGCTGCAGATGCTCGACGACGAGGAGGGCGCCATCAAGGCGTACGAGCGCGCCCTCGAGCTCGATCCGGAGAGCACGGTCACGGTCGACGCGCTCATCCCGCTGTACGAGCCGCGCGACGCGGCCCAGCGGCTCGTCGAGCTCTACGCGCGTCGCGTCGAGCTCGCGGGCTCGGGCGAGGCCGACCTCCGGTACGACCTCAACGTCCGCGCGGCCGAGCGTTACGAGAAGTCCCTCGACGACCGTCGAGAGGCGATCAACGCGCTCAACCAGGCGCTCGACGCGCGTCCGTCGGACGCCCCGGTCCTCGCCTCGCTCGAGCGGCTCTACCGCGCCGAGAAGATGTGGGACGAGCTGCTCGACAACCTGAAGCTGCAAGCCAGCCTCGCGGAAGGCCGTGATGCGCGCGTGAAGCTCAGGACGGCGATCGGCGACCTCTACGCGACCGAGCTCGCGAGCCCGCAGGACGCGCTCGAGCACTACCGCCTGGTGCTCGACGACGACGCGACGAACGATCACGCGATCAAGGCGATCCGCGCGATCGGCGAGGGTCGCGAGGAGCTCCGCCTCGACGCGGCCGACGCGCTCGAGCCCGTGCTCCGCGCGGCCTCGCGCTGGGAGGAGCTCGTCGGCGTCCTCGAGATGCGCCTCAAGGCGCAGACCGAGGGCATCGACCGCGCCCGCACGCTCCGCTCGATCGCGATCGTCGAGGACGAGAAGCTCGGAAAGCCGCTGGCCGCCGAGGGCGCGCTTCTCCGCGCGCTCGAGGACACGCCGGACGATCCCGAGCTCCACGCCGAGATCGAGCGGCTCACCGAGCGCTCCGAGGGCTTCGGCCGGTACTGCGACGCCCTCTCGCAGCGCGCGGCGGCGACGTTCGACGCGGTCATCGCGAAGGACCTCTGGCTGCGCGTCGGCCGCATCGCCGAGGACAAACTCAAGGACGATCGGCGCAGCGTCGAGGCGTACGCGAAGGCGGTCGAGCAGGCCGGCGACGAGCCCGCGCTGCTCGAAGCCCTCGACCGGCTCTACTCGCGGCTCGGGGACAACAAGGCGCTCGCCGACGTCCTCGAGCGTCGCGTCGCCGCGATCTCCGACGAGCGCGAGCAGGCGAATTTCTACCACCGGCTCGCCACGATCCAGATCGACGCGTTCGGCGAGAAGTCACAGGGCCTCGCGACGCTCAAGCAGGCCCTCGAGCGGGCGCCCGATCACGCGCCTTCGCGCGCGGCGCTGGAGAAGCTCACCGACGAGCGGTCGCTCTTCGAGGAGGCCGCCGAGGCCCTCGAGAGCGTCTACAAGTCGCAGGGTGATCACGCGGCGCTCGCGAAGCTCTTCGAGAAGCGCATCGCGTTCGTCGAGACGCCCGCCGAGCGCGTGCGTCTCCGGCTCGACCTCGCCAAGGTCCTCGAGGATCGCGGCGGCGATCCGAAGGCGGCGCAGGCCGCGCTCGAAGCCGCGCTCGCCGACGATCCGGCCGACGTCGACGTGCTCGCCGAGCTCGAGCGCCTCGCCCCGATCACGGGCGGGTGGGCGAGCGCCGCGGACGCGCTGGAGAAGGCCGTGTCCGAGAAGAGCGACCTCTCGACGGACGCGGCGCGCGACCTGTGGATGCGCCTCGCCGAGTGGCGCAAGGACAAGCTCGCCGACAACGCCGCTGCCGAACGCGCGCTCGAACAGGCGCTGAAGCACGACCCGACGAGCGAGACGATCCTGCGCAACATCGAGGGCCTGCAGCGCGCCGCTGGCCGCGAGCGTGACCTCGTGGGCACGCTCCGCCGCCTCGCCGCGCTCGACGGCCTCGGCCACCTCGCCTCCGACCTGCGCCGCGAGGCGAAGGGCCTGGCCGAGGGCGTGCTCGCGGACGCCGAGCTCACCGAGGCGATCCTCCGCGAGATGATCAAGGCCGACGACAGCGACCTCTGGGCGCTCGCCGAGCTCACGAAGGTCCGCGAGAAGGCGGAGGATCACAAGGAGGTCTTCGAGCTGATCGTGCGTCGCATCGAGCTGCGCGCGGACGCCAACCTGATCCGCGACCTGCGTCATCAGGCCGCCGACGTCGCGCGGAACAAGCTCGGTGACGACAAGAGCGCGATCGAGCTCTACAGCCAGGCGTTCGAGGACGAGCCGAGCGACGCGAAGGCCTCCGACGCGCTGCGCGAGCTCTACACGAAGGCCGGCAAGCACAAGGAGCTGCTCGACGTCCTCTCGCGCCTCGTCGACCTCGCGGAGTCGCCGGCGACCCGCGCCACGCTCCGCCTGGAGAGCGCGAAGATCTGCATCGAGAAGCTCGACTCCACGAGCGAGGCGATGGAGCACCTGCGCGCGATCCTCGACGAGGAGCGCACGCACGAGCAGGCCACGCTCCTCCTCTCGCAGCTCCTCGAGAAGACGGGCCGCGACGACGAGCTGGCCGAGCTCCTCAACACGCAGATCGACCTCGCCAAGGAGCGCGGCGATCTCTCCGCGGAGCTCGTCTACAGCGTGCGCCTCGGCGAGGTCTTCGAGAACCGGCTGAACAACGTCCCGAAGGCGATCGAGACGTACAAGGCCGTGCTCGAGCGCGACGCGAGCCACAAGGGCGCGCTGCTCTCGCTCGCGCGCCTCTACGAGAAGAAGGGCGACAAGGCCGAGGCGGCCAAGGCGCTCGAGACGGTCCTCACCTCCGCCAGCGGCGAAGAGGCCGTCAAGACGTCGCTCCGCCTCGCGGATCTGTACACGGCGCTCAAGGACGAGGCGGCGGTCCGTCGTGTCCTCGAAGCCGGCCTGAAGGCCGACGAGCGCGCCGCGGACATCCGCAAGAAGCTGCACGCGCTCTACGAGAAGCAGCAGGCGTGGGCCGAGCTCGCCGACCTCGTGAAGGGCGACGCCGAGGCCGCGACCGAGCCCGGTCAGAAGGTGCAGCTCTACCGCAAGGCCGCGGAGATCCACCTCGGCAAGCGGAGCGATCCGGGCGCCGCGGCGGACCTGCTCGTCAAGGCCTCGGAGCTCGCGCCGAGCGATCGCGAGCTGCTCCTCGCGCTCTGCGACGCCTACAGCGCCTCGGGCCGCGGCAAGCAGGCCGCGGAGGTGCTGCAGAAGATCGTCGAGTCCTACGGGGGTCGCCGCTCGAAGGAGCTCGCGACGATCCATCACCGGCTCGCCAAGGCGTACCTCGCCGACGGCGACAAGGAGAAGGCGCTCGCGGACCTCGACATCGCCTTCAAGATCGACCCGGGCTCGGTCGTGATCCTCCGTGACCTCGGCGTGCTCTCGCTCGAGCTCGGCGAGTCCATGGAGGAGAAGGCGGCGCGCGACGCGCACTTCGAGCGCGCGCAGAAGACCTTCCGCGCGCTGCTCCTGCAGAAGCTCGACGAGAACTCGCCGATCACGAAGGCCGCGGCCTTCTACTACATCGGCCGGATCCTCCACGCGCAGGGCGACGACAAGAAGGCGATCCAGCAGCTCGACCGCTCGGTCGACGCCGACAAGAACTTCGCCCCCGCGAAGGAGCTGCTCGCCAAGCTGAAGAAGTGATCACGAAGGAGACGCGACGACGGGCCCTCGGCCACGCTGTGGGGCTCGTCGCCCGCGCCCTCCTCCGCACCGTCCGCTTCTCCCTCCTCACTCACCCCGATCTCGACGCCACGCAGCGCCTCCCCTGGGTGCTCGCCTTCTGGCACGGCCAGCAGCTCGCCCTGCATCGCTGGCCCAAGCGCCGCCGCACCGCCGTGCTCGTCAGCCTCTCCGACGACGGCGAGATCCAGACCGGCGCGCTCGGATCCCTCGGCCTCGTCGTCGAGCGTGGCTCCTCCTCCCGCGGCGGCGCCATGGGCCTCAAGGGCATCGTCCGCCGCATGCGGCACGGTCATGACGCCGCCTTCGCCGTGGACGGCCCTCGTGGCCCGCGTGGCGTCGTGCGGGGCGACGGCGACCGCGTCGGCGCCCTCCTCGCGGCTCGCCTCGCGGGTGGCCTCGTCGTGCCCCTCGCTTCGGCTTGCTCCTCCGCGTGGGTCCTCGCGCGCACCTGGGACCGGTTCGAGATCCCCCGCCCCTTCTCGCGTGTCGTGGTCGTCCTGGGCGCTCCGCTCGACCCGCGTGGCCTCGACGGCGACACCCTCGCGCGTGCGATCGACGCCGCTCGCGACGCCGCTCTGCGCGCGCTCGGCGCCGATCCGTGACAAGCTCTTCGGCGACCACCATGAGCCGAATCGCCTGCATCAATGGGAGGCTCCTCGCGCCCGAGGACGCCAAGGTTTCGGTCTACGACCGCGGCTTCCTCTACGGTGACAGCGTCTTCGAGACCATCCGCACCTACGGCGGCAGGCCCTTCGCCCTCGACGAGCACGTGCGCCGGCTCGAACGATCGGCCGCGCAGGTCGCGATCCCCATGCCGCTCGATCCGCCTGCGTTTGCCATCGAGATCGAGCGAGCCCTCGCGGCCGCTGGCAACCTCGAGAGTTACGTGCGCGCCACGCTCACGCGCGGCTCGGGCCCGCTCGGCCTCGATCCGCGCCACGCGGCGCATCCGCTGCGCGTGATCCTCGTCGAGCCGCTCAAGCTCCTGCCGGTGTCGATGTACCGCGACGGCGTCTCCGTCATCACGCAGCGCACCGAGCGTGCTTGTGATGCTGCGCATGGCGCCAAGGTCGGCAACTACCTCGCCAGCGTGCTCGCGATCCGCAAGGCGTGTGAGGTCGGCGCGCACGAGGCGCTCATCATCAACACCGCGGGGCAGATCGTCGAAGGCACGACCTCGAACGTGTTCGTCGTGAAGGATCGAGCGCTGATCACGCCGCCCGAGGAGGCTGGGATCCTCGCGGGCATCACGCGCGCGCACATCCTCGCGATCGCGGGCGAGGCGGGGCTCTCCGTCGAGTTACGCCCGCTCCAGCCCGACGACGTGCGCTCGGCGGACGAGGTCTTCCTCTCCTCGAGCTTGCGCGAAATCCTCCCCGTCGTCGCGGTCGACGGCGCGCCGATCGGCGACGGCAAACCGGGCCCGCACACGCGTGCGCTGCACCTCGTGTTCCGGCGACACGTGGGCATGGGCGACGCCAAAGCGCCCTGGGAAGGCTGACGAAATTCCCCCTCTCCACGGATGTGGAGAGGGGGGTCAGGGAGGTGAGGTCTGGCCGCTCAGGTCGACGCTTCCTGCGTCTCCTCCGCAGGAGCAGCCTGCGGCGCGCCCTGCGGCCCCATCGGCGCCACGGGGATCCGCAGCGACCCGCCGCCTTGATGCGCGAGCACGCTGATCCCCTTCTGGAAGAAGGCCAGCAGGAACGGGATCTCCCGCGGCGGCGACGTGATGAGCCCCGCCTCCTTCACCGCGCGCGCCACGGCGAGCACGTCCGTCGCGCGGTCGCTCCCCTTGCGCGAGCGCACCGAGATCGCCGCGTCGCGCATCCGCGTCGCCACGATCGTGCGCGCCTCGGGCGAGAAGAAGCGGTCCGTCGCGGCCTCGATCTCCTCCTTCAGCGCCGCGTTCACGGCCTGCGGATCACGCACGCCCTCCGGCCCGAGCCGCTGACCGAGCTTCTGCAGCAGGTCCTCCAGGCTCCCGCGATCGGGCAGCCAGGAACGGAACTCCGGCTCCTCGTGCAGCGTCGCCGACCCCGGCGCGCGTGCCCAGGCGAACTCGCTCGTGATCTCGGCCTCGAGGTCTGCCACCGGGTGCGCCGGCTCGGCCTCGGGGGCGGGCTCGACGAGCTCGCGGCAGCCTTCGAACCCGAGCGGCAGGATCTGCCCCGACGTCGCGTTTTGCTTTCGCGCCGCGGCGATCCGGTGACGCGCCCACTCCACCGGCACGGGCGCCGGCGACACGCCGAGCCCTTCGAGCGCGCGGCTCCGGCCTTCCTTGAGCTGCGAGCCGCTCATCCACGCGCTGCCCGCGTTCAGGATGCCGATCGGCTCCCGCACGATCACCTCGGCCAGGTGGTAACGACCGCTCGCGTCGCGGCTCGTGATCGAGAGGGCCGACGTCCCGCTCCCGTCGGGCGGCAGGAACGTCGCTTCGAGCGCCACCTCGGCTCGCGTGTCCACGCGTGCCACCCGCGGCCGCGTCGGGATCGCCGTCCCGCGCGACTTCAGGATGTTGATCGCGCGACGCGCCGCCTTGCGTGCGGCGCCCGGCGCGTCGTCCGCGTCGGCCACCGCGGCGATCGCCTCCACGTTCGAGGCCGCGAGCCACGCGTCCACGAGCGCGGGGCTCTGCTCGCCTGCCTTGCGCGTGGCCTCTGCGGCCGTCTCCCAGCCTGCCGACAGCTCCGCCGCCTCGAACGCCGGGGCCGCCGCGGCGGCCGGGGCCTCTGCGGCGCCTTCGGCCTTCGCGGGCTGCGTCGGGGCCTTCCCCTTTGCCTGCGCGGCCTTCGCCTTCAGGGCGAGCGCCTCCTTCGCCGTCAGCGCCGGCTTCGGCGCTGCGGCCTTCACGCCGCCGCTCGCCTTCGGGGGCGGCGCGATGATCGTCACGATGTTCGGCTTCGGCGCGGCCGGCTTCGCGGCGGGCGCGGGCGCGGCGGGCTTCGCGGGCGGCGCGGCCGGCTTCGCGGCGGCGGCGGGCGCGGCGGCGCTCGGCGCTTGTTGCGGGCGATCACGCCGCGGGCCTGCGCCCTCCGGCCTCGGGCCGCGGTCCGGCCTCGGGCCGCGGTCCGGCCTCGGGCCTCGGCCTTCCGGACGCGGACCACGCTCCGGGCGTGGACCTCGCGGCGGCCTCTCGCCGCCTTCGGCGCGGGCCTCGCCGGGCGGGCCTGCCGGGCGCGGCGGGCGCGGGCCCATCCCCATTGGCGAGCGTGCGGCGTTGGGGCCCGGGCGCGGGCGCATCCCTTCTTCCTGACGCGGCACGAAATCGCCGCCTGCGTCCCTGCGAGGGCCTCGGGCGGGCGGACGACCGCTGCTCGGCCTCGTGCCGGCGGGCGGGCGTGGCCCGCGCATGTCGATGCGGCGCACGCCTTCGGGCCTTGCGCCTGGGCCGCTCGTGGCGGCGGGCGGCTTCGGCGCGGCGGGCGCGGCGGCGGAGCCCTCGGGCTTCGCCTCCCCGGCCTCTTGCGTGGGCTGGGCCTCCGCAGTCGGGCTGTCGGTGCCGGGCTCGCCCTCGCGCCGCGTGCTCGCCGAGCGGACGATCCTGCGCGTCTTCTTCTCGGGGTTGTCGCTATCGTCCTTGGTGGTCATTTCGAGGCTCCCCTGGGGAATTGGGAATTGCCGTTAAAGGTGGGCAATCGCATCGATTTCGACGGCGGCGCCCTTCGGCAACGCCGACACTTGGATGGTCACGCGTGCGGGCGGCTCTGCCCCCACGACGTCACCGTAGATCCGGTTCACGACCGCAAAATCGCCGAGATCGACGAGCCAGATCGTCGTTCGTACGACGTCGGCCCACGACGCGCCGGCGGCGCGCAGCACTTCTTCGAGGTTCGCGAGCGCTTGCTTCGTTTGCGCCTCGATCCCGCCCGCGACGAGCTCACCCGTCTTCGGATCGATGGGGATCTGGCCGCTGCAGAAGACCATGTTCCCGGCGCGGGTCGCCTGCGAATACGGGCCGATCGCGGCCGGGGCGCGATCCGTGGAAATGATCGTTTTCGGCATCTTCCGTTCCTCCGTTCAGCCGAAGCTCTTCCGGCCCTCGATGGCGCGGCCGAGCGTGACTTGATCGGCGAACTCGAGGTCGCCGCCGTGGGGCACGCCGCTCGCGATACGCGTCACGCGGGCGCCGAGCGCGGCCATCTCGCGCGCCACGAGCAGCGCCGTCGCCTCGCCGTCCACCGACGGCGGCGTCGCCACCAGCACCTCGTTCACGGGCGCCGCCGGGTCCTCGACGATGCGCCGCAGCCGCTCGAGCGGCAGGTCCTCGGCGGAGATCCCGTCGAGCGGCGAGAGCAATCGTCCGAGCACGAAGTATTTCCCCCGCATCACCCCGCTCCGCTCGATCGCCAGCAGGTCCTGCACCCGCGCGACCACGCAGAGCAGCGCCTTGTCGCGGCGCTCGTCACGGCAGATCGCGCAACGCGCGACCTCGCCTGGTTGTGCTCCTTCGGCGAGCTCGGCGATGTTCCCGCAGCGCTCGCAGGGCCTCACGTGGTCGCGGAGCGCGGCGAGCTCGGCGCCGAGATCCCGCGCGACCTCCTCGTCCGCCGTGGCCACGAACAGGGCGAAGCGTTGCGCGGTCTTCTCGCCGACGCCTGGCAGACGCGCGAACAGGTGCGCGACGCGCGTGAGGCGTTCGGGCAGAGACGAGGAGCGCGTGACGTAGGAGTTGGGGCTCCGCGTGGCCACTTACGTGTGCATTCCCGGGATCTTCACGCCTCCCGTGACCTTCGCGATCTCGGCGTCGACGTGCTTGTCGGCCTGCTCGAGCGCTGCGTTCGCCGCGACGGCGACCGCGTCGAGGGCCATCTCCAGGCCTTCGGCGGCGAGGAAGTCCGGATCGATCGAGATCTTTCGGACCTTGCCTTCGCAGGTCACGGTGACCGAGACCTTCTCCGAGGCGGCGGACGCCGAGATCTCGTGATCTTTGATCTTGGCCTTGGCCTCGTCGATCTTGCGCTGCATCCGGGCCGCCTGACGGACCAGCTCGTTCATTCCGCCGCGAAATTGCATGGGGACCGCGTGTATGCCGTGAACTTGGCGGGGCTGCAAGGCCGGACGCGAGGGCCCGCGCGCGTACATCCGCCCGCTCGCCGCCCGCCGCGCATGCCCGCCTGGAGATACACGACGCCGCGGTGGCTTTCTGCTACGTCGAGGCGGCGATGAGTTACGTCGTCCTCGCGCGCAAGTACCGACCGCAGTCGTTCGAGGATCTCGTCGGTCAGGGGCACGTCTCCACCACGCTGGAGAACGCGATCGCCAAGAACCGCGTCGCGCACGCCTTCCTGTTCACGGGCGTCCGCGGCGTCGGCAAGACAACGAGCGCGCGTATCCTGGCGAAATCGCTCAACTGTGTGAAGGGTCCGACGTCCAAGCCCTGCCAGACGTGCCCGGCTTGCCTCGAGATCACCGTCGGCAGCGACGTCGACGTCCAGGAGATCGACGGCGCCAGCTACACCGGCGTCGACGACGTCCGCAAGCTCCAGGAGAGCCTGCCGTACCGGCCCTCGCGCGACCGGTTCAAGATCTTCATCGTGGACGAGGTCCACATGCTCTCGAACAACGCGTGGAACGCGTTCCTCAAGACGCTCGAGGAGCCGCCGCCCCACGTGAAGTTCATCTTCGCGACGACCGAGGTCCACAAGATCCCGGTCACCATCCTCAGCCGCTGCCAGCGCTACGACTTCAAGCTCATCAGCGCCCTCGCCATCACCGCGCGCCTGCGCTTCGTGCTCGAGCAGGAGGGCGTCGGCTTCGAGGACGCCGCGCTCTCCATCATTGCCCGCGAGGCCGCGGGCAGCATGCGCGACGCGATGAGCCTGCTCGATCAGGTCCTCGCCTGGGTCGGCGTCGACGGCGAGAAGCTCACGGCCGAGGGCGTCGCGCGTGTGCTCGGCGTCGCGGATCGTTCGGTCCTGCACGGACTCGCCGCCGCGCTCGTCGACGGCGACGCCGAGGCGTGCCTGCGCACGGTCGGCGACCTCGCCTCGCAGGGCTACGATCTGCCCCACGTCGCGCGAGATTTCCTCGCCCACCTGCGCGACCTCGTGGTCGCCAAGGTCTCGAACGATCCGAGCGGCCTGCTCGACCTCGCCGACCGCGAGCTCGCCGACGTGAAGGCCCTCGCGGCGCGGGCGGACGCCGACGACCTCACGCGCCTGCATCAGGGGTTCTCGCGCTCGTTCGACGACATCACCCGCGGCGGCCAGCCACGCGCCACGCTGGAGATGACGCTCGTGCGCCTCGCGCGTAGGCCCCCGCTCCTGCCCGTCGACGAGCTCATGCGGCGCATCGCGGACATGGAGCGGCGCCTGCTCGGCGGCGGCGGGGGCGGCGCGGCTCCGGGCGCCGCGGGGCACGGCAGGCCCATGCAAGGCGGAGGCACGCCGCCGGGCCAGCGCCGAGGCGCCTCGTCGGCCGACCCCTCGACCGTTCCACCAGCCGGGAACGTAGCCGCCGTCCCACGTTCGACCGCTCCGGCCCCCGCGAACGGCCCCGTCGACGGACCACCTCCCTTCTCCGCGCGGCAGAACGGCTCCGTCAACGGCCGACCTGCCTTCTCCGCACCGCAGAACGGGGCCGTCAACGGCAGACCTGCCTTCTCCGCGCCGCAGAACGGGGCCGTCGACGGACCACCTCCCTTCTCCGCGCCGCAGAACGGCTCCGTCAACGGCCGACCTGCCTTCTCCCCGCCGCAAAACGACTCCGTCAACGGCCGACCTGCCTTCTCCCCGCCGCAAAACGCCTCCGTCAACGGGCCCGCCGCTCCGAGCGCCGCCGACCTCGCCGCCCTCCGGGCCGTCATCGAGATCGTGCGCGAAAAACGCGCCCCGCTCGGCTCCGTGCTCGAGCACGCCGCGCTCCTCCGCATCGGGCCCGAGGGCCTCGTGCTCGGCTTCGAGAACGAGTTCCTCGGCCGGCAAGCGCACGATCCTGCCGCCCGCGAGGTCATCCGCGGCGCCCTCGCCGCGCACTTCGGCGGCAGCCCCGACCTCTCGTTCGAGATCCTCCGCCCCGGCAGCGGCGCCGTCACGCTCGCGCAGATCGAAGGCGCCGATCGCAAGGCTCGCCTCGACAGCGCCCGCCGCGCCATCGCCGATCACCCGCTCGTCACGGCTGCGATCGAGCTGCTCGGCGCCGAGCTGCGCGACGTACGCCTCGGACACGAGGACGCCGCCGCCGCCGAGAGGATGAGCACGCGCTAACCTGCGGCATGCGCGTCTTTCCTTTCGCCGCGGCGATCGCGGCCCTCTCGCTCCTCTCGCCCGCCACATCCCACGCGAACGGTCGTTTCCCCATCGCCGACCAGCTCGTCGTCGACCCGAACGATCCTTCCCACATCGTCCTTCGCACCACGTACGGCGTCCTCGAGACCTCGGACGCGGGCGGCGCGTGGTCGTGGATCTGCGAGGGCGCGGTTGGTTACGGCGGCACCCAGGATCCGGCCATCGGCGTGATGAGCGACGGCACGATCCTCGCCGGCATCTTCGAGGGCCTGAGCATCAGCCACGATCGCGGCTGCGCCTGGGACTTCGCGCCGGCCCCGCTCGAGAAGGAGTACGTCATCGACGTCTCCGTCCACAAGGACGACCCCACGCGCGCCGTCGCCATCACCTCCACCGGCAAGGGCACCGACGGCTTCCACGTGATCATCGCCGAGACCGCGGACAACGGCAAAACCTGGACGCAGGCGGGGAACGCGATCCTGAGCGACTTCATCGCCCTCACGGTCGACGTCACGCCGTCGAACCCGCAGCGCCTCTACGCGAGCGGCATCGTGGGCAAGTCCTTCGCGCCTGCGATCGAGCGCTCCGACGATCGCGGCGTCACCTGGACGCGCACCTACCTCGACGCTTCCTACGCCAAGTACGTCCCCTTCCTCGCCGCGATCGACCCGCAGAACCCTGACCGCGTCTACCTGCGCATGAGCGGCGATCCGATCGACAAGCTGCTCGTCAGCGACGACGCGGGCGCCACGTGGACCGAGGTCTTCGCGGCGGCCGACGATCTGCTCGGCTTCGCGCTCTCGCCCGACGGCGCGCGCGTCGCGATCGGCGGCCCCAAGGACGGCATCCAGCTCGCGAGCACCGCGGACCTCGCCTTCCAGAAGGTCAGCGACGTCTACACGCGTTGCCTCACGTGGACGACGGCGGGCCTCTACGCTTGCGGCAACCAGTTCGTCGACGGCTTCACCGTTGGCCTCTCGAAGGACGAGGGCAAGACCTTCGAGAACCTCTACGACTTGCCCGACATCTGCCCGCTCGAGTGCCCCGCGGAGGCCGAGACGACGGCCGCGTGCGTGATGAGCTGGCCGGGCATCGCGGCCACGCTCGCGATCGAGCCGAGCGCGTGTGGTGGCATCGGCGCGGGCAGCGGATCGGGCAGCGGCAGCGGCGGCGGTGGGCCGCAGCCGCTCGAACCGGCGGGCGGATGTGCCTGCGACCTCGGCGGCGCTTCGAGCACCTCCGGCGCGGCCGTCCTCGGCGGCCTCGCGGCGCTCGCCTCGTACTTTCGACGGCGGAGGGCGGCTCGATGCTCTAAGCTCCGCGCATGATCCGCGTCGGCGAAAAGGCCCCCGAGTTCAGCGCGAGCGCGTCCACGGGCGCAAACGTCAGCCTCTCTGCGATGCGCGGCAAGCGCGTCGTTTTGTACTTCTTCCCCAAGGCCTTCACCTCCGGGTGAACGGTCGAGGCGTCGCGGTTTCGCGACGCATACAAGGAGATCGTCGCCCTCGGCGGCGAGGTCGTCGGCGTCTCGACGGACAAACACGAGACGCAGTGTGACTTCGCGAAGTCCCTCTCCGTGGAGTTCCCCATGATCGGGGACGCGGACAAACGCATCGCCAAGGCGTACGGTGTCCTCTGGCCGATCATCGGCCTCGACCGGCGCATCACGTTCGTGATCGACGAGCAAGGCATCGTGCGGGGCGTGTTCAACTACGAGCTGCTCCCGCACAAGCACGTGGACGACGCGATCGCGCTGTTACGCGAGCTCGCCGCAAAAGCAGGCTAACCCAGCGCCGCCCGCACGCTCTCCTCGACGATCCCGAGCAACGTCTCGAGCTCGTCGTCCGGGATCGTCAAGGGCGGCGCCACGTACACCACGTCCCCGAGCGGCCGCAGATACGCCCCGCGCTTGCGCGCCTCCACGTAGACCTTCCAGCCGAGCTCGCCGAGGTACGCGGCTCCCTTCGACAGATCGAGCGCGCCGATCATCCCGAGCGATCGGCTCCGCACCACGCCGGGGATCTCGCGCATCGCGGCGAACGCCTTCGTGATACGCGCGGCCTTCGGCTGGACCTTCGCCACGATCTCTTCCTCGCGGAAGATCGCGAGCACCTCGCGCGCGATGGCCGCGCCGAGCGGGTTGCCGCAGAACGAGTGGCCGTAATAAAACGCCCGCTCCGGCGCGCCGAGGAACGCGTCGAAGACCCGCCCGGTCGCGAGCGTCGCCGCCATCGGGAACATGCCCCCGGAGAAGCCCTTCGCGAGGCACATCAGATCCGGCGCGACGCCCGCGCGCGTTGACGCCCACATCGCTCCCGTGCGCCCGTAACCCGTGAACACCTCGTCGATCACGAGCAGCACGTCGTACCGATCGCAGAGCGCGCGCGCGTGCCTCAGGTACGCCGCGTCGTACATCCGCATCCCCGCCGCGCCTTGCACGAGCGGCTCGAGCACCACCGCCGCGATCGTGTCGCTGCCCTCGGCGAGCAGCTTCTCCAGGGCCTCGAACGCGCGCGCGTATCCGGCGTCCTCGGGCGCGTCGCCCTCGGGCGGCGGCACGTGGATGCACTCCATGAGCACGCCCGCGAAGGGCCTTCGAAACACCTCCACGCCCCCGAGGCTCGCGGCTCCGATCGTCTCGCCGTGGAACGCTCCATCGAGCGCCACGAACCTCCGGCGCTGCGGGCGCCCCTCGTTCTGCCACATCTGCAGCGCGAGCTTCAGCGCGACCTCCACCGCCGTCGAGCCGTCGTCGCTGTAGAACACCTTCACGAGCCCCGGCGGCGCGATCGCGACGAGCTCCTCGCCGAGCTTCGCCGCGCCCTCGTGCGTCACGCCCGCGAGCGACACGTGACAGAGCCTGCCCGCCTGCCGCGCGAGCGCCTCGACGAGGCGCGGGTGGTTGTGCCCCAGCGTCGAGACCCACCAGCTCGAGTTCGCGTCGAGGTAGCTCCGCCCGTCGACGTCGAAGAAGCGCGCCCCCGCGGCCCGCTCCACGCAGAGCGGATCCACCTCGTCGATGTACCGCTGCATCGGCGTGTACGGGTGCCACACGTACTGTTTGTCCGCGCGCACGAGCTCGGCGCGCCATCGCGCCCGCGCGTCTTCGTCCTTCGTCACGCCTTCCTCCCTGCAAACGCGCGCCGCACCTCGACCGGCATCGGCGGCAGCGAGCTCGTGCGGCTCACCTCCGGCGGCACGCTCCTCCGCCCCGGCGGCGGCTCCCCTTGTTGCGGCAAGAAGATCCGCACCTCCGTCCCCGCGCCCACGTCGCTCTGGATCGACAGACGCCCGCCGTGCGCGTCCACGATACGCGCCACGATCGCGAGGCCGAGCCCCGTCCCCGCCGCCCGCGTCGTGAAGAACGGATCGAGCGCGCGATCCCGCACCGACGTGTCCATCCCCTCGCCCGTGTCCGCGACGCGCACCTCGACCCCGTGTACGCTGTTCTCCACCTGCGGCACGAGCGTGACCGTGAGCGAACCTCCGCTCGGCATGGCCTGCAGCGCGTTCGTCACGATGTTCTCGAACACCTGCCGGAGGAGCATCGGATCGGCCTGGATACGCTCGAGCGGCTCCGGCTCCACGAACGTCACCTTCACGCTCGTCTGGTTCTGCGAGAGCGCGAGCGCGCGCTCCACGATCTCGCGCGCCGACACGAGCTGCCGCTCGCAGCGCACCGGCCGCGCGTACCGGAGCAGATCCCCCACGAGCCGGTTCAGCCGCGACGCCTCCTCGTCGAGGATCCCGAGCAGCGTCTGCCGATCGTCCTCGCCGAGCCCCTCGCGCCGGAGCGTCGCCACGGCGGTCGTGATGATCGCCAGCGGGTTCCGCACCTCGTGCGCGATCACCGCCGAGAGCTCCCCGACGGCCGCGAGCTGCTCCTTGCGCACGAGCTCCGCCTGCGCCGCGCGTAGCTCCTCGTAGGCCCGCGCGATCTCCGCCGACCTCGTCTTCAGCTCCCCCGCGCGCTCCTCGAGCCGCAGCCGCAGCGACGCGTACCGCGACAGGAGCGACATCACGACGCCCATCACGAACGCCGCGTAGCCGTAGGGGCTCGCGAGCGGCTTGCCGTGCCCGAGCACGCCGTGAATGCCGTCGTAACCCGTGCTCACGACGAGCGCGAGCGCGCCCCAGAGCGAGGGCAAGAGGTCCACGCGTCCTCGCAGCGCGCCTCGCACGAAGACCGTCGCGCCGAAGAGCGACGCCACGAGCGCCCCGATCGACACCACGACCGAGAGCGCGCCGCGCGGCGTCACGACCTGCACGACCGAGACCCCGAGCACCGTCACGGGCGCCTCGGCCACCACCCCGTGGCGCCGCAGATCGTCCACCACGACGGCCACGGCGAGCGCCGCTGCGGCGCCGTAGATCCCCACGAGCGCGCGCCGCGCGAGCCTCCACTGCGAGAGCTGCGCGACCACGTGCGCGACGAGCCCCGCCGCGAGCACGCGCCCCACGTCCGAGGCGACGAGCACCATCCGCACGACGTCGGCGCCCCGGAGCACGTGCAGCGCCGCCACGCCCGCCGTGTGCACCGCGAGCGCGAGGCAAAAGAAACCGAACAGGAAGAAGTCGGCCTCGCGCCCGCGCAGGCGCTCCCGCCGCCGCGCGACGAAGCAGAACGTGGCGATCGCGACGTACGCGACCACCCAAGCGCTCATGAATCCGGCGATGGCGTGGGCGTGCAAAGTCCTCGGAGCTTTCCCCGATCCCCCGGCCCAGGGCTATCGGGAGCCGGCCTCCTCTTGGGCCGGGAAGGGCCTTCGCCCGGGCCGAGCATGCGCGTGGACAAGGGCCACGACAAGCCGATTTTCGCGCCTCCCTCGGGCCGCGCCCATCGCGCCGACCGTGGGGTTGTGAAACGGTTGCGGCCCGCGCAACTTTTTCCCCGGTAGATCCCGTTACCAGGCGCACGCCCTGGCCTCGCCGTGGCGGGGACGGGGCAAAGACCGTTCGGGGCACGTTGCTTGCTTCTTCGGCCCGGGATCCTGCAGTCTTGCTTGTCGCGAAGGATCCATCCGGAGGTTCGGTCCATGGCGCGTGCGTCGGGCACATCGAGAGGGACGCTCGGGGAGAACGGCTCGTCCGGCGCGAAGCGGCGCGCGGCGTGGAGATCGAGCTTCGCCCTCGCGATGTTCGCGCTCGCGCCGGCGGCGCTCGTCTTCGCGTGTTCGGCCGAGCAGCCGCTCACGCCGCGGCCTGGCGAAGGCGGCACCGGCGGCACCGGCGCGGGGACGAGCGTGGGCCCCTGCGTCGACGGCCAGGTGCGCGCCTGCTCCGTCACGATCGGCGAGCACAACGGCATCCTCACCTGCCTCGACGGCAAGCAGGCGTGCGTCGAGGGCACGTGGGGCGCGTGCGCCGAGGGCACCATCTCTTCCCGCGCGGCGCCTCCGAAGGCGAAGGTCCGACAGACCTCCGCGCGCCCCGACGACGGCGCCGGCGGCGTCATCGTCTACAGCCACACCGCTGGCCCGTGCGTGAACAACCCCTGCGATCCTTCCTGCCAGGTCTTCGAGGAGCAGCCCGACGCGGGCCTCACGCCCGACGCCTCGGGCAGCATCTACGACTGGCAGACCGGCGACCTCGGCGACTTCCCCGGGGGCCTCGTGAACAAGGGCCTCAAGGAGCCCTGCGCGCAGGCGAGCGACTGCCAGTACAACATGCAGTGCCGCAGCCCCGTGACGGGCACGTGCGCGCACCACAAGTGCGCCGAGGGCTCTGGCCTCGCCGCCGACTGCGATCCGTGCGTCACGAAGATCTGCGACATCGATCCGAGCTGCTGCGCCCAGCCCTACGAGGGCACCTGCGCGCACGACCCGTGCAAGGTGGGCGGCAAGCTCAAGTCGAGCTGCGACGCTTGCGTGAAGGAGGTCTGCAAGGCCAAGGCGAGCTGCTGCAGCGGCACCTGGGATCAGAGCTGCGTCGACCTCATCCCGAGCGAGTGTGGCAAGACGTGCGACGCGGCCCTCGGCGGCTGGGATCCGACGTGTGTCGACAAGGTCTACACGGTCTGCGGCGCCACGTGCCAGGACGCGGGGAACTGCGAGCACAGCAAGTGTTACGCGGGCCCGCCGCTCAACCCGGCCTGTGATCCGTGCGTCGCCAAGGTCTGCGCCGTCAGCCCCTCGTGTTGCTCGACGACCTGGGACAACCTCTGCGTCGACAAGGTCGCGACCCTCTGCCAGGAGAGCTGCCCGGTCAAAGGCGACTGCGTCCCGTGGCTCCCCGGCGAGACGGATCCGCAGTGCACCGGCATCGACCTCTCCGTCGGCGTCCCCTGCAACGGCGTCGTGCCCGTGTGCAACCACGGAAAAACCGAGGCGCCCGCGGGCGTCCGCCTCGTGCACTTCCCGGCGAACTCGCAGCAGTACCCGAAGTGCGCGCCCGACCAGACGCACCCCAACATGCAGGAGTGCCTCACGCAGGAGCCGATCCCGCCCGGCCAGTGCATCAGCGTCGACGCGAACGCTTGCGGCATCGGCAACGGCAACCGCGAGATCATGATCAACCCGCCGAAGAAAAACGCGGCGAGCCCCTACTTCGACGAGTGCTTCTGCGAGAACAACTGGTCGCTCTCGAGCGGCGGCAACGGCTGCGCGCCGCCCGAGTGCTCGGTCGTCACGAGCAAGACCGTCCGGCAGGTGAACATGTTCGTCCAGTTCGACCGCTCCGGCTCGATGACGATCAACGACCGCTGGGGCAAGGCCACCGGCGCGCTGAAGAACTTCTTCAAGGATCCCTCGTCCGCCGGCCTCGGCGTCGCGTTGCGCTTCTGGGAGCACTTCAAGCCCGTCGCCGGCTGCGACGACACGGCCTGCAACGTCGACGCTTGCTCCGTCCCGCTCGTCCCGCTCGCCAAGCTCACGAGCGACCCCGCGCCCACCGACGCGCAGGAGCAGAAGCTCGTCGCCGCCATCGACGCCACGCTCCCGACCGCTGACACGCCGCTCCAGCCTGCGCTCGCGGGCGCAGAGAAGTGGGCGAAGGCCTACCAGCTCGCGAACCCCGCGCAGCAGACCGTCGTCGTGCTCGTCACCGACGGCAAGCCGAACTCTTGCGGCAACGACAACGCCACCATCGCCGCCTTCGCCGAGGACGCGCTCGTGAACGCCGGCGTGCTCACCTACGCGATCGGCATCCAGGACTCGAGCCCGACGCTCATGAACCTCATCGCGCAGAAGGGCGGCACCGGCTCGGCGTTCTTCATCTCCGACGCCGACGACATCGCGCAGAAGTTCCTCTCGGCCATGCTCCAGATCAAGGGCGACACGGTCTCCTGCGAGTTCGACCTCCCGAACGCGGGCCTCTTCGATCCGACGAACGCCACCGTCGTCTACACGCCCACGCAGGGCCAGCAGGTGAACATGGCGAAGGTCCTCGACGCGGCCTCGTGCGGCAACGGCTGGTACTTCGACAACGCCGCGAACCCCTCGAAGATCACCCTCTGCCCGACCACGTGCCAGACGGTCCTGAACGACGCCGGCGCGCAGATCGACGTGCAGCTCGGCTGCCCCGGCTCCTACGATCCGGCCACGTACACGCACGTCTACCAGGCCACGTGCCCCACGGGGACGAAGGTGCAGTGGGGCTGGTTCGCCTACGACACCGTCACGCCCGGCGACTCGAACGTGATCTTCGCCGCGCGCACCGCGACCGCGGCGGACCAGCTCTCCGGCGCCTTCACCACGCTCGCGACGGCGCGCGCGACGCCCGCCGACACGCAGCTCTGCACCATGGCCGGCCCCGCGCCTTGCCCGATCGACGTCTACACGAAGCTCGATCTCCCGGGCGCGCGGCAGGAGTTCCTCGAGTTCTCCGTCACCTTCAACCCCACCACCAACAAGGGCGCGGCGCCGACGCTCAACGGCTGGGAGATCACCTACTCGTGCGTCGACAGCGAATGACCCGATCCCTCGCCCCCTCCCTCGTGCTCCTCGGCCTCGCGCTCGTTGCGTGTGGCGAAGACGCGCTGCCGCCCCGCACGCAGCCGACCACGAGCTCCTCGGGCTCGGGTGGACAAGGCGGCGACGGCGGACAAGGCGGCGCGGGCGGCGTCGGCGGACAAGGCGGCGCAGGCGGACAGGGCGGCGCGGGCGGCGTCGGCGGACAGGGCGGCGCGGGCGGCGGCGTCCCCGATCCGTTCTGCGGCGACGGCAACGTGAACCCCGAGCTCGGCGAGGAGTGCGACGATGGAAACCCCGCGCCGGGCGACCTCTGCTCTCCCGAATGCAAGCTGCTCTTCAACGAGGTCGAGCCGAACGGCACCGCTGCCGAGGCGAACCCGTGGGTCTCTCCGTTCGGCGCGGAGATCTCGCCTGCGGGGGACGTCGACGTCGTCACCTTCGAGATCACGGACGGCCCCAGGAGCGTGATCGTCGAGACGCGCGACTCGGGCGACGGCGCTTGCGCCGCGGGCCTCGTCGACACCGTCGTCGAGGTCCTCGGCGCCGACGGCGCCACCGTGCTCGCCGCCGACGACGACAAGGGCGAAGGATTCTGCTCGCTCGTCACCGTCGCCTCGTTGTCCGCGGGCACCTACCACGTCCGCGTCGTCGCCTCGCCCGAGGCCGCCGCCCCGACCTTCGCCTACCGCCTCGCGATCGGCGTCGTCACCGACGTCTGCGGCGACGACATCCGCACGCCTGCCGAGCAGTGCGACGACGGCAACCAGAACGCGGGCGACGGCTGCGGCCCGACGTGCCAGCTCGAGATCAGCGAGACCGAGCCGAACGACACCTCGGCCCAGGCCGACCCCTACGTCGCCCCGTTTCACGCCGTCCTCGCGCCGGCCTCGGACGTCGACGTCATCGTCGTGGACGTCGCGTCCGCCGGCTCGACGATCACCGCGCAGACCACCGACGCCGGCCTCGGCGCTTGTGCGCTCAACGAGCTCGACACGGTCGTCGAGATCCTCGACGCGGACGGCACGAGCGTGATCACGAGCAACGACGACTTCGTCGGCTTCTGCTCGTACGTCGAGGCGCCGGGCCTCGCGCCTGGCAAGTACTACGTGCGGGTCAAAGCGGGCCCGCTCTTCGACGGCGCGGGCCTCTACAGCCTCTCCGTCCTCGTCGCGCCCCCCTGACTTGACCGCCGCGAGCCTCGGCGTAAGGCTCGCCCACGTGCCCCAACGCAAGCGTTACCTCTTCGTCTGCGTGAACCGCCGCCCCGACGGCACGCCCAAGGGCTCGTGCGCGCAGCGCGGCTCCGTCGAGCTCCACGCGGCCCTCAAGGACGCGCTGAAGGACCGCGGCCTCGCGAAGACCGAGGTGCGCGCTTGCACCTCGAGTTGCCTCGACGTCTGCTGGGCCGGCCCGGTCGTCGCCGTCGAGCCCGACGGCTACTTCTACGGCCGCGTCACGACGGAGGACGTCCCTGCGATCGTCGAGGCCCTCGCCGCTGACACGCGCGTCGAGCGACTCGTTTTGCCCTCCAACGATTTCGACGAGAAGACCGCGGGCCCAGCTCTCCCCACGGAGGGCGGGCAGCCGTGAGCGGCTTCGAGTTCCGCGAGACGATGGCGGGCAGCTACCATCGCGTGGACGATCCGCACAAAGAGCGCCCTCTCTCGTTCACGATCCGCGCCCGCAGCGCGCCGCTCCTCCGCTTCCTCCGCCGCCCCGAGGTCGAGATCGAGGGCGCGATCGACGCCCCCGGCCTCGCGGAGCACCGCTACCTCCGCGGCACCCTCGGCATGGATCTGCTCCGCACCGGCACCCTGCCCTACGCCTTCCACTTCCAGGGCGACGACGACAAACCCTACGTCTTCGAGGGCCGGAAGAACGTCTCCGCGCGCGAGCTCGTCGAGTCCATGACCGTGCTGCCCGGCGAGATCAAAACCGCGGACGGCGACCTCGTCGCCCGTGCTCTCTTGCGCTTCGACGCGCGCAGCGATCTGCTCAAGTTCTTGAAGAGCTTCCGGCGCTCTCGCTAGCCGGACGGAGGACGAATCGATGCGACGGCTCGATCCCAAGGCCAGCGTGGTGCTCGTCGTCGACGTGCAAGACAAACTCGCCGCGGCGATGCCCGAGGACCGCATGAAGGACCTCGTCCGCGCCGCCACCGTGCTCCTCGAGGCCGCGGACCTTCTCGGCGCGCGCGTGCTCGCCACCGAGCAGTACCCCGCGGGCCTCGGCCGCACCATCACCCCGATCGGGGACAAACTCCGCGCCATGAGCGCGCCCGTCGTCGAGAAGATCGACTTCTCCGCCTGCGACGACATCGGCTTCGAACGCGCGTGGGCGACGAGCGGCCCTCCGCGCGCCGCGATCGTCCTCGGCATGGAGACCCATGTCTGCGTGATGCAGACCGTGCGTGAGCTCTGCACACGTGGCGTCGACGTGCACGTCGTCGCCGACGGCGTCGCCTCGCGCCGCGACGATCACCGCGCCGTCGGCCTCGATCTCTGCCGCGCCGCCGGCGCCACCCTCACCACCATGGAGACCGTCGTCTTCGACTGGCTCGGGCGCGCCGGGACGGACAACTTCAAAAAGCTCTCGAAGCTGATCCGGTGACAGCCTGACAACCCGACATCCTGGCGCCGACGCTCCTCGTCGATTTTAGCGATCCCGCACACCTCGTTTTTGCCAAGTTGACGGAGGGAAAGTCAGCGTGGACACGACGCCTAGGGTCGTGACATGTTGTCGACATGGTTGACGAGCTGTCAGGATCTTCGACGCCTGCGCCTCCCGAGGCGAAGGCGGGGGCCGACGCGCCCACCGTGCTCGTGGTGGACGACGAGCCCAGTAACCTTGCTTCCATCGAGAAGATTTTTCAGCGTGACGGCATGCGCGTGCTCACCGCGCCCTCGGCCCGCGCTGCGCTCGACCTCCTCCGGGGACATCGCGTCGAGGTCGTCCTCACCGACCTCATGATGCCCGGCACGAGCGGCATCGAGCTCCTCCGCGCGATCAAGCAGCTCGCCCCCGACACAGAGGTCGTGCTCATGACGGCGTACGGCACCGTCGAGACGGCCGTCCAGGCCATGCGCGAGGGCGCCTACGACTTCGTCGAAAAACCCCTCAAGCGGATGACGATCATCAAGAGCGTCCGCAAGGCCGCCGAGCGCCGCTCCCTCGTCGCCGAGAACCGCTCCCTCCGCCAGGAGCTGAAGCTCCTCACGAAGCGCGAGATCATCGGCTCGAGCCCCGCGCTCCGCCGTGTCCTCGACGTCGCGACCCAGGCCGCGCCCTCCTCTGCCACCGTGCTCGTCCTCGGCGAAAGTGGCACCGGCAAGGAGCTCGTCGCTCGTTACATCCACGACCACAGCGCCCGCCGGCACGGACCTTTCGTCGCGGTCAACTGCTCCGCCATCCCCGAGACCATCCTCGAAGCCGAGCTCTTCGGCCACGAGCGTGGCGCCTTCACCGGCGCATTCGCCCGCCGCGAGGGCCGGTTCGCCAAGGCCGCCGGCGGCACCCTCTTCCTCGACGAGATCGGCGAGCTCAGCCCTTCCGTGCAGGTCAAGCTCCTGCGTGTCCTCCAGGAGAATGAATACGAGCCCATCGGCGGCGATACCGTCCGCGCCGATGTTCGTATCGTCGCCGCCACCAACAAGGACCTCCGCGCCGAGATCGCGGCGGGCCGCTTCCGCGAAGACCTCTTTTATCGCCTGAACGTCATCGCGATCACGGTCCCTCCGCTCCGGGCGCGCCGCGAGGACATCCCGCTGCTCGTCGACCATTTCCTCGGCGTGTACTGCGCCAAGAACAATCGTGGCCGCCTCGAGGCCCCGCGCGAGGTCCTCGCGCGCCTGCTCGACTACTCGTTTCCGGGCAACGTCCGCGAGCTGGAGAACGTGATCGAGCGCGCCGCCGTGCTCTGCCGCGGCGAGAAATTGTCCATCGAGGATCTGCCCGAGTCGATCCGCGAGAGCGCGGCGGCCGCCCCCGAGACCATCACCTTCTCGGTCGGCACGCCGCTCGACGAGGTCGAACGCCGGCTCATCCGGGAGACGTTGCGTTACGCCCATGGCGACAAATCCGTCGCCGCCCAGCTCCTCGGGATCTCCACCCGCACGATCTACCGCAAGCTCGGAGAGATCGAGGGTTGATCACCGGGAAGAGCGGCGCTACCCCGGCGCTTGAAAATCCGATTGTCACTTTGGCAATCCTCACCGCCCCCACCCTACCCCCTTCGCCACGTTGTCGATCGTGCCCTCCCCGCGCGAAAAAAGGCCCGGGAAGCGCTAAGATCGGGGCTGGCACGTCTCTCGCTTGCACGGAGCTGGGCTCATGGGACTCGACGCGATCCTGAAGCGCTACTTTCCCGCGATCATCTGCCTGTTGATCGCCTCCGCCGCCTATTTCCAGGCGTCGGGAATGGGCGAGCTCGTCGCCGGCAGCGTGCTGCTCGATCCGTCGTCGATGCCGCCGCCGCCGCCGCCCAAGGGTGGCCTGCCGCACAGCGGCGCCGGACAGGAGCGCTCGGTCAACGCCGGGCCGATCCTGAGCCGCAACCCGTTCGACTCGGTCACGGGGCCTCTCGACGGCAAGCCCCTCGATCTGCCCGACGCGCCCGACGCGCCGGCGCCCGATAGCAGCGATCCTTATAGCGATCCCGTCTGCGACGTGGGCAAGGTCCTTCTGATCACGCAATCGGAGGATCCCGATTGGTCGTTCGCCGCCATTGCGGGCTCGGACGGCAAGGCGCAGCTCCGGCGGCGCGGCGACGACGTCGGGGGGCACGAGGTGTACTGGATCGGCTGGGATCGCGTGTGGCTCATGAGCGGCAGCTCGCGGTGCCAGATGCAGGTGCACGGCGAGGTCCCGCAGAAGCTCGCCTCCGCGCCGAAGGCCGCGGAGACCAAGCCGAAGCCGGCGCCGAAGCGAAGGGGCGCCAAAGCGGTCCCCAAGGAGATCGCGGACAAGATCCACAAGGTCAGCGAGACGCAATTCGACGTCGAGCGCTCGGTCGTCGACCAGATCCTGGAGAACCAGGCGGAGCTCATGCGGTCGGCGCGAATCGTACCCGAAAAAGAGGGCGACAAGGTCGTCGGGATCCGGCTGTTCGGCGTGCGCCCGGAGTCGCTCCTCGGTACACTCGGGCTCGAGAATGGTGACCGTCTCCAGTCCATCAATGGCTTCGAGATGGCAGATCCGCAAAAAGCGCTCGAGGCATACGCGCGGCTCCGCAGCGCGGACAAGCTCCAGGTGAGCGTCAATCGGCGCGGCAAGCCGATGACGATCGATTTCAACATCAAATGACCGGGACGAACGGTTCCGCGACGGACGGCATCGAGACGGGAGACCGAGGGATGGCGAAGCTCAAGCTGCCTGCATTCAACGAAGGGACGCTGCTCCAGCGGACGCTCCTCTACGTGGGGACGTTCGTGGTGGGCTCGATCGGCTTCGTCGCCCTCGCGAGCCTGATCGTCGTATCGGTCGCGAAATCGGTCCTCCCCGCGCGTGGCGAGGGCGGCGAGGACGGCGCGGACAAACCGTCCGAGGTCGCCGCCTCCCCGGGCAAACCGACCAGCAAGATCCCTCGCCCGAAGCGGAGATCGGCCTCCTCCGCGCCGGCGGAGCCGCCCGCCGAAGCCACGCCTTGAAGACTTCTCCTAGCGAATGACCGAATCGAACTCGAGGATCATGAAGACGCCTTACGGAAACTCCCGCCTGGGAAGGTTTGGCTTCGGTTTCGCGGCGCTGCTCTGCGCCTCCGCGCCCGCGATCGCGTCCGCGCAGAATGGTCCGCCGCGCGGCGCCCCCGTGCTCAAGACGCCCGGCGCGCGTCCTCAGCTCGGCCAGGCCCAGGGCGCGCCCGGCGCGGGCGGCCCCAATGCGGGGGCGCCCGCCGGCTTCCCTCCCGGCCCGCCCCCGCGCGCCGGTGCGCCTCTGGGTCCTCCGCCCGTCGTCGGCGAGGATCCCATGGCCGGCGTGAAGCAGGGCCCGAAGGAGATCGATTTCAAGCCGAAGCGCGGCAACTTCATGGTCTCCTTCAACCTGGAGGAGGCCGACCTCAACGAGCTCGTCAAGGCCATCAGCAACATCACCGGCCGTCGATTCATTTATGGCGGCAAGCTCCGCCAAATCAAGGCCACGGTGTATTCGCCGGACAAGGTCAGCGTGCAGGAGGCCTACAGCGCGTTCCTCTCGATCCTCGAGACGAACGGCCTCACCGTCATCCCGCACGGCCGCTTCCTCAAGATCGTCGAGACCCCCGGCGTCGTCACGCAGACGACCCCCATTTACGGCGCGGGCACCGCGGTCCCCGCCGAGGATCGCTTCATCACGCGCATGTACCGCGTCTCCAACGTCGATTCGAACGAGGCGGCGAACGTCCTCGGGAAGTTCAAATCGAAGGAGGGCGACATCACGGTCCACCCGTCCGGCAACCTCATCATCATGACGGACACCGGATCCAACGTGCAGCGCATGATCCGCATCCTCGAGGACATCGACGTCGGCGGCGCGGGTGATCAGATCTGGTTCGAGCCGATCCATTATGCCGGGGCGAACGACGTCGCCATGAAATTGAACGAGATCCTCGACCTCAAGCCGGGCGCCGGCGGCAAACCCGGGGCCAAGGGCGGCGGCGGGGGCGGCGGCGCGCGGATCCTCGCCGACGATCGCACGAATTCGCTCGTCATCACGGCCAACCAGCCCGATTACATGCGCCTGCTCGAGCTCATCAAGCGCATGGACGTCCCGCAATCCGGCGACGGGCAAATGCACGTCTTGCCCCTCCAGCACGCGGGCTGCAAGGACCTCTCGGGCACGCTCAATCAGCTCCTCGGCGGCGCGACCGGCGGCGGCGCGGCGCCGGGCGGCCGGCGCGGCGCCCAGGCCGCCCCGCCCGTCCCCGGCTCGACCGAGGACATCTTCGAGGGCCAGGTCAAGATCACCTGCGACGAGGGCTCGAACAAGCTCGTCGTCACCTCCTCGCTCCGCGATTATGCCGCGCTCCGCAGCGTCATCGACGAGCTCGATCAGCCGCGCCGCCAGGTCTTCATCGAGGCCGTGATCATGGACGTCAACGTCGATCGCACGCAGGACGTCGGCGTCCGCTGGCACATGGGCGCGCCCGTGCCTTCCCCCGTCGAGGTCGACGGCGTGACCGGCGACGGCATCATGTACGGCGGCAATGACCCGCTCACCTCCGCGGGCGCGCCGCTCTCCGTCGCGAATCAGCTCGGCGCATTCGCGCTCGGCGTCCGCGGGCCGACCATCGCGGAGTCGGCGAACCTGCTCGGCACGGGCATTTCGATCCCGGCGTTCGGCGTCATCATGCACGCGATGGCGACCGACTCCGATTCGAACGTCCTCGCCACGCCGCACATCCTCGCGACCGACAACATCCCGGCCACCATCGAGATTGGCCAGAACATCCCGCTCCAGACCAACGTCGGCGGCAGCCTCGGCGCGCTCGCGGGCGCGGCGGGCGGCGCGGGCGGCGCCATGGGCGGCATGGGCGGCATGGGCGGCCTCGGCCTGCTCGGCGGCCTCGGCGGCTTCGCCGCGCCTCGCCAGGACGTCGGCACGAAGATCGAGGTCACGCCGCACGTCAATGACTCCGATCAGGTCCGCCTCGAGATCACGGAGGGCATCTCGGAGGCCGGCGCGCCGCAGGGCCAGCTCGGCGCCATTCCGATCATCAAGCGCCAGGCGAAGACCACGCTCGTCGTCCGCGACCAGCAGACCGTGGTCATCGGCGGCCTCATGCGCGACGCCGTGACGAACTCCCGCACGAAGATCCCGATCCTCGGCGACATCCCCGTCCTCGGCGCGCTCTTCCGCACCACGAAGAAGACCACGCAGAAGACGAACCTCCTGCTCGTCCTGACCCCGTACATCATCCGCGATCAGGAGGACCTCCGCGCGATCTTCGAGCGCAAGATGCAGGAGCGGCAGGAGTTCCTCGACCGGTATTTCGTCTTCGGCGACTCGGAGTGGGAGCCCCCGAAGGATTACGCGCGCGCCAATGGCCTCGTCGAGGACATCCGGCAATCGCAGATCAAGATGGCCGACCGGGCGCGGCTCGAGGAGGAGGCCAGGCCGAAGGGCCCGCGCTCGCATGAGCCCGGACAACCCATTGCGGTGCCGAGCATCGCCGTGCGCGGCGACGACGGCGGCGGAGCGGTCCAGGCCATGCCTCCTCCGACCACCGGCAATGCGCCGGCGGCGCCCGTCCCGCGCCGCCGCCCGGCCGGCGCGCCGGCCCGGCCCGTACAGCGGGTGGAGTGATCATGAACCCGGTAGCCCGAGAAGAATACGTCGGCGAGATCCTGGTCCGCCACGGCGTGGTCGACGCCGAGAAGCTCGCGCCGCTCTTCGAGACCGTACGCGAGCGCGGCCAGGCGCTCACGGACCTCCTCGTCTCGTCGAACCTCGCGGACGAGGGCAAGATCGCCCGCGCGCTCGCGAGCGAAATGGGCCTCGATTTCCTGCCGAAGATCGACGTCGATCAGATCAAATTCGACGTCGCCTCGCGCCTGCCCATCACGTACGCGAAGCAGCGGTTCATCCTGCCCGTCTTCGAGGACGAAGAGAGCGTGCACGCGGTCGTCGCCGACCCGCTCGACACGCTGGCGGTCGACGACGTACGCGCGATCTTCGCGAAGCCCGTGGAGGTCTCGGTCGCGACGCGCAATCACGTCCACGAAGCGATCAACCGCGTCTGGGAGAAACGCGAGGGCCAGGGGAACCTCGAGGGCGACAAGCACGAGGAGGAAGACAACCTCGTCGACATCATCGACTCCGATGACGACGCCCCGATCATCGCCTGGGTGAACAGCCTCTTCGCGCAGGCCGTCCGCGAGCGCGCGAGCGACATCCACATCGAGCCCGAGGAGCGCGACGTCGTCGTTCGTTATCGCATCGACGGCGAGCTCTACGTCGCGCGCCGCGCCTCGAAGCAGTTCATGGCGCCGATCGTCGCCCGCGTGAAGATCATGGCGAGCCTCAACATCGCCGAGAAGCGCCTCCCCCAGGACGGCCGCATCACGCTGAAGATCGCGGGCAAGAGCGTCGACGTCCGCGTCTCCACGGTCCCCACGAGCCGCGGCTTCGAGCGCATCGTCATGCGCCTCCTGCACAAGACGAGCATCCTGCTCGGCCTCGACGATCTCGGCTTCGCCCCGCGCGAATACGGGATCATGGATCACCTCATCAATCGGCCCGACGGCATCATCCTCGTCACGGGCCCGACCGGCAGCGGCAAGACGACGACGCTTTATGCCTGCCTGAACCGCATCAACGACCCGAGCCGCAACATCCTCACGGCCGAGGATCCGGTCGAGTACGAGATCGGCGGCATTCACCAGGTCCACGTCCACCCCTCGATCGGCCTCACCTTCGCGAGCGCGCTCCGCGCCTTCTTGCGCCAGGATCCGGACGTCATCATGGTCGGCGAGATCCGCGACAAGGAGACCGCCGAGATCGCGATTCACGCCTCGCTCACGGGTCACCTCGTGCTCTCGACGCTGCACACGAACGACTCGGCCGCGGCCGTCACGCGCCTCGTCGAGATGGAGATCGAGCCCTTCCTCGTGCGCTCCAGCGTCATCGGCATCCTCGCGCAGCGCCTCGTGCGTATGCTCTGCCAGCATTGCAAGGTGCCCTATCAGCCGACGGCCTACGAGCTCCGGCAGCTCGGCCTCGACGAGGAGCGCCTCGCCTGGAAGGCGAAGCGGCTCCCGTCGCAGCGGTATTCGGTGCACGGGCTCGAATACGAATACGTCGGGCAGCACATGGGCAGCTCGCCTGTCTTCTTCAAGCCGGGCGGCTGCGATGCCTGCTTGCAGAAGGGGTTCGTGGGGCGGCGTGGTATCTACGAGCTGCTCGTCATCGACGACGCGATCGGCCCCCTCATCCTCAAGAACGCCGACGCGCAGACGGTCAAGCGCGTCGCGATCTCGCAAGGGATGGACACCATGCGCGACGACGGCGCGCGCAAGGTCCTCAAGGGTATGACGACGGTCGAGGAGGTCCTCGCCGCGACCCAAGAGGACGTCATCGTGGACGAATAGGAGGAGCGGGCCGTGGCCGTCTTCGAGTACAAAGGCATCCTCGTCGCCACCGGAAAGCCGGTGAAGGGCGTGCGCGACGCGGAGAACGCGAAGGCGCTCCGCGTCCTTCTGCGCAAGGACGGCATTCTCCTCACGACCGCCGCGGAGGAGCAGGCCGCCGCGGCGAAGACCAAGAAATCGATCAACCTCCTCGCCTTCGCGCAGCGCCCCTCCACGAACGACGTCGCCGTCGTCACGCGCCAGCTCGCGACCCTGCTCAAGGCGGGCATTCCGCTCTTCGAATCGCTGACCGCGCTCATCGATCAGGTCGAGAAGGAGGCGCTGAAGCGCGCGCTCACGCAGGTGCGCGAGCAGATCCGCGAGGGTACGAGCTTCGCCAAGGCGCTCGAGCAGCACCCCTCGATCTTCCCGCCGCTCTACGTGAACATGGTCCGCGCCGGCGAGGCGTCGGGCATGCTCCAGCAGGTCCTCGAGCGCGTCACCGCGTTCCTCGAGGCCCAGGCGAAGCTCACGTCGAAGATCACCTCGGCGATGGCGTATCCCATCCTGATGGCGATCCTCGGCACCTCGCTCGTCTCGGTGCTCATGATCGCGGTCGTGCCCAACGTGACCTCGATCTTCGCCTCGATGGATCAGGCATTACCCTGGTACACGGCGGCGCTCATCGGCCTCTCCGATTTCCTGAGCAACTACTGGTGGCTCGTGCTCGGCCTGCTCGCGGGCGGCATCTGGGGGTTCCGGCGCTGGGTGCGCACGCCGGCGGGCCGGCTGAAATGGCACGGCATGCTGCTCAAGGCGCCCATCGTCGGCAAGCTCGTGCTGATGATCGCGATCGCGCGCTTCTCGCGCACCCTCGCCACGCTGCTCAGCGCCGGCGTCGCGCTGCTCGGCGCGATGGATATCGTGAAGAACGTCCTCGGCAATGCCGTCCTCGAGAAGGTCATCGCCGACGCGATCGGCTCGATCCGCGAGGGCCAGAGCATCGCCGAGCCCTTGAAGCGCAGCGGCCAGTTCCCGCCGATCGTGACGCACATGATCACCATCGGCGAGAAGAGCGGCCAGCTCGAGGAGATGCTGGAGAACGTTTCGAATGCGTACGATCTGGAGGTCGAGACCCGCGTGACGGTGCTGACGAGCCTGCTCGAGCCCCTCATGATCGTGTTCATGGGCGGCGCGGTCGGGTTCATCGCGTTCTCGATCCTCATGCCGCTCATCCAGATGTCGAGCTTCGCAGGGTAGAGGGGGAATCGGGGCGTGGCGCGGCGCAGGCAGCGAGAGACGACGATCTGGTTCCCGTGGGAGCGGGGCGGGGGCATCTTGCGCGGCCGCGGCATGGCGCGGGCGAAGCTCGTCGCGCTCGCGCTCGGGATGGCCACGCTCTTGCTTCTGCTCGGCGCGCGCGAGCGGCGCAAGACCGGCGTCCGCTCCACGATGGCCACGATCGGCGTCGTGCGGGCGGGCCTCGACGCGTACCGGGCGGATCACGAGCGAAAGTGCCCTCCGTCGCTCGATGCGCTAAAAACGGAAGGTTATATCGGGATCGACCCCATCGACGCGTGGGGCAGGCCGCTCCGGCTGGTTTGCCCTGGTCAGAAGGACCCGGAGGGGTACGATCTCACGAGTGACGGGCCGGACGGCGAAATCGGCGGTCTCGACCGCGTGGAGTGAACGGATCATGAAGGTGAAAGCGAATCGAATCCGGAAGTGGAAGCGTGCGGCGTCGCGGGGCGTGACGCTGGTCGAGGTCCTGATCGTGCTCGCGATCATGGCGATCATCGCGGGCGGCGCCACGGCGCTCGTGTTCCCGCAGCTCAAGAAGAGCCGCGTGAAATCGGCCGTGCTCTCGGCGGGCGTCATCAAGACGGCCGCGCAGCAGTACCAGCAGCTCGAGATGGCCGGCAGCAGCACGTGCCCGACGCTGAAGGACCTCATCGACGGCAAGCAGATCGACGCGAAGAAGACCGACGATCCGTGGGGCACGCCGTTCAAGATCACCTGTGAAGGCGACGAGATCACCGTGATCAGCGCGGGCGCGGACCGGAAGGAAGGCACGCCGGACGACGTGAAGGACGATTTCAAGGACGCCGACATCAAGCGCGTCGGCGATCTCTGACGAGGATCCATGCCGGCCGCCTTCGCCCGTCCCTCGAAATGCCACGCCGCCGCGTCCTCGCGCGGGCGGCGTGGCCTGTCGCTCGTGGAGGTCTTGATCACCCTGGCGATCATGACCCTCATCACGGGGGCGGCGGTCCTCGGGCTCGGCGGCCTCAAGCGCGCGCGGCTCCGGCAATCGGCGGTGATGATCACGAGCGCGGTGCGCGTCGCGTACGGGCACGCGAATGCGATCGGAAAACCCGTGCGCCTCGTGTTCGATTTCGAGAAGCGCTCGGTGGTGCTGGAAGAGGGCACGGGGCAGCTCGCGATCGACCGGCGGACGAAGACGGGCGGCGCGGCGGGCGCGACGGAGTCCGAGCGCGAGGCGGAGCAGCAGAAGGCGCAGGACGACAAACTCGAGCAGCAGGGTCTGCGCGCGCCGAAGCCCTCGTTCACGCCGACCTCGGCGTTTGGCTTCGAGGGGGACAAGGAGAACCCCGGCAAGTCGCTCGCGGACGGCATTCGTTTCATGTCGGTCGACACCGCGCACCAGGACGAGCCGATCGAGGAGGACCGGGCGTATCTTTATTTCTTTCCGGGCGGACAAACCGAGCGCGCCGCGATCCAGATCGTGCTCGGCAACCCCGCCGAGGCGGACAAGGACAGGGATTTCATGACGATCCTCGTCTCGCCGCTGACGGGCAAGCCCACGATGCAGAAGGGCCGCGTGGAAATGAAGCGGCCTCGTGACGACGAAGAGGAATCGGAGCGCGAGGACTCGGGTTTCTAGAAAACGGGTATTCGGGGATGAAGCAGAGGAAAGGGTTCACGTTGCTCGAGGTCATGATCGCGGTCGCGATCCTGGGCCTCGGCCTGACCGCGATCCTCGCCGCGCAGGCGGGCTCGTTCTCGATGTCGGCGCACGCCCGCAACATCAGCGTCGTGACGGGGCTCGCGCGCTGCAAGATGGGCGAGCTCGAGGAGGTCCTCCAGAAGCCCGACGGCTTTCAGGAGCTCGACGTCATCGAGAGCGGCCCTTGCTGTGAGGGCGACGAGACGCCGAACGTGAGCTGCACCTGGAAGATCGAAAAGCCCACGTTCCCCGATCCCGTGTATGGCGAGATGGAGCTCGACACGGGGCTCGACATCGGCGGCAGCCCCGGCGGCGGGCTCCCCGGGATGCCCGGAATGCCCGGGATGCCTGGCGGCGGCGGCCTCGATCCCGCGTCGCTCGGCGACGGCGGCCTGCCCGGCGATCCGACGGAGATGCTCGGCAGCTTGCTCAAGGAGGGGATGCGGAACGCTTATCCCACGCTGAAGAGCATCTTCGAGAACAGCACCCGCCGCATCACGGTGACCGTCACCTGGAAGCAGGGCGAAAAAGAGCAATCGTTCGACCTCGTGCAATGGTTCACGCGTCCGCCCACGCAGGGCATCGACGAGGACGCGCTCGACGGCGGAGGGCCGA
The DNA here is from genome assembly GCF_009649845.1 of Polyangium spumosum. NCBI lineage: Bacteria > Pseudomonadati > Myxococcota > Polyangiales > Polyangiaceae > Polyangium > Polyangium spumosum. The sequence goes on from NZ_WJIE01000005.1 coordinate 347,092, forward strand.
ACGGATGAGGCGCGCGTATCGCAAACACGAGCGCGGCGTGACGCTCATCGAGGCGCTCATGGCGATCGGCGTCCTCGCCCTCGTCGGCTCGCTCATTTATGGCGCGTTCGACGGGATGGCGCGCTCGCGCAAGGGCCTCTCGAACATCAACGATCGGTACCACCAGGGCCGCGCCGCGATCAGCCGCGTCAGCCGCGACCTGCAGATGGCGTTCGTCTCGCTGCACCAGCCGCTCATCGCATTACAATCGGTCCGCAACACGGCGTTCGTCGGAAAGGACGACGGCAACCTCGACCGCGTCGATTTCACCGCCTTCGCGCACCGCCGCCTCTCGCGCGACGCGCACGAGTCGGATCAATGCGAGGTCGGCTTCTTCGCCGTGCGAAACCCCGACACCGGCGGCATGGATCTCGTGCGCCGCGAGTCCCGGCACATCGACCTCGACCCCGCGAAGGGCGGCGTGGTCAATGTCCTCGCCGAGGGCGTCGAGCTGTTCGACATCGAATACCTCGACCCGGTGACCGCGGAGTGGACGACGACGTGGGACACCACGCAGGCGGGCTCGGGGCAATACCAGCGCTTGCCGCTCCAGGTGCGTATCACGCTCGTCCTCTCGGGCGGGCCGGGCGACAAGCCCATCCCGTTCCGCACGCGGATCTCCATGCCCGCGCAAAACCCCATCGCGTTCGGCGTCCCGAGGTGAATGAGATGCGCGTCTCGGCGACCCCGAAGCGGAAGAAGAAGCGCCGCAAGAAGGACGAGCGTGGCATCGCGCTGCTCATGGTCCTCGGCGCGATCACCGTGCTCACGGTCTTCCTCACCGAATTGCAGCAGGAGACCACCGCGGAGCTCGCGTCGGCGATCGCCGATCGCGACTCGCTGAAGGCCGAATACCTCGCGAAGAGCGCCATCAACCTCTCGCGCCTGCTCATCGCCAGCGAGCAGACCGTGCGCCCGACGATCACGCAGGGCCAGATCGGGATGATGCTGGCGATGCTCACGCAGGGCCAGCCGGGGCAGATCCCCATCTGGGAGAACGCGAACGAGGTGCTCGGCCTCTTCAATGACCAGACGGGCGCCGACGAGTTCGTCGCGGTCTCCGGCATGGATATCTCGACGGGGAAGAACCTCGGCGTCTCGGGCGGGCGCTTCGATTTCAAGATCGTCGACGAGGACGGCAAGATCAACCTGAACGTGGCCGCGAGCGGCAGCGTCACGGGTGAGATCCAGATGGTCAAGCAGCTCGCCTCGCTCATGTCGCAGAAGCCCGCGCTCTTCGAGCAGATGGACGCCGACGGGCAGGTCTCCGATCTGCGCTCGATTTGCGGCGCCATCATCGATTGGGCCGATCCGAACGAGCAGGCCGTCGTCTGCGATCCGCTGCTCACGGGGCCCGGGGGCTCGGCCTCCGAGGACAATTTCTATCAGACGATCGGCCTGCCCTACCGGCGCAAGAACGCGGCCTTCGATTCGCTCGAGGAGCTCCGGCTCGTGCGCGGCATCGGCGACGATTTCTGGGCGAACCTCGTCGAGCCCGATTCGGGCCGGCCCGAGAGCCGCATCGTCACGGTGTGGGGCCAGGGCAAGCTCAACGTCAACAGCGCGCCGGCCGAGGCCATGCTCACGGTGATCTGCGCCCACGCCGTGCAGGCCGCGACGCCGATGTGCAACCCGCTCGACCCGACCGGCCTCGTCTTCCAGCAGGGCTTCGTGGGCGCCGTCAGCGCCGTGCGGAGCTTCGTGCGGGGCATTCCGCTCTTCAGCAAGCCGGCGCAGTTCCGGCAGATCATCAAGGGGCAGGGCATGCTCGGTCAGATGATCGGGCCCATGATCGGCCCCGTCGTCTTCCAGAGCGACTCCGAGTTCGACAAGTCGATCACCACCTCCTCCAAGGTCCTCAGCATTTACGCCGAGGGCGTCGTCCCCGGCCGCAAGCGCACGACGCGCGTGCGCATCCACGCGGTCATCGACACCCGCCAGCCTCCGCAGCAAATGCAGCCCGGCGGCCCCGCCCAGGCCTCGCCTTTCGCGAACCCGGCGGGTAACATCGTTCATTATCGCATCGAGTGATCGTTCGTTCGTGAGAGAGTATTCGAGATGTCCAGAATCCTCGGTATCGACGTCGGCAAGGCGGTGGTCAGGGCGGCGCTCCTGCGCCTCTCGTACCGCAAGATCACGCTGGAGGCCCTCGGCGAGGCGCCGGTCACGGGCCTCTCGGTCGACGCCATCCGCGCCGCGGTGGGCGGCCACAAGGCCGACGCGATCGCGATCGCGATCTCGGGCGAGCGCACGTTCTTCCGCTCGGTCGACATGCCGACCTCGGCGCTGAAGGAGATCGAAAACGTCCTGCCGTTCGAGCTCGAATCCATGATCCCGTTCGAGATCACGGAGGCCGTGTTCGATTACCGCATGGACAAGAACCCCGGCGGCGACACGGTGCCGATCTTCGCGGCCATCGCGCGCACGGAGGACGTCAAGGAGCGCATCGACCTGGTGCGCGAGGCGCTCGGCATGGAGCCCGAGCGCGTGGGCACGGGCGCGCTGCCGCTCGCGAACCTCGCGGGCGCGATGCCGGAAATCGAAAAACCGTTCGGCAAGGAGGCGCCCGCGGGCGAGGCGGCCCTGCCCGTCGCGATCCTCGACCTCGGCGAGGCCACGAGCGACATCGTGATCCTGCGCGGCGGCGAGCCCGTCTTCGCGCGCACGCTCTCGCGCGGCACGCTCGGTTTGCCCGGGAGCGCGCCCGCGCTCTCGCGTGAATTGCGACAAACCCTGGCCGCCTGGCGCGCCTCGGGCGGCAGCCAGCTCGCCGGCATGTACCTCGTCGGCGGCGGAGCGAGCGCGCAAGGTGCGGAGGCGTTCCTCGCGACCGAGCTCGGCATCACGATCCTGCCCTTGCCGAAGCCGCGCCTCGAGAACGTCACGGCCGAGCAGGAGGCCATGCTCCCGCGCTTCGCGAAGGCCATCGGCCTCGCGATGGGCCTCGCCGGCAAGGCGCGCGGCCTGAATTTGCGCCAGGGCGACCTCGCGGCGGCGCGCAGTTATCCCTTCCTGCGCGAAAAGATCCCGCTCCTCGCGGGCCTCGGCGCCGCGGTCGTCGTGAGCTTCGTCTTCAGCCTGCTCGCCCAGCACCGGAGCCTCTCGGCCGAAAAAGACATGCTGCTCTCGCGGCTCGAGACGGCCACGGGAGACGTCTTCGACGAGGAGACGAAGGACCCGGCCGCCGCGCGTGGTTTGCTCGACAAAGGCCCCGCCAGCGCCGACGAGGACCCGCTGCCGCGCGCGGACGCCTTCGACGTCATGGTCAAGCTCTCGGAGTCCGTGCCCAAGGAGGTCGTCCACGACGTGCTCGAGCTCGACCTGAACCGCGGGCACGTCCGCATCGAGGGCACGGTCCCGTCGATCCCCGACGCGCAGGCGATCTCGGAGAAGATGAAGGAGCACAAGTGCTTCAAGGACGTGAAGATCAGCCGCACGGCCCAGTTCGGCAAGCCCGAGGACGGCAAGCAGAAGTACGTGCTCGAGTTCGAATTGAAGTGCGACGACAAGAAGAAAAAGACGACCGCCAAGGCTGACGCGGCGGACACGTCCTCGCCCGCGGCGGGCAAGGAGGAGGGCAAGTGACGCTCGCGGATCGCTTGGACAAACTGGAGCCGCGCGAGCGCAAGCTGCTCGGCGTCCTCGTCGGCACGCTGGCGGCGATGGTCGTGCTCGCGCTCCCGATCTACGCGTGGAGCGCGGTGAGCTCGTCGCGGACCGAAAACGACGAGATCCGCGCCCTCATCGAGGAGGTGTACAAAGCGCGCCTCTCGGTCGCCGAGCGCAAGGCGAAGCAAGACGCCCTCCTCGCGCGGTACGGCCGCCCCGCCCCCGCGCTCGCCGGCTTCATCGAGGAGGCCGCGAAGCAAAACGGGATCACGATCGCGGACGCGCAGGACAAACCCGATGTCCCGCACGGCAAGCGGTACACCGAGCGGCTCACCGTGGTCAAAATGCACAAGGTGGGCATGCTGGCGCTCGTGAAGACGCTCGAGAAGATCGAGCAATCGGGGCACGCGGTGGCGATCACGCGCCTCAACATCCGCCCGCGCGCCGGTGAGCCGGACTCGTACGAGGTGGAGCTCGGCGTGAGCGCCTACGACCGCAAGCCCGACGCGAAAGAGAAGGAAAAGGAGAAGGACAAGGGCGAGCCGAAGGATACGGCCGACGAGGAGAACAGCCCGTGAAGTCCCGATTCCTGCGCATCACGAAGCTCCTCGCCTACCCGGCGCTTTATTGCCTCCTCCTCGGGCTCTTCTTCTACCTGGCCTTCCCCTGGGATCGCCTGAAGGACCGCCTCATCGCCGAGTTCCAGGCCACGCAAAAAGGCAAGGACGCGAAGAGGATCGAGATCGACGAGCTCGATTCGTACTGGTTCACGGGCATCGAGGCGACGGGCGTGCGGGTCTACCTGCCGCCCGACGACGCGTCCTCGAGCTCGCGCGCGGCCGGGCCCTTCGGCGGCGCATCCGACAAGGACAAACCCGCGCCGAAGGAGAGCGTGCTCGAGATCGACGAGGTCGAGGCGCGTCTGCAGATCCTGCCGCTCCTCGTCGGCCGCGTGCGCATCAAGGTCTGGGCCCGCGCCTTCGACGGCGAGATCCACGGCACGATCCCGTACGGCGCATCGAGCGGCCCGGTCGAGGTCGAGCTCGAAGGCGTGGACCTCGCGAAGGTCGACGTGATCAAGGACTTCCTCGGCGTGCCGCTGAAGGGCGTCGCGAAAGGCGCGTTCGAGCTCACCGCCGAGGGCGGGAAGTTCAACAAAGCAAACGGCTCGCTCGACCTGACGATCGCGGGCATGTCCGTCGGCGACGGCAAGTCGAAGATCAAAGGCCAGATCGCGCTGCCCGAGGCGAAGCTCGGCGACCTCGTGATCGCCGCCGAGGCCAAAGAAGGCGTCCTCAAAATCACGAAGCTCGAGGCCAACGGGACCGACATCGAGCTCGCCGGCGACGGGAAGGTGAACGTGCGCGAGCCGTGGAACATGTCCGCGGCCGATCTCTACGTGCGCTTCAAGTTCACGGACGCCTATCGCAACAAGAGCGACCTGACGAAGTCGCTGCTCGGCGCGCCAGGCTCGAGCGCGCCGTCGTTGTTCGAGCTCGCCGACCCGAAGATCAAGAGGTCGAAGCGGCAGGATGGGTTCTACGGATGGCACGCGCACGGCGCGCTGTCGCGGATGAGGTTCGATCCACACTCGACCGACGGGGCCGCCGCAGGTCGTGGGCGCGGCAAGGGCGATTCGCCGTTCCCGACGAGGAAACCCGGCCTGCCGCTGGGCACGTCGACGGCAAAGGACAAGGGCGACGAGGAGCGCGCCCCCGCCGCGCCGGCGCCGAAGCCCGCCGAGCCCGAGCCCCAGGTGGTCGAGCCACCACGCGAGGCGCCCCTGCCAGCCGAGCCCGCGGACCAACCCGACGACAAACCCGAAGGAGCCCCCGCGATGCCCCCGGACGATCTGCCGGCGCCCCCCGTGCCGAGGCGAAGGCCAACGGAAACGGAATGAGGAGCGGATGAAATGAAAAACGCCGGGCCCTTTCGAGGAGCCCGGCGTTTTTTTGAGAGCCGATGCCGGATCGGATCAGTTGATCGGCATCCCCTCGCCCTGCGTCATCTCGTGGGTCTTCGGGTCGTACTTCGAGGTGCACTTCGCCATGACGAGCGTGGCCTCGAAATCGGTCGCCGACTTGAGCGAACCCTCGACCGTGACCTGCACGCCGCCCGCAGGGACGTCGCGGAAGGTGTCGGGAATGACGCACTGCGGATAACGCACGGGCAAGGTCTGCTGCTTGTCCTTGCCATGAATCGTGAACCGATACTCGCAAGGCTTGTCGCGCTTCTCGAGGGTGCCCGGCACGAGCTCGCCCTCGACGCGGACCTTGCGGCCCCTCAGTTTGTCCTGCTGGGCGAGGAGCTGATCGACGGGCGTCGCATAAATCGCCGCCTCCTTGAAGCCGAACAGGAAGAGCCCGACCAGCGCGCCGCCCATGACGAGCAGGGTGATCAAGAGGCCCACACTTCTGCTGGGCCGCTGCGCCCGCTCGGCCGGCTGGAGCACGACGATGGGAGGCACGGCCGCCGGTCCCTCGTCGTCCTTGTCGATCCCCGCAGCCTGCGCGAGCTCTTCGTCCAGCTTCTTGCTCATGACACGCTCAGGGTAGCGAACGTTTCCGGAGAGGTCGAGGGCCTGAAAAGGAAAGCAGGGCGAGGAGAGGCCCCTCCTCCCCCGCCCTGCCCGTTCCAGAGCCGAGCCCCGGTTCAGCGGTCCTGGTTCTGCTGGCCGTTCTGACCGCTCTGGATGCCCTCCTGGCCCCACCGGCGCACGAAGTCACGCGTCTGGTTACGCAGCGTGGGCACGCCGGCCGTGTCCTGGGCGAGCATGAGGATGCGGATCTCGTTGCCCTGCTCGATCACGCCGGACCGACCCGCCATCTGGCCGAGGTCGAAGAGGGGGCAACGCTCCGCCGCGCTCGTGGGGCGCGCCGCGCGTTGCTCGCCCGCAGGCGGGCTCATCGTGTACGCGATGTGGAGCGCATCGCCGCGCAGGGTGGAGAGGTCCACGCCCGACTTCGGGGTCGCGATGATCGCGACGCCCCCCTCGATGTCCTCGACGCGGAGGTTCGAATGCTGGACGAGCGAGGAGCACATCTCCTGCTCACTCAGCATGCCCATGTCCCCATGCTCCTGGCCCGTCTGGCCCTGGGCCCACTGCCCCGCCGTGCCGCGGCCAGCCTCGGTCTGACCCGTCGGGCCCTGGCCCCACTGCCCGGCCTGGCCCTGGCCATACGGGCCGAGTTGCCCCTGATCGGCGGGGACCTCGGCCTCGAAGGCCGGGGTCTGCCGCTGCTGCTGCGCACTCCGCGCGGGCTGCTTCTCGTTGCCCCCGCACCCCACGCCGAGGGTCATGAGGGCCGCCGCACCGAGCATCGTGAGCTGCATGGTCTTCAACATCGAAAAGTCCTCCTGAGAGGTAGAGGCATGCCCTCCGAACACGCGCGAGGAGCCTTCAAACAAGCCTCGCGTGCTCCGGCCGAGCCCCCTTCCGGACGGGGGTCATTGCAGCCGACGTGCCCCCCGGCACGATCTGCCCGGACACCTCGAGAGCGGCACGGGCTGCACGGGCTCGTTGTCCCTGGACACGACGCGCGCGTGCTGCTCTTCCTGCACGTCCGGCAGAGTCCGCGTTAAGGTGAGCGCGATCGTGGCGCGCCTCCCTTCCTCTCTCCGTGTGCAAAAAGGCCCGAGCCTGCTCCTGCTCGGTCTGCTCGTCTCCGGTCAAGCTTGCTCGGGCGCGAGTGTACGTGACAGGCAGCCGCCGAACGGCGGAGGAACACCAAGCGAGCGGAGGGAGCCGGCGACGGTGACGGTGACGCCGAGCTCGGCCGCCGGAGACCGGGTGTTACGTTTGTCGCTGGGAACGGTGGAAGAGGCGGGATTGCCGATATCGGTGGAGCCGGTCGTGGGAGAAGCGGCTGCGCTCCTGGTGTCGCAAGCCGCAGGCGAGCCCGAGGGATATGTCCGGTGGGTGGAAGAGTCGGGCCGGATGGGGCCGATCGTGCGGCTCGTGGACGAGAATGTGGTGCTGGCATTCACGAGGAGCGACGGGAAGCGGGCGCTTCTGACGTCGGGGAGCGGGGAGCGTTTGTGTTTGTCGGTGTTCGATAAAGGGTCGGAGGTGGCGGAGATCCGAGGGTGCGAGCGGGTCGGAGATGTGAAGGCTGTCGCGGTGAGCGGGGAGCGGGTGGCGCTGATTTCGGTGGAGACGGTGGGGGGAAAGGGGTCAGGGGGGGAGGGGCGAGCAGGGGCGGGGGGGGGGGGGGGGGGGGGGGGGGGGGGGGGCGGGGGGGGGCGGGGGGGGGGGGGGCGGGGCGGCCGCGCCGCCCCCCCCCCCCCCCCCCCCCCCCCCCCCCCCCCCCCCCCCCCCCCCCCCCCCCCCCCCCCCCCCCCCCCCCCCCCCGCTCGCCTCGTCCAGAAGCGGAAGTCCACGGCCAGGCCCAAGGGCGCGGGGAAAAGGGGGAATGGGAAGAAGGCGCCGGCGCGGCCGACGGTGGAGGTGACGGTGCGCTGGGTGTCGAAGGATGGGGCGTTCGAGGGGGAGGCGAAGGCGACAGGGCTGCGGTTCGTGCCGCCGCTGGACGGGATGGGGGTCGTGGATGCCATGGGGTCGGCGCGAGGGGTGGAGGTCGTTTGGTACGAGAGCGCCAAACCAAGGCGGAAGGTGAAGGGGATGGGGTGGGCCGCAATGGGCGGGGGGGTGATCGGGGCGGATGGGAGGTTCGAGGCGAAGAGTCGTACGAAGGTGGTGGAGGGGGAGCTCGAGTGGGGGGCTTTGAAGGGGTTTTATGCGCCGCGATTGGTGGGGGACAGTCAGGTGGGGCTGTTGACGCTGCCCGTGGCGCGGGGCGGGCGTTGCGAGGTGAGCTGGCTCGGGGGACGGTCGGTGAAGCTCGGGCGGAGGGAATGCGCGATCGAGCCAGGGGCGGGGGATGGGCTCGAGAAAATTTTGCAGGCGGAGCCTCGGCGTATGGCGGGGCAGGGGCGCAATGACGTGGGGCTGGTGGTGTGGGCCGGGGAGAGGGCGTTTTTTACGACGAGGGACGGGCGGGGGTTATGGTCGGCAGGGCGGGATGGAGCGCCGCGGGAGGAGGCGGTTCCGTTTCCGGCACGGCGAGGGCGGGTGAGCTGGGCGAGGGTTTGGCCCGATGGAACAGGGGTGGCGCTGGCCGGGGGGCGCTTGGGTTTTCTGGAGGGGGACGGGGTGCGGGATGGTTTGTCGAAGGAGGATATTTTTGCAGGGGGGCGGGGCGCCGGGGCGGTGGCGGGGATCGGGAAGGTCGGGGGAGCGGTCTGGGTGGCGCGGGGGGATGTGGGGCGGGTGGCGCCGACGGCAGGGGTGGCGGAGGTTTGGCGGGGCCGGGTTTGGCCGGAAGGGGCGGCGCTGGTCGGGGGGAAGGAGAAGGGGTTGTTGATCGAGCTGTCCGGGGGGCGGCTGCACGTGGCGGGTCTGGGGGAGGACGGGAAGGCAGGGGCGCCGGCCCTGTCGGACGGGCGGGCGAGGAGCGCGGCTTCGCCGGTGCGGCCAGGGTTTGTCGCGGTGGAGCGGGCCCGAGGCGGGGCGATCGTGGCGGGGGTCGGGGTGGGCTCGGAGGAGGTGGTGGCGTTCGTGGTGGATCCGGCGGGGCGGGTCGGACCGGTGGCGCGGACGTCGCTGACGGTGCGACCCGGAGAGACGGGTTTGCGTTTGTCAGGGCTGCCCGGGGGCGGGGCGCTCCTGTCGGATGAGGGGCGGCGGCAGGTGGTTTGGCTGGACGAGGAGGGGCGGGAGGTCGGGGCCGCGAGGTGGCCGGAAGGGGCGGCCGAGGGCTTTTGTCTGGACGGGACGCCAGGGCCGAGGTTTTATCCGACGGCCACGGCGGGAGGGTTTGTCGAGGTGGGGGCGCTGGGGGCGGCGGGGACGTGCGTGGTGGGGGAGCCCGGGTGGGCGACGGACGGGTCGCTGCGATGGTTTGGCACGCGAAACGAGGGGCGGGACGTGGTGCCGGAGGTGGGGGTGGTGCGAGGGCTCGGGCCGGCCGTGGAGCGGCCCGGGGAGGAGGCGACGGTCGTGGAGGCGGTGAAGGCCGCGGCGCCGCGGCCGTGTCCGCCGGACATGGTGCTGGTGCAGGGGACGTTGTGCGTGGACCGGTTCGAGGCGTCGATGGTGGACGCGGCGAGCGGGGAGGCGCTGTCGCCGGATTTCCCGGTGACGCCCAACTTGCTGGAGATCACGCTCGGAGATTGGTCGACGGGGCGGAGCCGAATGGGCGGGGTGCACGCGCGGGCCATGCCGCTGCCGCTCGTGCCGGGGTGGCAGCGGGGGCAGAAGCTCGAGGTGATGGCGGTGCCGCGGCGTATGGCCCGGCCAAACGGATATTTGACGGGGCTCGTGGCGGAGAGCGCCTGCGCGGCGGCAGGGAAGCGGCTGTGTACGCTGCCGGAGTTCGTGCTGGCTTGCCGGGGGCAGGACGATACGCCTTTTCCATACGGGGAGACGTACGTGGAAGGGGCGTGCAACGTGTTCCGGGAGGGGCACCCGGCGGCGATCTTGCACGACAATGCGTCGATCGGTCACCTCGATCCGCGCCTGAACCACGTGCGGGCCGGGGAGGCGCCGCTGTTCCGCAGGACGGGCGCGACGCCGACGTGCAAGAGCCGCTGGGGCAGCGACGCGATCTACGATATGGTCGGCAACCTGGACGAGTGGGTGGACGAAGAGGGCGGGGCCTTCGCGGGCGGGTTTTACGCGCGGTCGACGCGGAATGGCTGCGACGCGGTGGTGACGGCGCACCCGAAGAGTTACCTCGACTATTCGACCGGGGTGCGGTGCTGCAAGGACGCCGAGCCTTGATCGTCCGCCTGTAAGCTCGCCCGGCGGCGCGCGTTCTCCCGCTCCGAAAGGGAGTTCCATGCCTCGCACCGCCTCCACGTGCCTCGCCCTCGCGGCCCTCGCGCTCGCCGCCCTCTCGGGCTGCGGGACCAGCCACATGCCCGCCCGCGGCGCGGGCTTCCAGATGGATCGCGAGGCCGAGATCGACGACGAGGACATCCGCAAGGCGTTCGAGGCCCGGCCCCAGATGCCCACGAGCTCGATGCGGCTCGCCTACTACACGCTCGACCCCGAGGTCGCCCCGGACCTCGAGAAACTCTTCACCGCGCTGCCCGGGGTCACCAGCGTGTACCGCATTCCGTCGTTGCTCGTCACGGGCGAGCGGCGCCTGTCGGAGGAGAACGGGAATCGATATGGTTACGGGCCGCCGCGCGAGGTCTCGCTGAAGAAGCTCCGGTTGCTCTCGGCGCGCGCCAACGCCGACGTGCTCGTCATCGTGGACCATGGCTACCAGAACCTCGGCGTGAACCCCCTCATCGCCACCACGAGCCTGCTCCTGCCCGTGCTCTTCGTCCCGTACATCGATACCGTGGTGAAAGGATACGTGGAGGCGTTCGTCGTCGACGTGCGCAATGGGTACCTCTACGGTCACGTCTCCGACGAGGACCAGCGCGGCGAGCCGTACGCGACGATCTACGCGAAGAAAGCCCAGGAATACGCCAAGGAGCAATGGTTCGATCTCAGGAGCTCGCTGCAAAAGCAGCTCGTCACGCTCGTCGAGAACGAGCGCGCGCGAAAGCCCGAGCCGAGCCCGCCCGGCGCGACGCTCCCGCTCGCCGCACCCCCGGCCGCGCCGCCCGGGGCGGCTCCGGCGCCCTGAGATCGTCGGCCCTGCCCGATTGACGTGGCAGGGCGGCCTCGTCACATCCGAGATATGCGACCCGTCCTCCGCAATACGCTCCTGCTCGCCGCCCTGACGCTCGCCGCCGCCTGTCGCGAGCCCCGGCCCACGGACAAACCGCCCCACGTGCCGCCCGGCCCCATCGCGCCGACGAACGACACGCCCGGGACGGGCGCGCCGGACGCGCCGGAGACGGACACGAAATCGAACTAACGCGCCTTCTTCCGGGTCTTCGTTTTTTCGACCCCGGGCGCGTCCATGCAGCAGCGGAAACCCGTCGAATAATCGTGGTACGTGGGCTCGTGGGCGATCGTGGTGTACGTGCAGCCCGGGCCGTGCTCGATGGTGGTGCTGAAGAAGCCACCCACGAACATGGCGTTGCCGACCCTCCACGGCTGCTTCTTCCGCTCGACCTCGTCCCGGGCGAGGATGTCCTCGATGTCGGAGCCGACGTCGTCGCTCACCCACTCGTGGAGGTTGCCGACCATGTCGTGGACGCCCTCGTCGCTGCCGCAGGTCTCGTATTCGCCCGACCGGGCGAGGAATCCAGGCTCGCGGTCGAGCTTCGGGTCGTTGAAGACCTCGTACGTCCAGGCGCCGGGGCGATTGCCGTAAAGCTTCTCGAGGAGGTGAATCTTGCCGGTATTGCAGGCCCCGCGCTTGCCCTTGTTGCCATAAGGATACCGGTAGCCGTGTTTGCCCCGGCAGGCCCGCCTCCACTCGTCGCGGCGGCACAGGCGTTTGCCCGCGTGCGCGCAGGCCTCGGCCGCCTCGACGCGGCTGATGTACGCCTGCGGAAAGGCGCCCGCCGCGCTCATGGCGAGGTAAAACGTGCCCTTCTCGGGCCGCTCGTAATGCGGCCAGGGCGAAAGGACGCCGTCCGCGGTCTTCGTGGCGAGGTGCGCCTCCCACCGATCGACACAATAACGGCCGATCTTCAGCATTTCGGAGGGACAACCCGGCGGCGCCCCACCCTCGGCCTCCGCGTCCACGCCCGCATCCACAATCGTGACCGTGACCGCGACCGCCCCCGCGTCCGCGTCCGCCCCAGCGTCCGTGACCGCCGCCTCGACCGCGGGCACGGCGGAGCCGACGGGCACGGCCGCCGCCGTCGAGCTCGGCGCGGCGTCGCTCGGTTTGGCCTCGGAGGAGCGGCACGCGGCGAGGGCCATCGACGCGAGGAGCGCGGCGGCGGCGACGAAAACAGCGGGGCGAGGAGCGACGTGCATGGGAAGCAAAAGCTTTCTAGCGCTCTTCCTCGTACCGGAGCTCGCAGTCGCCGACCCCGATCACGTCCCCGGGCGCGAGCGCCTTCGGGGCCGTGAGGCGCTTGCCATTGACGTACGTCCCGCTGCCGCCGCCGAGGTCGGTCAGGTAAAACCTGCCGTCCTGGCCGACGATCGAGCAATGCTCGCGAGAGACGTCCTTGCCCTCGAGGCGGATCTGCGCGTGGTTTGTCTGGCCAACCGTGATCGTCGTGCCTTCGAGGCGATAGCCGTCCTTCGGGCCCTTTCCCTGCACGACGAGCAGGCGGGCGCGAGGGAGGTTGCCGGCGATGGTGGCCATGGCGCGGCGGCTGAGAGGGCCCGCCTGGCTCGCGCCCGCGCGGCGCGAGGCGGCGGCGGCGCGGCCCGCCTGGGCCTTGCGGAAGAGGCGATACGCCGCAGGGTTCGGCTTCTTCGCGAGCACGTCCGCCTCCTCCGCGAGCTGCGCGATCGTCTCGCCGAGCGGCGTGCCGTCCTCCGCTTCGATCGACGCCAGGGCCTCCGGAGCACCTTGGGCGTCCTGCGCGCCGAAGCCCATCAGATCCGCCTCCGCGCGCATGCCGTCCACCGCGCGCCGCAGCAGCGACGCCGCCTGCTCGAACGAGCCCTGATCGGCGAGCACGCGCGCCGCGGTGCGCGCCTCCTCCGCGAGCGCGACGAGCACACGCGCCCGCGCCACAGGGTCACGCTGGGGCGCGCCGGGCGCGACGTCGACGCCGATCGTTCGCTCGGTCGTGTGCACCTCCGAAGCGCCGGGCCGGCGATGCGCGAGGCGCGCGCGCACGACGTCGAAGGCGCCGCTCACGGAGGCGCCGGGCTCGAGGACGAGCTCGATGACGAGCGACGCGCGCTCCCCCGGCTGGAGGTCCGGCATCTCCACGCGCGCGGCGCCCATGGTCTTGCGCACGCGCACGTCGCCCGCGATGCGGATGATGTCGACGCCACGCTCAGGCGAGAGGTCGACCGACACGCCCTCGGCGACCGCGTCGCCGGTGGCGCCGACGGCGAGCGCGAGCTCGGTCGCGCAGAGCGACGGATCCCGCACGTAATAGTACTGCCCGCCGCCCGCGACCGCGATGCGGCGCAGGATGTCCTCGTTGTGCTCCTCGCCGTAGCCGAGCGTGGAGACCGCCGCGTCGCCGCGGAACGAGGCCGCGATCTCCGCGAGCGCCTCGGGGCGCCTGTCGCCGAGCGTCGGGTCGCCGTCGCTGAGCAGGAGGATGCCGCGCCGCTCGTCGGCCGCGCGCGGGCCGAGCGCGCTCTTGCTGACGCGCAGGCCACTCTCCATGTCGGTGCCGCCCTCGGGGTCGATGCGGCGCAGGCTGCCGGCGAGCCTGCGGCGCGCGGCGGCGTCGAGGCGCTCGAGCTCGGCGACGACCTCGGCGCCCTCGGAGAACGAGACGATCCCCACGCGATCGGTGGGCTCGAGCAGCTCCACCATGCGCTCGATGGAGCGCACGACTTGCTCCATCGGTTGACCCCACATCGACGCGGAGACGTCGATCGCGAACACGAGCGCGAGCGGCGGCCTCTCGTGCCGTTCGTCCTCGGGGAGCGCGGCCGAGACCTCGACGACGAGGTGCGCGCGCTGCGGCGCGCCCGGAGCGACGCTCCGGACGTCGAGCGCGAGCGACAGATCGAGGGCAGGACCGGGCATGCGCTCCCAAGAATACCCGGCAGAGCGCCCAGCGCGAGACGAGATCGTTTGGGTGCTGCCAGCAAGAGCACAGGCCGGACGGAGCGGCCCGCCGTCCCCCCAGGGTACGGCCGACCATAACACTACGATGATGGCGCAAAGCGTGAGCGGGCGCGGTGAGCGGGCGTCCTGCAGCGCGTGAAATGGCTTCAAAGGCCGTGGAAGCCGGTTGACCACACGAGGAGCCTCGGACTAAAGACTCCCGCCCCCGCGATCGTGGGTGGAGATCGCTCGAATGGTCGTAACCGGCTTCCCCGGGGGGCGCCGGTTTCTTTGTTTGAAGCGGCGGTGTGATGCGCGTCTGTATTTTCTTCGACGGCAAGAATTTCCACTCCGGATGGCGTGACGAGGCCGGAGGTCGGAGGCTCGCGTTCCCCAAGCTGTCTCGGTGGCTCGTGGACCGCGTCGGCGGATCGCTGCTCTGGGGCGCTTATTACTATACCGGCATCGAGACCGGCGCGGCCGCGGTGACCGAGGGGCAGAAGAAGCTCGCGGGCTTCCTCGACATGCTCGAAGTGCAGCCCGGCTTTTTCGTGAAGCGTTTCCCGCGCAAAACATCGATGTTCCAGTGCGCGGCCTGCGGGGCCGAGAACCGGTATACCCAGGAAAAAGAGGTCGATACCTCGATGGTCGCGGACATGCTCCGCCTCGCGGCCGTCAACGCGTTCGACGTGCTCGTTCTCGTCTCGGGCGACTCCGATCACGCGCCGGCCATCGAGGGCGTGCGGCAGCTCGGCCGCCAGGCCTACGTGTCGACCTGGGGGCGCGCAGGGCTCTCGGCGCGGCTGCGAAAAGCGGCGTTCGATCACATCGATCTGCTCGAAGGCATCTCGTTTTTCGAGGACACCGAGGGCTCCGGCCCGCCCGCGCCGCCGGGCCCCGAGCCGCGCTGGGCGAGCGAGGACCTGCCTCCCCCCTCGCCGCCGCCGCCGCCGATGCTGCCCCAAAACGCGGCGACGCCCAGAGAACCGACGCACGACGAGTGCGAGGAGCCGCGCGACGAGGACCCGGACGCGCTCGAATCCCCGCCGCCCTCGTACCAGCCGTCGGACGACGAGTCCGTGTTCATCGAGGAGCTACGCGCCGCCGAGCGCAGGCTCCGAAACGGGTACGTCGGGGCGAACTACTTCGTCACGCGATGGCAATCGAATCGGCTCGATCCCTCGCCCGACGCGCGGCGCCGCATGCTCGAGCACCTCGTGACCTCGCGGCTCATCGAGGTCTACCACGCGCCCGACGGAAACGCGGCGATCCGGGCGCGCGAGTAGGCATTTTCACGTCGAACGTTTCGAGCTCAAAGGGAAAGGTCGCCGAGGAGCGGGAGGGCGCCCACGCGCACGTCGCGCGACGCGCGCTGGAGCCTCTCGGCGAGCGCGCCGAGGCCGACGGCCGGGAGCGCGCGCGCGGGCGCGTCGAGCGGGCGGAAGAAATCGTCCCAGTGCGAGAGCAGCACGGAGGCGGGCGAGACGGCGCGCATCACGCGCTCGGGCAGGTCGACCCCGCTGCGCCAGCCCGCGACGCAGAGCAGGAGCAGGTCGACGTGTTTCGGCGCGGGCTCCGCGGGCAGGAGCTCGGCGCTGCCGAGGTGCACGATCGTGCGGCCCGCGGCCTCGATCTCGACGCGGAAGACGGCGCCGCAGCGGTAACCCTCGGCGCGGACGGGGACGGCGTCGCAGTCGTCGATCTCGCCGGGGAAGGGCACGCGGCCGAGGGCGAAGCGCGAGTGCGCGCTCGGGACGAAGCGCAGGCGGAAGGGGCCGATCTCGCGGACGATCGGCGCCTGTCCCGGGGCTCGCTCGACCACCTCGACGCGCGCTTCGGGCACGCCCGCGGCGCGGCAGAGCGCGGCGGCCGAGCGGGAGCCGAAGACCCGCGCGCCCGTGCGTTTGGCGATGAGGGGCACGTCGAGGGCGTGGTCGAAGTGCGTGTGGCCGACGATCACCGCGTCCGCGCGGCCGATGTAGCGCCCGACGGCGCCGAGGTCGGGGGCGAGCGGGGAGGTGATGCAGCGGGCGAGCGAGGCGCGCGTGACGTAGGGATCGATCAGGAGGACGTGATCCTCGCAGGTGATCTCGAACCCGGCCGTGCCGAGCCAGCGGAGGGTCAGGGGGGCGCGGGCGGCCGTGCCCTTGGGGGCGAGCTCGTCCGGGTGGAAAAACAGGCTCTCGGGGCGCACGGACGCGGGTATAGGCGTGGTGCGTCGCGCCGGGAACGTTTTTCCTAGCGCCCGCGGCGGCCGAGCGGGCGGAAGAGGAGCCCGGTCACGGCGAAGGCGATGGCGATGACGAGCAGGACGTGGATCCACGGTCCTGCCTCGTAGACGCCCGTCGCCGCGAGCAACCACGCGAGGAAGGCGAACGCCGTGAGGCCCCAGAAGAGCAGCATCGACCTCGGGCGTTGCGAAGGGCGTGCCCGGTCCGCGTGGGAAGGTGTGTCTCGGGGTTCGGGGCGTAGCCCGGCTTGTCCGGGCGTAGCCCCGAGCGTTGACCAGGACGTTCGTGGCGGCTCTCGTGCTAGTGTCCCGCGCATGAGCGACGTCGCTTTCGACCTGGAGAACCCGACTGAAGAGCACCGGATGTTGCGCCAGATGGTGCGGAATTTCGTCCGCGACGTGGTGGAGCCGCAGGCGGAGGAGCATGACCGCACGGGCACGCTGAACGTCCCTCTGATGAAGCAGGCGGGGGAGCTCGGTCTGCTCGGGCTCACGATCCCGGAGAAGGACGGAGGCGCGGGCATGGACGCCGTGGGCGCGGTGATCGTGCACCACGAGCTCTCGAAGAGTGATCCGGGCTTCTGCCTCGCGTACCTCGCGCACGCGATGCTCTTCGTGAACAACTTCTACTACGCCTCGAACGAAGCGCAGCGCGAGCGCTGGTTGTCCAAGGTGATCTCGGGCGAGTGGATCGGGGCGATGGGCATGACGGAGCCGTCGAGCGGCACGGACGTGCTCGGCATGCGCACGACGGCGCGGCGCGAGGGCGACGGGTTCGTGATCAAGGGCCACAAGGCGCTCATCACGAACGCGGTCGACGCCGACGTGTTCATCGTCTACGCGAAGGTCGACGGCGACATCACGACGTTCGTCGTGGAGCGTGACGCGCCGGGGTTCTCGGTCGGCAAGAAGACCGAGAAGATGGGCATGCGCGCGAGCACCTTGAGCGAGTTCATGCTGGAGGACGTCTTCGTCCCGGCGGAGAACGTGCTCGGCTCGGTGGGCGGGGGCATCCGCAACATGATGCGCAACCTCGAGATCGAGCGGCTCACGCTGGCGGCGATGAGCCTCGGCATCGCGGATCGGTGCATGGACATCATGGTGCGGTACGCGGCGGACCGGACGAGCTTCGGCAAGTCGATCGCCGAGCACGGGCAGATCCAGCGTTACATCGGCGAGAGCTTCGCGAAGACCGAGGCGGCGCGGGCGCTCATCTACGCCGTGGCGCGCGACGTGGGCCCTGCCAAACGCAACCGCATCGGCACGGACGCGGCCAAGCTCTTCGCGGCGCCGGTGGGCAAGGAGGTCGCGGACAACGCGATGCAGGTGCTCGGCGGGTGGGGATACTGCAACGAGTACAAGGTCGAGCGTTTCCTGCGTGATGCAAAGCTCCTGGAAATTGGCGGTGGTACTTTGGAGTCCCACCAGAAAAACCTGACGAAAGAGCTCCTGCGGATGGTGAAGCAGGATTAGGGCTCACACGCAGGGCGGTTTTCTTTCGACAACATATCCTCCTCACCCTACCCTATCGTCAATCATCTTTGACCGGGGGGGGGTGTAGCCGTGACAACCTGTATCCCGCCTTGCATGGCGCTCGTGTCCGTGCGATAGGCTGGAATTCGGAAAGGATACGCCGCAGACGGAGCCGAAACGCGGCTTTCGTCGGCGGGCTCGGGCGATCGTTTGCCCATTGTTCTGGGAGCTGGGTTCGTATGAGCACATACGATTCAATGGATGTTGTGGGCAAGACCGTGAAATCGTCGAACCTTTTGCAAAAGGTGCCCACCGGCATCAAGGGATTTGATGAAATCACGGTCGGGGGGCTCCCGAGGGCGCGCACGACGCTGGTATGCGGGAGCGCGGGGTCGGGGAAGACGCTCTTCGCAATGGAGTTCCTGGTCCGCGGCGCGGTCGAGTATGGCGAGCCGGGGGTATTCCTCGCCTTCGAGGAGACCGCGGACGAGCTCGCGCAGAGCGTCGCCTCGCTGGGCTTCGACCTCGACCGGCTCGTCAACAGCAAATTGCTGGCCATCGACTACGTGCACGTCGAGCGGAGCGAGATCCTCGAGACGGGGGACTACGACCTCAATGGCCTCTTCGTGCGGCTCGCGTACGCGATCGAGTCGGTGGGGGCGAAGCGCGTGGTCATCGACGCCCTGGAGACGTTGTTCTCGGTCCTCGGCAACGAGGGCATTCTGCGCTCCGAGTTCCGGAGGCTCTTCCGCTGGCTGAAGGATCGAGGCGTCACCGCAATCATCACCGGCGAGCGCGGCGACGGGTCCCTCACGCGGCACGGGATCGAGGAGTACGTCTCCGACTGCGTGATCCTGCTCGACCAGCGCGTGCACGAGCGGGTGGCGACGCGTTACCTGCGCGTCGTGAAATACCGGGGGACGAAGCACGGGACGAACGAGTATCCGTTCCTCATCCACGGCGGCGGGATCTCCGTCGTGCCCGTGACGTCGCTCGGGCTCTCGCACCCCGCCTCCGAGGAGCGCATGTCGACCGGCGTCCCGCGCCTCGACGCCATGCTCGACGGCAAGGGGATCTTCCGCGGCTCGAGCGTGCTCGTCTCGGGGACGCCGGGCACGGGCAAGTCGAGCCTCGCGGCGCACGTGGTGCACGCCGCCTGCCGACGCGGCGAGCGTTGCCTCTACTTCGCGTTCGAGGAGTCCGAGGGCCAGTACGTGCGCAACATGCGCTCGATCGGCGTCGACCTCACGCCCTGGCTCGACGAGGGGCTGCTCGCGTTCCACGCGTCCCGCCCGACGCTCTTCGGGCTGGAGATGCACCTCGCGCACATGCACCAGCAGATCGAGTCGTTCCAGCCGGGCGTCGTCGTGGTCGATCCCGTGACGAACCTCGCCATGGTGGCCTCGCCCTTCGAGGTGCGCGCAATGCTGATGCGGCTCGTGGACTTCCTGAAGGGCCGCGGGATCACCACGCTCTTCACGAGCCTGACCGCCGGCGGCGACGCGATCGAGGAGACGGACGTGGGGATCTCGTCGCTCATGGATACGTGGCTGCTCCTGCAGTTCCTCGAGGGCAGCGGCGAGCGGAACCGGGGGCTCTACGTGCTCAAGTCGAGGGGCATGTCGCACTCGAACCAGGTGCGCGAGTTCGTCATGGGGTCCCACGGGATCGACCTGCTCGACGTGTACGTGGGGCCGGCGGGGGTGCTGACGGGTTCGGCGCGGCAGGCGCAGGAGGCGCTGGAGCGCGCCGAGGCGCTCGCGCGGCAGCAGGAGATGGAGCGAAAGCAGCGCGACCTCGCCCGCAGGCGCGCCCAGCTCGAGGCGCAGATCGCCTCGCTCCGCTCGGAGTTCGAGGCCGAGGAGCAGGAGGTCCTGGCCATCCTGGAGCAGGAGAGACGCCAGGAGGCGCTCCTCGGCCGCGATCGCGAACAGATGGCCCGTCTTCGGCAGGCGGACCCGAGCAAGCACAACGGAGGTGCCGCATGACGAGCCACGTGAACGGGGTCGATCACGACCTGAGCCCCGAGATCTGGGAGCTACGGCTGTACGTCGCAGGTCAGACGCGCAAGTCGCTGCTCGCGCTGTCCAACCTGAAGCGGCTCTGCGAGGAGCACCTCGCGGGCAAGTACAGCATCGAGATCATCGATCTGCTCGTGAACCCCAAGCTCGCGGAGGGTGATCAGATCCTGGCGATCCCCACGCTCGTGCGGCGGCTCCCGGAGCCGATCCGCAAGATCATCGGGGATCTCTCGAACACCGAGCGCGTGCTCGTGGGCCTCGACGTCCGACCTCGTTGAGAGCGCGGCCATGGGGGGGAGCGATCACGACGACGGGCGCAGCGACGGGGCGAGCGCCCCGGCGACCGCCGAGGACACGAGCGCCTTCTGGCAAGCGCTCGCCGACGAACCACGAGAGACGTACGTGCTGCGCCTCTACGTCGTCGGGAACTCGCCGAGGTCGCGGTGGGCGATCCGCAACGTGCGGAGGCTCTGCGACCAGCACCTCGCAGGCCGCTTCGACCTCGAGGTGCACGACCTGAACCAGGAACCGTGGCTCGCGCGCGACGCGCAGATCGTCGCGGCGCCGACGCTGGTGCGGGAGTATCCGCTCCCGGTGCAGCGCATCATCGGCTCGCTCTCCGACATCGAGCGTGTCCTCGCGGGTCTCGGCGTTCCTCCGCAATCCACGGGGGATGCATGACGAAAAAGGACGAGGAACGAAACGACACGGCCGAGGTCGTCGCGCACGACCTCATCCTGCGCCTCGACGAGGCCGAGGCGACGCTCGCGGCCATCCGCGCCGGCGAGGTCGACGCGCTCGTGGTCACCGCCGAGGGCGCGCCGCGGGTGTTCGTGCTGAGAGGCGCCGATCACGCGCACCGGACCCTGCTCGAGACGCTGAACGAAGGGGCGATGACGATCGCCGGAGACGGGACGATCCTCTTCGCCAACCGCAAGCTCGCCGAGATGCTGGGGCGCCCGCTCGGCAAGGTGCTCGGGGGCTCGCTGCGCGCGTTCGTCGCGCCGGACGGGGTCGAGGCGCTCGCCGCGTTGCTCGAGAAGGCCACGCAGGGCAGCGCGAAGGGGGAGCTCGCGTTCGTGCAAGCGAGCGGGGCGCGGCTGCCCGTGATGCTCTCGATCCGGGACGCGGGCGAGGAGGACCCGACGTTCACGGTGGTCGCGACGGACCTGACGCCGCTCAAGGCCGCGGAGGCGGCGCTGCGGCAGGCGAACGACGAGCTCGAGGCGCGGGTCGCGGCGAGGACGGACGAGCTCTTGCGGGCGAACGAGGCGCTGCGCGAGGCCGATCGGCGCAAGGACGAGTTCCTCTCGATGTTGGGGCACGAGCTGCGAAACCCGCTCGCGCCGATCCTGACGGCGGCGGAGATGATCCGGGTCGCGACGCACGGCGACACGCGGGTCGAGCGCTTCCGGAGCGTGATCGAGCGGCAGGCGCGGAACCTGTCGCGGCTCGTCGACGACCTGCTCGACGTCTCGCGCATCACGCGCGGGACGATCACGCTGCAGACGAAGCTCGTGGATCTCGGGACCATCGTGCGCAGCGCGGTGGACGCGGCGCGGCCGCTCGTCGACAGCTCGGGCCACACGCTCCGGGTCTCGCTGCCCGCGGCGCCGGTGCTCGTGGAGGGTGATCCGACGCGGCTCGAGCAGGTGATCGTGAACCTCCTGAACAACGCGTCGAAGTACACGGAGCGCGGCGGCGAGATCGCGCTCTCGGTGGCGCAGGACAAGGCCTCGGTGACGGTCTGCGTGAAGGACAACGGGATCGGGATGCCCGCGGAGCTCTTGCCGCGCGTCTTCGATCTGTTCGTGCAGGGCGAGCGCGCGCTCGATCGGTCGCAGGGCGGGCTCGGGATCGGGCTCACGCTGGTGAAGAGCCTGATCACGATGCACGGCGGCGCGGTCGAGGCGCGGAGCGAGGGCGTGGGCAAGGGCTCCGAGGTCGTGGTGCGCCTGCCGCGTGTCGTGCGCGACGCGGCGAGCGCGAGGCCGCATCCTGGCGAGGAGGATCCGGCGAGCGCGCAGCGGGCGCTCGTCGTCGAGGACAACACGGACGCGGCGGACATGCTCGCCGAGCTGCTCGGGCTCTGGGGCTACGACGTGCGCGCGGCGCAGAGCGGCGCGGAGGTCGTGCTGCTCGCCGAGACGTTCCGGCCGCACGTGGTGCTGCTCGACATCGGGCGGACGGACATGGACGGCTTCGAGGTGGTGCGGCGGCTGCGCTCGACCTGGCCGACGTCGAAGGCGCTCGTGATCGGCGTGAGCGACGCGGGCGAGGCGGATCGGCGCAGGTTCGAGGAGGCGGGGATCGATCACCAGCTCCGCAAGCCGCTCGATCCGCAGGCCCTCCAGGGGCTGCTCTCGGGCCGGAAGGGGAGCGGCGCGAGGCGCTCGTGAGGGTTTGTCCGGATGCGCGGGGCCCTCAGAGGGTGTTCCACAGGCGTCGCGAGCGGCTCGAGGCTAGGGAGGGCGAGCGAGGCGTACTTTGTACGCTGAGCGAGTCCGACCGACGCATCGAGCCGCGCAGCAGCCTGTGGAATACCCTCTCAGCCCACGGGCACGAGGTTGTAGACGTCGACGTCGACGCCGGGGCTGTAGAGCGCGAGCGGCTCGCTCGTCGGCGGGGGCAGCCCCGCCGACGCGACCATTCCATCCCGCCACGACTCGACCTGCACCTCGTGGAGCGGATACGGCACGTGGTGCACGCGCCCGATCGACAGACCCGCGCGCGTCCGGGCATACAGGATGTACCGCTCGGCGAAGAAATGCGTCAACGTGCCGGGTTTGGCGGGGCCGATCGACGCGCCGACATGGTAACGTGCCTCGAACTCGGCGGGCGTCGGCCCCGGGAAGAGGCGCTTGCTCCGATATTCGACGGTATCGCCGGTGATATCGAGCTTCATCGAGGCGCGGTGGTAGGGCAAATGCCAGCCGGCCCGCGCGACCGCGACCGCGATCGTGGCCGCCGCGTCGAGGCTGAAGAACCAGACGCCCGGGTCCTCGCCGCGCCGGTGCACGTAGGTGCGGACGTTGAGCTCGTGGAAATGGCTGATCCCCGGCACGGACGGGGACCAGCGGGGCGCGACGTCCCGCATCGTGAAGGGCACGACGCCGACCCACGCCTTTCCCTCGTAGGTGTCGACCGTGAGCTCCGAGGGCAAGAGCCTCGCGAGCGCCGCGGCGGGCACCTCCCAGTGCAAAAACAGCAGACTTCGCCACCGCTGAAAGCCGGCAGGCCGGCCCGGCGGACGTTCGGCCGGAGAGAGGCGGTCGATCATGATGGGGAACATGGTACCTCTTCCCGCGCTTGACGCGCCCCTCCGGAGGGACGAACGAGGTAACCCGTGACGCCCGAGCAAGCCATCCAGGAAGCCACGAAGGGGACCTTGCGGCCCGTCTACCTCGTGGTCGGCGAGGAGCGGTACCTCGCCGACAAGGTCGTGCACGCCCTCCGGGACGCGACGATGCTCGGCGGCATCGCGGGCTTCAACGAGGACAAGTTCACGGCCGGCGAGGCGAGCGTGGACGCGATCCTCTCGGCCGCGAAGCAGGTGCCGATGATGGCCAAGCGGAGGTTCGTCCTCGGGCGGGGCCTCGAGCGCTGGGAGAAGAAGGGCGAGAGCGACGACGACGAGGGCGGCAGGGGCGCCTCCGAGGGCAAACGCGGGGCGAAGGAGCTCGGCCCGCTCGACGCGCTCGCCGAGTACGCCAAGGCGCCCGCCTCGACGACGGTGCTCGTCCTGTCGGCGACGAAGCTGCACGCGCAACGCAAGCTCGTGACCGCGGCGAAGAAGGAGGATTTCCTCGTCCACTGCGAGCCCGTGAGCCGCAAGGCCCTGCCGACCGTGGTGCGGCAGATGGCCAAGGAGCGGGGGCACGACATCTCGCCGGACGTGGCCGATCACCTGGCCGAGATCGCCGGGCCGGAGCTCGGGTACGTGGCGGACGCGATGGAGCGGCTCAGCCTGTTCGTCGGCGAAGGCAAGCCGATCACGGAGGACGCGGTCGTGACGATGGTCATGAAGGTCCGGCCGAGCTCGGTGTGGGACCTCGTGGACGCGCTGACGCGGCGGCGGCTCGACAAGGCGCTCGCGGTGCTCGCGGACGTGGTGGACACGAAGGACGGCGGGCTGCCGCTGCTCGGGCTCATCGCGTCGAACGTGCGGAAGATGGTGAAGATGGACGCGGCGCTGCGGGCGGGATCAAGCGTGAACGAGGCGGCCGCGCGCGCGGGGCTGCCGCCGTTCAAGGCGCAGGAGACGGCGCAGACGTTGAAATCGCTGCCGCGGGGGATGCTCGTCTCGTGGGTGCGGCTGCTCGCGGAGGCGGATCGAGCGCTCAAGGGCTCGAAGCGCTCGCCGCAGGCCGTGCTGGAGACGATGGTGATCGCGATGTGCCGGTAGGGATCAGGCGGGCGGAGGCGCGATGGCGGCCTGTGCCGCTGGCGCGTCGTTGCTCTCGGGGCTCTCCTCCGTGGGCAGCGTGGGCATCCACTTGCCGAGCCGCTCGAAGGCCGCCGAGATATCGCCGCGCACGCGGTCGCGCAGGGCGTCGAGGTCGTCCATCGTCAAACCTTTCACCTCGACGGGCGGCAGGACCTCGATGCGGGCCTGGCATTTCACCCCGAAGACCCAGGAGTTTTTGGGGATCGCGTGGCGCGTGCCGGCGACCACGACGGGCAGGATGGGCACGCCCGTCTCGAGGGCGAGGCGGAAGGCGCCGTCCTTGAAGGGCTTGATCTCGCCGTCGGCGGAGCGCGTGCCTTCGGGGAAGATCATCACGCTCATCCCGCGGTCGAGGTACCATTTGCAGCGCTCCATCGCCGATTTCGCGCTCTCCTTCTCGCCGCGGCGGAGCGGGATGTCGCCGGCCATGGTCATCATCCAGCCGAGGCCTGGGACCTTGAAATTGCTCTCCTTCGAGAGCCATTTCATCTCCCAAGGCAAATAGCTGATCGCCGGGATGTCGGCGATCGACTGGTGATTGGCGACGACGATGAAAGGCCCGCTGCCCTTGGGCCTCTTCCAGCCCGTGACCTTCGCGCTCCAGAGCGGGTTCAAGCGGATGAGCATCGTCCCGCAAATACGGAAGAACCGCCCCGTGACTTTTCGTACGCGGTCGAAGGGTGTGGTCAAGACAAACACCACCGCGACGGCGCCGGTCGACACCGCCACGACAGAAAAGATCTCGAACCAGTTCCAGAGCGAGACGAGCTTGGCCTTCATGAGCGAAGGCCCATCTTTACCCGACCGCTGAAAAGCCGGCAAGAGGAGGGAGGGCTGTTTCGAGGATGACGCAATGCGTGTTTTGCGCTGCGTCGTTGGATGTCACGCAATCGTGACGAGAACCTGACAGAAGGCGGAAGGAATTTTTACATTCGTGCCGCGAGGCGGTTATTTTTTGCCGCCCTTGCCGCCGCCCTTGTCGCCGCCGCCGCCCTTCGCGCCGCCGCCGCCGCCCTTCGTGCTGCCGCCGCCGCCCTTCGTGCTGCCGCCGCCGCTGCTCTTCACGCTGCCGCCGGCGCTGACCCTCACGCTGCCGCCGCCCTTCGCGCTCGAGCCGTGGTCCCTGTCCTTGCCGCCGGGGTGCCGGGCGTTGTCCTGCTTGAAGCCGCCGCTATCGCGGGCGAAGGTGCCGTCCTGGCCGAAATGCCGGCCATTGTCGCCCTTCCTGCGGTCGTCGTCGTCGTGCCAGCGCCCGCTCTTGCCCTTCACGCGGACCCGATCGTGGTCGTGGTGGTGATGGTGGTCGTCGTATCGCACCTTCACGTGGGCACGACCATACACGTCGACGCCGCTGTCGAAGCCGCCCCTCAGGCCGAAGCGAATCCGCGGCGCGCTGGCGATACGCACCGTCGCGGTGGGGGCATACACGCGAATACCCGGACGATATCCCCAGATCGCCGCGTGGGTCCTGCTGCCGACGCTGAGCGAGGCCGTCACGCGCAGCGGATTGAGCAGCGACGCCGAGGCCCCGAGCCTCGCCGAGAAGTAAAAGCCGGACGGCTCGGGATCGAAGTTCACGAACGTGGTCTTCTCGGCGATGAAGCCCATCCGGAGCTTTCGCGACTCGATCCGCACGGGCTTCAGGTCCACGTCGAGCACGTACACGCGCGTCTCGCCCGTGTCCGCGTCGGCGACCATCTCCAGCCGATCCTCTCCGACGATCTGGATCGTCCCGCCGTGCGGGCCCACGGTCTCGTCGGGCAGCTTCGCCTCCGCCGTGACCTTGGCGCCCGCGACGAGCTCCGCCGTGCCGCCCACGGGCACGTGCATGACGCCGCTCCACGGCTTGCCCGAGATCGTCACCGTGTAGCTGACCTCGGTCAGATCCGCCTCGAGCTTGGGCCCGGCGGCGACGAGCAGGCCCGTCTTCGCGTCGAGCACGAGCGGCACCGTCTTCGGCTCGCCCCCGTCGACCTTGAAGATGACCGAGCCGCCGACGTCCTGCTTGACGCGCCCGGTGGCCGTGGCCGTGACCGCGGCCTTCACCTGGCCGTCGCCGTCGATGCGCCACGCGACCGTACCCTCGTCGTGCTCCTCGACCAGCGCCTCCGCCCCGAGCTCCGCGTTGACAGCAGCCTCGGCCTCGATCTCCAGGCCGGGTGCCGGCGCCGGCTCCTCGCCCTTGCTGCAAGCCGATGCGAACACGAGCGCGAGAGTCACGAGTGATACGTGAGCGAAACGGGTCATGAGATCCCTCCGTCCTTCCCCTGTGTGCATACACCGGGCCTGACGAGCGGATCACCAAAAAGCTTTCATTGCTCGCGAAGAGATCTCATTTTGGCACGGTTTCGACGGCAATCCGGTCACGTCACATACCACCCGACGAGACCAACCTCGCATTCCGTTTTGCAAGCAGGACGGTAGTTTTCCAATTCGACGGGCGAGGGACGACCGTGCTAGGTTCGGCGCCGATGACGACCCAAGCCGGATCCCCCCTCACCGCCATCGTCCTCGCCGCCGGGCAAGGCACGCGCATGAAGAGCGCGCGGCCGAAGGTGCTCCACGCGCTCTGCGGCCGGCCGATGGTCGACTACGCGATCGAATCCGCGCTCGCCGCGGGCTGCGGGGACGTCGTGGTCGTCGTGGGTTATGGCCGGGACGAGCTCGCCGCGCACCTCGAAGAGGCGTTCGGCGATCGGGTGCGGACCGCGGTGCAGGAGCAACAACGCGGGACGGGCGACGCGGTGCGGTCGGCCTTGCCGGCGCTCGATCCGGCCGCCGAGCGGGTGCTGGTGCTGTGTGGAGATACGCCGCTGCTCGATCCGGCCGAGCTCGTCCGGCTCGCGCGCTCGCTCGAGGGGGGCGCGCCGCTCGCGATGCTGACGGCGGTGACGGAGGATCCGACGGGGTACGGGCGCGTGCTGCGCGACGCGGGAGGGAACATCGCCGCCGTGCGGGAGCATCGCGACGCGACGGAGGCGGAGAGACGCGTGCGCGAGGTGAACACCGGCGTGTACGTGGCGCGGGCGAGCTTTTTGCGAGAATCGGTGGCGGGGCTTCAACCAAACAATGCGCAAGGCGAGCTTTATTTGACGGATATCGTCGCCATTGCGGCGAAGGCGGGCGGGGTCGCCTCGGCGCGGGCCGAGAGCGCCGCGGCGCTCGTGGGCGTGAACGACAGGGCGCAGCTCGCCGCGGCGGAGGACGTCCTTTACGGGCGCATCGCGGACCGGATCCGGCGCGCGGGCGCGACGGTGCGAGCGACGGCGCGGATCGACGCGACCGTCGTCGTGGAGCCGGACGCGGTGATCGAGCATCACGTGGTCCTGCGCGGAAAAACCCGGATCGGGGCGAACGCGAGGATCGACGTGGGCTCGGTCTTGACGGACGTGGAGGTCGCGCCTTCGGCCGTGGTAAAACCTTATTCGGTCGCGAGCGACGCGACGATCGGCGAGAATGCGCAGATCGGGCCGTTCTCGCACCTGCGACCGGAGAGCCATATCGAGGCCGAGGCGCACATCGGCAATTTCGTCGAGACGAAGAAGACCGTGGTCCGGCGCGGGGCGAAGGCCAATCACCTCGCGTACCTCGGCGACGGCGACATCGGCGAAGGCGCCAACATCGGCGCGGGGACCATCTTCTGCAATTACGACGGGTTCAAGAAGCACCGCACCGAGATCGGCCCGGGCGCCTTCATCGGCAGCGACTCGCAGATCATCGCGCCCGTGCGGATCGGCGCGGGCGCGTACGTGGCGACGGGCACGACGGTCACGCGCGACGTGCCGGACGACGCGCTCGCCATCGGCCGCGTGAAGCAGGAGAACAAAGAGGGCTACGCCTCGAAGCTCAAGGCGAGGCTCAAGGCTGGCTCGTTGAAGAAGGGCTGAGCGCCCCTCCCCTCACTCCGCGTCGATGCCCTCGGCCGAGGCGTGCAGGGCCGCGTCGAGCGCCGGCAGCGCGTGCCCCATGCGCTGCCGCTTCGCCTCCAGGTAACCCTGGCTGAACGGGTTCGTCCCCACGATCGAGGGCTCGCGCGTCTCGACCCGCGTCCCGAACTGGCGCAGCGCCTGCACCTTGAGCGGGTTGTTCGTCATGAGCTGGATCGAGGCGACGCCGAGGTGCTCCAGCATCGCCGCGGCGGGCGCGTAATCCCGCGCGTCGTCCGGCAGCCCGAGCAGCCGGTTCGCGTCGACGGTGTCGTGCCCGCGAGACTGCAGGTCGTACGCCCGGATCTTGTTGGAGAGCCCGATGCCCCGTCCCTCCTGGCGCAGGTACAACACGACGCCCTGCCCGCGCCGCGCGATCTCGGCCTGCGCCGCCTCGAGCTGGCCCCGGCAGTCGCACTTGAGCGAGCCGAAGACCTCGCTCGTCAGGCACTCCGAGTGCACCCGGACGAGGACGGACGAGCGTCCTCGCACATCCCCCATCACCAGCGCCACGTGGTCCGGCGACAAGCCGCTCTCCGCGGCTTGCTCCCCGTACCGGAACACGATCATGTCGAACAAACCCGTCTGCGTCGGCACCGGGGCCTTCGCCAGTATCTCGAGCCGAGGCCGTATCACCACGTCGGGGACGTACATCTCGCTCTCCTCCGCGTATGCGTGGACGTGTATAGCATCTCCCGGGAGATCCCAGGTTGCTCGGGAGCTCCGGGGGTTGCTTACGTAGCGTAAGGCCCCGGGCGTGACAAGGTCGGGAGCGCCCGGACGCCCCGCCGCGGGTCCGAAGAGGACAAACCCGCGGGCTCGCCCGCCCGCGTTCCGCCGAGCCCCCGCGCTCCGCCTTCGAGCAAGCTTCCGACGCCGCCCCGCTACCCGCCATGAGCCACCTGCCCACGCTCGTCGTGTTCGTCGCGACCTACGCCTTGATCGCCTTCCGGCGGCTGTCGCTCCTTCCGATCGGCAGGCCCGGGGGCGCGCTCGCCGGGGCCTGCGTGATGGTCGTGCTCGCGTCGATCGAGCCGCGCTGGGGCATCGACGCGGAGGCGGCCTTCGCCGCGGTCGAGCCGAACACGATCGGGCTCTTGCTCGGGATGATGCTGCTCTCGGCGGCGCTCGCCGAGGCCGGGTTCTTCGAGAGGGCCGCGTCGTTCCTGCTCACGCGGCAGCCCTCGCCGGTCGGGCTCCTGTACGGGACGACGCTCGCCTCGGGCGTGCTCTCGGCGGTGCTGGTGAACGATCCCGTGTGCGTGCTCTTCGCGCCCGTCGTGGACGCGACGGCGCGCCGGGCGGGCCTGCCGCGCGTGCCGTACCTGCTCGCGCTGGCGATGGGGGCAAACGCGGGCAGCGCCATGACGCTCGCGGGGAACCCGCAGAACATGCTCGTCGCGCACCTGTCGGGCCTGTCGTACCGGGACTACCTCCTCCGCGGCGGACCAGCCGGGTTCCTCGCGTTGCTCGTCACGGCCGCGACGCTGCACTTCCTCTTCCGCAAGCGCCTCGTCGTCTCGAGCGCGACGACGCCCGTCGAACCGGCTGCGATCGCCGCGCCTCGATCCCGCGGCGAGCTCGCGCTCGCGCTCGTCGTGCTCCTCGGCGTCTCGATCGCCTTCCTCGCGGGCGCGAACCTCGCCTTCGCGGCGCTCACGGGCGCGGCGGCGCTGCTCGTCCTTCGCAGGCGTGATCCCACGTCGCTCTTCTCGGGCGTCACGTGGACCGTGCTCGTCTTCTTCGGCGCGCTCTTCATCGTGGCCGCCGCCTTCCAGCGCACGGGCCTCGTCGACGAGGCGCTCGCGGCGGCGCGGCCGTACATCCCAGCCGATCCGGGCGCCTCGATGGTGGCGCTCTCTGCGATGTTCACGCTCGGCTGTCAGGTCGTGAGCAACGTCCCCTTCATCCTGCTCGCCGAGCCCATGATCCGCACGTTGCCCGATCCCACGCTCGCCTGGACGGTCACGGCGATCGCCACGACGCTCGCCGGCAACCTCACGCTGCTCGGCTCCGTCGCGAACATCATCGTCGTCGAGGCCGCGCACGCGGAGGACGAGATCGGGTTCGTCACGTACCTGCGCGCGGGTTTGCCCGTGACGATCACCTCGATGATCGTCGCGATCGGCTACCTCCTGCTCGCGGGTTGATCTAGTCCGTCGCCGACGACAGCAGCGACTTCAACACGTGCCGCGGATACCGCTGCTCGCTCTCGCTGAGCCCGTCCTTCGCCTCGGCCACGAGCGTCCAGAACACCACGTTCACCACGGTCTCCAGCATCCGCCGCAGCTTCGCGGCCTCGGGGTCCAGCGTCTCGGTGCAGATCGCGCGGGCGAGGTGGCCGAGCGCGCGCTCGACCTGCGTGTTCTCCTCCTCGCTCGCGAGACCCACGACGCCGAGCGAGCTCTCCTCCTCGGGCGCGAGCCGGAGCGGGAAGCACAGGATCCACCGGTAGTTCCGCGCGAAGAGGCGGTGATGGTCCGGGCTCGGCTGGTAGATGATGCTCGTCGTCGCGTTCGCATCTCGATGCCACGCCGCCGTCTTGTTGAAGCGGAACGCGTGGCCCGCGACGCCGCTGCCGCAGGCGAACCGCGCCGCCCAGGACTGAGGCCAGAACTGGCCAAACGCCGGGCAGAGCAAACGCAGGCTCGCGTCCCAGATCATGCCCATCCACGAGCCACGCTCGCCGAGCAGGCCCTTCGTGATCGGCACGGTCTGCGCGCCCCAGGGCGAGGCCGTGGCGATCTTCAGGATCGCCGTGCCCACCGCCTCCGTCAGCTTCGCCGACATCGACTGGAGCGACATCGGCTTGCCGCAGCAGCGCTCGAGCAAGGCGCGCGCGGTCCACTTCGCGGCCTCGGGGTACTCCTTGCCGAGCCCTCCGGGGCGATACGCGAGCGAGTACCGGTAGCCCACGATCGGCCCCGGGATCTTGAGCTCGACGTGCGCCTTGCCGACGATGAAGTGCGAGCGGCAGCGCTCCTGCTCGAACTCCACCGGCTCCCAGCGCTGCTCGCCGAACTGCTCGTAGCAGCGCTCCACCATCGGGTACGCGTCCTCGATCGTCGCCCCCGAGCTCTCCGCGAAGACGAGCGCCAGCGTGAGGTGATCGGACTCGAAGCGCACGACGTGCGAGCGGACGTCGTAGCCGTCGATCAGGTTCGGGTACCAGCGATCGCGCTTCTCCAGCAGGTTGAGCTCGGCCTGCGTGAGCGCGACGGCGTTCGAGAGGTGGTAGCTCCACGTCAGGTAACGCTCGGTCTTGTCGGCGCCCTGGAGCATGAAGCGCACGCGCCCGCCGCCGAGCGCCTCCTCCTTCACGTCGCGGCGGCCGCGCCACGTCGTCGCGCGAGGCTCGGCCTGGACGTTGTTGTACGGCGGCTCGAGCACGGCGATCGGCGTCTCGACGGGCGCCACGAAGTCACGCAGCTCCACCTCGACGAGCGCGATGCCGTCGTCGCCGACGCTCCAGATGCGCGTGTGCTCGCGGGCCTTCACGAAGCGCTCGGCTTGCGCGACGGGCTCCCAGTTCACCTCGAAGTACTTGCGCTTCGGCTCGAGCGCGTACTCGCCGGCCTCGCCGTCGCGCTCGTACACCTCGACGCTGACCGTGCTCGGGCTGAGCCGCACCACCGAGAACTGGTTGCCCACGGCGCCGGGGCGCTCGTGCGCGGCCGAGCCGAGCGATCCCGTGGAGATGATGACGAACCGGCTCTTGAAGAGCTCGACGAGCTTCGAGCTCTCCTGGTGCGTGTGGCCGTGGAAGCCGATGCGGAAGCCCGCGGCGTAGAGGGTGCCGACGTCCTGCAGCGTGAGGTAGTCGGGGCGCCCGCGCTCGCTGGTGAAGCCGTGGTGCCAGACGGCGACGCGCAGCGTGTCGCGATCGAGGCCGTTGGCGAAGTCGCGGGCGGCGGAGACCGCGCGGGTCGAGATGCAGGCGCCGGTCCAGTACTTGTCGTTCCGGTGGCAGGAGTTGAAGCCGAAGAAGGCGACCTTCTCCGAGGGGAAGACGTGCGCCGACCAGTGCTCGCGTTCGTTCGCGTCGAGCAGATCGAAGGTCCGACCGCGACCATCCAAGGACTCGCCGTAGAAGCGGTCGAAGAACCGCTGCACGTTCGCGAAGCGCTTGTTGTACTCCGCGCCGACGCGCAGCTTGACGAGGTCGAGGTGTCCGTAACGGCCCACGTCGATGCGCAGATCCGAGAGGTCGGGCGAGCGCTTGAGGCGTTGCATCTCCTGCTCGAGCAGGTCGAAGTCGTGCGCGGTGCGCAGCGTCGTGGCGCGCACGGGCTCGCCGATCTCGGCGCCCCAGTCGACGTCGTGGTTGCCCGGGACGAAGATCACGCGCGCGCGCTCGCGGCCCGCCACGAGGGGCAGGACGCGGTGCTCGGCGAACTCGAGCAGCTCGTCGTACTCGTCGGCGCTGCCGCGCTGGGTGAGGTCCCCGCTGACGACGACGAAGTCGAAGGGCGCCGGGTGCAACGTCCCGAGCGCTTGCGCGGGGTGCATCCACACGTCGTCGAGCGTTTGCCCGGGCTCCGTGACGTGAAGATCCGACAGATGAAGGATGTACATTCGGTCCCAGCGCTACGTCGACGCGCGGACCGCTCTTACGGATCTAGCGGCCGCTCGCAGCGCGTCGCCTCGAGGTCGACGGGTTTTCGGAAGGCACGGACTCACGTTGTGTGTTCGGCGCGAAAGAGCCCGACAGGAGCTCCTTCGTGTACCGCATGGCCTGCATGGCCACCGCGCGGTCGATGACGAAGGGTTCACGAACGAGAACCACTGCATCCTGAAACGCCGCTTCGCGAGGGGCAACAGCGGCGGCCGGGGCCGCGGGTCGGTTCTTGGCGCTCGCACTCATTGGGCATCATCTCCGCAAGGCCGATTTTTCAGATTTTCCAGGAAGACCTGGCCAGAAGGCAAGACAGAGAGCGAGAGACCGAGGCGCCGCAGCGCGACAAAGCCGCGTTTGCCCCGGCACCGCGTGCGCGCGGCGCGATCGTCCCTCGGATCGCGGCTGCGTGACACCCTCGGCCTCCGGCGGTCGGCATGCGCCAATCCTACACGATGTGCAGAAGAAGCAAGCCTGCACCGACGCGGATTGTGCACGTTCGTGTCGCCCGCGGCGAACCCCGGACCGTCCTGGCTGCGGAATGTTCCTTGCAGCATCACGAGCCTGCGGCGCACCTAAAGCCGCGCCTCCCAAACCGCAACAGCCTCGATCGACTTTTCTGCCGGGACGGCACGCGGCGAGCACGCATCGGTCGGTGGAGTTTCCACCCGAGGCCCGGCGCGTCAAGCGTGAGGCGGAGGCGGGACCGGCTCGGCGATCGGCGGCGCAGAGGCGCGACGGAAGCGCGCGAGGCGGGACGCGACGCGGTCGGCGACGACGTAAAACGCCGGCACCACGAGCAGCGAGAGGCCCGTCGAGATCACGAGGCCGCCGATCACCGCGATCGCCATGGGCGCGCGCACCTCGCTGCCCTCGCCGAGCGCGAGCGCGGAAGGGACGGCGGCCATCAGCGTGGCGATGGACGTCATCAGGATGGGCCGGAGGCGAACCGGCCCCGCCTCGAGCATCGCGTCGAGGGCGTTTTTGCCCTCCTTGCGTAACTCGAGCGCGTAATCGACCAGGATGATCGAGTTTTTCTTCACGATCCCCATCAAGAGGACGATCCCGATCATGCTGAAGATGTTGAGCGTCTGCTTCATGAGCAGCAGCGCGAACGCGGCGC
Source organism: Polyangium spumosum (assembly GCF_009649845.1). Classification (NCBI taxonomy): domain Bacteria; kingdom Pseudomonadati; phylum Myxococcota; order Polyangiales; family Polyangiaceae; genus Polyangium; species Polyangium spumosum. The sequence continues at coordinate 381,179 of NZ_WJIE01000005.1, forward strand.
CCGCGACGGAGAGCGGGAGGATCGTCAAGACGGTGACCGGGTGCAGGAAGGAGTTGAACTGCGACGCGAGCACCATGTACGCGACGATGATCCCGAGGATCAGCGCGAAGACGAGGCCACCCATGGACTCGCGGAACGCGACCGACGCGCCGCCGAGCACCACGTGGTAACCCGTCGGTACGTCCTTGGCCATCTTCTCCACGAGCGCGAGCGCGTCGCTCTGCGACTTGCCCGGCGCGACGTTGCCGAAGATGGTGATCGCCCGCTCGCGATCACGGCGCGTGATCGCCTGGAGCGCCGGCCGCTCCTCGTACTTCACGAGCGTCGAGAGCGGCACGAGCTCGCCCGTGTTCGTGCGGATCTTGAGGCGCGCGAGGTCCTCGGGCCGCGAGCGCTGGCTCGCGAGCAGGCGCATGCGCACGTCGACGCGCCGCCCGCCCGCGCTGTACTTGCCCACGCGCGCGCCGCCGACGAGCGCGTTCAGCGTCGTCGCGATCTCCTCGACGGAGATGCCGAGATCCGCGGCGCGCGCGCGGTCGGGCACGATGCGTAGCTCGGGCATGCCGAGCTGGTAGTCGGAGTCGAGGTCGACGACGAGCCCGGCCGCCTGGAGCTCGGCCTTCATGCGCTCGCTGTGCCGGACGAGCTCGCTCCACTCGGGCCCGCGGATCGAGAACTCCACGGGGAAGCCACGCGACGCGGTGAAGCCCGACTGCGAGAGGTCCTGCACGACGGCGCGGACGCCCGGGATCGAGTTGAGCTCCTTGCGCAAGACGGCCGCGAACTCGTTCTGCTTGAGCTTGCGCTGGTCGCGGGGCACGAGCGTGGTGAAGATCATGCCGCTGTTGACGGCGCCCGAGCCGAAGCCGCCGACGATCACGAGCGCGCGCTGGACCTCGGGCGCGTTGTTCACGATGGCCTCGGCCTTCGAGACGATCTTGTTGGTCTCGTGGATGTCGGAGCTGACGGCGGTCGTGAGCCGGACCATGAGGCGGCTCTGATCCTGGGAGGGGACGAACTCGCCGGGCAGCGCCTTGAACGCGAAGACCGCGCCCACGAAGAGGCCGACGGACGAGAGCAGCACGAGCGACGGGAAGCGCAGCCCCCGCGCGAGCAGCCACCCGTACCCCTTGCCGAGCTTCTCGAAGGCCTCGTCGACGAAGACGCCGACCTTGCTGCGCCCCTCGCGCGAGGTCACGAGGAGCTGCGCGCAACGCGCGGGCGCGAGCGTGATGGCCTCGACGTACGAGAACGCGACGGCGATGCAGAGCGTCACGCCGAACTGCAAGAAGAAGCGCCCCATCACCCCCTCCATGAAGATGACGGGGATGAAGATCGCGATGACCGCGACGGTCGCGGCGAGCGCGGCGAAGGTGATCTCGGCCGTGCCCTCGCGCGCGGCGCGCACACGATCCTTGCCCTGCTCGGCGTGCCGGAAGATGTTCTCGAGCACCATGATCGCGTCGTCGACCACGATGCCGACCGCGAGCGAGAGGCCGAGGAGCGTGAAGGTGTTCAGCGTGAAGCCGAGGAAGTAGATCGCCGCGACCGTCCCGAGCAGGCTCATCGGGATCGCCAGGATCACGTTCAGCGTGCTCGAGAGCGAGCCGAGGAAGAGCCAGCAGACGAGGGCCGTGAGCACGACCGCGAGGATGAGCTCGAGCTCGATCTCGTGGACCGACTGCTCGATGAACCGGGTCGAGTCGAAGTTGATCGCGAGCTCCATGCCCTCGGGCAAGGTCTTGCGGATCTCGTCGAGCCTCTCCTTCACGCCGTTCGCGACCGCGACCGCGTTCGAGCCGCGTTGCTTGCGGATGCCCATGCCCTGCGCGGGCTGGCCGTTCACGCGCGACATGCGCCGCACGTCCTCGAAGCCGTCCTCGATGAGCGCGACGTCCTCGATGTACGTGGCGACGCCGTCGCTCTCGCGCACCACGATGCGGCGCAACGTGTCGAGGTCGAGCGCCTCGCCGAGGACACGCACGTTCACCTCGCGGCCCGCGGTCTCCAGGCGCCCCGCCGGCATCTCCACGTGCTCGCGGCGCAGGGCCGCCATGACGTCGGTGACCGTGATGTTCTTCGCCGCGAGCTTGTCCGCGTCGAACCAGACGCGGACGTTGCGCTCGAGGTAACCGCCGAGCGTCACCTCGCCGATCCCCGGCACCGTCTGCAGCTTCTCCTTGACGCGGTAACGCGCGTAGTCGGCGAGCGTCTGGGGCGGATACGGACCCGACAAACCCACCCACATGATGGGCTGATCCTCGGGGTTCGACTTGGAGATGACAGGCGGGTCGATGTTGGGCGGCAGGCGCCTCTGGGCCTGCGAGACCTTCGCCTGCACGTCCTGGAGGGCGGCGTCGACGCTACGCGCGAGGTCGAGCTCGACCGTGATCGAGGCGCTGCCCTGGCGCGACGAGGAGGTGATCGACTTGACGCCCTCGACCTGGACGACGGCCTCTTCGATGATCTCGACGATGTCGTTCTCGACGACCTCGGGCGCGGCGCCTTCCCAGGTGACGTTGACGTTGATGGTCGGAAAATCGACGTCGGGGAACTGGCTGATGCCGATACGCGTCGCGGCGACGAGGCCAAAGACGATCGTCGCGAGCATCATCATCCACGCGAGGACCGGCTTGCGCAGGCAGGCTTCGGTGAGGCTCACGGGGCGCTCCCTCCTTTCGATGGAGCGCCGACGCCTTCGGCAGGCGCGGCGCTCGGGGCGGGCGCGGACGCGGGCGCGGCGCTCGCGGCAGGCGGCTTGGGCGACGCGACCCGCACGGTGCTGCCGTCACGCAGCGGCTCGGCCCCGCGCACGACGAGCATCTCGCCGGGCGAGACGCCCTTGCGGACCTCGACGCGCCCGTCGGCCGTGCGCATCCCGAGCGTGAGCACCCGCTCGTGCGCGACGTTGTTCTCCACGACGAACGCGAGGAAACCCTTCTCGCTCGGGCGGATCGCGGTCTGCGGGATGACGGCCGAGTTCTCGCTCGCGCCCACGCGCACCGTGACGTCGGCGAACGCGCCTGGCCGCAACATGTCCTTCTTCTCGTCCGAGACCTCGGCGACGACCGGGACCATCCGCGTCGCCGGATCCGCGGCGTCCGCGACGAGCGTGAGCTTCCCGGCGAAGTCGTGATCGACGCCCGTCACCCTGAACGAGACGGCGAGCCCCGCCTGCAGGCGCGGCGCGTCGGCCTCGGGGACGGGGAAACGAAGCAGCAGCGGGTCGCGGCGCAGCACCGTGCCGAGCACCGTGCCCGGCTGGACGTACTGGCCGGTCTGCACCGTACGTGTCTGCATCTTGCCCTCGATGGGCGCTCGCACGTACGCGTCGCGCAGGTTCAGGTTCGCCTCGTCGAGCGCGGCCTTCGCCTCGGCGACCTGCGCCGCCCCGGTGCGTGATCGCGCCTTCCAGCCCTCGATGTCCTCCTTCGAGAAGACGCCCGCGCCGTCGGGGCCCGCGTTCGTGCGGCGCTCGAGGTTCTGCTGGGCCTCGGCCGCCGTGGCCTGCGCGCGCTCGAGCATGGCCTTGGCGCTGCGCACCGCGAGGTTGAAGCGCGCCGGGTCGATCTCCACGAGGACCTGGCCCTTCTTGACCACGTCGCCCTCGGAGAAGCGCACGTGCTCGATCACGCCGGCGACACGCGCCGTGACCTGCACGCGCTCGTAGGCGTCGACGGTGCCGACCGAGGTGACGGTGTACTCGACCCGCTCGGCGGGCACGGGCGCGAGCTCGACGGGGAACGCCATCTTCCCCTTGCCGCCGCCGGGCGGGCCTTCGTCCTTCTTCGAGCAACCGAAGAGCACGATCGCGGGGAGCGTGACGCCGAGGAAGAGCAGGAGAGCGAGGCGACGTGTGGCTTCGAGGACAGGCATGATCACGGGGCCGAGGGAGCGAGGACCACCCCGCCAGCGGGGCTGTTCGTGGTCATCCACGTGGTGAGCGCGTCGTACCATTTCGTGACGTCTCCCCCGCCGTCATCGGTGCCGGACAGAGGGTCGATGTGGGTGAGCTCGATGATGTCGAGCACGCGGAACGCGTCGGGATCGGTGCGCGGCGTGCCCGCGAGGGGCCTCTCCGGCCCGATGGGCACGTTCTGAACGAGCGCGCGCAGCGGGTCGAGCGCCGCCGTGTCGCCGACGAGGTTCGCGACGGCGGCGAAGATCGGCAGATCCATGGAAGCGCCGTGGATCGCGCGCATCCCGTGGGCGGCGAGGGGCCAGTCGCCGTCTTTCAGGACGAGCGTGGACGCCGCCTGCGCGTCGAGCGAGAGGCGCGCCGGGAAGTACCACTCGGCGAAGTCGAGCGAGGGGCCCTCGAACCAGGAGCGCGAAATGTCCTCCAGGGAGGTGTGCTCGCGGGGGCTCGTCGCGTCGTACTCCACCCAATCGTACGTAGCCGTAGGATCGGAGGGCTGCACGAGCTTCGTGCCGAAGAGGCTGTCGTACTCGCCGAGCGCGCCGCCCTTGCTCTCGCCGCAGGAGACGGCGGCGAACGAGACGCCGTTCGACGCGTCGTCCATGGCGAAGCCCATGGCCGCGCGGTTCGTCATGCGCGGGACCTCGGTGAGCGAGAGCAACGTGCGGAAGGCGTTGTCGCGGTAGGGATCCTCGGTGATCTCGGCCGGCGTCCAGAGCGCGCGCATGCCCGCGATGGCGGCGACGGGGTAGACCTTGAGGCCGAGCAAGGGGAGCGCGATGTACCGCGTGTTCTTGCGGATCGCGTCGAGGCCGGGAGGCGCGAAGCCGCCGGGGCCCATGCCCGTGCCTTGCATGTACTCGTCCTCGGTGAGCGGAGGCGCGGCGGCGCCCTCCTGCCGCGCGACGCCGTCGACGAGGACGAGGCCGGCGAGCTCGCCGTAGCCGGGTTTGCCGTCGAAGTCCCAGGCCGCGTACTCCTCGGCGATCGTCGCGCCGAGCGAGTGGCCGACGAGGAAAACACGCGCCTTGCGCTCGGCGGGCGCGACGACCTCGATCACGCGGCGCAGGTCGCCGATCGTGGTGTCGAGGCCCCACTCGGAGGCGTAGTCGACCTTCGCCTGATCGACGAAGCCCGGGAAGGTCTTGCCCTCGGCGGCCTCCTCCTCGAAGTAGTAACGCTTGGCGATCTCGGGGTCCTTGCGGAACTCGGCGACGTCGAGGCCGTGATGATCCTCGAGCAGGTTCGCGCGCCGATCGATCGCCCAGGCCTCGAAGGCCTCGCCGTCCTTGCTCCGGCGCACGACGGCGCGGGCCATGGGATCGTAGCTGCCGGCGCCGCCGAGGAAGCCGGGCATGAGGACGGCGACCGCGCGGGCAGGGGCCGGCGGATCGGCGTCGACGCGGTAACGGACGACGCGGACGACGTTGTACTCGGCGGGCGTGGCGCTGCCGGTGACGGGGTTCGGCGGCGGCGTGACGCCGGGCACGAGGAAGACGTCGCGGCGAATCCGCACGGGCCCCTCCTCGACGACGACGGAGTCCGGCGGCGGCGTGTAGGGCGCAGGCGCGACCGGGCCCGGGGCCGGGGCGGGATCGGAGCAAGCGGCGAGGAGAGCGGAGGTGCTCGCGAGGGCGAGGACCGAGGGGCGCATGCGGCGGAGGGGCATGCGGGGCATCCTAAGGAAGGGCGGGGGATGTGGGGAGGGTTCGGCCCGGATTCCGACGCCAAAAGGAGGCTGGATCAGGCGCGTGGTATCCGGGCCTCGGCGTGCTCGAGCAGCGCGGCGATCCGGGCCTCGTCGCCCTCGACCGCGAGCGCCTCACGCAAGGCGGCCTTCGTGTCGGGCGCGACGGTGAGGTCGACGGCGATCCGCAGGCGGCGCAAATGCTCACCGTCTCCCGAGGCGGCGAGGGCGACGAACGCGGCGGTGCGATCGACGATCGGCGCGCTCGGGCTCTCGGCGACGCGGAGCAGCTCGTCGGCGGGGACTGGCTGCGTGCGCATGCCCTCGTGGGCGCCGGCGCCGATCGCGCGCAGGGCGCGGGCCCAGGCGTCGAAGGGCCTGCCGCCGCGGCCGAGGGCCTCCGGGGCGCGCGCGGGGCGGCTCAGGCTCGCCTCTTCGATGGTGACGCGGAGGAAGCTGAGGAGGGCGTCCCGCTCGGCCCAGCGCTCCTTGAAGACGCTGGTGGCGAAGGCGAGGGCGCTACCCGAGCGGAGGGCGACGTTGATGCCGGGGTTGCGAAAATAAAACCCGTCGGTGGTCTCGACGTAGGCGATGTCGCGATAAGCGATGAAGCGCGCGCGGATCCAGACGAGGAGGAGCCCATCCTTTCCGACGACGAGCTTGCGCGGGAAGAGCACGACGACGAGCGACGCGAGGACGAGCGCGGCCCAGAGCAAGGAGGCCCAGGGCCCCTTGCGCGTGAGCCCTGGCGCGAGGCCGAGGAGGCCGAGGCCGACGAAGATGCCGACCCAGGGCAGGAGCGGCGAGGGCAAGGAGAAGACGGGGCGCTCGTCGGGCCCGCGGCCGAGATCGCGGAGCAAGGCCTCACGCGAAGGCAGGCCCGAGGGGGAAGGGCGCGCGGCGCGGGCGCTGCTCTGTTTCGGGCGGGTCATTCGCGGGGCATGATGCCACAAGTGCTCCCCATGCCCCGGGCCTGGGCCCTCCCCTCGATCCTCGCCGCCCTCGTGTCGCTCGCCTTCACGGCGGACGCACACGCCACGAGCAACCTCCGCCTGCGCTGGTCCGCCCCGGAAGGTTGTCCCACGGCCGAGGTCGTCTCTGCCGAGGTGGATCGGCTGCTCGGCGGGCGCGGCTCGCAGGCCGAGCCGCTCGACGTCTCCGCCGAGGTGACGCGCGACGACGCCGGGCGGTATCGCGTGCGGCTCACGACGCCGAGCGACGAGGGACCTCGCGCCCGGGAGGTCGAGGCCTCCTCCTGCGCCGCCCTCGGCGAGGCCGCCGCCCTGATCATCGCCATGATGATCGAGCCAGCCGTGATCGCCGAGCCCCCGCCGCCGTCCCCCCCACCTTCGAAACCTCAACCGCTTCCACCTCCGCCCCTCCCCCCCACGACCGGAACCGCAACCGCTTCCACTCCCGCCCCTCCCCCCCACGACCCGGACCGGAGCACGTCGCACCTTCGAAGGTCCCCCCCACGACCCGAACCTCGACCGACTCCACCTTCGAAGGTCCCTCCGTTGGTTCCCGCACAACCGCCTTCACCTCCGCCCATGGCCCTCGTCGCCCGCGCCCTCGCCGACGTGGGCACCTTCCCCTCGCCCACCCTCGGCTTCGGCGCCGCCGTCTCCCTCTTCGTCGGCCGCTACCGCCTCGAAGCCGGCGTCGCTTACCTCCCGACCCGCTCCTTCCCCTTCCCCACCCTCGACGCGGCCCGCGGCGACATCGACCTCCTGCTCGCCCACGTCGGCGCCTGCGCCGCCTTCTTCCAGCGACCCCCCTTCGAGCTCGGCCCCTGCGTCTCCTTCGAGGCCGGCCGCCTCCAGAGCAGGAGCGCAGGCGTCTCCTCCCCGGGCCAAGGCGCCGCGCCCTGGCTCGCCTTCACCGCGGGCGCGCGCTTCGGCTGGACGTTCGTGCGGCCCTTCTCCCTCGTCGTTGGCCTCGGCGCCGGCGCCCCCGTCGTGCACCCGGACCTCGTCGTCTCGGGCCTCGGCGCCGTCCATCGCGCCTCCCCCGTCGTCGGCCGGGCCGAGCTTGGCCTCGAGGTGCGGTTCTGAGATTTTTGTTCACGGGTCCGCCCGGCGCCGGCCACCAAGGACACGCTTGCCCCCTTCCGCATCCTTGCCCGCCGCCCTCTCCTCGCCGCTCGGCCCCGAGCCGAAGGCCACGGCGCGCCCAGGCGGCGGCGAGCCGCAGGCCGTCGTGCCGCCCTTCGAGGCCGTCTACGAGGAGCACTTCGACCTCGTCTTCCGCAACGTCCGCCGCCTCGGCGTGCCCGACGCCCTCGTCGACGACGCCGTCCAGGAGGTCTTCCTCGTCGTGTACCGCCGCCTCGGCCAGTTCGAGGGCCGCTCCTCGTTGAAGACCTGGATCTGCTCCATCGTCACCCGCGTCGCGAGCGACCACCGGCGCGCCCTCCGGCGCAAGAGCCCACACGCTTGCGGCAAAGCCGAGGCCGTCGACGTCGACACGGTCGTCGACGAGCGCGCCGAGGGGCCCCACGAGCACACGGTCCGGCTCGAAGGCGCGCGCCTCCTGCACAAGCTGCTCGACGAGCTCGAGTTCGACAAACGCACCGTGCTCGTGCTCGCCGAGCTCGAGGGCATGACCGCGCCCGAGATCGCCGACGCGCTCGGGGAGAACGTGAACACGATGTACGCGCGCCTGCGGGCCGCGCGGCGCGATTTCGATCAGGCGGTCGCCCGGGAGCGGGCCCGCGATACCTGGAGGCTCCGATGAACGAGCTCGGTCCCGAAGCTCGGGCCATCCTCGATGCAGGGCGCGACGGTGACGACCCCTCGCCGGCCGATCGAGCACGCCTGCGCCGCGCCCTCTCGGCCGCCCTCGTCGCAAGCGGAGCCACGATCACGCTGGGCGAGCGGGCCGCCGAGGCGACGACGTCACTCGGCGAGGCCGCCTCGACGACGACGAAGCTCGCGTCCGCCGCCAAGGCCGGCGCGGCCGTGACGCTCGGCGGCGTGGCCTGGAAAGGAATGCTCGCGCTGATCGTGGTCGGCGCCGCCTCCGCAGGCGCGCTGCTGCGGCCCGTCGCGACCCACGTGGAGACGCCGCCCGCGGCGCCACGCATCGAAGCGCCCGCCGCGCCCGGAAAAACCATCCCGGCCGAGGCGCCCGCCCTCGCGGAGGAGCCCGAGGTGGCCCCGACGAGCGAACCGCCGCCCGAGCCGGCGCCCGCGCCGCGCCCGGCGCCGACGTTGAATGCGCAGGCGACGCGCCCGGCGCCGACGGTGACTACGCAGGCGACGAACGAGGCGCCGCCCGAGCCCGCGCCCGCGGACACGCTGCTCGCCGAGACCCGGCGCCTGCGCGAGGCGCACGGCGCCATGCAAAACGGCGATCCCGCGCAGGCATTACGTCTGCTCGACGAGGCGAAGGCGGGCGCGGAGGGGCAATCACTGCGCGAGGAGCGGGCCGCGGCGCGCGTGCTCGCGCTCTGCAAGCTCGGCCGGACCGCGGAGGCGCGCGCGGAGGCCACGAAGTTCCTCGCCGAGAGCCCGGCCTCTCCGCTCGCCGATCGCGTGCGGAGGGCCTGCCCTCCGAGCCCCTGACGATTTCGACACGGAAAGGCCGGACGCCGGCCACGAACCAGACGAAGACCCGGACGCGGGCGCAGCCGTCCTGTTCCCGGACGAACGGACGCGCGCGCCCATCCATTGACGAGAGAGACGACGACCCATGAAGAACTTCCGCGCTTCCTTCCTCAAGGCCCTCCTGCCGCTCGGCGCCCTCTTCGCGATCGCGCCCTTCGCCGGGTGCATCGAGCCCGTGATCATCGGCGGCAACGGCCAATGCGCCTCCGACGCCGATTGCGCCGACGGCCAGGCCTGCGTGAATGGGGCCTGCACCACGCCGAACACCAACGACGACCCGAAGCCCGAGGTCTGCAACGGCCTCGACGACGACCTCGACGGCGTGATCGACGCGACGCCGAACGGCCCCGTGGTCTGCCCCGACGGGAGCATCTGCATGAATGGCATGTGCGGGGGGCAGCCGCCTATGCAATGCGGGCCGATGGCGGAGTGTCCGCCGAACAGGTACTGCGACGCGTCCGGCGTATGTCAGCTCGTCTGCGATTGTCCCGCGGGTATGGTCTGCGACCCGTCCGGCATGTGCGTGCCGGAGCCCATGTGCAGCGCCCTCCCCGAGACGTGCGACGGCATCGACAACGATTGCGACGGCCAGGTCGACGAGGTCGAGCCCGGCGCGACCCTCTGCCCGAACGGCGGCGCCTGCGTGATGGGGCAATGCGGCGGGGTCGTCGCGTGTATGGCCAACGCCGACTGCCCGGCCGGCGAGGTCTGCACGAACGGCGCCTGCGTCCCGTTCGGCGCCTGCATGACGGACGCCGATTGCCCCGCCGGTCACCTCTGTAATCCCGCGACCGCGACCTGCTCCCCCTCGAACGGCTGCGTCCCGAAGCCCGAGGTCTGCAACGGCGTCGACGACGATTGCGACGGCCAGGTCGACGAGCCCACGCCCGGCGCGATCCTCTGCCCGAACGGCGGCGCCTGCGTGATGGGCTCCTGCGGCCCGCAGGCCTGCATGAGCAACGCCGACTGCGCGGTCGGCCAGATCTGCACGCCGAACGGCGTCTGCAGCCCGATCCTGCAATGCGCGAGCAACGCCGATTGCCCGGCGGGCACGCTCTGCGTGAACGGCCTCTGCCAGTGACACGCTGAGCCCGACGGCCGCCCTGGCACGTGTGCTGCTACGTCCGCCCTCGAAAGGAGTGCGCATGGCGACACAACAGCAGACGCAGCAGCAGAAGACCGGGGCCTCGAACCTCGAATACGACATCGTCGCGGAGATGCACGAGCTGCTTCAGGGCAACTCGGCGCTCGAGCAATACATCCAGGACGCGCGCCAGGCGGGGGACAAGGACGCCGAGCGCTGCTTCCAGCAGATCCACGACCAGAACAAACAAAACGTGACGGAGCTCCGCACGTTGCTCGCGAAATGTATCGGCGCCGCCCAGGCGTCGTGATCGCGGCCCGCTGACCAAGGGCCGCGCCGGTCGCCCGCCCCGCAGGCAGTTTTCGCACGGCTCGCCGTGTCGATACACGACGGGGACGCGGCGACCGGGCGGCCCCCTCCCCTGCCGCGTGTGTCCGGACGAGCCGGTCAGCCCTCCGCGTCCCGCGCGCACCGGAACCCGCTCATCACCATCCGGTAACGCGCCGGGTGGTGCACGCGGTTCGTCGCGCGGAGCCCCTTCGCGTGGTAATTGAACCCGCCGCCGCGCAGGACCCGCTCGCATTCGGTGGGGATCGCGTTCGACCCGGTAAAACCCTCCTGGTGCTTTCGCCGGAGCTCGGCGTGGGCCTTTCGCGCGTCCTCGCACGTGCCGCCGCGGCCCTCGGAGGCGAAGGGGCGCCTGTAGGCGAAGGGATCGTAGACGTCCTCGGCCCACTCCCAGACGTTGCCGGCGAGGTCGTGGTGCCCATAAGGGCCGCGCCCGTCGGGGTGTGTCCCGACGTCCGCCGTCACGCTCGAGGCGAAGACGGCGCGCTCGGGGCTCGGGGGCGCGTCGCCCCAGGGGTAGCGGCGGCCCTCGGCGCCTCGCGCGGCCTTTTCGAGCTCGGCCTCGCGCGGGAGGCGCTTGCCCACGAACCCGCAATAAGCGCGCGCGCTGTCCCAGGAGACGCTGCTCACGGGTTGCTTCGGTCCACGAAAACGTTTGTCGGGGCCGACGCCGTTTTTGTCCGCGTTCTTCGGCTCGGGCGGCGGGCATGTCTTCGCCTCGACGCAGCGCGCGTATTCCCCGTTCGTCACCTCGAGCTCGTCGAGGTAATACGCCGGCAGCGTCACGGTGTGCGACGGCCATTCGTCGGGCTCGCCGCCCTCGTCGGCGCCCATGACGAAGGGGCCCGCGGGCACGAGGATCATGCCGTCGATACGCGTCGGCAGCCCGAGTTCGCTCGTCTCCGGGGGCGCTTGCACGGGCGGCTCTGCGGAGGGGCGCGGCGGAGGTTTTTTGGGTTCGAGCGGCGGCGGCGCGGCGATCGACGGCGGATTCGGGACGACTTGCAAGGGCGCGGGCGGCTTCGCGGAGGGCCCCACGGAGGGATCGGGGCCCGGGCTCGTGCATGCGGTCGCGAGGAGGATGGCCCCGAGGATCGGAGCCTCACGGAGGAATTTGGTCATCACTGGCAGCGGCGGATCACGACGTCGTCCACGTTCCAGGACGACATCGAATACAGAAATGAGGTCTGGCCGATCGCGAACCCGAAGCGCACCCGCAGGTTCGTGTTCTTGTACGCGGTGAGATCGTGCAGGATGTTTTGCCAGGCGCTGTCCTCGATGGACGTCGTGTCGCTCTGCCAGACGACGACCCAGCTCGAGCCGTTGTACACCTCGATGGCGTTCGTCATGTAGGGCGCGTAGTCGCTGTTCAAGAAGCGCCAGAAATCGAGGACGATGGAGCCCGCGCCGGAGGTGTTGATGACGGGGCTCGTGAGGTAATACATCGGGTGCGTGGCGGCGATGCTCGCGTTGCCGCCGATGACCACGCCGGCGAGCTTGTTGTCCGACGTCGGCGTGTGATCGAGGGACGGGTCGGGGTAACCGTCGTCGTGCCCGCTCGACGCCGTGGCCGCGCCGATCTGCCATTCCGTGCCGAGCGTCCAGCCATTCCAGCCGTTTGCCGCGGTCGCGGTCGCGAACGTCTCCTCGAAGACGCTGGTCACGCCGCAGACGAGCGCGCCGTTCACGCATTGTGTGGTGTTGTTCGTGCAGGGCGCGGGCAGGGTCGGCCCGCAGACCATGCCGCCGCCGGGGTTGCCCTCGTCGGTCGTCCCGTCGCAATCGTTGTCGAGCCCGTCGCAGACCTCGGCCGAGGGGCTGTTCGTCGGGACGCACACCGTGGAGCCGCTCTGGCACACGAGCGTGCCCGCGCCGCAGACGCCCGGCTGGCCCGTGGTGCAAGCGCCGGACGCCGTGCCCTCGTCGACCACGCCGTCGCAGTCGTTGTCGAGCCCGTCGCAGACCTCGGCCGAGGGCAAGGTCGTCGGCGTGCAGACGACGAGCCCGCCGGCGCACGTCGTCATCCCGGCCCCGCAGACGCCCTGCTGGCCCGTCGAGCAGGCCATCCCGCCGCCCGGGTTGTTCTCGTCGACCATCCCGTCGCAGTCGTTGTCCTTGTTGTCACAGATCTCGGTGGTGGGCATCGTGGTCGAGACGCAGACGAGCCCGCCGCCCTGGCACTGGTATATGCCGGCCCCGCAGGCGCCCGGCAGGCCCGTCGAGCACACGCCGCCGCTGCCCGGGTTGCCCTCGTCGGCCGAGCCATTGCAGTTGTTGTCGAGCCCGTCGCAGACCTCCAGGCTCGGCTGGTTCGTCTGGACGCACGCGAGCTGGCCATTCTGGCAGGCCGTGGTGCCGGCCGCGCAGATGCCCGGTTTGCCGGTCTGGCAAGGCGTACCGCCGCCCGGGTTCTGCTCGTCGACGGCGCCGTTGCAGTTGTTGTCGAACCCGTCGCAGGTCTCGACGGAGGGCTGGTTGTTCGGATTGCAGACGATGCCGCCGCCCTGGCAGGCCGTCGAGCCCTGGGCGCAGACGCCGAGCTGGCCGGTGTTGCAGGTGATGCCGCCGCCCGGGTTTTGCTCGTCGGTCTGCCCGTCGCAATCGTCGTCCTTGCCATTGCAGGACTCGGCCACGGGCTGGACGGTGGCCATGCACTGGAGCACGCCGCCGCTGCAGGCCTGGGTCCCCTGCGCGCAGGCGCCCGCTAGCCCCGTCTGGCAAGCGCCTCCGCCGCCGGGGTTGCCCTCGTCCACGTTGCCGTCGCAATCGTTGTCCTGGCCGTCGCAGACCTCGTTCGAGCCGACGCCGGGCACACACGTCTGCGCCTGCCCGCCCGAGCAAGCGGGCACGGTCACCTGGCAGGCGCCGAGGCCGCAGGTGAGCACGCCGAGCCCGTCGTCGATGAGCAGGTTGCAATCGTCGTCGACGCCGTTGCACGTCTCGGCCTTGGGGTTGCCCGGCGTGCACGTCTGCGGGACGCCGTTGATACAAGCCGCGACGCTGGCGAAACAAGCGCCGGCGCCACACTCGAGCAGCCCGAGCGCCTCGTCCGTCTGTCCGTCACAATCGTCGTCGGCGCCATTGCAGGCCTCGGTCCCCGGGACGACCTCGCCCTCGCAGGCGCCCCACGCGCCGCCCGCGCACGTCTGCGCGCCGGGCTTGCAAGCGCCGACGCCCTGCGTGCCCGCGCCGCCCGAATAACAGGGCTGCGTCTGTCCATCGGCGCACGAGCAGCCCTCGTCGATCATGCCGTCACAATCGTCGTCGGCGCCGTCGCAGGCCTCGGCGGTCGCGGGCGGGAGCGGCGTGCACGTGGGGACCTCGGCGCCCTCGCAGCCCGGGACGGTCACCTGACACTGGCCGAGCCCGCAGGTGACGTCCGCGATGCCGTCGTCGACCTGGCCATTACAATCCTCGTCCCGGCCGTCGCACACCTCGGCGACCGGCAGGACCTGCCCCTCGCACGCGCCAAAGGCGCCGCCCATGCACGTCTGCGTGCCCTGCTTGCATTCTCCCTCGTCGGCGGTGGCCGGCTCGCCGTCATAACAGGCGCGCGTCTCGCCGTCCGTGCAGGACGCGCCGCCACCTTGCCCGCCCGCGCCGCCGCCGCCGCCCATACCCCCCGCGCCGCCGCCGCCCTGCCCCGCGACGCCGCCCTGCCCCGCCGTGCCGCCGCCGGCCCCGCCCGCGGTGCCGGTCGAGGGCTCGCCGCAACCAGACGCCCCCACGAACGAAACCGCGAGGCCGAGAGACAGCAAGGAAGCACGCGCGAATCGTCTCATGTGCGTATTGGAAGACAAACCTCGGGGGCTGTCAACTTTCAATACGTCTGCGGGAGCGGGAAACGCTCGATGGAGGCGACGCCGACGGGCCCGACGCCCGGTGCCCGGCGCGCAAGGGTTTGCCTCGGGAGCCGCACAATCGGCCTTGCAAGCGCCCGCCGCGCAGACCTCGCCGGGCCCCGGGCAGAGCGATCCACCTTCGTCGACGGCGCCGTCACAATCATCGTCGATGCCATTGCAGAGCTCGTCCGCCGTACACAGGACGCCCCCCGCGCCGCCCGACGACGAAGACGCGCTCGACGAGGACGCGCCGCCCATGCCCCCCGCGCCGCCGGCGGACGAGGAGGACGACGAGGACGACGCCGAGGAGGCGCCGGCGCCACAAGGCGCATGCGCGCGAGTCGTTCAGCGCAGGAGCTCTTCCGGCACGAACCCGTATTCGGTCTTCGTCTCGATCGAGCTCGCCTTCGCGGGGACGACGTGGTGGTTGCGCAGGAGCATCACCGAGACCACGCCGAGGGCCGCCACGAGCGGCACGTAGCCGAGCACCCGGCTCACCCACGAGCGCTGCACCACCTCGGCGTCACGCACGACGTCGAGGATGTCCGGGTGCTCGGCGAGCAGCTTGTTCCAGAGGGCGCCGTGGACACGCTCGGCGTCGGTCTTCATCGGGCCCACGGAGAGCGAGGCGTCGATACACGCGAGCGTGAACGCCGCCTCGAGATACTCCCGATCACGCATCGACGGCTCGAGCGCGAGCACACGATACCCCGCCTTCACGGGCCCGCCCTTGCGGTAATCCGAGCCGATCATCGCCGACGCCGCGCGCTCCTCCAGGAACGCCCGGAGCTCCTGGGCGATGCGGCCCCGCGTGTCCTCGTCGAGCACCGAAGGGTCGACGGGGTGCTTCAGGAACCGGGCGTAGACGAGCCGCTGCGCCTTCTCCTCGCGGCTCAGGCGGCCGATCCTCGCGAAGGCCGCCGTGGTCAGGCCCGCGAAGAGCAGGACGAGCCCCGCGCCGACGTACGCCGTCGGGACCTTCGAGGTGCCAGCCATGACCAGCCCCGGGATGAACACGCAGAGCGTCGCGGCGACCCCGTAGGCGCGCAGATACCCCGCGGCGACGCTCTTCCAGTGCATCTCGACGTTCACGACCCGGTGCGTGTCCGCCGTGCCCTCGGAGAGCACGATGTGCGACTGCACGGGGTAGATCGGCAAGAACTGGAGGAAGGCGAACGTGGTCGCGATGTAGGTGCTACCTACCTGCTCGATCTTGCCGTAGAGGCGTCGTCCACCAATCCAGAGCACGCCCGCAGGCTAGCCGGGCCGCCCGCGTTTTTCAACGCCCGGCGAAGCTCAAGAGCGCCGGCCACGTTTTCCAGGGCCCGGGGCGAGCGTCTCGATCACGCGGTACTGGCCGGTGGGGAAATCGCGGCGCGGAGGGTTGCGGCGGAGCGCGAGCAGGGTGATGTCGTCGTATTGCGGCGCGGCGCCGATGTGGTCGCGCAGCGCGGCCACGACGTCGCCGAGCAGGGCGGTGACGGAGGGCGCCTCGCCGCGCACGATGGAGACGAACCGCTCCTCGGTGAAGGGGTTCTCGGCCGCGTCGAGCGCGTCGCTGACGCCGTCCGTGAAGGCCACGAGGGAATCACCGGGCAGAAGGACGAGCCGGCCCGTCTCGAAATCGACGTCCCTCATGGCGCCGAGGGCCGTGCCCGTGGATTCGAGGCGCCGCTCCACGCCCGTCGCGCCGAGGACGATGGGCGCGTCGTGCCCGCAATTGACGTACGAGAGCTCGCCGGTCTCCGTATCGAGGATCCCGAAAAAGAGGGTCGTGAACATGGCCGTGCGGCCGTGGTTCTCGGCGAGGTAATCGTTCGTCTGGCCGATCGCGGCGAGGGCCCCCTGCCGATCGGAGGCCCGGAGCGCGAAGGCGCGCAAGAGGCCGCGGACGAGCGACATGAAGAGCGCGGCGCCGACGCCCTTGTCGCAGACGTCGGCGATCGCGACGGCGACCTCGCCGGAGGAGAGCCGAAACACGTCGTAGAAATCGCCCGAGAGCTGGCGCGCCGGCAAGAACCGCGCGGCGATCTGCCAGCCGGGCAAGGAGGGCAACTCGCGGGGGAGGAACTCGGATTGCAGGACGCGGCCAATCTGCATTTCCCGCTCGACGGCGAGCAGGCCCCGCTCGGCGCGCTCGCGGGCCACGGCGAGCTCGCGGTAGAGGCTCTCGAGCTCGGCGACGCGTTGCTTCAGCGCCACGTCGGTCTGCCCGAACAGCTTGGCGTTGTGGATCGCGATCGCCGCCTGCCCCGCGAAGGCCTCCAGGAGAGCGAGCTTGTTCTGGGAGAACTGGCCGGTGAAGGCGCGGTTGTCCACGTAGAGGACGCCGATCACCTGGCCCCGGATGCGCAGCGGAGCGGCCATGATGCTCGTCAGGCGGAACATGGCCACGCTGCGCTGGAGCGCGAATCGCTCGTCGGTCTGCGCATTGCTCGTGAGGACGCTGCGCTCGCTCTTCAGGACCTCGTCGATCACGGAGCTCGAATACGCGAACTCCATGCTCCGGATGGTGTCCTGATCGAGGTTCCGCGCGACCTGGACGTCGTGATTGCCGTGCGCGTCGACGAGGACGAGGTAGCCGCGCTCGGCCTTCGTCAACTCGATCACGGAGTCCATGACCTGGTTCAGCACGGTCTCGAGGTCGAGCGAGGAGGTGATGGCCTTGCCGACCTCGAAAAGCGCGACCTGGGCCTCCCGCGAGAGGGCCCCCTCCTGCTCATGCTCGCGTGGCTGGGCGTCGAGGGCCGTACGAAAGGCGGAGAGCGAGGTGATCAGGGCGTCGATGTCGCTCGTCAGCTCGAGCGAGGTCTCGCTCGTCCGCTCGCGCAAGAGGCTGGCGGCCCGCGCGAGCTCGAGCTGGAGCCGCGCGGCGTCACGGCTGATGCGCTCGGGGTCCGGAGCTTTCGGCTCGTCGGGGGCTCTTCGGGTGAAGGTCATGAGCGGGGACTCTCGGGGCAGCTCGAAGGAGCACGCATCTTACGTGGCAAGCCGGCGCGCGCCTACCGTGTCCCGCGCGCGCCTCGTGAACGTCATCCGGCGTTCGGATTCGAAAGCCTCGGCGTACGAGGCCCCGCGAGCCCTCCCTCGGCGGGGACGTCGCAGCCGAGGCCCTTCGCTCGCTTCTCGACCTCCCGCGTGGTGACCGATTCCTTCGGGTTGCTCCAGCGGGAGAGGACGGCGCGATAAGCGCTGCAAGCGCCGGGTTTGTCGCCGCTCGCCTCGCGCGCCATCCCGAGGCGCGCCTGGAGATGCATGTACAGGAGCGTGCTCCCGAGCATGGGGCAGAACTGCGTGGCCTTCTCGAGATACGGGACCGCCTCGGCCTCCCTGCCCACGAGGAGGCGCACGTACCCGAGCGCCCCCGTCCTTCCAGCCTCGCCGCTGTCGACCTCGCCCGCGGGCAGCCGCATGAGCTCTCCCTCCTCGGCGAGGGCCTCCCGCGCGAGCTCGGGCGAATGGGCCGGCCAGCCGTACGCCGCATCCCAGGCCATCCGGCGCTTCGCGTCCGAGGAGACATCTTGCTTCGCGAGCCACGAAGACCGCGCCGCCTCGTACTCCGCGCGCGACTCCTTGCCGGCGCGGAGCCTGAGCGAATGCATGAATATCGTGGGATCCGGCATGTGGTCGACCATGACGACCCCCGCTCGCAGGGAGCTCTTCACGAGGTACTCGTCCGCGATCGCCGCCGCTCCCTCGAGATCGCCGAGCTCGAGGCGCGCGAACGTCCGCAGGTGATACACGAAGAGCTCTTCGTGCGGGACCGGAGGTGTCATGGATGCCATCGCGTCGGCGATGCGGGCCCCGGTCGTGAACTCGCCAAACGTCATCGCGCGGCGGGCGGCGAGGTCGTCGGCGTGCCAGAGGTCGCCGATCGACCGGAACCGTCGCTCCGCCTGATCGAGCGCCGCGCGCACGGCGGCCTCGGGCTCGCCCGCGCCGAAGAGAGCGCCGCCGAGCATCATGTGCGGCTTGGGCGAGGAGGGCTCCTTGGCCATCCACCGCCGCGCCGTCTCCGCCGCGACGTCGCACTTGCCGAGCATGGAGACGATCGCGATCTTGTCGTGGAGGCAATCGACGGCGCCGGCCGAGACCTCGACACATTTGTCGAGCGCGGCGAGCGCCTCCTCGTACCGGCCGAGGGGCCTCAAGGCATACTGCTTCGTCTGCCAGCAATCGGCATACTGCGGGTCGAGCTCGACGCAACGGCTCGCGAGCGCGAGGACCTGCTCCTGGTCGACGTTCCCCTGGCTGAAATGGAGCTGGCGCGCGTGCCAGAAGACGAGCTCCGCGTCGCCGGGCCATTTCGCCGAGATCGCCGCGAACTTGCGGACGGAGGCCGCGACGTCGGGCGGATCGTTCTGGATCACCGGCTCGTGTGCGTCGAGGAACGCCTGGCCGCGCTCGGAGAGCGAGGCGCGGAGGCCGATCGCCTTGCGGAACGCCTCGCGGGCCGCGTGAATATCGAAAGCAGCCCCGAGCGCCGCATACCGGAGGTGCGCCTCGGCCATGCCCGGGTCGGCCTGGCGCGCCCGATCGAATGCAGCGACCGCGGTCTCCCACGTGGCGTCCCGGATCGCCTGGAGCCCCTCGCGATACGCGAGCCGCGCCGCCGCGCTCTCCGTGGACGGAATGGGCAACTCCGTGACGGCCGTGGGCACGGGGCCCGCCGGCGCGGGCAAGGCGGAGGGCGACGGCGTGCCCTCGACGCTCGGCGCGCGAAGGCCGACGACAGCGCCGCCGACCGCGAGCAAAACCACGAGGGAAGCCGCGAGGACGAGCGGCCTGCGCGAGGGCCGCGGGGGCTCGAGCGAGGCGGCGGCGGACGCGCGGGTCTCGCCGGAGGCGGCGAGGGCGACGTTGCGGCGGCTCGTGATGGCCTTCGTGTCCTCGGCCGTGACGAAGGCGTGGAGGTTCTGCGCGAGCTCGTCCATCGAGGCGAAGCGCGCGTCGGGCTCCTTCTCGAGGGCGCGGGCGAGGATCTGCCAGACGCCCTCGGGCACGCTCGAGAGCGGCGGAGGTTCGTCGCTGAGGATCGAGGCCATGAGGCTGACGGCGCCCCTGTCCGTGCGAAACGGGAGCTTGCCGGCGAGCAATTCATAAGCGACGACGCCCCAGGCGAACTGATCGGCGCGCGCGTCGATGTCCTCGCCGCGGATCTGCTCGGGCGCCATGTACGCCGGGGTGCCGACGAGCGCGCCCTCGGCCGTCATCGTGACAAGCGCCCCGTCGGCCGTGGGCCCGAGCAGATCGCCGCTCGTGCGCGCGAGCTTGCGAGCGATGCCGAAATCGAGGACCTTCACCGCGCCGTCGTCGCGCACGACGACGTTCTCGGGTTTGACGTCGCGATGGACGAGGCCCGCCTGGTGCGCGGCCGAGAGGGCCCGCGCGATCTCGAGGAGGATACGCAGGCGCGTGCCGAGGGGCTCGTCACCGCCGACGAGCTCGCGCAAGGCGCGGCCGAGGACGAGCTCCATGGCGATGAACGGCGCGCCGTCGAGCTCGCCGACGTCGTAGATCGCGACGATGCCGGGATGCGAGAGGGCCGCGACCGCGCGCGCCTCGCGGAGCATACGCGCGACGGCGCGGCCCCAGGTCTCGCTGTCGGCCTCGCCGGCCACGCGCAGCACCTTGAGCGCGATCTTGCGGCGGAGGCGCGTGTCCTCGGCGCGATAGACCTCACCCATGCCGCCCTCGCCCAAGAGCGACTCGATGACGTAACGGTCGAACGACTCCCCCGGCGAAAAACGCATGACGAGGACATCGTAGCCCGTAAGCGGGCCGGCGCCCAGGGAGGAGGCGCGGTTGGTCAGGGATCGCGGGGGCTGCTAGGCGCCGCTGCCCGCCGGGACCTCTTCCTTCGCCGCCTTCTTCACCGGATCGTCCTCCCACATCACGAGGGGCCGCAGCAGCGTATCGGCGAGCTCCTTGGTCGCGGGCTGCTTGCGCTTCACCGAGCCGAGCACGGCGGTCACGTAATGCTTGAGCGAATCCGTGAGCGCGTCGAGCCGCGTGCGCACGGCGGCGCGCTCCTCCACGGGCACGGTGTGCACCATGCCGAGCACCTTGCCGTATTGCTCGTGAACTTGCCGCAGGTGCGCGAGCAGCGGGCCGAGGCCGAGATCGTCGAGCTTCCCTTCGAGGTTCTCCCGCGTGATCGTCTTGAGCTTCGTGTCGACGACCCCGTATTCGTCCCGCGGTCGCATGTTGATGAAGCCGAGCCCGTCCTCGACGCCGAGGTGCGCCCCCACCTCCACGGCCACGTCCCCGAGCCCGAACTGCCCGCGCACCCGCGACCAGCCGAGGAGGATGAGAATGAGCGCGGCGGCCGCATTGTCCTCCATCTTGTCGACGGTCCGCACCTCGCCGGTCTGCGGCTCGGAGCCGAGCGTGTCTTGCAAGGCGGCGCGGTCCACCTTCACATCGTCGAGGGCATCTTGCACCGTATCCGGCAGGATACGTGGATGGCCCGCCTCGTCCCGCGCGGCCGCCTCGAGCTGCTGGGCGAGGACCGTGGCCTGGTTCGCGTCGAGGCGCGGCAGGGGGACGACGGTTGTCGAGTCAAGGATACGTGCCATGGGCGGAGAACCTACCAGCCTTCCCTACACAATGTCCACCCCCGATCGCCGGGGCTGGCTCAGGTATCGAACACGTACGACGGCCGGCAACAGAACGTGATCGCGTTCTCCAGGTCCACCTTCGCCTCGCCGAACGGCTCGCCGCCGCTCGCCTCGCAGGTGCCGGCCATGTACATCGGCGGACTCGTCTCCTTGCTGCCGAGGGCGCGGCCGAAAGGCACGACAGGATCGCAATCCTCGACGATCGAACCCGTCGTCTTCTCCATGAACTGCGCCGAGCACGCTCCGTCCTGAAACAGCCGCAACGTCGACACACACGACCCGCCGCTCGGCGCGCCGCATGCACATTCGGTGCACCCGCGCCCCTCCTTCACCTCTTCCGGGTACATCCAGCGTGCTTGTTCCCCGCGGTAATGCTCGGGGCAGTCCTTGTGCAAACCCTCGCGCCAGATGCAGATCCGATGAGGAAACAGCGCCTTCGGGAGGCACATCTTGCCGGCGTTGTCGCAGAGCGAGGTGTCCCCCTCCCCGCGACAGGCGAGGCTCGCCGTCTGCCATTTCGTGACGAGGCCGGCGACCTTCGGCACCTCCACCACGTCCACCTCGCATTTCTCGTTTTGCGGCGGCGGCAGCGGCCCGATCTCGATCGATTGCAGGCACGGCACGCCGCTCCCGGGCGGACACTCGGCGCCCTGGGGCAAGGCGTTCGCCGCGGTGCAGCTCCCATCCCAGCCGGGCGGGCCGTCGAAGGGGAGCGTCGCGGCGCTCGGGTCGTCGCACGTGCCGGCGCGAATGGTGATGGAGGTCGGGACGGGGTCGCAATCGGCCGTGGCTGGCTTGCATTTGCAGCCGTCACAGGTGGCGGGGGGCGCGATGAGGTCCGAAAACATACGCGCTTGCACGGCGGGCGCCGTGTCCGCGGGGCATTTCGGTTGGTTCTCCTCGCCCTCGACGTTGTCGCCGAACCAGACGAGGAGGGGTTCATTGGGATGCCAGAGGAGCGCGTCGTCGCCTTCCGGGAGGGGGACGCAATCATGCGTTTCGACCGGACAGCGGCCATTGTTCGCGGTCGGGCCGTCCGGGTCGGCGTCACTTGCGTCGGTCGCGGGGGCGTCGGTGCCGGCGTCCTGCTCGCAGATGGGAGCGGTGAAGCGCGCGTCAGGATCGCAATCGTACCCGGCCGTCTCGGGCGTCCCGCCACACCCGGCTCCGAGCGTCGCGGCCCCCCCGACGAGCAAACCTACGAGCGCGAGCCCCGTTAGAACCCTCAACTTCAGCATGGATCCATGGTGGGGGGTTCGTCGGGGCACTGTCAAGGGTTCGCCGACGAACCCTAGAACTTCCTCAATAGCGCGAGCGACGTGCCGACCATGACCGCAGGTTGTTCTGCGAGGACAGTCTGGCCAACGACGATCCGCGTACCCCGCGAAACCCCAAGGACATCTCCGCTCAGCCGGAGATCCCATGCGGGGCCAAGGTCGAACGCGACGCCCGCACGTCCACCGAAGCCAGGGCGCAAGAACACCTCCGAGCCACCGCGAAAATAACCGTCGTCACCGCTCACCGTAACCACCCCTAAATGCCCGAGCCCGCACCCGAAAACCCATCGCCAGTTCCCGCACAGCCCGAGCAATCCCCCCGCCGTCATCGTGGAGATCGGATTCCCCTTGACATCCCCCGCAAGCCATGCCGCCCGCCCCTCCAGCTCCACCGACATGTGCTCATGGAGCCGCAGCCCCCCCGTGATCGACGCGCCCACCGCAGGCGCCCACGTCGCCGCGCCAAACACCACGACGGGCCCCACGCCGACGAAACCACGCATCGGCTCCTTCTCGGCATTCGCCGCCGGATCGTCGTACGCGTATGGATTCTCCTGCTTGGGGATATCCCGCTCGACGTAGATACCGAGCGTGCGATCGGCCTTCGCCTTCGTCACTGCCAGCGGGGGCGGGACCGGGACGACCTCCGCGGCGGGTGAGGCCGCGACCTCTGCGTTCGGCGCGGGGAGGCATATCGATCCGGGCGAAGTCGCCACCTCCTCCGGGGGCGCTGCGAGGTGCGCAGGCGGCGCCTCGCCGGGCCACGCCCGAGGGCCGAGCAGAAGCAGCACGAGGGTCGCGACGTCATACGCGAGCTCGCGGCACGTCCCCTGCACGTCGCTCACCCCTCGCCAAGGCTCCGCGCCCTCGATCATCCTCGGCGCCCTGATCTCGGCCTGAAAGCCATTTTTGACTTTCTGGACGTCGACCCTCACGACGCCCGGGGCGCCGGGACGGACGACCAGATAACCAAATTCTGCCGCCATCTGGAGCGCAACCTCCTCGGCATCCGGGCACGACGCGTCAGGGGGAGCGTCGTAGTCGAGGCGAAACACAATCCTGTGCTTCGGCGCGGCGGAGGCGGGAGGAGAGGCGAGGAGCGAGAGGCAGAGGAGCGGGGCGATGGCTCGGGCGCGCAGCATGGCGCGGAGAGGATACAGCAATCCGGCAGGAAAAGGTGGAGGCCGACGCGAGCGTCTTCGTGCTACTCGGGTCAGGAGCGCACGCCCGGCGTCGGCCTCCGGGGACAACCCCTACCGGGGACAAACGGAGGTGTCAAGCAAGGGGGACAAACTTTCTGCCCCGGGACCAACCGGGACGGAGGACAACCCCTACTACGGCTCGACCCAGGTCCAGACTTTCGAGAAGAGGCAGATGTAGATCGTCGCCTCGCCCATCAACGCCCCGTCCATCGCCACATCCGGCACCAATTCGTTACCGAGTTCCGGCGGGATCGTCTGATATCCGGGGTACGTGGCTTCGATCTCCGCGGCGACCACGGCCGGTTTCTCGTCCGGCCCGCCCATATCGTGGATTCCATAATATGGCCCCAGCAGGCTCACGTGGAAGCTGAGCGAAGCCCTGCTACTGAGGGAGGGAACGGGCTCCAAGTCCTTGGGTCGATAAATGCGGGCCGAATAGGCTGGGCTGAGCCACCCCGCTAACAGGTTGATCGATTCGTTTTGAAGGCCGTATCGATCCCCCAGGCGGTCGATCATCGCCTCCCAAGTCGGGTACTCCGCGCGCCCGCGATTGGATGCTTCTACGAGGCGGCGGTGCTCCTCGGTGTCGTCGTAGACGGGCTCGCCGGGAGGCACGTGGATGCGCGAGAAGTTATGCACCCCCCGCGGGTAGAAGCGGTAGACAATGTCGAACAGTTCAGCGCGAGTTATCGTCATTTCTTCACCGCCGAGGCGCCGAGATACGGGTACGTTTCCTTGAACGCCTTATTCACATTGATGATGAATTTTTCGCAGAAGATACCCGACGGGAGCTCAAAGTTCGTCTCCCGGTCGGCCGCGACCGCCTCCGTGATCTCGACGCTCAGGTTTGCAGCACGGATTGCCGAAATTTTGCCCATGTGCTCGGTCCGAAGCGGCATTCCGATTGTGAAAGGGCAGTGCCATTGTTTGGCGCCCTCCTCTCGGAAGTCGTAGAACTCCAGATTGCACTTTGCCTGTTGGTACCCGCCGGGGCCGGGGCCGTCATGGTGGACGGTGGTGACGAACGGGAAGTCCGACGGCTTGAAGTATACGAACCTCCCCGCCATGCAGGGGTTGGCTTCTCCGCCGCCGCCGTAGTCGAGCGGCGCCCCCCCGGGGAAATCGCCCGAGCTCGTCGCGCCGACCCCGGCGCCGATCGGGATCGGGCCATCGTCCCCGAAGCCGCCCGACGTGTTGTTGACCCAGCATTCATCCGGGTCAACGGTGTTGCACCCGGCCACGAGCATCACGAGGAGAGAAGTTATCGAGCCGAACGGCGTACGCATGGGGAGCAGCCTTTCTATTTGGTCAATGGTGAGATCCGAGCCGAAAGATGGGCCCCGCGGAGCAGCGGACCGAGACGCCGCTCCACACGGGAGAGGCGGCGCCCGTGATCCAGGTGGCCGCGCAGTCCACGGAAACGCCGAGGCCTCCCGAGAGGTACGGGCCGAAGACGTCGAGCCGCGCGCTGGCACCTGGGGCGAGGCCCTGCACCTGGGCGCAGAGCCGCGGGCCGCAGAGCGGGAGCGAGTACGCCGCGAGGGACAGCCCGGCGCTGACGTTCACGCGCTGCCAGGCGAGACCGCCGCCGACGGTGGTCTCGTTCTTGATCCCGAACCGTCCGCCGTTCGCGCCGAGGAACGATGCCGTGTCACGTACCACGAAGAACCCGCGCTCACCGCGAAGGCTGAGGCTCGCGCTCGGGCTGATCGCGAACCGCCCGGAGACGATGCCAGCAGCGAGCACGCCGAAGCCAGTCCCCCCCGAAAACTCGACGTCCGGCTCGGCGCTGGCGCTCTCGCTGAACAAGAGTGGCGCTGCCAGGGTGATCGGAAACAGGAACGCCCTGATCCGCCGAAGAAAGCGATGCGCGCCACCCATGCCCCGACCCTCCGCGTCCCGGTGCGTACCCCTCGCCCCAGGTGTAGAGGGCTACGAGTGCGCCGATGCCTCGGTCAACCGTCTTCCCGGGCGTTTCCCGCATCCGCGCGCGTCGCCGCCTACCCCGCGAGGGTCGGCCCACGCAAGCGAATGCGCCTCGGGGCCCCTCGGAGGGTGCCCAAACGCTTCGCCTTGCGCGCCTCCTGCCCTCTGAAGGGTCGCACCACGCGACGTCGAGCGGCGGAGGCGCCCTTCGAGGGGTCGAAAATGGCTCCGCATTGTGGAATTCATGGCCCCCGGAGGGGCCTTTCGCGGATCCCCTTGCGACGAAGACCCTCCCAGGGCCTCACTCCCCGCAAGCCGAAGCGGTCCTCGACCCTCCCGGGGTATCCCCCGCCGCAACACGAAGCGTCGAAAGGCCCTCCCGGGGTGCCTCTCGACGGTCCGTCTTCCCACGAATCGGCCCCCCGAAGGCTCCGCGCACGCAAGCACGAGCGTCTCCCGATACCCGGCAGGGCAATTCGCACGCAAGGCGACGCGGATGTCGACCCCTCGAAGGGCTCGGTGCGCGCTTCGGCTCGCGCTCGCGTGGCCCTTCAGGGTGAGGTCACCCGGTCTTGTTTTCGTGTCGCGGTGGGTTCGTCAGGGATCAGGCCGCGGATCCCTACCGGACCGCCATCCCGAGGCGCTTGCAAAGCTCGAGGTCGGGCGTGGGTCGCTCGGAGGCGGGTACGTAGAGGGTGCTCGCCGGGGTGAGCTGCACCTTGGTGAGGTCGCGAATGGGTACCCAGTCCGCCCTCGGCTTGCAGCCGGGGAAAATGGCGGATTCGTACACGCACACCTCGTGGTCCGGCGAATAGAAACGGGAGAGGTACTCGACGAAGAGGGGAATCTCGCGCAGCTCGTAGTGCGTACGGCTGTAGTCCATGTGGCCGAAGACGCCCACCTGCCAGAGAATGAGCACAGCCTTCGGATTGGGGACGAAGCCGGCGGTGACGAACGTCGTGGCCTCGTAGCTCTGGCATCCGGGTGACCCCGGATCGACCCCGAGCTCGGCGAAGAGGCAATCCTCCGCCGAGATCCCCGGCAACATGAACGCCTCGTAGCCCTGCTTTCGAAGCCTCCGGATGGCCGTGTGCGTGGGATACGCGAACACGCCGGGGTGGCCATAATAAACGGCGCACGTGCGGAGGCCGGCGTGCACGCACTCGATCATGCGCTCGACCATCTTCTCGTACGTCTCGCGGCGGAGCTTCCCCTCCTCGTAGAACACGGCGAGCGACTCGGCCTTCTCCGGGTTGAGCCGCTGAATGACGCCCTCGGCAACGGGGTCTGTAACCACGTAGAGGACCTTGTCGGCCCCCTTGATCCAGGCGAGCGCCTCCTGGGTCAAGTGGCCGACCGTCTTGATGCCGCTACCCACGACGACGAGCGAACCTTTTTTGCTGTCCAAGGACTGTTCTCCGCGGCGTCTCGCTCACGCGCACGCCATCGCTTTTCGAGGAAGGGAGAGGAGAGGCGGCTCGGGCCCGAGCCGCCCGCCTTGCTTCAGCTGGCCTCGCCCGGATCGCCCGGATCGCAATAGAACGGCCACGTTTGGTTCGTGTTCCCGTACGCGCAGCTCGAGAGCCGCTCCGCCGGATCGTACTTCCAGCCCTTGATATGGGCGAAGATCGCGTCCGGGTTCCCGGTCTGGAGCACGCGCTCGTCCTCCGACGAGAGCTGCGCCGAACGAATGGACGACTGCGGGTCGGTCAAAAAGACCATGAGCTGGTCGTGGTTCAGCGCGACATCGGTCAGAAAATCTTTCAGACGTGATTCCATGTTCTCACTCCTCGATTCCTGTGCTCGTCATGGAGCATCCATCGGATGCCGTTCAGAGCCACACTTCGTCCAGCTAACAGCGTTCCGGTGTTCGACGCAACTAATTTCTAACACGAAGGACCCTCGCGTCCTGCATCCAGCCAGCGCGGCTGCCATCGAGCCCTCGTCAGGGTCCGCGCCGAGGCTCACAACCGAGCGCCTCGACCCGACGCGCCGCGTCGCGCGCCGTGATCGAGTCTTTCGCCTCGCCCCAGCGCGAAAGGACGGCCTCGTAGGCCTCGCACGCGAGGCCCTTTTCACCACGCGACTCCCGTGCGGCACCGAGGCGACGCTGGTTCTGTAGATAGATGACCGGATCCATCAACATGCCGCAATGGCTCACGGACTGGACGAGGTCGGGCAGGGCCTCGGCCATCTCGCCCGCGAGGAAACGGACTTTTCCGCGCTGCGCGGCGGCAAGCCGGTCGCGGTCGTACGGGACGCCGTCCGGGCGCGAGCCGAGGCGAGGCAAGGCCGCGAGCGCCTCGCGGGCTTCCTCGGGCGTGCTCGCAGGCACGGCATAGGCGTCGTACCATGCGCCGAGCGCCGCGGCCGGGCCCTGCGCGGCGCACCGCGCGACCCAGCCGTCCCGCCACGCGGCGTGCGCGGCGTCCGAGACCAGGCCGGCCCGATGCGCGGCGTCGCGGAAGGTCGGCTCGGGGTTGCCAAAGCAGCCGGCGGCGCGCGAGCGGAGGGAGGCGGTCTGCCGCGCGAGGAACGATTGCGCGACGCGGCCCGCCTCCGCGACGCGCCCGAGCTCTTGCAAGAGGAGGACGTGCCTGGCCGCGGGCTCGGCCTCGTGATCGATGTCGCCGGCGGCGCCCTCGGCGTCCTCTGCGATCTGGAGCGCCCCCTCGAAATCGCCCGTGCCCGCCGCGAAGCCACACGCAAAGACCACGGCATCACGCTTGTGCCCCGCGGCGCGGAGCTTCTGCGTCGCGATGTCGACGACGAAGCGGACCTCGGCGTCGGGCCGGCCCTGCCCATAAAGCGCCGCCGCCAGAAAGCCGTGCGCCCGACCGACCTCGGGCTCTCTCGTGATCCAGCTCCGCGCAATGGGTTCGAGGCC
This sequence comes from Polyangium spumosum, assembly GCF_009649845.1. Classification (NCBI taxonomy): domain Bacteria; kingdom Pseudomonadati; phylum Myxococcota; order Polyangiales; family Polyangiaceae; genus Polyangium; species Polyangium spumosum. The sequence continues at coordinate 409,579 of NZ_WJIE01000005.1, forward strand.
CGCGCAGCGGCCCTCCCGGACCTCCAGGGAGGCTCGCTCGAAGATACAATCAAACGCCGCAGGAGACACATCGAAGCACCGATCGAGCGCGCGCTTGGCGTCGTCGACCCGCCCGAGGGCGACGAGGGCGTGCGCCTGCGTCTGCCAGCAATCGGCATAACGATCGTCGAGGGCGAGGCATCGCTCGGTGAGCGCGAGGAGCTCGGCGGGGGGGTGCTGGTCGAGCGGGGCGAGCTGCCAGTAGACGAGCTCGGCGTCACCCGGATACCGGTCCGAGAGGAGCACGAGCCGGCGGCGCATCTCGACGAAATCGGGCGGGTGGCGCTGGAGGAATGGCTCCATCGCCTCGAGCAGGGAGCGATCCCGATCGCCGAGCGACGAGCGCAAGAGGAAGGCCCTTCGATAGGCCTCACGCGCGGTGCCGAGGTCGTCGCCGTCGCTCGCGACCATCGCATACCGGAGGTGCGCGAGCGCGAGCGAGGGATCGGCCTTGCGAGCGCGGTCGAACGCGGCGCGCGCCGTCGTCCAGGAGGCGTCCCGCAAGGCCTGGACCCCCTCGCGGTACGCAATCCGCGCCTCGGGGCTCTCCGTCGCCGGGAGCGGCAGATCGGTGATGGCGACCTTCAAAAGCGGCGCGGCCGATCCCGAAGGCGGCGCCTGCGTCCCCTCGCCAGGTTTCTCCCGAAGAAATACCCCCACCACGACGACGAGCGCGGCGAGCGCGGCGACGACCACGAGCGCGCGGCGGGCGCGAGGCGCGGCGGGCGTCGGCGGGTTTGTCGGCGGGGGCGGCGCGGGGTGGGGCTCCGGGGCCGGCGCGGCGAGGAAAAGCGCGAGCTCGTCGGCGATCGCATCCATCGAGGGGAATCGAGCGGCGGGGTCTTTCGCGAGCGCGCGCTGGACGAGGGCACGAATGCCCTCGGGCGCGCGGGTCATGGGCCTGGGCTCGTCGGCGAGGATCGACGCAATGAGGCCCGCAGGCCCCTTGTCCGCGCGAAAAGGGAGCTCGCCCTCGAAGAGCTCGTGCGCGACGACGCCAAAGGCGAACTGATCGACGCGCGCGTCATACCCCTCCCCCGTGATCTGCTCGGGCGACGTGTATGCCGGTGTGCCTTGAAAGGAGCTCTCGTTCGTCTCGACCTCGAGCGTGCGCCCCGTGGGATCGACCTCGCGATCGAGGCCACGCGCGATCCCGAAATCGAGCACCTTCACGGCGCCCGCCGCGCTCACCACGATGTTCTCGGGCTTGACGTCGCGATGCACGAGGCCGGCCTGGTGCGCGGCGGCGAGGGCACGCGCGATGTCATGGAGGACCTGGATCTTGCGGGGGAGAGGTTCGTCCCGTCCGATGAGCGCGCGCAAGGGTTCGCCCTCGGCGATTTCCATGGCGATGAACGCCGTGCCGTCGAGGTCGCCGACGTCGTAAATGGCCACGACGCCGGCGTGCGAGAGCCCCGCGGCCGCGCGCGCCTCGCGGAGCATACGCGAGGACTCGCGCGTCCAGGCGTCCTCGGAGAGATCGGCGTCCTTGCGCAGGACCTTCAGCGCGACCCTGCGGCCGAGGCGGGTGTCGCGGGCGCGATAGACCTCGCCCATGCCGCCCGCGCCGAGGAGTGATTCGATGACGTAGCGGCCGAAGGTCTCACCGCCGGAGAACCGCATGACGGGGACACCGTAACCCGTCCGCGGGCCGGCGCCCAGGGAGGAGGCGCGTGTTCGTCGAGCGTCCGTCGAGCGTCAGGCGGGGCGCGGCGACGTCGCGACCGGGAGGCCGAGGCGCTCCAGGGCCGCGGGATCGGGAACAGCGCGTCGTACGGGCGGCACGTACATCGTGCTCGCCGAGGTGAGCGGCACCTCCACCAAGCGTCGGAGCGGGATCCAGTCGGCTCGCGGTTCGCACTCCGGAAATATGGAGGCTTCGTAAACGCACACCTCGTGCTCCAGGGGGTAAAACTCGGACAGGTACGCGAGCAGCTCGGGGAGGCGGCTCAGATCGTACTCCTCCGCCGAATAGGTGTGCTGCGCGAATGCGCCGGGCTGCCATACCACGAGCGCCACCGTAGGATCCAGCTTGTAGCGATACAACGCCAGCTGGGTGGCTTCGTAGCTCTGACACCCGTGCTGCGCCGGATCGACGCCGAGATCTGCGAAGAGGCAATCCTCGGCGGAGATGCCGGGGAGCATGCGCGCCTGGTACCCCTGGCCGCGAAGCCTGCGAATGGCTTCATGCGTGGGGTATGCGAAGACACCCGGGTGCCCGTAAAACACAGCGCACGTACGCAGCCCCGCGACGACACATTCAACCATACGAGCGATCATCTGCTCGTAGGTCGTCATCCGGGGTTTCCCGGGTTCATAAAACGAGGCCATGGACTCTGCCTCGGGGTTCAGTCGGCTGATCACGTTCTTGCCGATCGGGTCTCCGACGACATAAAGAACCTTTTCGGCAGACTTGATGCGAGCGATCGCTTCTTGTGTCAGGTGACAGGTCGTGTTGATGCCGCTGCCCACGATGACCAGCGAGCCCTTTGTTTTCTCCAATGTCGATCTCCTGGCGAATATCAGCACCCGGCGCCCCGTCCTGGACGCCGGGTACCGACGACGGATGGTCTATCGTTCCATCGAGACTACGTAAATATAGGTTTCGTTCTTGAGCGCCATCGCCCGCGAGGCCAGCGGGGCATCGTCGGTCCAGGGCACGTCCATGACGCGAGCGAAAATCTCATGCCGATTCGAGCGCAGAAGAACGTCCTGGTCCTCCCGCGGTAGATCGGAGCCAGCCATCGCGCTCCGGGGATCGGTGAGGTACGCCGCCAGCTTGGCGGGCTCGAGCGCCAGATCCGTGAGGAACTCCTTCAGAGAAGCTTGCATCTTGATCAACTCCTTGCTCGCGCGGCGTCAGCATCCATCGGGTATGGTGCCATCGCCATGCCAGAGCCAGCTTACGGTAGGGGAACCTACCTTAGCAAGCGCTTTCGCCCACGCCGTGGCCATCTTCCGGCGTCGTGGCCAACGCAATCGGCATCTCGGGCCGTAACGAGCGCACGTGGATCGTCGTATTCTTGCCGCGGAGATACACGGCCGCGACCCAATCTCGCGCGTCGGCTCATCGGTCGGACAGCGTCGGCGACGGTCGACGGGCGGCGCTCGTCACGGGCCAGGCAAAGGCTTGCAGGCGAGCGCCGTCGCATGCTCGCGAGCCTCCCGCGCCGTGCGCGACGCACGCGCCCCGCCCCAGCGCGAGAGGACGCGACCAAAAGCCTCGCATGCGCCCGCGTGATCACCGAGCGCCTCGCGTACGAGCCCGAGCTGGAGGAAGCTCCGCATGTGACGCAGGGAATCCGTGAGGCCGATACAAGCCGCCGTCGCCGCCACGAGGTGGGGGAGCGCGGCAGCAGGCTCGCCCGCGAGCCAGTGGATACCCCCGAGCGCTCTGTCGAGCGCCAGGCCGACATGCGGCGCGAAAGACCGCTCCTTGGCGAGCGCCTCCGGCGGTAAAAATGCGAGCGCGACCTTCGCCTCCTCCATCGTGCGGGCGGTGTTCCCATAAGCGTTCACCCACGCGGAGACCCGTGTCACGTCGCTTTTGGGGACGGTGCTCAGCCATGCCGCTCGCTCGGCCTCGTAGGCCTCGCGGGTGAGCAACCCCGCGGCCCACATGGCCCGCCAGAAACGCATCGCGGAGTCGCCGCCGAGCTCGTCGGCGAGCAGCGCCCCGCGACGCGCGACGATCGCCTGGGCCTCGCGCCCCGCGTCCGCGTCGCGGCCCATCTCTTCGAGCACCTGCACGAGCACATTCGCGGGCCAGTTGTGCACCCCGGCGCTCGGATCGCCGGCGACAAAGCGCTGGAGGTCCCGGAGCAAACGCTCGGCCGCCTCGAAATCTCCCGTCGATAACGCGTACAGAATGAGATGCTTCCGGGCGTCACCTTCGAGCGACTCCGCGCGGTACATGGCCGCGGCGTTCTCCACGGCGGTCCGCACGGCGGCGTCCGGCGCGCCACGCGCGAAGAGCGCCGCGGCGAGCTGCATGTGGGCGACCGGGGCCTTCGGGTTCTTGGCGATCCACTCCCGCGCCCCTTCCTCCGCGGCCACGCACCGGCCCGTCTGGAGGAGCGTCGAGCCACGATCGTAAAAACAATCGGACGCGGCCGGCGTGGCCTCGATGCAGCGGTCGAGCGCGGCGAGCCCCTCCTCGATTCGCCCCATGCGGTGAAGGAGCACGCGCGCCTTGCATTGCAGGCAATCCCCGTAGAGCGGATCGACCACGAGGCACCGATCGATCAGCGCGAGGACGTCGGCGGGAGGCTGGTGGTGCAGCGCGAACATCGAATACAGGTTCAGGATCTCGGCGTCGCCCGGGAACCGCGCCGCGGCGACGGCGAGGCGCCGGGTGACCTCCGGGATGTCGCCCGGCGTGCGCTGGAGAAGAGGCTCGTGGGCGTCGAGGAGCGCCTGGTCCCGGGCGTCGAGCGCCACGCGGCCGAGGACCGCGCGGCGATAATGCTCACGCGCGACCGTGATGTCGGCGTCCTGGAAGATGATGGCCATGCGCAGATACGCCGCGCTGAGCGAAGGATCGGCCCGCGTGGCCCGCTCGAAGGCGGCATACGCGAGCCGCCACGCGCCGTCCCGCAGCGCCTGCAGGGCCTCCCGGTACGCGGCGCGCGCCTCCTCGTTCGCGAACCTCGGCAGCGGCACGGCCGTGATGGGCATGGGGGCGGGCTTGAAATGGGTCCGCGCGAGCACGGGCGGCGGCGCCGTGGGGGCCCTGCGCGCGAGGAGGAGCGCGACGGCCGCGACGGCCGCCGTCACGAGCGCGCCGAGGCCGACGAAGCGGCGCGAGCGCGAGAGGATACGCGTGGACGCCTCGGGCGCGTGGTTCGTGGCGGCGGCGCGGCGCCCGGCCGAGCGGCGCGTCGTCGTCCCGCGCGTGGAGGCGCTCGCGGCAGGGCGCGTGGGGCGCGTGGCGCTCCCGGGCGCGTCCTTTCCGCGCGGAAAGGTGGTGATCGGCGTGGCGAAGGGCGCGAGCGCCTCGGTGATGTCGTCCATCGAGGCGTGGCGATCGGCCGGCTCCTTGGCGAGCGCGCGCAGGACGACGGCCTCGATCTCGGGCGGGACGTCGTCCATCGGCGGAGGGTCCTCGCTCAGGATCGAGGCGATGAGGCTCATCGGGCCACGATCCGAGCGGAAAGGTAACCTGCCGACGAGCAGCTCGTACGCGGTCACGCCCCAGGCGAACTGGTCCGCGCGCGCGTCGACGGGCTCGCCCTTCACCTGCTCGGGCGCCATGTACGCGGGGGTGCCGACGAACGAGCCGTCGCCCGTGCGCGTGGCGAAATCGTCCTGTCCATCGGAGGCGATCTCGTCGGTGCGCCGCGCGATGCCGAAATCGAGGACCTTGATGGCGCCGTCCTCGCGGATCATCACGTTCTCGGGCTTGACGTCGCGGTGCACGAGGCCGGCCTTGTGCGCGACGGAGAGGACCCGCGCGACGTCCGAGAGCAGGGAGATCCGCTCGCCGATGGGCGCCTCGACGTGGACGAGGTCCCGGAGCAGCTTGCCCTGCACGAGCTCCATCGCGATGAAGGGCGCGCCCTCGTGCTCGCCGACGTCGAAGACCGCGACGATGCCGGGGTCGCTCAGCGCCGCCGCGATCCGCGCCTCGCGCAGCATGCGGCGCACCTGCCGGGTCCAGGTCTCGCTCGCACCCTGCGCGTCGCGCCGGAGCACCTTCAGCGCGACGCTGCGGCCGAGGCGCGTATCCCGCGCGCGATACACCTCGCCCATCCCGCCCTCGCCGAGCCGAGCTTCGACGACGTATCGATCGAACCTGTCTCCAGGCGAAAGGGGCATACGACCCAGGGTAGCGCGAAGGGACGTTCGCAGGAAGTCAGCGCGCGAGGGCCGCGCGCTCGATGCCGAGCGCGGCGCACGTCTCCTCGTCGAGCACCGAGCTGCGGGCGGGGGGCACGTAGAGCGTGGTCGCGGGCGTGAGCCTGGCCTCGATGAGCTTCGCGAGCGGGATACGCTCCATGCGCGGGGCGCAATTGATGAAGACGGCGGCCTCGTACAGGGTGACCTCGTGGTCCTCGGGGTAATGCTCGCACAGGCGCTCGACGAGCAGGTGAATCCAGCGGCCGCGGTTGCCCTCGGGCTGATAGGTCGCGTCGCCGAACATGCCGACCTGCCAGAGGATCAACGACGACGAGGGGTCGACGACCTTCCGGAAAAGGACGAACCGCGTGGCCTCGTGGCTCTGGCAGCCCGAGCTCGCGGGGTCGACGCCGAGATCGGCGAAGAGGCAATCCTCGGCCGAGATGGCCGGGAACATCGTCGCCTCGTAGCCCTCGGCGCGCGCCCTGCGAATGGCCTCGTGCGTCGGGAAGGCGAAGACGCCCGGGTGGCCATACGCCGCGCAGCAGGTCCTGTGGCCCTCGCGGACCGCGCCGAGGATCCGCTCGACCATGGCGTCGTACGCCTCTTTGCGATTGCGACCCAGCCGATAAAAGCGGCCGAGCGACTCCGCGGCGGGGTGGATCTGCTTGATGACCTGCTCCCCCACGAGATCCGCGATGATGTAAAACACCTTCGTGGAGGTCTTGAGCCGAGCAATGGTATCGCCGGTGAGCTGACCGACCGTCCGGATACCGGTGCCCACGACGACGAGTGAACCTTTTTCTTTGATCATGCGGCCTGATGTCTCCCGTGACGAACGCACGGCGCGCGCCTCAGTCGGCGCATTTCAACGCTCTCGCCCGGGCCGCGGCGCTCTGGGCCGTGACCGACGCCTTCACCCGCCCCCAGCGATCGAGGACGGCCCGATAGGCCGAACACGCCCCCTCCTTGTCGCTCCGCTGCTCGCGCGCGACGCCGAGCCGGTAGATCGCCACGGTATGCCAGATGGGCTCGTCGAGGGCCGTGCAGGAGCGAGAAGCCGCCTCGAGGTGCGGCAGCGCCGCCGCCACGTCGCCGGCGAGGAAAAACACGCCGCCGAGGAGCATCTCCACCCGCGGCGCCATTTGTGTATAAAACGCCGCGGGCTGGAGCGGCGGCTGCACCGCGAGGGCCTGCCGCGCCTCGGCCTCCGTCCGGGCGGGCATCGCATACCCGACGAACCAGACGGCCGCCTGCTTCGGGTCCCCCGCGCCGCCCGCCCACGCGTCGCGCGCCGAGGTGTATTGCGCGGCGTCGAGCGCGCCTCCCCGCCGCTTGGCCTCCAGAAAGGCCACGGTCGGATCCCACCAGGCCGTCTGCACGACCGGCCGGGTCCAGGCCGAGCGCTGCGCGAGGAACCGCTCCGCCACCTCGGCGGCTCGTTTGTCCTGGCCCGTCTCCTCGTAAAGCTGGACGAGCGCGAGGGCCGGGACGATGTGCTTCTCCTCGAGCGACTCGCCCGCGATGTCCCGCTCGAGCTCGCGGGCGATCTGCTCGGCCGCCTCGAAATCGCCGGACACGATGGCGTGGTGGATCCGCAGCCGACCGGCCGCCTCGTTGCGCCCCTGCTCGCGGAATTTCTTCGCCGCCTGGTCGACGGCCGCCTTCACGGCCGGGCCCTTCTTCCCGCCCGACTGCAGGGCCACGGCGAGCTCGCTCAAGGCGAGCGCCGAGCTCGGGTCCTTGGTGATCCAGCGCCGCACGTCGCTCTCGAGCCTGTCGCATTGGCCGAGGTGTTTGCGCGCGAAGACCCGCTCGCGCAGGCAATCCACCGCCGCCGGCACGACCTCGACGCAACGATCGAGCGCCGCGAGCGCCTCCTCTTCCTTCTCGAGCTGGAAAAGCGACAAGGCCCGGATCTGCCAGCAGTCCGCATACTTGGGGTCGAGCTCCAGGCAGCGGTCGGTGAGCGTCAGCAGCTTCGCCGGCTCGTGCCGCGTCTGCAGGTTCACCTGCAAATCGACGAGCTCGGCGTCCCCGGGGTACCGCTTCGACGCGCCCTCGATCCGCTCGAGCGTCTCGGCCAGGTCCGGCGGGTCCCGCTGCAGGAGAGGCTCGAGCGCGTCGAGCATGACCTGATCCCGCTCCGTCATGGAGCTCCGGAGCTGCATCGCGCGCTGGAACGCGATCCGCGTGCTCGCCGTGTCGGTGCGGAACCGCTCGATCAGCGCCAATCGCAGATATGCCGCGCCAAACCCATTGTCGGCCTTCGTCGCGCGCAGGAACGCCACCCGCGCGACCTCCCAGGACGCGTCCCGCAAGGCCTGCAGGCCCTCCCGGAACGCGGCGATCGCCTCGGGGTTCGACGATCCGGAGAGCGGCAGATCCGTGATCGGCGTCGCCGCGGGCGCGGGCGCGGCGGGCTCCACGGGCGGCGGCTCGGCGCTCTGTCGATACCAGAACGTCCCCCACACCGCCGCGGCCACGACCCAGATCGCGCCGAGCCCGAGCACGGGCCACCGCGCCCACCGCCGCCCGAGCTTCGGCGGAGGCGTCGTCGCCATCGCGGGCGATTCGAGCGTGGTCACGGCCGTCGTGGTCTTCCCCGCGTTTCCCGGCATCTCCACGCGCACGACGGGCGTCGGCGGCGCCGGCGTGACGCGCCCGCTCTTGTCGAGGTCGGGCGAGCGCATCGTGTGCGTGGGGGGCGCGGCGCGCGGCGGCGGCGGGCCGGACTCCGACTTCGTGGCGATCTCGACCTTGGGGTTTGGCGCCGCCCGGAGCGGCAACACGCGCGCGTTGGGCGCGATGTCCTCGGGGGCCAGCGTCTCCGGCTGCGAGGACTCCCCGGGGACGAGGGCGTCGTGCAGCCCGCCGGCGTTCTCGGCGGCGACGTAAGGCGCGAGCGCGTCGACCACGAGGTCCATCGAGGAGAACCGGTCGACCTTGCGCTTGGCGACGGCGCGCCGGAGCACGCGCTCGACCACCGGCGGCACGAGGCCTTCGAGCGACGGGGGCTCGTCGTGCAGGATGGCCGAGAGCAGCTTGACCCCCTCGAGGTTCGCGCCGAAGGGCACGCAGCCGGTGATGAGCTCGTACGCGAGCACGCCCCAGCCGAACTGATCGGTCCGCGCGTCGACCGGCTCCCCCTGGAGCTGCTCGGGCGCCATGTACGCGGGGGTTCCGACCATGACGCCTTCACTCGTCACCGTGTCGGCGCCGCGCATCGACCCGAACTTCGCGAGGGCGGCGCCGCGCTGCGTGGAGGCGGCCTCGTCGACGTCGAGGTGCACGCGCCGGGCGATGCCGAAGTCGAGGACCTTGATGGTGCCGTCCTCGCGAAGCATCACGTTTTCGGGCTTCACGTCGCGGTGGACGAGGCCGGCGCGGTGGGCGGCGGAGAGGGCGCGGGCCACGTCGAGCAGCCACCCGAGCCGCGTGGTGATCGAGGCGCCGCCGCCGATCAAGCGCCGGAGCGACAGGCCCTCGATGAGCTCCATCGCGAGGTAGGGCAGCTTCTCGGCCTCGCCGATGTCGTAGATGGCGATGGTGTTCGGGTGGTTCAGGGCGGCGGCGGCGCGGGCCTCGCGCAGCATGCGGACGAGGGCGCGTTGCCAGCCCTCGGGATCGGCGGCGGCGTCTTTGCGCAGGACCTTCAGGGCGACGCGGCGCTGCAAGCGCACGTCGCGCGCCTGATACACCTCGCCCATGCCTCCTTCGCCGAGGAGCGCCTCGATCACGTACCGGTCGAAGGTGTCGCCCGGGCGTAGGCGCATGGCGTCATGCTACCGCGGTGCGAGCGCGTTGGCTAAGATCATGCGTCGCGCCGAACCTTTGGATAGACGGATACCTCGCCGCGCGAGCGCGGGCGGGTCGAAATACATTGTCGGGGTTGCGAAGCCCACGCCGCAACGTCGCGTCGCGCGACGGTGCGGCGTGGTGATCACGACTCAAAAGATCATGGCGAGCGTCGGGCAGTTCCACGGCGCCGAGGCGGGCCCGCCGCGCTCCGTGCAAAGCCAGTCCGACATGAGCGCGGCGTCACCGCTCTGCACCACCAAGCGCTCCTCGTCGCCGAGGTGCGCCGTTTTCATGAGCGCGTCGGGATCTTCGAGGAATGCGGCCAAACGGGACGGATCGAGGGCCATATCGGCCAGAAACCGACCAAGAGAAGCTTCCACGTGGGGCTCCGTACGTGTCGTGCGGCTCTGAATCGACGATGACTCCATCGCCCAATTCAAGGTGGGACGACAGGCCGGCAGTATCGTGAGTTTACGTGAGAAGCCTCTCCCGGAGCAAGCCTTTTCTGGCTGACGGGATCTTCGTTTTTTGGAGGGGTGACCGCGAGGGGGGTGGGGGGAGACTAGAACTCGGCGGGGTCGGAGTGCGTGCCCATCACCTCGCGCAGGACGTCGCAGATCTCCTGCTCGGTGCAATAGGCCTTCGCGGCGGCGATGATCGGGGGCATCAGGTTCGCCGTGCCTTTCGCGGCTTCACGCACGGCGGAGAGCGCCTCCCGTACGGCGTCCGCGTCGCGGCTCGCCTTCACCCGGGCGAGGTTCTCGCATTGCGTGCGCTGCACCGTCTCGTCGATCTTGAGCAGCGGGATGTTCTTCGGATCGGACGAGACGAACTTGTTCACGCCCACGATGACGCGCTGGTCTTCCTCGACCTCGCGCTGGAAGCGGTAGGCCGAGGCCGCGATCTCGCGCTGCGGATACCCCTTCTCCACGGCCGCGACCATGCCGCCCATCTCGTCGATGCGGCGGATGTAGTCGAGCGCCTCGGTCTCGAGTTTGTCGGTCAACCATTCCACGTGGTAGCTGCCGCCGAGCGGGTCGATCGTGTTCGCCACGCCGCTCTCCTCCGCGATGATCTGCTGCGTCCGGAGCGCGATCGTGACGGCCTCCTCCGTCGGCAACGCGTACGTCTCGTCGAGCGAGTTCGTGTGCAAGGACTGCGTCCCGCCGAGGACCGCCGCGAGCGCCTGCAGCGCCACGCGCACCACGTTGTTGTGCGGCTGCTGCGCCGTCAGCGACACGCCCGCCGTCTGCGCGTGCGTGCGGAGCTTGAGGCTCTCGGCCTTGCGCGCGCCGTAACGCTCCCGCATGAAGCGCGCCCACATGCGGCGCGCCGCGCGGAACTTCGCGATCTCCTCGAAGAAATCGTTGTGCACGTCGAAGAAGAAGCTGAGGCGCGGGGCGAACTCGTCGACGTCGAGCCCACGCGTGATGCAACTCTCCACGTAGGCGAGCCCGTCCGCGATGGTGAAGGCGAGCTCCTGGGCCGCCGTCGCGCCGGCCTCGCGGATGTGGTAGCCGCTGATCGAGACCGTGTTCCAGCGCGGCACCTCGCGCGAGCAGAACTCGATCATGTCCGTCACGATGCGCATCGCCGGCCGCGGCCCGACGACCCAGGCGTGCTGCGCGATGAACTCCTTCAAGCAGTCGTTCTGCACCGTGCCGCCGATCTTGTCGCGCGGGATGCCCCGCTTGTCGGCGAGCGCGATGTAGAAGGCGAGCAACACGACCGCCGGCCCGTTGATCGTCATCGAGGTCGTGACCTTGTCGAGCGGGATCCCGTCGAAGAGGACCTCCATGTCGCGCAAGGTGTCGACCGCGACGCCGCACATGCCGACCTCGCCGAGCGAGCGGGGCGAGTCGGAGTCGTACCCCATCAAGGTCGGGAAATCGAAGGCGGTCGAGAGGCCCGTCTGGCCCTCGGCGAGCAGGTATTTGAAGCGCTGGTTCGTCTGCTCGGGCGTGCCGAACCCGGCGAACATGCGCATCGTCCAGAGCTTGCCCCGGTACATCGTCGGCTGGACGCCGCGCGTGAACGGGTACTCGCCGGGCAGGCCGAGGTCGGCCTTGTAGTGGGTGCGTTTGTCGGCCGGCGTGGCGACGTCGAGGACCTCGAGGCCGCTCCATGTCGTGAACTTTTGCAGCCGCGGCTTCACCTTCCGCTCGGCCTCGGCCACGGGGCCGATCCGCCACGCCGCGAGCGCCACGCGCAAGGCGCGCAGGCCCTCGTCGTCGAGCCCGAGGCTCTCCCCACCGCCGCCGTTCGAAAAGCGCCGCTCGTCGGTCTCGAGCGCGCGTGCGTCGTCGTGTGCCATGGCGGCCGCAAATGTAGCGCGCAGGAGCCCGGCTTGTCTTCTTCCTGCGGCCGTTACATGCAGCCGGTCGGCTCGAACACGTCGGAGGCGAAGGGCGTGGCGCCCGTCTCGAGGCTGTCCTGAAGGGTCCCGGCGATCCGGATGCCCGCGGGCAAGCAGAGCGCCTCTTGCGTCTCGCTGGGGAAGGTCTTGTCGCCGAGGTCGAAGACGAAGTCGACCGTGACCTCGCTGTCCGGCTGCACGGTGACAGGGAACGTTTTGTCCGCGATGAGCGAGAGGCCGGACACGACGGACTGCTGGTTCGGCGCGTCCGTGATCGCGACGGCGCCGAGCTGCACGGTGCTCGGCCCGCTCGCGCGTGGCCCGAGCACGAGCGTGAGCTTGAACGAGCCGCTGATCGACGCGCCGAGCACGCCCGCCTCGATCTTGGCGGTCGGCGCTTCGATGCGGGGCTCGACGAAGACGACGTCCTCGTTTTCACCGATGCAGCCCGCGAGGAACAACGACACCACGGCGAACCACGCACGCTTCATGCGCCCAGGATACCCCCAAAGCGCGGAGGAGGCGCGCAGCAGCTCGGGGGAGGCGTCGCTGCCGCCGACCGCCTTCAAGGCGGCGGCGGGTTGATGCCCTTCGAACGCGCCTTCTCGCAGCCGAGCTCGACGCCCGTCGGGCCCGCGTCCGTGCGGAGGATCTTGAACTCGACGCGGCGGTTCTTCTCCCAGGCGACGGCGTTGTTCTTCGGATCGACGGGGCAGTAGGGGCCGTAGCCCATGGCGCGCACGCGGCTCGCGGCGACGCCGCGCTCGACGAGCGCCTTCACCACCGACTCGGCGCGGGCCTGCGTGAGCTTGACGTTGGCGAACTCCGAGCCGCGCACGTCGGCGTGCCCCTGCACCTCGAGCAGCTTCAGGCTCGGGTTGCCCTTCAGCGTCGCGGCGACCGCGTCCACGATCGGCAAGGATTGCGGGAGGATCTCGGCGCTGCCCGTCTTGAAGAGGATCTTCTCCAGGATGAGGACGTTGTTGTCCTGCACGATGACGCTGCCCTTGTCGGGGCAGCCGTCCTCGTCCTCCTTGCCGTTGTACGTCTCGGGTTCGTCCGGGCACTTGTCCACGCCGTCGAGGATGCCGTCGCCGTCGTTGTCGTCCTCGGGGCAGCCGTCTTCGTCCTTGAAGCCGTCCTTGTCCTCCGGCGTGTTGATGCACTGATCCTTCACGTCGGGGACGCCGTCCTTGTCGTTGTCCTCCTCGGGGCAGCCGTCCGTGTCCTCGAAGCCGTCCTTGTCCTCGGCGTTGTCCGGGCAGCCGTCCTCGGCGTCGAGGATGCCGTCGCCGTCACGATCACCGCTGCGGACCTGGACGGGCTCCTCGACCGGGTCGTCCTCGGGGCAGCCGTCGGTGTCCTCGTCGCCGTCCTTGTCCTCGGGGTCGTCCGGGCACTGGTCGACGTCGTCGGGGATGCCGTCCTTGTCGCGGTCCTCCTCGAAGGGCTCGAAGACGAACGCGAGCATGCCGCGCTGCGAGGCGGACTGAAAGCCGGGCAAGTAGCCGACGCCGCCCGCGATGGAGAGGTACGAGTTTTTCTGGATGAAGATCTTGAAGCCGCCGAGGACCTCGGCGCTGAGGCGCTGCTTCGCGTCCGAGGCGCCGCCGAGGAGGTAACTCGCGTAGGTCTCGGCCGTGATGTCGAACTTGTCGCCGATACGCACGCTCGCCGCGAAGCCGCCGGTGCCGAGGTCTCCGTACTGGAAGACGCCCGATTTCAACTGCGCGAGCCCGGCCTGATCGAGGCCGAAGGTCGCGTTCGCGCCGGTATGGCCGCGGTAGCCGGCGTTCAAGCCGAGGCGCACGACGTTCGTCTTGCCGAGCTGCTTCTCGACGACGAGCTGGGGCCAGTAGAAGAAGCCGGGATCGGCGCCGAAGTTGCGCTGCCCGCCGACGCCGTAACCACCCTGCACGAGCAACGCGAGGCCGATGGGGCCGGTGGGATCGAGCAGCCGGAGTTTTCCGTGCACGGCGACGTGGCCGAGGGCCTCGGCGGTCAAACCGTCGTCGTCGTAGTTGCCGGCGCCGCCGGGCCCGATGTCGGTGACGCTCGTGCCGTAGTTGAGGACGACGGGCGCGGTGAGGCCGAGGACGAGCCTGTCGGCGATGCCGTAGTTGAAGCTGAACGTGCCCTGCAAGGCGTGGTCGACGAGGTAGTCGGCGCCGTGGCCGGGCGCGAGCGCGAGCAGGTTCCGGCCGTAGTCGAGCACGAGGCCGAAGCTGATGGCGTTGCCAGGTAGGACGGTGGCGCCGTTGACCGAGAAGAAGCCACGCGAGTCGACCGCGGGCCGGAAGAGGTGCAGGTCCGCCCCTTCGCCGTTCGAGGCGGGGATACGGTCGGTGTTCTGCGCGAACGCGGGGCGGGCGCCGAGCAGCGCCACGAGCGCCACGAGCGTCGCGGCAGGGCGGCGGCGCAGGCCGGAGAGCAAGCCAAGGGTCGTCATGACACGGACCTCGTCAGCGATTCGGGTGGATCGATTTCGCTGGAACCTTTGGAAAAGCCGTATCACCAGCGCAAAACAACTGCAAAAGGATCGCAAGGTCGAGACGAGGCGCTCCGTCCACGTTCCTCCCGGTTGATCTGCTACCGTGCTCGGCCGTGCGCTGCCCCGGCTCCTTCGCACGTGGTTCGGTCGCGGTCCTCGCCTTCACGACGGCGACGGCCTTCGCGGCGAGCACGAGCGCCGAGGGCAAACCGACGCTGAGCGGGTCGTGGTCGGCGAGCCCGGTGTCGGAGAGCTTTTCGTTCGGCAACTGGGTCGACGCCTGCGGGCCGAAGCCACGCGGGCAAGGCGGAGGCGGCGGGTCGGTGCAGATCCGCGAGCAGGGCGGCGAGCTCTCGATCGTGGGCGCAGGGCGCGCCTGGAGCACGGCCGAGTGCTGGGAGCAGGCGCCAGGGCTCGGGCGGGTGAGCCACTCGCAGTCGGGCGGCGGCAGGTTCTGGCGGACGCGGTGCAGCCTCTCGAACGAGAAGCAGCGCATCACCGTGACGACGACGGTGTCGGCGACGGACTCGTCGATCACGATGCAGGAGACGTCGGAGCATCAAGTCACGGCCGAAGGCGTGACGTGCACGGCGACGGCGAGCCGATCCCGATCGTTCGGGCTCGTGAAGCGCGAGGGAGAAGAGGCGGCGCCGAGCGCGTCGGCGAGCGCGTCGGCGAGCGCCGCGCCTTCGAGCCCGCCCGCCGACGCAGCCGCCTCGGGCGCGCCTTCCGCGCCACCCGCGCCGAAGGCGAGGCCGATCGGGATCACGAGCCCGAGGAAGGACGACGCGCCGATCCCCGCAGGGCCACGTGATCCCGAGGGCGCGGAGCGAGGCGACGCGGCGGCGACCGCCACGGGCGCGGTGGGCGGGCGCAAGGGGGTCGCGGACGACGTGGGCCGCGAGCGCAAGCAGACGTTCGTGGCGATCGTGATCGGCCTCGCCTTCGTCCTGGGCTTCGCGGGCCTCGTGCTCCTGCGGCGCGGACGAAGGCCGGCGGAGGCGGCGAGCTTCGCGGAAGAAGAGGAAGCCTTCGCGGAAGGCGACGCGGCGGCAGAAGCGGAAGCCGAGGCGGACGCGGAGATGCCGGCCGCGGCCCCCGAGGTCCAAGCCGCGGCACGAACGTCCCCCACGGCGGCGGCGGCGGCGGCCAGGAAGGTCTGCCCGACGTGCGGGGAGCGCTACGGCGCCGAGGACCAGTTCTGTGGGGCAGACGGCACGACGCTCGTGCCGCTGAACCGCTGACGCCCGTCCTGTAGATCCGGCCGAGTTGCTCGCACGTCGGACGAGCGTCTGTAGGTAGCTTGATCGCGCTCGTGCGAAACCGTTATGCTTTGTGTCGGCGTACGGAGAGGCCGGTAACGACCGGACCCGAGGTCCTCGGCGAGAGAGCAAGACGATCGTTCGTGCACGTGCGCGAGACCCGGAAGGGCAGCTTTCCCCATGAAGATTACGTGTCAGTCGTGCCAGGCGAAGTACACGATCGCCGACGAAAAAGTCGTCGGTAAGACCGTCAAGATCAAGTGCAAGAAGTGCGGCTCGGCCATCGTCGTCAACGCGAACGAGGCCGGCGCCGAGGCACACGGCCACGGCGGCGGTGGCTACGAGGACGACGATGACGGGGCGACCCGCGTGTTCTCGGGTGATCCCAACGCAGCCGCAGGCGGCGGAGGCGGCGACGAGTGGACGGTGAACGTCGCCGACGACGATCAACGCACGATGTCGACCGCGGCGATCGCAGCCGCGTACGCGACAGGTACGGTCACCGGTGACACGTACGTCTGGAAGGACGGCATGTCCGACTGGCTGCCGCTCTCCCAGGTCGCCGAGCTCATGGCGGCCGTGGGCGGCGGCGGTGCGGCAGCGGCGGCGGCGCCGGCCGGCGATCCGGACATGAACGCGACGCTCATGATGCCCGAGGGCGCCGGCGCAGCTCCCGCGGCCGCGCGCGCCACGGCGGCGCGCAAGACGGGCGGCCGTCAGGACCTCTTCGGCTCGCAGAAGGGCGAGCCGGAGCCTGCGGGCGCTTCGGTGCCACCTCCCGGGGGTCCGAAGGGCAGCGCGGTCGGCGAGCGCAACGAGAACTCGGTGCTCTTCTCGCTCTCGGCGCTCACCGCGGCCGAGAAGGCGGCGTCGAAGGACGAGCCGAAGAAGAAGGACAGCCGCGGCGGGCTCGACGACATCATGAACCTCGGCGGCGGCGGCCTCGGCGGGCCGATGCTCGCGCCGCCTCCGCTCATGGCGCCCGTCGTGGAGCCGCCTCCGCAGCCGATGATGGCGCAGATGCACGGCATGACGGGCACGCAGATGCCGCTGACGGGCACGCAGATGCCGCTGACGGGCACGCAGGTGCCGCAGGTGGTGATGGTGCAGGTGCCCGAGCAGAAGAAGAGCTCGGCGGGCCTGATCGTGGGCATCGCGCTCGGCGTGGTGGTCGCAGGCGCGGCGGCATTTTTCCTGCTCGGCGGGCAACAGAAGACCGAGACCACGACGACGGAGAACACGGCGACGTCGGCGACGGCCTCCGCAGCGCCCACGGCCGCGCCCACCGCGGCGCCGACGGAGACGGTGGCGGCAGCGCCCACCGCGTCGGCGAGCGCGGAGCCGGCGGCGGACACGACGAAGGCCGGCTCGAGTGGCGGCGGGCCCATCGCGAACGTGGGCGGCGGAGGGGGCCCGAGGCCGACGGCCACGGCCGCGCCCACGGCAGCCCCCGCGGCCACGCCGACGGCGGCGCCGACGGCGGCGCCCACGGCCGAGGCTGGCAAGGAGTTCAACCGCGGCGCGGCCTCGTCGGCGCTCGGCTCCGCGGCAGGCGCGGCGAGGAGCTGCAAGACGGCCGATGGACCGACGGGCACGGGCCGCGTCAAGGTGACGTTCGCGCCGAGCGGCAACGTGACCTCGGCGCAGGTGCTCGGCCCGCCCTTCGCGGGCACCTCGGTCGGCGGCTGCGTGGCCGGCGTCTTCCGCGGCGCGCGTGTCCCGCCCTTCGACGGCGCGCCCATCGCCGTCACCAAGACGTTCTCGATCAACTGAACCGAGCGCGCGGGGGGGGCTCGTCAACGCGGGCCCTTCCCCGTACCCTCGGCGGCATGTCTCAACGCCGCCGCTTCCTGCACATCGGCCTCGGCGCGCTCGCCGTGGCCGGCATCGCCGCCACCGGCGCGTCGTGCGTCGCGAAGACCCCGAACAACGTCTCGTGCGGCGACGAGGTGCGGCCTGCCATCGATTGCTCGAGCGAGATCGCCCCGGGTGACATCGGCGTCCTGAACCTCGACTCGGACAGCGCGGCGTTCGAGGACGTGGCGATCCGCCGCATCACGGCGGAGACGGAGAAGTACGTCGCGGCGCACACGCGGCTCTGCCGGGACTACAACGCGTGCGCGATCGACAAGGCGAAGTACGACGAGGAGAAGAAGGCGCTCTTGCAGCTCCTCAGCCCGATGGGCTC
Source organism: Polyangium spumosum (assembly GCF_009649845.1). NCBI lineage: Bacteria > Pseudomonadati > Myxococcota > Polyangiales > Polyangiaceae > Polyangium > Polyangium spumosum. Next base: position 427,554 of record NZ_WJIE01000005.1, read on the forward strand.
GATGGTCGCGGCGGTGAAGGGGGCGTCGTCGGAGGGCGAGCGGCGGGCGGCGCTCGACACGCTCTACCAGCACGCGGTGCCGGAGGCGGAGCGCAAGGAAGAGGTGACGCTCTCGCTGTCGATGGAGGCGGAGCTGCCGGCGAGCGCGGGCGGCGGGGTGCGCGTGGTGCGTCCCGACGAGCCGCTGCCGACGAACACGCGCGTCTACTTCAAGGTCGAGGTCAAGCCGCGGGCGTACGTCTACATCTTCCAGAACAACACGAGCAGCGGGCTCTCGGTGCTCTTCCCGGACGAGCGGATCGGCACGAAGAACCCGCTCGAAGGCGGCAACGCGTCGCGCATCCCGAGCGGCGATCTGCGCTTCCGCTTGAACGACAAGGACATCGGCTTCGAGGACGTGTACATCGCGGCGTCGCGCACGCCGCTGCCGAACCTGGACGAGGCGCTCGCGCGCGTGCGCGACGGCAAGGTCACGCGCATCAAGGACGACAAGCTGCTCGACGGGATGAAGCACCTGCCGGTCGAGGGGGCGGTCGCGAAGAAGGACTCGAAGTGCCGGGACGTGGGGCTCGAGCGGTGCCCACGCGTCCGCGGGCTCGAGCTCGACCTCGGCGGCGGTTCGTCGCCGCAGCCGGGGTTCAAGCCCGCGTCGTTCGTCGCGCGCACCGAGCCCGGCGATGGGCTGATCCTGAAGGTGTTCTCGTTCGAGCACACGAGCGAGGGCGTGGCGTACGAGAAGGCGGCGAAGAACTACGCGAAGCTGCCGGCGCCGAAGACGCGGGGCGTCGTGATCCTGGAGCGAACCCGCACGCGTGGCGTCGTGATCCTCGAGTAACGAAAGCTCGAGAGGGCTAGCTCGCCGCGAGCAGCTTTCGCGCCACCTCGATGAGCTTGCGCGTCGGAGGGCGCAAGGACGCTTCGGCCTGGCTCGCGGCCTCGACGGCGCTCCGGAGCCCGTCCTGCGCGCCCGGCTCCGCGCGGCGCGCCGCGCAGAGCGCGAGCCACAAGGTAGCTCGCGCTGCGTGGTCGACGTTGCCGTTCTCCAGGGCGATCACACGTGCGTTCGTCGCATCCCTGAAGGCCTGCTCTTCGTCGCCGTTCCGCTCGCAGATCTCGACACGGCGGAGGAGCGCGAGCGTCGCGCGGTAATCACGTCCCGGTAGCGTGATGTCGATGGCCTCGTCGATCGCGGCGCGCGCGCGGCCGAGCTCCTCGATGCGCAGGAGACCGTCCGCGCACACGGAGAGCGCGCCCGCGAGCATCACGAGGTCCCCGGCGGCGCGGCACGTCTCCGCGGCGCGTTGCGCGGCCTCCACGGCCCGAGCCGCGTCTCCCGTGCGAAGGTACGTCGTCGCCGTGTTCACGAGGACCTCACGCTCGAGCGTGCCGAACTTGAAGCGCTTGGCGCGCTCCGCGATGCTCTCGAAGAGCGGCAGCGCCGTCGCGAAGTCGCCGGCGTTCGATCGAGCGCACGCGAACGCGTTGTCCGCGTCGAGCTCGGCCCAGGGAGAGCCGAGCTCCCGCGCCGCGGCGCGCACGAGCTCCGTCGCGCGTTGCAGCCTCCCGACGTCGCTCGGATCGACCTCCGCCAGGAGCTCCAGGCGCATCCCGAGGGCGCGATAACGGAGCTCGAGGGGGCTCTCGGAGGCCAGCACGATCGCCTCCTCGGCGAGCGAGAGCCCGCGATGCCCACGCGAGAGCCTGGCGACGGCGAGGCGCGTCTCGATACGCAGGGTGACGTCCCCCTGCGCGTCGGCGTCGGCGACGAGGGTCGCGTCGTGATCGGCAGGCAGATGCCGCAGGATGGCCGCGATCGCGAGCGTGTGCACGCGTGCTTCGAGCCGCACGCCCATGTCCGACACGCCGTCGAGGTGAATCCTCTCGAGCCGCTCTTTCGCCTCCGCCGCGCGACCGGCGCGAAACAAGGCGTCGACCACGTGGAGCTCCGCGCGCGCGCGCTCGGCGCCTCTCGAGATCTGCGCGAGCCTCTCGCCGAGCTCCATCGCGCGTTCGAACTCGCCGCCCGCGAGCGCCTTCTCCACGGCGCTGCCGTACCAGCGCGCGGCCTCCTCGCGATCCCCGAGCGACTCGTAACCCGCCGCGAGGAACGCCGCGTTCTCCTCGGCGACCTCGCGCCGCCCCACGGCCTCGAGCAGGCTGCGGTGGATGCGCCGGAACCACGGCTTCTGCCGCACGTCTTCGAGCGCCGCTTGCCGGACGATCTCCTGCGCGAACCCGTAATCCTGCCGCTCGCCGCGCACGATGAGCAGCCCCGACTCGACCAGGAGCTCGAGCGCTTGCTCCACGCTCCGCGCGTTCGTCCCCGCCGCCTCCACCGCCGCGACGAGCTGCTCCACCGGCAAACCCGAGCCGTAGAGCGCCACGCACGCGAGCACGTGTTGCGCCGCGCGCTCGCCGTCCGAGCCCGGGTCGAAGAACGAGTCGAGCCGCGCGCGCAAGAGGTCCCGCACCCCCGGCACCGAGGCCTTCAGGATCGACTCGTCACGCGGTCGCCACGCCGCGTCGCGCCACACGAGCGCGCCGGTCTCGTTCCACACGAGCAGCGGCTGCACGAGGAAAAACGGCACGCCCCCCGCGCCCTCGACCACGACGCGCTCGATCTCCTTCGAGATCGGCGCGACGTTCTGCACGAGCGCCGAGGCGTGCTTCGGGCCGAGCCCGTCGAGCATGACGCGCGTCGCGCCCGCCCCGATGCCTTGCTCGACGCAGCCCACGAAGCGGCGCAAGGCGACGCTCGGGTTCGGCTCGTCGCGCACGGTCACGATCACGAAGAGCCGACCGCGTCCCTTGCGGATCGCTCGCTCCGTGAGCATGCGCAAGAGCCCGAGTGTGTGCTCGTCGGCCCACTGCGCGTCGTCCATGTCGAGCACCGTGGGCTCCTCGAGGCTCGCCTCCACGAGCGCCTCCTCGATCGCCTCGATCGACGCCTCCAGCGCGGCGCGCGTCATCGCCGCCTCGACCGAGAGCGCGCGCTCGATCGCGTCGCGCATGCGCCCGAGCCCCTTCACGCCCTCGATCGCGGTGCGCAGCGCCCGCAGCGGCGTCCTGCGCTCCACCGAGCAACGCGCGTCGATCACGCGGCCGAACCCGTACGCCGCGGCCGACGCGACGATCTCGTCGGCGAGCCGCGTCCGACCCACGCCGAACGATCCCGTCACCAGCGCGACCCGCACGCTGCCCGCCGCCGCCTCCTCCGCGGCGCGCTCGAGCGTCTTCACCGCCGCCTCCCGCCCGACGAGGCGTGGCCTGTCCGTGAGCTCCTGCGGCGCGTTCTTGTCCTCGCCCACGAGCTTGCGCACCGCGCGATCGATCGGCTGGTGCTCGCGATGCTCGCCGATCTCCGGATCCGTGCAGCGCCACGGCTTGCCCGGCGCGTGCGGCCCGTCCGCGAAGAGCAGCCGCTTGTCCACGAGCGGCAGGTACGGCGAGACCGGCATCCACGTCCCGTCGTCACGCACCACGTACGCGACGCCCGACTCGACGCCCGCGGGCAGCGCCCCCTTCGTCTTGCGCCAGACCCCGCCCCGCAGCGGCGTGCCCATGCGCGCCTCGTACGTCGGCGGATCGAGCGACACCACGCACCGGAGCGAGAGCGACAGGAGCGGCTCCGTGCTCTCGAGCAGCGCCATCAGCTTCTCCAGCGCGTTGTCGCCGGAGCCGCCGCGGTGGATGAAATCGTTGCGCGCAGAGACGAGCTCGGTCAGCGGTCGCCCCGAGGTGAAGGCGAGCATCTGCGCGAGCGCGGGATCGTACGCCTTCAAGGCGTTTCCCACGGCGCGCGTCAGCTCGCACCACATCCCGTCGGAGATCCGCGCGGCGCGCGCGAGCGCCTCCGCCACGGGCCGCGGCGCCGTCGCGCCCGAGAGCTTCGCGACGAGGGCGGCGAGGCCGAGCGAGAAGCCATAACGAACGATGCCGATCCCCAGCTCGAAGAGCCGCTTGCGCACGCCGGTCGCGTCGCCCTCGGCCCGCGCGATCTCCACGCCGACCGCGAGCGTGGCCACGGGCTCGGGCATCGTCGCGATACGCGCCGCGAGCTCGTCGAGCAGGTCCTCGTCGAGCGGCTTCGGCGGCCGCACGCTGCGGAAGGTGCGCGGATCCGCGCTCTCCTCGTCGGGCGGCTGGCCTTCGTCGTCCTGGGGTGCGACCACGGGCGAGAGCGTAGCGCGTAAGCACGTTCGCGGCGGGAAAACCCGCGGAAAACGCGCGGGTTCAGGTCGTTGGGTGCCCCACGAGGTCACTGACCTCTTCCGGCCGGAAGCCGAGCATCACGGGCTCCGGCACGAGCCGCACGCCGAAGCGGTCGAGCACCACGTCGCGGATGCGCCGCGCGAAGCGGAGGATGTCGTCGGCCGTCGCGCCGCCGCGGTTGACGATCGCGAGGGCGTGACGCGTGGACAGACCCACGGCGCCGTCAGCCGTGCCCTTCTTGAACCCGGCGCGCTCGATGAGCCACGCGGCCGGGAGCTTCACGCGGCCCGGGCCCGCGGGAAACTGGGGGATGCTCTCGCCGGGATCGAGCACGTTCGTGGCCTCGATCCGCGCGCGCGCCTCGGCGAAGGTCGGCTCGTCGAGCGTGGGGTTCACGAAGAACGACCCGGCGCTCCGCGCGTTCTCGTCGCCGGGCTCGACGAGCATCGACTTGCGACGACGCAGCGTGAGCACGGCCTTGCGCACGTCCACGAGCGAGGGCGCTTGCCCGGCGCCCGTCTCGCGCAGGTGCCGCTCGAGCTCCGCGTACCGCACGGCCGCCGCGCCGCCGCGCTTGAGCGAGAACGTCACGCCGACGATCACGAACCTCCCGCTCGCGCGGCGCTTGAAGACGCTGTCGCGGTAGCCGAAGCGGCAGCCGAGCCGATCGATGCCCACGGTCGCGCCGCTGCGCCGATCGATGCCGTAGACGAACGTGATCACGTCGCCCGCTTCCTGGCCGTACGCGCCGATGTTCTGGATCGGCGCCGCGCCCACGTCGCCCGGGATGCCCGAGAGGCACTCGAGCCCGGCCCAGCCTTGCTCCACGGTCATCGCGACGAGCGCGTCCCAGCCCTCGCCCGCGCCCGCGCTCAAGGTCACCCGATCCCCCTCGATCGCGTGGTTCACGCCGGAGACCGCGACGCGCAGGACGAGGCCATCGACGCCGCGGTCCGCGACGAGCACGTTCGAGCCGCCGCCGAGCACGGTGACGTCGAGCCGCTGGCTGCGCGCCCACGCGAGCGCTTCGAGCACGGCGTCCTCCGTGCGCGCCTCGACGTACCGCGCCGCCGGTCCGCCCACGCCGAGCGTGGTCCGCGGCGCGAGCGGCACGTCGAAGAGCATGCCCTCCGGCGCGCGGAGAGGCGCTTGAGGCGCCTGGGGGCGGAGGCCACGCAGGCTCAGGGCGACACCTTCACGCGCGTGCCGGCCATGAAGCCGTCGTCCACGGCGCGCACGCGCTCGACGAAGTTGTCGTAGTCGCTCGCCGCGACCGTGCCGGTCGGCAGATCGAGCACGAACGCCTCCTCGATCACGCCCGCCTCGTACGTGCCCTCGCGCGACGCGGCGAGGCCTTCGTACGCGACCTTCACCGCCGACGGCGCGCGCGCGATCGCGGCCCCCTTCGGCAGCTCGATGCGACGGCGCACGCGGTACTGCAGCGGCCTGTCGATGGTCAGCGCGCTCTCGCGGCCCGCGCGTGACGCGTAGAACGACGCGAGCGTGCTCGAGAAGCCGCGGGCGAGGTGCATGGGCTCGAGCCCCGGGAGCAGCCACGTCTTGCCGTCGCGGGTCTCGGGCTGCGAGTAGCCGAAGATCGCGATCTTCGCGCGCACCGACACCTCCCACGAGCCCTCGCTCGACCCGAGCTCCACGTCCTCGACGTCGGCCCACGGCACCCACGTGAGCACCACGTTGCGCAGCATCTCGCGCCGGTCCGTGCCGACGACCATGTCGAGCGAGTCCGCGAGCGACTGCGCCTCGCGCCCGCGCAGCGCGATCGAGAACGTGCCACGCGCGACGCCCGACGCGTCGAGCGCGAGCTTGATGTCGATCTCGTCGCCCTTCTCGCTCGCGTCGCCCTGCACCGTGACGAGGCTGCCGTCGGGCAGGATCGCGTTTCGGCCGCGCAGCTCCGGGCTCACGCGGCCCGGGGGCAAGGGCGGCCCGTCCACGTCGGCGTCGATCCAGAGCTCGCCCTCGGGCAAACGCGCGACGACGAGCGGGTAGCGGAACCGGCCCACGTGGGGCGGGAAATCCGGCGCGCCGCTGAAGGGCTCGGTCTCCGCGATCGCGAGGCGCGCGTCCACGCCGAGCTCGCGCAGCGCGCGCCACACCACGAGCGCGCGGCTGCCCTGGCCGAGCTCGAGCACCGTGCGCGCCGTCGTCTGTTGCGGGCCCGTGCCGTACATGGCCGACACGTCCGAGAGCTCGCCGCCGCCGGGCACCTTCACGCGCTTGCCGACGGCCGTGACCACGCGCTCGACGAGCGCCTTCGAGGGCGTCGTGACGCTCCCCGCGGCCTCGCGCGCGAACCGCGCCACGTACGGATCCTTGTCCTCGAGCGCGCGGACGTGGTCGTCGAGCAAGCGCCCGAGGTTCGCCCACGTCTGCGTGCCGAAGCAGATCGCCACCGACTGCTCGAGCCTCGGCACGCCGTCCTCGATGCGGCGCGGCTCCTTGTTCTCGATGCGCCAGACGCGGACCTCGTCGCCCTTGTCCGTGCGCACCTGGGGCTTGCCGAGCAAGGCGTGTGACCAGAGGCCGAGCGCGAGCGAGGCGGGGCGGCGCAGCTCGATCTCGGCCTCGCGCACACCGGTGCGCGCCGGCAAGAGATCGGGCCCGTCGACCACGATCTGCCCGCCCGCGTCCGGCACCACGAACCCTTCGAGGATCTGCTCGACGTAGTCGCCCTTCTCGAGCTCCGACAGATCGCTGTGGCTCTGCGCGGCGTGCGCGACCTGATCGGGCTCGACCACGCGGCCGTCGCGCTTGTGGATCCGGCGCCTGAGCAAGCGCTGCGCCGCGTTCGCCTCGATGGCGGGCCCGTACGAGACGGCGCCCTCCGCCACGTCCGTCGTGCCCGACACGCGCCGCAGATCGTAGACGAGGTACCGGAGCACGCCGCCCGCATCGAGGGCGTAACGCTCCACGTGCCGCAGCACCGCCGTCCCCGCGCCGGGCATCACGTTCTCCGCGCGGTCCGCCGCCACGAGGCGCGCGCCTTCGACCTCGAGCTCGCGCGCCTGATCCGGCTCGAGCGCGAGGATCCGGCGCAGGATCGGGATCGCGTACGGCGCGTCGACGGCCACGCGCTGGTCGCGCTCGAGGCGCGGACGCACGAGGTCCGATCGGTTCTTGCCGGCCGCGAAGCCCAGCGCGTCGAGCAAGCGCCGCCGCGCCGGCGGCGTCGCGTCGTAGGCCGCGATCGCCGCGTCGAGGTCCCCCGCGAGCACGTGCAGCCCCACCTCGGTTCCGCGGAACGCGTCCGGCGACGAGCGCAGGCGCCGCACGCGGCCGAGCTCCGCGAGCGCCGCGCGCGTGTCGCCCCGCTGCTGATGCGCGTACATGCACGCGAGATCCGCGCGGCTCGTCCCTCCCGAGCACGCGGCCTTCACCGCATCGGCGCCCACCCGCCCGTGCAGGTACGTGTCGACCCGCGCGAGCAGCGGTGATCCCGGCGCCGCCGTCTCCAGCGCGCGGTACGCGTCCTCCGCGACGTCGAGCATCTGCCCGCGCTTCGCCGCGGCCGCCACGTACGTGAGCGTCATCGGGTCCGTCACGGACTTCTCGGCCGCGGGTTTGTCCGCGGTCGTCCCCGGCGTCCCCGGTGAAGGAGGCCGCACGCCGAGCTCGCCGAGCGCGTCGGCGAGCCCCTCGACCACGCGCCTGCGCTCCGTCAGCGCCGCGCGCGTCACGAGCGCCTCCCACGCCTTCGGCCAAGCCGCGAGCGTCTTCTCCGTGTACGCGCGCAGCCGCTCGATCTGCTTCGAGTCCGGCAGATCGTCGGCCTTCGCCGTCGCCCGCGCCGCCAGCAAGAACACCCGCGGGCTGCTCGTCTCCGGCAGGCCGCGCTCCTCGAGGAGGTGCTCGGCGATCCGCGCCTCGCCGAGCCCGAGCAGCGCCGCCGTCGTGAGCGCGAGGGGCGCCTCGCCGCTCCGCGTCGCCGTGATCTCGATCGGCGTCGCGCTCGCGGCTTTGTTCACCGTCGCCACGTCACCCGCGCTCGGCGCGCGCAGCGGCAGGGGCAGGCCGTCGTCGCCCCACACGTCGAGCTCGATCTCGTCGCCGTCGTTCATCTGCCCGACCCGCACGACGACACGCGCGCGCCCCGCCGAGAGCTCCACGCTCCCGAGCCGCGTCACGGCCGACGACCCGGCCTCGAAGCCGCGACGGAGCACGCGTGTCCCCGCGACGTCGACCACCGCCGCCGACGTCGACGAGAGCGCGAGGTAGACCTTCTGCGCGCGCGGGTTCTCGATGTCGACCACGACCGCGCGCACGCCCGGCAGCGAGAACGTCGCGTTCGCGTCGAGCTTGCACGCGTTCGCGCGCGCCACGTACGGCGTCACCTCGGCGAAGAACGGCCGCGCCCCCGGGTACGTCGCGCCGAACGCGCCCGCCGGCGCGATCTGCGAAGGCTCGGCGAGGCCACGCAGCGCGGCGAAATCGAGCGGCGCGACCACAGCCGCCTCCCGCGCGCACCCGCGCCGCTCGCCCCACACCATCGCGGCCTGATCCTGCCCGACGTACATCGCGAGCTCGTGCAGCGCCGTCGCCAGGAGCCCTCGCATCACCGGCAACACGCCGGGATCCTCGCTCTCGGCGATCCGCTCGCCCGCCGCGCTCCACGCCGCGCGCAGCCGCTCCACCACGACGGGCATCACGTCGCGCGAGCGATACGCGACGGCCTGCTCCCCGGGCAACCCGAGCGCCTCGACCTCCCGGAACGCGAGCGCGTCGAGCGCCGCGACGACCGCGGCGAGCGCCTCGGGATCACGCCCGTTCGCGACGGCCCTGTCGATCGCGTCGAGGTACTTCGCCGACGCGAGCGGATCGACCGCTTCGGCGTCGAGCGCCTCGACGAACGACTCGGCGAGTTTTGCCCACGGCGGGGCCTTGGGCACGACGGGCGTCGGGCCACCACAAGCGGCGAGGAGGAGCGCCGCGGAGACGAGCCCGAGGCGGGCGGAATGAAGGCGCATCGGCGGGCTCCATGCTGCCTCATCCACGCGCGCTTGGCACGCGCGGCGAGGCCGTCAGGCGGCCGGAGACTCCTCGTACACGCGCAGGCCGTACTTCTCCATGCACCAGAGCAGCCCGATCACGAGGCTGCGCTTGTCGTCCACGAACGAGGGCTTTTTCCCCTCGAACGCGTGCCCCACGAACTGGAAACCCCAGCCGACGGTGAACATGGCCCCCGCGAGCGGCAGGCCGACGAGCGTCGCGCCCACGGGGAAGCTCAGCGCGATGAGGGGGATGCCGACCTTGTGACAAGCCTGGTTGCGCGGATCGCGGTGGTCGTCCTGGTACTTGTGGAGGAGCCGGGTCCACTCGGCGTTCAGGGTGATCATGTCGGGCGCGAGCCTATCACGGCCGCCCGGGGGAGCTCTTCAGTTCCCGTCGCGGCGGCGGCTGTCCCCGGCGAGATCCAGGGCTGTAGATGCGCGCCGGTGTGCCCGAGGGAGGCTCGGCGCCCGCGAGCAGCCGCGTCGCCTCCTCGCTCATCGCCGCTCCCTCGGCCGCCTCGCCGCTCGACGTCAGCGCGTCCCCGAGCCGCCAGAGCGAGTCGGCGAGCTGGTAGCGCACCTCCGCGTTCTTCCGATCCTGCGCGTAGAGCTTCCGATCGATCACCAGCGCCTCGCGGTACGCCGCCACCGCGCCGATCACGTCGCTCGCGTGCACGCACGCGTCCGCCAGCCGCTTCAGCGAGTACGACACCTCCCCGAGCGCCTCCGGCACCTCGCCGAGCGCCACGAGCACCCGACGGCGCAAGAGCAGACACTCCGAGAACGCCACCGCCGCGTCCGCCGGTTTGCCGGCCGCGAGCCGCGCGTCGCCGATCCGCTCGAGCGCGTCCGACAGCTCGAAGAGCGCGTCCGGCCCCTCGTCGCCTTGCCGCATCGCGCGGATCGCCCCGAGCGCGAGCTCCTCGAAGCGCGACGCCGCCACGTGCTCACGCCTCTCCCGCGCGATCCGCGCCGCCAGGCAATACCAGGCCGGCGGCACCTGCCCCGGCATCCGCGCCCCGTACATCGCGAGCGCCTTCTGCACGTGCACCGCCGCGCGCGACAGGTCCTCGTTCTCCGCCTCGATCTCCGCGAGCACCGCGAAGACCCGCGCCTCGTCGAGCGCGTCGCCCCGCACGCGGAGCAGGGTCGCCGCCTCGTCCGCCGCGTCCTTCGCGTCCTGCAGCCTCCCCTGCCGCAAGAACCCCTCGGCCGCGTCGACGAGCGCACGCGCGCGGATCACCTCGGCCCGCGGCGCCGAGGGCGTCGCCAGGGTCGCCGGCGCGAGCGACGCGGCCGGCATCGAGGGGGACGACGTGCGCGCCGAGTTCTCGGCTTGCCAGACCTTGAGCCGCTCCGGGCTCTGCGAGATCGCCACGAGGTCGTCTGGATCGACGGACGCGGCGCGCATCGAGCTCGTCGACGGCCGCGTGCTTCCCCGCACCGGCAGCGGCGTGCTCGGCCGCACGGACGCCGCGTTGCGGGGCGTGATCAGGTACGACAGCGCCTTCACCTGCCAGAGATCGGGCGCGGCCTTCGACACGGGGTCCACGACGCCCGGCGGCGCGGCGAGCACGATGCCTCCGAGCAGCACGCCTCGCAGCTCCTCGAAGAGCGCCTCGATCTCGATCACCGTCTGCTCCCAGGCGCGTGTCCACGGCGTCTCGGGCGCGCCTGGGGCCTCGGCGTGCAGCGCCTCGATCCAGATGAGCGTCGCGTTCGCGAGGCTGCGATCCTCGAGCATCCGCGTGGGCAGGCCGAGCAGCTCTTCCGGCGTGCTCGGCACGAACGTCACCATCACGTGGTTCTCGCTCGTCACGTGCCGCTCGATCCGCTCGCGCAGGGTGCGCAGCTCGGGCGGCACGGGGGAGAAGACGAACCCGACCCAGAACCCGATCACGTTGTCGAGGCGCTCGCGGATGAGCTCCCACGCCGCTTCGCCGCGGATGGCCGGCGCCTTCGGTGCCGGTTGTTCGTCCTGTCCCCAGCCTGCCATCGGTTCGCGGCTCCCGGAAAACCTTACCATCATCGGGGCGACATCGCCCTGTCACGCGCACGAAGCTTTACGGCCTCGGCCTGCATGCCCTACCCTACCCGTACGTTCATGGTGCGCCGAATCACTCGTTTTCTTCGTTCCGTCCCGCACGCGGGGCTTGGGGTCGTCCTTCTCGCTTGTGCTGCGTGTGGGGGTCCGCAGACGCAAACCCAGACGAAACCCGTGGCGAGCGCGAAGCCGGCGGTCACGGCTCCCGAAGAAGAGGGCCCTGCGCTGGGGCCGCTGACGCTCACGCTCCCGGACGGCGCGCCGTCGGCGTGGGTGGGGCAACGCGGCAACTACGTGGATACGCTGAGCGGCGTCTGGGGCATGGACAAGCTCGTGATCGCCGTCGGCGGCGGCGGGACGATCCTGCGCAGCGAGGACGGCGGCATCAACTGGACACGCCAGGCCTCGCCGAAGGACGCGTGGCTTCGATGCATCTGGGGCAGCGGCCCGGACGACATCTACGTCGTGGGCGGCAATGCGATCATGCACTCGACGGACGCCGGCATCACGTGGACGCCGCAAAAGGTCCCGATCACGGGGACGTTTTTCATGGCCGTATGGGGGAGCGGCCGGGACGACGTCTACGTCGTGGGCGGCGACGGGAACATCCTGAACACGACGGACGGCGGCAAGACGTGGAAGCAGGATCCGAGCGGCGTCGTCGGCACGCTCTACGACGTCTGGGGGAGCGGCGCGGACGACATATACGTGGTGGGCCAGGCGAGCCGTGACGGCGCGCCGATCGTGCTTCAATCGAAGATCGGCGGGCACCTCTGGGCGAAGCTGCCGGTGGACACGCTCGACGCGCCGCTGCGGCAGATCGCCGGCGCGACCGTCGATCACCTGTACGCGGTGAGCGCGAAGGGGACGGTGTACGAATCGAACGACCGCGCGGCGACGTGGAAATCGATCGGGAGCTTCGGCGACGAGCTGCTCGGCCTCCGGGTGGTCGGCAAGGGCGACCTCTACGTGATCGGCCGAAACCAGCAATTCCAGCACACGACCGACGGCGGCAAGAACTGGAAAGACGAGCTCGACTGGCCCCACGGCGCGGCCGCGCTGCAGGGGATCTGGGGCAAAGGCAAGACCGAGCTGTTCCTCGTCGGCGAGGGGACGCTGGAAGACGGGCAGAAGGGGAGCTTGGTGCGGAGGCGGTGACGACGATGACGGGCGCGCGTGCTACCCTCGGCAGCACCATGGGCACGGCCGAGCGGATTGTCCCGAACCAGCCAATCACCTTCGAGGAGGCGGCCCAGCTCGATCCGGACGAGCTGGCGGGCGAGATCGTCGATGGGGAGTGGGTTCCGATGACCAGGGGTACGTGGCGACACGGAGAGATCGTTGGCTCGATCTATTTCTTGCTGAAGCTGTATGCGCGTGAGCAGCCGGGCTGGAGCGTGGCCGTCGCCGACCCGGGCGTGAAGCTCGCGCGAAACCCCGATCGCCTGCGGGGCCCGGATGTCGCCATGGTGCGGACGGAGCGGGTCCCCACGGGCAAAGGCGTGGACGGCTGGCTGGAGGGCGCGCCGGATCTCGCCGTGGAAGTGGTGGGCGACAGTCAATCCATCTCGGAGATGACCAAGAAGGCGCTCGAATACCTCGCGGGCGGGTCGAAGATGGTATGGCTCGTCGATCCGGAGCCCCGCCGCGTCGTGCTCTTCACGCCCCCCAACCAGGTGAAGATCCTCGGCCCCGAGGACACGCTCGACGGCAGCGACGTGCTGCCGGGGTTCTCTTGCAAGGTCGCGGATCTGTTCGTGTGACCGTCAGCCGTTCGATCCGCTGACGGGAGCGGACTCGCTCGCGGCCGCCGCGCGCTTTCGCGGCCGCTCCTTCCATTGCGTGAGCGGCGCGAGCAGCCGCTCCGCGAGCTCCGCCGTCGCAGGTTCGCTCTCCCGTACGTACGCCGCCACGCGCAGCACGTAGCTCCGCAATGCATCGAGCGCCGCGCTCTGGGCCTTGCCCACAACGGGCGGCTCTGCCGCGGGCTTTGCCTTCGTGATGCCGAGGGCCTCGCCATAGGCCTCGTGCGCGAGGACGAGCTCGTCGAGGAAGGGTTTGCCGCCGAGCTTCTCGATGACCGGGCCGAGGGCCTTTTCCTCGATGAGGCGCATCCGGATCTCGGCCTCCTGCCATTCATCGGCCGCGCGCAGGGTGAGGAAGCCGAGGCCCTGACGGAAGAGAGCCTCGTACACGAGCTCGGCGTCGGCCACCTCGGGGTGCCTCTCCGGGGGCAATCGCTTGAACGAAAGGAGCCAGTCCGAGAGCGCGCCGAACGCATTGTCCTCGACCCGATCGGCCGAGCGGACGCCGGGCGCCGCGTCTCCCTCCCCGGCGGTGCGCCTGCCGAGCTCGATCTGGAGGATCTCGTGCGCGGCGGTGAGGTCATTGCGATCTGCGGCGAGCGAGGCCGGGAGCTTCTTTTCACGCGCCGCGGCCTCGAGGAGCTCGGCCATGAGGCGAGCGGTGGAGACGGCCGTCATGCGCGGCAATACGACGAGTGTTGCAGGCGAGAAGGAGCGGGCCATGGGAATCCTCCTCCCGGGGCGAGGCCCGGGGGACGTGGTTGGGTGAAGCGCGCGTTGGACGCTCGTGGCGGAAGATTCTTTCCGTCGGAAACGTGCGAGGGGGTTGGTGTTGCGCTGGCGATTGCGGGTGGGGCTACCCGGGGGGGTTCGCGGGGCGCAAGCGGTGGCGCTTCGGGGACCCGGTGGGGGTTGGGTGAGCGGTGGGGTTTGCGCTTTCGCGACCGGGTGGGGGTTCCGGAGGGGCAAGGCGTTGCGGTTGGGGAACCCCGGGGGGGTTCGGGAGGCGCTCGGTGTTGCGGTGAGGGAACCCCAAGGGGGTTGGGGAAGGTCAAGCCGTTGAGGGCTCGGGCGGGGTGAGGAGGGCATCGATGTCTGCGAGGATCTGCTGGGCCACCGGGAGGTCGCCGCTCCCGATCTCCTGGAGGATGTCCACCCCCTGCTGCACGAGCTGCCGACCCTTGGCAACGCGGCCGGTCGTCACCTCGAGCTGTCCGAGCATGACCAGGGAAAGGGCGAGACCGGCACGATTGCCGATCTCCTCAAGAACCCCGATCGATTCCTCCAGCAGCTTCCGCGCCTCCTCATACCGGCCCTGACGAAACTCGATGAGCGCGAGCTGATGCAACGAAGCGGCCCGCCCAGCACGATCCCCGAGCTCCTCCCTCACCCCGATCGATTCCTCCAGCAACTTCCGCGCCTCCTCGTAACGGCCCTCGCGAAACTCAATGCTCGCGAGCTGATGCAACGAGGCGGCCCGCCCCGCACGATCTCCGAGCTCCTCCCTCACTGCGATCGATTCCTCCAGCAGCTTCCGCGCCTCCTCGTAATGACCCTGTCGATACTCGATGCTCGCGAGCTGATGCAACGAGGCAGCCCGCCCCACACGATTCCCGATCTCCTCCGTCACCACGATCGATTCCTCCAGCAGCTTCCGCGCCTCCTCGTAACGGCCCTGCCGCTCCTCGATGATCGAGAGCTGATGCAATGAAGCAGCCCGCCCAGCACGATCCCCGAGTTCCTCGTTCACCTCGACGGATTCACGAAGCAGCTTCCGCGCCTCCTCGTAACGGCCCTGCCGCTCCTCGATGATCGCGAGCTGGTGAAGAGCCCACGCACGGCCGGCGCGATCGCCTCGCGCCTCATAAGCTTCACGGGCCGTCCGGAGATGCTCCCGTGCCTCCTCGTAACGGCCGTTCGCTCCTGCCAGGAACGCGTCACACATCCGTCGTCGCGGATCGGTCTCCCGCGCCTCGGGCTCGTGCATGTCGAGCTGCGCCAGCAAATCGGCGGCTTCGTCAAGCTGCCTGAAACGAATCGCCCGAATGGCCCGTCTCAGCAGATCCCCCGCTCCGACCTCGCCCACCGGGGCCGGTTCTGCCATCACGCCCGGCGCATCGATCGTCGCCAGCATCTCCCGCAGCGGCTCCGGCTTCTCCTCCCACAACCAGAAGCCGAAATCGACGAAATCAGGCGCCTTCATCTGGAGCTCGCGCCCCACCTCCGGATGCACGAGCAGGATCCACATCATCGGAAACGCCTTCACGAGTTCGTCCCGCTGCACGTTGAGCTGCGCGATGATCAAGCTCCGATGCTCTGCCTCCTCCAGCCGGTGCAAAATCAACGCCGAGGCCCCGGCCGCCTGCGCCTCCTCCAGCAAAGCCCAGAGCCGCTCCTTGCTCGGGCCGATCCAATGGAGCGCAATCGCGCGCGCACGCGGCACCTTCGCTTGCGTCCACGCGAGGAGCGCGTCTCGCTTCCAGGGCGTCGTGACCTCGACGATCGCAAGGGAAAAATCCCCCTCGACCGACCAATCCACGAACCGCCGAAAGGCCGCGCCGTCCTCCTCCCCGAGCAGCGCCTCCGGCTCGCGAAGGACCGCCGGGGGCCTATCGCTTGGCGCCGTCATCCCGGAACTCCGGTAGCTCCGCCACGAGCGGATGGACGTCGTACCAGCCCTCGCCGTTGTACTTGAAGGCGAGCCGATGGAAGAGCACGGAGAGGCTATTTTCGTCCGCCGAGAGTTGCTTCGTCTCCGCGATGTAGCGCAGCGCCGGCCACCAGCCATTGACGTTGATCTGATCCCGGATCCGCTGCTTGCGCCGGGCGATGGCCCGCTCCACGTCCGCCTCGACGATCGCCTCGCCGTTCGCGTAAAGCGCCGCCATGGAGACCAGATCCAGGAGCTCCCGAATACCACCTCCGCTCGCCGCGATCAGCCGATCCCGCACGGCCTTGCTGGGCATCATCAGGTCGAGATCGATCCGCTTTCCGAGCGCCTGCTCCAGCAAATCCCGCCCCGGTCCGTCGAACGCCCGCTCGTCGTAGACCTCCGCCGTGCGCGCCCGTAGCCGCACCGTGAAGAGGTCGAAACATACATACCGATCGTCGAGCTGCGCGGAACGGGGCTTCAAGAGGAGGCTGATCGGCGGCGTCACGACGAGATTACATCGCAAGCTGCGTATGCGATCAGCGCCGAGCACCAGAAGCTCGTCGATGATCGTGGGCGTATAACGGTCGAGGTTGTCGACCACGAGGAGCAACGAGCGCGGCGCGATGGCGGCGTTGGCCGCGTCCAGCATGTCGTTCACGCTCTGGAGCAACGTGCCGGGGTACCGCTTCAAGACCTGCTTCACCTCGGTCCGATACTCGCTCTCGTGTTTCAGGAGCGCCTTCGCCTGCGCGAAGAGGCTGCCGAGAAACGGGACCTCGACCTTGCCCTCCACACCCGCCGCGACCTCGGCGCTGTACCCTTGCGCCCACTTCGTCGTCTTCACGGCTTCCGCGAACCACGTCTCCACGCGGCCGAGCAGGTCCGCGTCGAGCGGCTTGCCGAGCCGGCGCATCTCCACCTCGACGGCCAGCGCAATGTTGAACAGGAGATCCTCGGACTCGATCTGGATCGGGTCCATTTCCACGGTGGCCTCGAGGTACACCATGTGGAACCGCTGCTCGACGTGCTTCGCGATCCGCTGGATCTCCGTGGTCTTGCCGGCGCCGCGGTGGCTCACGAAGGCGGCGTGGACGTACTGGCCCTCCTTGCAGGCGAGCAGCTTCGTCGCGAGCATCTCCGCCGCCTTGTCGCCCCGCCCCTCGGAGAGGTCGGCGTAGCGCGGATCGTCACTCGCGAGCGGCACGTCCTTGTCGCAATTGTGGATGATCTCGCGGCGCGTACGAGCGAGCACGAGCTCGGAGGAAGCAGCGGGGACGAGCGCGGACATGGCCCGCAAGCTACCACGGCGCCTCGTCCCCGCAAAAGATCAGCGCGGACGCCCGCTCAAGGCTTCAAGAAAAACGGATTCGCCACCGCGAACGGCCTCCTGCCCGGGTGCAGCGGCGCGAGGTCCCCGGCCCCCTTCGCGTGGAACAGCACCCAGTTTCTCGGCCGCGACGGGTCCAGCGTCACCGTCACCTGATTCGAATACTTCTTCGACGGCCCCGCCCATCCATCCACCGGGATCAGCGCCTCCGTCGATACCGTCTGGCCATTCACGATCGTCTCCAGCGTGTCCGCGTTCACCCAGCTCGCCGACTCGATCGTGATCGTGAACGTCGCCATCCCGCCCGCGCCGGCTTGCACCATTTGCCCGGGGCTCTCCCCGTTCGGGCCCGTCGCCGTCATGTAGAGGCCGCCGCTGATCGTCGAAGCCCCGCTCGCGATCGCGTCGCGCACCATTTCCTTCGTGAGCATCGTCGGGTCGTCGTGGCCGAATGACAGGCACGTCCGCGGGTATCCGATCGGGCTCGTCCGCAGATGGTGGCTGTCCGAGCTCCCCACCGCCCAGAACGTCATGCCCGCCTCGAGCAGCGCGAACCAGTCCGCGACCGAGTCCTTCCGGTTCGCCTCGAAATCCGAGTCGTTGAAGACCTCGATCGCGTCGAAATCGTCGCTCCAGAACCCGTCGCGCCCCTTGCCCGTCTTCCGGTCGAGCCCCGCCGCGCTGAAATACGCGCCGAATCCGCCGCCGCTCGGGTGGTTCACGATGAGCACCGGGTTCTCCGGCAGCGCGCGCACGAGCGCGAAGACGTCCTTCGGGTCCTTGCCGATCCAGTCGACCGCGCCATTGTTCGCCTTCGTCGGGTCCGGCGTCATCGGCACCACCCCGAAATGACCCCACTTGAACGTCGTCAGCTCCTCCGACGCCATACCGAACGCCCATTGCGTCAGGCCCATGTCCTGGATGAGCGGCTGGAAATCCTCCACCCACTCGTGCTCGCTCGACACCGGGATGTCGAGCCCGTCGGCGATCGCGCCCCGCACCTTCTGCACGGCGCGGTCGTTCGAGTCCGCCGAGAACTGCGAGTGAATGTGGAAATCGGCGCACATCACGCCCGCCGTGTCCACCGAATGCGCGAGGTCCACCGGGACCTCCAGCGTCTCGCCCGCCGCCACCGTCACGTCCGTCGCGACGAGCTCCCATTCGTAGCCGCGCGACACGATCACCGAATGCTGGCCCGGCGGCACCGACACCGTCGCGTCGCCGTCCATCGCGAAGACCTGATGCAATCGACCGTTCGTCTCGTCCGGCGTCCCGAAGGCCTCGGGCGAACCGGCCAGCGAATCCTGCGGCACGACCTGCACGCGCACCGGCAATGCCGCGGCCGTCGCCGCGTCCTTCGCGACCACGTGAATCGTGCCGTTCGGATCGAGCGGGATCGTCGCCGTCGCCTCGTCCGCCCCGATCCCGAAGCCCGCGTGCGGCGCAAACCCGCGCTTCTGCGGGACGAGCGTCACCGGCGCGCCCGGCGGCACGTGCACCACGAACGACCCGTCCGAGCCCGTCCGCGTCCGGCTCAAATACGCGCCCTCCGCGCTCACCGCGTGCAACCACGCGCCCGGCACGCCATTGCCTTGCGCGTCCTCGACCTTCCCCGTCACCTCGCGCCAGGGCGCCTCGCCCGTGGCGCGCCGCACCGCCTCGCGCAGCCCGTCGTAATCAGGCCCGCCCGCGATGATGTCCATCCGATCGGCCGTCTTCGCCGAGCAAGCCTCCGCCACGAACCCGGGGCCGTAGAAGAGAGAAAAACCGCTGACCGTCAGGCCATACGCGAGGTCATTGTCCGGGAAGCGGAAGGCGAAGCCGAAATCACCGCCGTCGTAACCCGCCCACGCCACGCGCCCCGAGGGCTCCTCGAAGCCGAACTCCGGCGTCACGAGCTGCGCGTTGCTGTAATGAAAGAACCCGAGGAGCTCGTCCGGATCCGGGCGGTCGGTGCCGAAATCGATCGGCTCGTTCGTCGCGTTCACCACGCCGACCCGCATCGTGACCCGCTCCTCCCCCGGCCGGAGCACGTAATCGTACGCGGCCTCGAGCTCGTAGGCCCGCGGGAACAGGTATTCGAGCGGCCCCTGCATGAACGGGATCTTCGAGAGCTTGCCCGTGACACGCACGACGGCCTCACCGCCGTCCGAGCCGTCCTTCAGGACGGTCACGCTCGTCGGATCGACCATCTCGATCGAGAGCCCCGTGAGCGTCTCGCCGTACATCGAGATGCCCGTAGGCTTGCCCTCCGCGTTCGCCTTGTCGATCGAGAGGATCTCGCCGCCGAAGCGCGCATACCCGTCGGAGAAATCCTTGTCCTCGATGAAGACGACGATCTTGTCGTTCGCGAGGACGAAATCCCCGGGCTCGATCTTCTGCCGGCCATGCCCCGGCTGCGCGATGCCCGCGAGGTCCGTGACCTTGCCGGCGCGCGCCTGCCCCGCCGCCTTGGCGCCGAACGGGTCCTTGTGCCCGTTCGGATCGCCGGGCTCGAGCTTCAAGGCCGCCGTGTCGCAGCCCGCAGGCGCGGGCGGCGGATCCTCGTCGGTGTCGCTACACGCAGCCAGGAGGGGCGCCTGGATGAGGACACACAGAAGGGCACGAAACGAAGGCGCGGCAAGCGAAGGACAACGCATGAGACCTCCTCCGAGGCGGGATGCCCGACCCCGAATGGATAACTCTTACGTTTCAATGACGATCTTGTGAAGCCCCCAAGGCAGCGCCGGGTGATCGTCGGACCTCAAAAGGAGGAGCCAGGCTCCTTCAGGAACACGATCTCCTCGTCGGTCGAGGCGCGCCCGAGGATCACGTTGCGGTGCGGAAAACGACCGAAGCGCTGGATGACGTCGCGATGCCGCACGGCGTAATCATGGAAGCCGTCGAAGTACCCGCGCGCCTCCCCCGGCGCGTCGCCGAGGAGCCGGGCGAACCGCGCCACGGCCTCCTCCTGCGCGGCGAGGTCCTCGGCGTGCTCGAGCGGCAAGTACACGAACACGCGCTCGAAAGGGCGCAAGGAGGCGTCCTCGCCCGCCGCGATCATCTCGCGCGCCGCGGCGAGCGCGAGCGGATCCCCGGCGAAGGCGCGCGGCGTGCCGCGGAAGATGTTCCGGGTGAACTGATCACAGAGCACGATCAACGCGAGCCGACCGCGCAGCGTCGCACGCCACGAAGAGAGCTCGCCGCGGAGGGCGCGCTCGACGAGGTCGCCGAACGTCTCGCGCAGGAATCGATCGGTCTCGTCGCTCTTGGCGAACCAGAGCCCGCTCTGGCGCTTCACGACGGTCGCGTCGTCGGCCTCCGCGCCGAACCACGCCAAAAGGACCTTCTCGATCTCGTCCCTCTCGCTCATCGCGCGCCGCCCTTCTGCGCCGTCTTCTGCGGCGCGGTCTTCGCAGGCTCGCCCGGCACGAGCCGCACGACCCGGTGCATCAGGCCGTCGACGCGCTGAAGCCACGCGCGCCACTTCGTGTACTTGTCGAGCGGGATCGTCGACATGTCGAACACGAGCGTGCGCTTGACGACGACGGCGCCGCCCTCGCCCGGCGAGAACTCGATCTTCGCGCGGCCGAACTCCCCGCCCGCCTCCTCGCCGCCCGGCGGCAGCTCCGCGAAGACGTAACCCTCGGGCGGCACGATCGTGATCGCCCGCGTCTCGTGCCGCGGCGCGAGGAACGGCGGCAGCACCACCGGCAGCGTGCGCGACGAGAGCGGCGCGAGCTGCGAGGTGAGCGTCGCCGTGTCGCTCACCGGCACCACGAGCTCGTTGCCCTCACGCCGCGCGATGCCCTGGCTCGTCGCCTCGTACGAGAGCTTCGCCGCGCCGTTCGGCAAGGCGCCGTCGAAGCCGACCTCGCCCGTGAGCTCCACGCCGGGCACCCATTTGCCCGTGAGGTACTGCTCGGCCCACTGCTTGCGCGCGTCGGGCTCGACGAGGTTCGTGCGCAGCTCGAAGGCCGCGTCGCCCACGTGCCGCTCGTTCGCCGTGAGCTTGCCGCGGCCGCTCGTGTCGAGCTCGATCTTCCACTCGGCGTCGATGCCGTGATCGTCGGGCGAGCTCGCGGGCGTCTCGACCATCTTCGCGGGGCCGTCGTCGATGAAGAACGCGAGCGTGCGCGCGTCCATCGCCGGCAGCGGGCCCATGCGGCTCTGCGGGCTCGTCGCGTCGAGCCACATCGCCGGCGCGCCGTCCTTCGCCGGGATGTACGCGATGCCGTGATCGAACATCGGCACCGCGACCTTCTCGCTCCGGAGCAGCATCGACTGCCCCGTGTAACGCGTCTGCACGAGCACCTCGGTCGCCTCGATGCCGATCGCCTTGAGCAGCGTGATCAGCAACATCGCCTTGTCGTCGCAGTCGCCTTGCTTGCGCGCGAGCGAGATCTGCGGGCGGTTCGGCAGCCACGCCTCGCCCGAGACGTAGTTCACGTACCGGATCGAGTCGGCGACGTAGTCGAAGACCGCGCGGATCTTCTCGTCGCGCGTCTTCTTGCCCTTCGTCAGCTCGGCCGCGAGCTCCTTGATGCGCTCGTCGGGCGTGGAGAAGCCCTCGATCGCGCTCCGGTACCAGCTCCGGAAATCGGCCCAGCCCGCGAACGTCGAGCCCACCAGGACGGGCACCGTCTCGGCGATCGGCGGCGCGAGCGGCTCGTCACGCACGTTCGTCGGGTTGTCCCAGACGAAGCGCTGGATCAGGCGATCACCGACGGTCTTCGTCTCGGTCCGATCGGCCTTGCCGTTGATCACGTCGACGGCGAGCGGCGAGGCCGCGGGCGCCTCCACGACGACCTCGTTGAACAGGATCGGCCGCGTATCCATCGAGCCCACGTAGTCGATGAAGTAGAACGGCGCGTCGCCGCGCCGGCCCACGGGGTCGCGCGTCCACGAGCGCACGCAGACCTCCACGACGTCACCCGACGAGAGCTTCGGCCAGCGCACGTACACGCCGCGCCCGCCGCCGCCTTGCTCCTCGGGCAGCGCGATCGAGCCGTCCTTGCGGTGCACGCGCGCGAAGAGCAGCTCCGTGCGATCCCCCTCGGTCGGGATGTCCGACTCGTAGAGGTCCATCTCCGTGCGCGGCTCGACCACGATCTCGCGCGCGTAATGCATGAGCTGCGAGACGCGCCGATCGGCGTGATACGTGACGTGCCGCGTCCAGTGGAGCTGCCGATCGAAGACCTCGCCCTTCTTCGCCGGGTTCGCCTTCGCCCGCGCGAGGAAGACGCTCGGCTGCACGATCGACTGCTCGTCGGGCATCGTCGTCTTGCCCTGCGTCGTCCGCGTGCGGAGCGCGATCTCCGCCTTGCGCTGCTGGTCCGTCGGCTCGAGCGCGAGCGCCCGCGAGAGCGCCTCGGTCACGCGCTCGGCCGGCTCCGAGGGCGGCGCGCCCCGCCTCGCCTCGTCCGCGAGCACCGCCTTGCGCGCCGCCGCGAGCCCGTCGAACGCCGAGGCCTTGTTCGGCGAGAGCAACGTCGCCACATAAAACACCTCGCGCGCCCAGGCGTTCCGGCCCGCGTCGAGCAAGAGCCGCCCGATCGCCACGAGCTCGTCCGCCGATCGCTGATGCGGCAAGCTCTCGGCCGCGGCCCGCTCGAGCTCCGCGCCGCCTTGCGCCCGGAAGGCCGCGACGTACCGGCTGTCCCGCGCGCCCGCGCGTTGCTCGACGAGCTTGCGCGCCGCGAGCAGCGCCGTCTGCGGATCGGCGCGCGTCACCGACGAGAGCTCGGCCCACACCGCCGTCGGCGCGCGCCCGCGGCCCTCGCCCGTCATCGCCAGGAGCTCGTCGCGGTGCGCCCGGTACGCGCCCTGCGCGCCCATGTGCGAGCGCCCCGCGATCTTGAGCAGCCGCGCCTCGAGGTCCGTCGCCTGCGCGAGCGGCGCCTCGCGGACCCGCGAGATCGCCCAGTCCGGGTAACGCGCCGCGAGCGAGGCCTCGAAGAGCCGCCGCTGCGCGAACCCCGCCGCCGCCTCGTCCTTCGACGCCCTCCCGCGCTCGAACGCGAGGTTCAGCCGCTCGCTCCGCTCCGCGCCGAACGGCGAGACGTACCCCGCGAGCGCGAGCAGGTCGGGCGAGGTCTCCTTGCCCCGCAGCGCCGCTTCGAGCAGCCCCGGCGCGCGCGGCGAACGCGCGTCCTCCGCGCCGCCGAGCGTGCGCAGGATGGCCGCCCGCAGCGCCACCTCCGGCGTCGGGCTCGCGCCCACGTCGAGCCCCGCTTCGAGCTGCGTCTTCACGCGCGTCACGCCTCTCGGCGGCTTGATCTCGGCAGGAACCCGCGCCTCCTTCGCCGGGTCCACCTTCGCTTGCTTCTTCGCCCCCTTCTTCTCCGCGACCGCCGGCAACACCACGCTCGTGATGTCCGACGACGACGACACCGTGATCGGCGCGCCCGCCTCGTCCGTGAACCGCAAGCGCACGCGACCCTCGTCCGAGGTCGCGCCCGAGCAGACCTTCACCGCGACGAGGTGCGGCCCCGGCGTCGGCTCGATCCGCGCGGCCAGCCGATCCAGCACGAGGCGCGGATGCACCTCCTCGCTCATCGCGACGTCCGCGCCGTCCCAGAGCAGCCGCACCTTGCCGGTCGACGCCACGCGCACGACGACGGGCTTCTGCGCCTGGCCCTTGGGCGGGTTCGCGAAGACGACCTTCGACGCGAGGTACGTGCAGCTCTCGGCCCGCGGGTGGATGTAGAGGTCGAGCGGGACGCCGCGCCACGTCGACGACTGCGGCAGGATGCGCCGCCACGCGACGTCGTAGACGCCCCACGAGTGACGCGCCGACACGTCATTGAACTTCTGCCCCGGCGCCTCGGGGCCTTCCTTGTCGCGGATGCCTTCGCCCTTGTCCTGGAACGGCCCGAGGATCGCCATCGAGCGCACGAGCCCCGTCGTATCCGGCGCGAGGTCGTACGCGATCACCTTCGATCCGGTCCACGCGCGCCCTGCCGGGCTCGGCGAGAGCCACGCCGCGAGCGCCCGCGCGTCCCCTGCGACCGGCGACTTCGACGCGGCCACCACGCGCAGGCCCTGGCGCACCTTCCCGAGCGACGCGCGCTCGTCGAGCGTCGTCGCCACGAGCAGCCCCGCCAGCGCGTCCGGCCCGCCCGCCCTCGCTCGCTGGAGCGCGAGATCCACCATCGGATCCGGCTGCGCCGCCGTCCAGCGTGGAGGCGCCTTGGGGAGCGGCGCGGCGGGTTTGTCCTTCGCCGGATCGGCCTTTTTCCCGGGCGATTGCGCGAGCGCCGTGCCCGAGACGAGCCCGAGCGTGATCACCCACGCGACGCCTCGCCTCCATGGCGCTCCGCTGCGCAGACGTCGTGTTCCTTCGCCGATGGCCTGCGCGATCGAAGACCTTTCCATGGGTACTCGATGCATAGCGCGGTCGCTCGGGGGGAGCGAGTCCCTCTTCTTGGCCCACGCCGCGGCGCGCCTTTAGCCTGCGCGCATGCGCCGCGTCTCTCGCTTGGTCGTCGCCCTCGCGCTCGCCTTGACCGCCTCGCTCGCGCCCGCGGAGAGCGCCTTCGCGAAGGGCAAGGCCCGGGTCGAGTGGACCCGCGTCGACGCCCCGGAAGGGAAAAAAGACGGCGATCGGATCGCCCGCACCCTGCGCGGCCTCCTCAAGGAGGCCAGCCGCAAGGCCGATTTCGGCAAGTCCGGCAAGGTCGCTCTCCGCGCGAAGATCACCGAGTACGTCGTCGAGAAAAAGGGCGACGTCCTGCGCATCCGCTGCACCGTCATCGGCCGCGTCGAGGGCGGACCCAGCGCCAAGAGCCGCGTCTCCTTCGGCGGCGACCCGAAGGACCCGAAGGGCCTCGAGAAGCAGGTCCTCTCCACGGTCGCCCACGGCGTCACGAGCCGCCTGGCCGCGATCGCCCGCTCCCGCGCCGAGGCCGAAGAAAAGAAGAAAAAAGCGGCCCGTGACGCCGCGGACGAGAACTGAACACGTTTCGCTCTCGCCTCTCGACCCTCGCGGCAAATTGATTTAGTCCAGAGAGTCGACATGGAATACGACCGCATGCTCGCGACGCTCTTCGAGGAAGAAGACCGCGCGCGCGAGATGGCGAGCAAGCTGATGAAGGTCTCCCAGGAGTCGCGCGAGGCGGCCTCCGCGGAGCGTCAAAGCCTCGTCGCTTTCCTCAAGGGCCCGATGGAGCGGCACATGGCATACGAGGAGCGCGCGGTCTTCCCGCAGCTCGACCGCCGCGGCCTCGGCGCCGAGGTGCAAGTCGCGCTGCGTCACCACGCGATGATCCGCGAAGACGCCGAAAAGCTCGCGGCCGCGAGGCCCGGTGACGACGTGAGCCAACTCATCTTCGACGTGGCGCGCCGCATGCTGCACCACACGAATTTCGAGGGAGATTACATCTACCCCGAGCTCACCTACGAAGCGTGGCGCGACCTCATGAAGGAGACCGCGGGGTGAAACCTATCCGCACCGAGAGCGAGCTGCGGATCTCGACATCTGCCCTGGCCGCCACGTACTCTGTGGGTTCCTGATGAGCCTCGAGGCAGGCCGCGTCCTCAGCACCCGCTACCGGCTGGTCCGACCCCTCGGGCAGGGCTCGCAAGGGGCCGTGTGGATCGCGGACCACCTCGCGCTCAACACCGAAGTCGCGGTCAAGCTCATCGACCCGGACCTCGCCAAACGCGAGGACGCCCTCGAGCGCTTCAAGCGCGAAGCCACCGCCGCCGCGCAGCTCCGCAGCGCCCACGTGGTCCAGATCCTCGACCACGGCATCGACGAAGGTCAGCCCTTCATCGTGATGGAGCTGCTCGACGGCGAAGACCTCTTCGAGCGCCTCAACAAACGTGGTCGTCTCTCCCTGCGCGAGACGTCCAAGGTGATCACGCAGGTCTGCCGCGCCCTCGCGCGCGCGCACGCCGCCGGCATCGTCCACCGCGACCTCAAGCCCGAGAACGTCTTCCTCTGCAACAACGAGGACGACGAGGTCGTGAAGGTGCTCGACTTCGGCGTCGCCAAGGTGACCGACCCGGCGAAGGCCACGATGCAGCGGACCAACGTCGGTACGCTCATCGGCACGCCGCACTACATGAGCCCCGAGCAGGTCAAGGGCATCTCCGAGATCGATTTCCGCACCGATCTCTGGGCGATCGGCGTCATCGCCTACCAGTGCGTCGTGGGCGAGTTGCCCTTCGACAGCGAGGGCGTCGGCGACCTCTTGATCAAGATCTCGGTCGCCGAGGCGCCCGTCCCGTCGAAGGTCTGGAAGGGCGTGCCGCCGCAGTTCGACGCGTGGTTCGCGAAGGCCTGCGACAAGGACCCGAACAAGCGCTTCCAGAGCGCGCGCGAGCTCGCCGAGAACCTCGCCCGCGTGGTCGCCTCCGTGCCCGAGGCGATGCGCGGCGAGCTGCCCCCGCGGCCCATCTCCATCCGGCCGCCGCCCGTCGCGCCCGCGTCCTCGCCGGGCATGCCGGCGCCCCCGAGCATCCCGAAGAGCACGAAGGCCCCCGCGCTGCCCCCACGCGCGACCGCGTCCCCCGCGAAGCCGCCCCCGCGCGTCGAGCGCGCGAAGACGGAGGTGCTCGACCCCGCCGACGTCGAAGTGCTCGACACAGGCGCGCGCGGACCCGTCTCGGAGGACATCGACGACTTCGAATTCGACTTCGACGAAGAGCCGCCGGTCGTCGTCTCGACGTCACCGCCCGGCGTCGTCGCAAAAGCGCCCGCCGCGCAGACGCCCGCGCCCACGACGAAGCTCTCGTCGGGCATCCACGCGCCACCCGCCGCGCCGTCGCCGCAGCCCGCGGCAGCGCCCGCGCAACGCGTGAGCGCGACGCCGAACCCGTTCACCTCCGACCTCGGCGCGCCCGTGTTGCCCGCGGGCCTGCTCGACGCGCCCGCGCCGCGAGCCTCGGTCCCGGCCCAGGAGCCCACGCAAGCGGCGATCCCGAGGCACCCCGCGCCCATCACGGCGCCAGGCGTCGACAGCGGCGACCGGATCTCGGCGCCCCCCGAGATCGACGGCGCGCGCCGCAAGCGCACGCTCACGCTCGTCGCGTTGCTCTTCGTCGCGGCCGCCGGCGGCATCGCGTACATGGTCATCCGGTCGAACATGCTGCCGCCGAGCCCGGTGCCGGCCGCCTCGGCGCCGCCCG
Source organism: Polyangium spumosum (assembly GCF_009649845.1). Lineage (NCBI taxonomy): Bacteria > Pseudomonadati > Myxococcota > Polyangiales > Polyangiaceae > Polyangium > Polyangium spumosum. The sequence continues at coordinate 454,717 of NZ_WJIE01000005.1, forward strand.
CGCCCGAGCACATCGAGCCGCCGCCCGTGGTCGAGGTCCCCTCGCCGACGGCGAGCTTCGGCGCCACGGCCGCGCCCACCACGAAGAAGGGCCCGATCAAGTCGGGTCCGACGACGAAGAAGACGACCGCCGCCCCGAACACCACGACCAAGTCGGCCCCGACCGCGACGGCGAAGCAGCCGGAGCCGCCGCCGGACGACGGGACGATCGTGATTCCGGATCCGCCGAGCGACGTTCCTCCGGCGCCGTAAAAGAGAAAAACCCCGCGCCGCGGAGAGCGGCTGCGGGGTTTTTGGTGGGGACGCCCCGGCGGGTTTGGCCGGGGCGACCTCGCGGTTACGGATCAGGAGCCCTCTTCGAACTCCGCGTCGATGACGCCGTCCTTGCCCTTGCCACCGGCGGGCGGGGGCGGGGCGCCGCCGTCACCGGGCGGGGCGCCGCCCTGCGGACCGGCCTTCTCGTACATCACGCTCGCGATGCGGTGCATCTCCTTCTCGAGCTTCTCGAGCGAGGCCTGCACGGCCGCGTCGTCCTGCTTCTCGATCGCCTGACGACCCTCGGCCACGATGCCGTTCAGCGCGGACACGTCGCTCTCGGGCAGCTTGTCCTTGTTGTCGGCGATCGTCTTTTCGATCGTGTAGCAGAGGTTGTCGAGCTTGTTGCGCCGCTCGATCTCCTCGCGACGGCGCTTGTCCTCGGCCTCGTGCTCGCCGGCCTCGCGGACCATACGCTGGATCTCGTCCTCCTTGAGGCCGCCGGAGGCCGTGATCGTGATGCGCTGATCCTTGCCCGTCGCCATGTCCTTCGCGTGCACGCTCAGGATGCCGTTCGCGTCGATGTCGAACGTCACCTCGATCTTCGGCACGCCGCGCGGCGCCGGCATGATGCCCTCCAGGTGGAAGCGGCCGAGCGTGCGGTTGTACCGCGCCTCGGTGCGCTCGCCCTGCAGCACGTGCACCTCGACCGAGGGCTGGCTGTCGGTCGCCGTCGAGAACGTCTCCTTCTTCTGCGTCGGGATCGTCGTGTTGCGCGGGATCATCACCGTCATCACGCCGCCGAGCGTCTCGACGCCGAGCGAGAGCGGCGTGACGTCGAGCAGCACGAGGTCCTTCACGTCGCCCGAGAGCACGCCGGCCTGGACCGCGGCGCCGACGGCCACGACCTCGTCCGGGTTCACGCCCTTGTGCGGCTCTTTGCCGAAGAACTTCTTCACCGTCTCCTGCACGAGCGGGATACGCGTCGAGCCGCCGACGAGCACGACCTCGTCGATCTGCTGCGGCGTCTTCTTCGCGTCCGAGAGCGCCTTGCGCACGGGCTCCATCGTCCGCTCGATGAGCGGCCGGATCATCTGCTCGAGCTTCGCGCGGCTGAGCGGCTTCTGCAGGTGCTTCGGGCCCGACGCGTCGGCCGTGAGGAACGGCAGGTTGATCGTCGTCTCCTGCACGTTCGACAGCTCGATCTTCGCCTGCTCCGCCGCGTCCTTCAGGCGCTGCACGACCATCTTGTCGTTCGAGACGTCGATGCCCGTGTCCTTCTTGAACTCGGCGACCAGCCAATCCATCACGAGGTGGTCGACGTCGTCGCCGCCGAGGTGCGTGTCGCCGTTCGTCGAGATGACCTGCACGACGTTGTCGCCGACCTCGAGGATCGAGATGTCGAACGTGCCGCCGCCGAAGTCGTAGACCGCGATGACCTCGTCGCTCTTCTTGTCGAGCCCGTACGCGAGCGCGGCCGCGGTCGGCTCGTTGACGATGCGCTTGACGTCGAGGCCGGCGATGCGACCGGCGTCCTTCGTCGCCTGGCGCTGCGAGTCGTTGAAGTACGCGGGGACCGTGATGACCGCCTCGGTCACCTTCTCGCCGAGGTAGTCCTCCGCCGCCTTCTTCAGCTTCTGCAGGACCTTCGCCGAGACCTCCGGCGGCGAGTGCTGCTTGCCGCGCAGCTCGATGGTGGCGTCGCCGTTCTTGCCCTTCACCACCTTGTACGGGACGCGCTTGGTCTCTTCCGTCACCTCCTCGAAGCGGCGACCGACGAAGCGCTTCGCCGAGTAGATGGTGTTGAGCGGGTTCGTGACGGCCTGGCGTTTCGCGATCTGCCCGACGAGCACCTCGCCTTTGTCGTCGAACGCGACGACCGAAGGCGTGATCCGCGAGCCTTCCTCGTTGACGATGACCTTGGGCTCCTTGCCCTCCATCACCGCGACAACGCTGTTCGTCGTGCCGAGATCGATGCCGATGATCTTGCCCATGGAAACTTTTCCTCCGAGACGTCGCGCACGGAATTCGGCGCATGCGAGGCAGAGCGGCCGGGAAGAGCCTGCCTGGGAAAACGCGAGCGGGATGGGCCGGAACCCTCTGAAATCCTTCTTGTTTTCTGAGTCGCTCCGGCTTCGCGGGTCGCTTCGGGGTCGAAAGTAACCACACGCCCCCTCACGTCAACGGAAGCGCTGGCAGAACTCGGAAAAATCCATGCCCGGGGCCGGCCGTCCTGGAAGAACCCGCCCGGAAACGATCCCGTCCCTTGCGATCTCGGGGAGGTGCATGCTAAGAGGCTCGGCCCTTCTTCGGAGGAAGGACCGCGCCATGAAGCAAGGCATCCATCCCAACTACGTCATGTCGACGATCAACTGCGCCTGCGGCTCGGTCGTCACCACCCGCTCGACCCGCGGCAGCTTCACCACCGACATCTGCTCCGCGTGCCACCCGTTCTACACGGGCAAGGCGAAGGTCATGGACGTCGCCGGTCGCGTCGACCGCTTCCGCAAGAAGTACGCGCAGACGCAAAAGGCGACCTGAAACCCGCGGAATTCCCGTTCCGCGGCTTCCCCCCCGTGGGGCGCCCGCTCTGCGGGGGGGCGCCTCCCACTCGGGTACTTCCCGCGCTAGAGTCTTGCCGATGAGCCAGGAAGTCGCGCGCCCGTACATCGGCGGGCAAGCCGTGATCGAGGGGGTCATGATGCGATCCCCCCGCTCGCTTTCCATCGTGTGCAGAAGGCGCTCGGGCGAGCTCGTGGTCCGTGAACGGGCCGCGCCCACGCTCGCCCAGGGCCCGCGCACCTGGCCGCTCGTGCGCGGCGTCGTCACCGTCGTCGAGTCCCTCAAGCTCGGCTCGCAAGCCCTGCGCTGGTCGGCCGATCTCTACGAGCAAGACCTGGACGACGAGGACAAGCCGAAGAGCAAGAAGCCGCCCTCGGCGAGCAACGTGCTCACGGCCCTGTCGCTCCCGATCCTCTCGATGGTGACCTCGGGCGGAGAGGCGGCGCCGTCCTCGGGCAGCAAGGGCGCGGGCGGGTTCGGGTTCATCTCGATCCTGTTCGCCATCGGCCTGTTCGTCGCGGCCCCGCAGGCCGGCGCCGAGGGCATCAACAAGCTCTTCCAGCTCGACCTCGACGTGAGCTCGCCCGGCTTCCAGGCCCTCACGGGCGCGGCGAAGCTCCTCATCGTCGTCGGCTACATGCTGCTCATCCGGCAGGTCGCCGAGATCCGCCGCGTGTTCCAGTACCACGGCGCCGAACACAAGGCGATCTCGACCTACGAGGCCCAGGAAGAGCTCACGGTCGAGAACGCGGCCAAAAAGACCACGCTCCACGCGCGCTGCGGCACCACGTTCCTCGTGATGGTCGCGCTCGTGTCGATCCTCGTCTTCTCGGCCATCGGCGCGTTTTTGCCGACGATCCCCGGCGGGCGGCTCGCGCAGAGCGTGGGCTTCTTCTTCATGAAGCTGCCCTTCCTGCCGTTCATCGCGGCCATCACGTACGAGCTGCAGCGCTTCTTCGCGCGCTTCTGCACGGTGGGCCCGCTGCAGGTGCTCCTCTGGCCGGGCTTCCTCGTCCAGAAGATCACGACCGCGGAGCCCGAGCCCGCGCAGCTCGAGGTGGCGCTCGCGTCGCTCCGCGCGACCCTCTGGCGCGAAGCCGCGGCCCAGACCGCGCCGGCCGAGGTGCCCGACCGCGTCTTCCCGGACTACGGTCAGCTGCTCGCCGACCCGGGCTACGTCGGCGCGCGCGTCTGAACCGGACCTACCCCCCATGTTGCCGATCACGAAGCTCGAAGCCGTGGCGCGGCGCTACCGGGAGCTCGAGCACCTGCTCTGCTCGCCCGAGGTGCTCGCCGATCACGCGAAGCTGCAGAAGCTCAACAAGGAGCGCACGGAGCTCGAGCCCGTCGTGGCGCAGTTCGCGCGCCTCAACGACATCGAGCGCCGCATCACCGAGGACCGCGAGGTGCTCGGCGACCCGGAGCTCGGCGAGCTCGCGCGCGCGGAGCTGCCCGAGCTCGAGGCCGAACGCGACACGATCGCGCACGAGCTCGAGCTCCTGCTCCTGCCCAAGGATCCGGCCGACGCGAAGAACACGATCGTCGAGATCCGCAGCGGCGAGGGCGGCGAGGAGGCGGCGCTCTTCGCGGCCGACCTCTTCCGCATGATCGGCCGGTACGCCGAGACGAAGCGCTGGAAGGTCGAGATCCTCAGCGTGAGCGAGGCCTCGGCCGGCGGGTACAAGGAGGTCATCGCGCTCGTCACGGGCCAGGACGTCTACTCGCACCTGCGTTACGAGGGCGGCGTGCACCGCGTGCAGCGCGTGCCCGCGACCGAGGCGCAAGGCCGGATCCACACGTCGACGGCGACGGTCGCGGTCTTGCCCGAGGCCGACGACGTCGACGTGAAGATCGAGGACAAGGACCTCGACATCTCGATCGCGGCCTCCGGCGGCCCCGGCGGACAGGGCGTGAACACGACGAACAGCGCGGTGCAGATCCGCCACATCCCCACGGGGCTCATCGTCAAGTGCCAGGACGAGCGCTCGCAGCTCAAGAACAAGGCGAAGGCGCTGAAGGTGCTGAAGAGCCGCCTGCTCGACATCGAGCGCCAGCGCCAGGATGACGCACTCAGCGCCGAGCGGCGCACGATGGTCGGCTCGGCCGAGCGGTCGCAGAAGATCCGCACCTACAACTACCCGCAGAACCGCGTCACCGATCACCGCATCGGCCTCACGTTGCACAAGCTCGACCGCATCATGGACGGCGACCTCGACGAGCTGCTCGCCGCGCTGCGCACCCATCGCCAGGCCGAGCTCCTGAAGCAGGGCGGCGCGGAGGCACGCCCCGTCGTGGCCGAATGATCCCGCGGCCCGACCTCGAGGCGCTGCTCGTCGCGCTCGTGCTCGTCCCGGGGACGTACGCGCGTAACCGCTTCTTCGCCCTCTACACCGACCCCGCGGCGGCCCGCGTGCGCCGCCGCGCCCAGCTCCTGCGCAGCGTCATCGCCGAGGTCACGCAGAGAGATCCCGCGCGCCGCGGGCACGTGGTCGCGATCGACGAACACGAGGGCGGCGGCGCGAGCTTCACGTACGTCGTGCCCTCGTTGAACTTGCGCCGCACGACGACGCTCTCCGAGCTCGAGTTCGCGATCGTCCGGTACACGCTCTCGCGCCGCGCGCCCGCCGCGTCGCCGGACGAGACGATGTTCGCGCCGCTCGGCGAGGACGATCCGGCGAGGGCGCGTATCGAGGACGCGCTGCGAAGGCTCGCGCCCGACCTCGCCGCGCTCGGCGCGGGTGATCCGCTCGCCGTGGACGAAGGTTCGGACCTCGACGAGGCGGACGATCCGGACGAACACGATCCATCGGAATCCTGCGCGCCTTCCCCCGCGCCTTCCGGTCTTTCTTCTTTACCCGAGGGAGCGACCGAGCGATAAGGCGAGCTTCGGGCAGCCGGGGAGGACGAGATGTGCATCTTCTGCAAGGTCGCGAAGAAAGAGATCCCTGCGCGGATCGTGCTCGAGGACGATGATCTCGTGGCGTTCCACGACATCAACCCCGTGGCGCCGATCCACGTCCTCGTGATCCCCAAGCAGCACATCACGGGGATCGGCGACGTGACCGACGAGCACGCGCTCGTGCTCGGCAAGCTGCTCGTCGCCGCGCGACGCGTGGCCGAGGACGCGGGGCTCTTGCAGTCGGGCTTCCGCGTGGTCGTCAATCACGGCCAGCACGCAGGCCAGACCGTGCATCACGTCCACGTCCACGTGCTCGGCGGTCGGCCGCTCGCCTGGCCGCCGGGCTGATCCGAGCGAGGAGACCCATGCGGAAAGCTTCCTTGATGTGCGCCGTGCTCGCGTCGGCCGCGCTCGTGGGTTGCGGCGACGAAAACGGCGCGCCGGCCCCGGACACGAAGCGCGTGACGATCGAGCTCGTCGAGCACGTGGTGAACGAGTCGCTCACCGATCACCCGCCGATGGGTGACTCCGCGGGCGACGTGCTCACGTTCGCCAATCAGCTCTTCAACAAAGAAAACACGACGCAGGTCGGGACCGATCAGGGGTATTGCCTGCGCGTCGACGTGGGCAAGTCCTTCGAATGCACGTGGACGGCCTTCCTCGCGGACGGTCAGATCACGGTGAACGGGCCCTTCTTCGACACGAAGGAGTCGACCCTGTCGATCACGGGCGGCACCGGCGCGTACGCAGAGGCCGACGGGTACATGGAGCTCGGGTTCCGCGATACCCCGATGGGGACCGTCGAATACGATTTCGTCTATCAGGTGATCCTCCCCTACTGAGGAGAGCCGTCAATCGACGGAGGCCGCGGCGGACGCGATTTTCGCGATCCACGCCGCCTCGGCCTCGCCGACCGGCGGATTACGCTCGAGGCGCGCTTCGAGGGGGCGAGGGCGGTTCGACGTGTCCCGGGAATGCGCTCGCAAATGCGCCGAGCGAATCACGCCGGCCTCGCCGTTCATGCCAAAAAAAAGGGCGAAGAGGTCGGGGCCGACGGCGCGGCGCGGAGAGGGGCGCACCTCGAATTCGGCGCCGGAGCAGAGGCGCGCGGTGAAGCCGGCGACGAGGTGATCGGCCGGATCGAGCCAAGGGTCGGGCGCGCCGGGGGCGCCCCGCGAAAGCCAGGCGTCGACGGTCGTGGTGGCGAGGTCGGGCGCGCCTTCGCCGAGCGCGAGCGTGAGCCCCGACCGGGCGAGCAGGCTCTCCACCTCGCCGAGCGTGGCCGCGCCGCTCGCGTGGACGAGGAGCGAGGCGCGGTTGAGCGTGGGGCTCGGGGGCGGCGGCGTGACGGGGCGGCGCTCGGGCGGGTCACGCGGCAAGAGGTTGCCGGGGTTCATGATGCCGCGCGGGTCGAGCACATGTCGCAAGGCGTGGATGACGTCGACGCCGCGGCCGAGCTCGGCGCCGAGGCGCGGCGCTTTGCTGCGCCCGACGCCGTGGTGATGGGAGAGCGTGCCGCCGGCGCCGATCGCCGCGTCGAGCGCGGTGCGCCAGGTCCAATCGTAGACAGCCTCCATGGCGGAGGGCGTGGGCGCGCTGCCGGCGAACGTGAAATAGATGCTGCAGCCGTCGGGATACGCGTGGGAGAGGTGCGCCATGACGAACACGCTCTTGCCGAGGGCCTCGCGCACCGCTCGGTAGAGGTCGCCGAGGCGCGACCACGGGGCCGCGACCTCCATCGTGTCGCTGAAGGCTCCGGCCATGAAGACCGGCGATTGCCGATAACTGACGCTGTACCGATGCGAGAGCCAATGCCGCGCCGGCCCCTCGCCGAGGTCCTTCGCGCCGAGCGCGAGCGCGATTTGCCCCGCCCGCGCGAGGTCCGCCTCGCTCTGGGCGGCCTGCCCCTCGAAGACCAGGATCAACGTGGCGCCCCCGAGCCAATCGGACGGCGCCGCGTCGACGATACGATTGAGCACGTTCGGGCGACGCAGGATCCGACGCAGGACGGCCGCGCCAAACCCTGCGCCTTCGCCCCGCTCTTCGAGCGTCTTCTTCGGCCCGGCGTGTTTTTTCCGCCGAACCGAGCCGAGCCGCGCGATGAACGAATCGAACACGTCGTAGAGGCGCGCCACCGCGGGGCGGATGCCGCTCTGGAACATCTGCCGCATCGCCTCCCAGCCCGCCTCGACCGTGGGGAACGAGAAGGCGCCGAACGAGCGGCTCGCTGGCGCGGGGTGCAGCCTCAAACGCGCCGAGGTGACCACGCCGAGCACGCCCTCGCTGCCGATGATCAGCGGGGTCGCGTCGGGGCCACGCGTTCGGCGGTCGAATCGCACGATATCGCCCTCGCCGACGACACATTCGAGCGAGGCGACCATGTCCTCGATCTTGCCGTAGAGCCCGGAGCATTGCCCCGCGCTGCGGGCGGCGACCCAGCCGCCCACGGTCGAGCAGAGGATCGACGAGGGGAAATGGCCGAGCGTATGGCCCGCCGCATTCAGATCCTCCTCGAGCCGGATCCCCAGCGCGCCGGCCTCGACATCGAGCACGCCCGCCTCGGCGTCGAGGCGCCGAATTCGATCGAGGCGCTTCAAATCGAGGACGACGGTGCGTTCGTCCGGTAAAACCCCACCGCAGACGCCGGAGCCCGCGCCGAAGGGGACGAGCGGGATGCCCTCCCCGGCGCAGAAACGGACGATGGAGGCGACGTCCTCCGTCGTGTTCGGCCAGACGACGACGGCGGGCCGGTGCTCGGCGATGCGGCCGTCGGAGACGGCGAGGTGGTGGCGCGGCCAGAGGTCGCGCGCGTAGGCGATGCGATCGACCGGCGAGGCCGAGACCGTGAGGTTCGGCAGGGCCTTTCCGAGCGCCGCTTCGAGGTTCACTTGCGCTCGGCCACGATGACGAGCCGCGGCGACTCCGAGCCGAAGAACACGCCCGGATGCGCGGGGTGGCCCGTGACCTCGACGACCTTGAAATCGGCGTCGTGCATCATCTTGCCGATCTCGTGCAGGGCGTAGAGGCGGATCGAATACTCGATTTCGCGGGCGCGGCCGTCGTCGAACATGGCCGTGCGCTTGACCTTGAGCCGGCTCGAGAAGAAATCGACCTGCATCTCATCCATGCAGACGCAGCCGTCACCCTCGAACCACACGAGGCTCGGCTGGCGAGGGGCCACGTAATCACGGTTGACGATGTCGAGCACGAGGATGCCGCCGATCCGCAGGGCGCGGTGCATGCGGCGCAGGACGTCCAGGTTCTTCTCGTCGTCGAAATACCCGAAGCTCGTCGACCAGCAATACAGGCCGTCGAAGACCTGGTCGAAGGCCATCTCCCGCATGTCGCCCTGCAGGAAATTGAGCTTCTGCGCGCGGCCCTGCGCCTCGTCCGCGGCGAGCGCGAGCATGTTGAGCGAGAGGTCGTAGCCGACCACGCCATACCCACGGCTCGCGAGCTCGACGGCGTGCTGGCCCGTGCCACAAGCGAGGTCGAGGATCGTCGCGCCCTTCTCGAGGCCGAGGCAGGACTCGATGAAATCGGCCTCGCGACGGATCACCTTCGCCTCGGTGCGATCCATCGTGCGGATCATGTCGTCGTCGAAGAGGTCCTCCCACCAGGGCCGCTGCCGGCGGCGGCTCGGCTCGGGCAGGCTGACCGGCTTGGAGGGCGCCGATGCCGCAGGCGGCGGGGTCGCTTGCGCGGCCGCAGGCGGCGGCGGAGGCGCGCCCTTGGGCGGCGGAAGGGAGGGCGACGCGGCGGCCGCCTGCGCAGCGCCGGGCTCGGGGACCGTCGGCGCTTGACGCCGCGGCGGCGGCGGAGGCGGCGGCGGCTTCTTGGGGGCGGCCGCCGGCTGCGCTTCCACGGACGGAGGCGCCTTCTGCGTGGCCTCGGTGACCCGCTCGGGCTCGATCTCCTCGAACGCCTCGACCTCGTCGGCCTTGGCCTCCTCGGCCACGGCGGAGACGATCTCGTCGTCCGCCTCCTCCTCGGCGACCTCGACGACGAGGTCCGGCGCCGAGTCGAGCGGCTTCGCGCGAGGCGTCGCCGCCTTCGCCTCGATCGGCGTCACCGGCGTCTCCATCATCGGCCGGGGCGGCGGCGCGGCAGGCGGCGGCGCGAACGCGACGGTCTGCGCCTGCTCGGCGGCGAACTTCGCGGTGATGGCCGCGACCTCGGGCGGACGCGGCGTCCAGCCCTCCTCGACGAGCTCCTCCGCGGGCAACTTCGGCGGCGGAGCCGACGAGCGCGTCGGCTTGGCGGTCGCCTCGGCCGCGGGCATCGGGGGCGGCGGCTCCGAATACACCTTGACGGGCGGAAGATCGTCGCCGACCGAGAGGATGCGCATCGGCTGGATGACCCCGGCGTCACCGGGATCGGCCGCGGCCGGCTCGGGCGGCGGCTCGGCCGGGCTCGTGGCCTCGGGCAGCGGCGTGGCGGCGCTCTCCGGCGCGGCGAGTTGCCCTTCCGACGGCGGCATCGCGTCGTCCTCGGTCCGCACCGTGCGGCGCGAACGGCGACGCGGCAGCGCCGGAGGGGCGGGCCGCTCGGGCTCGGCGGCGGCGGCGGCCGGGGTCGGCGCGGGGGCGCCCTCGATCACGGGCACGGCGGGCGCGGGAGGCACCGCGGGCACGGGAGGCGCCGCGGGCGGGTTCGACGCGCGCGCGGGGGGCACGTTGGTGTTGGGGCGCGGCGGCGGGGATGAGCCGCTCACGGGCACACGCGAGGGGCGCGGCGGGGCCGGCACGTTGCTCGGGCGAGGCGGCGCGGGGCGCGGCGGCGCCCCGTCCAGGCTGGTCCCCGCGGCGCCGGCGACCCCCGAGACGCCGGGAGGGGGCCCGTCGATCCCGTTGGATGGTTGCGTCGCCGTGGAATCTTCAATCCCGCGGGGAGGTGTCTCGCTCATCGGGTGTCTGCTCCGTGCAGAGACTCGCCCATCCGGATCGGGCCGCCCTGGATCCCCCAGGGACGGGCCTTGCCCGGCTCGACGAAGATGACGGCGGTCGAGCCGAGATGGAACATGCCGATCTCGTCCCCGCGCTTGACTTCGTAGCCCGGCTCGAGCCGGTGCTCGCCGTACGGGACGTCGCGCGCGTCGATCCCGCTCACCGTGATTCGACCGACGATCATCGCGGCGACCATCACCACGGTGACGCGTCCGTGCGCCTCGGAGTCGATGCAGATCGCGACGCGCCGGTTCACCGAGAAGAGCTTCGGCACGTGCATCTCGCCGATCGCGTTCACCGGGAAGTACTCGCCGGGGAACGAGCGCACGAGCGAGATCGTGCCGCCCGCGGGGGCGTGCACGCGGTGGTAGTCGCGTGGGCTCAGGTAGACGATGGCGAACTGGCCGCCCTCGTAGCGGCGCGCGTCGTCCGCGTCGCCGACGAGATCGAGGGCGGAGTAGTCCTTGCCCTTGACGCGGAAGACGCCGTCTCGCTCGATGACGCCGTACGAGTCGATGCGCCCGTCGGCGGGGCTCACGAGGGCGCCCTCGTCGGGGCAGAGGGGCCGGGCGCCGTCACGCAAGGGGCGCGTGAAGAAGGCGTCGAAGCACGGGAAGCCCCCCTCGGGACACACGGCCTCGTCCATGTCGACGCGGTAGGCGCGTGCGTAGATCCCGACCACGGCGGACGTGACCGCCTGGGGCAACGGGAGGTCGCAGAGCCTTCCAACGGCCCGGGTGATGCGCTCACGGGGGAGCACACGCAGAAACTGAGCGGCAGCGTACGTAGCGATCATCGTCGAGATCGGAAAAAGTCGGCCTGGCGGAGCTTAGGCACCGGGCGGGATCAGGGTCAACGGCGGAGCGCGCCCGCGAGACCTGTTTTCACGGGGTTTCACTCGTACGACCCTGCTGCCCGACGCACGGCTGGGTACGCCTGGACGGCTGACTCGTGGGGCGCGCGTGTGTTCGGACCAACATGACGGCCCCTCTCCTCCTCGTCAACGACGGCGGGCGCCTCGTTCGGGCGCCGCGGGCGGGGGCGATCCGTTTCGGCGCGGCGCCGCTCGGTCTTGGTGCACCGCCAGAGGCCCGGCGGCGCGATCCGCGGGAAAATGGCGGGATTTCGTGTCGGCACGCCTCTCGCAAAGGGAGGAGCTCGAAGGCAACGACGAGGAGGAACTCATGGAGATCACGTTCTGGGGTGTTCGCGGCAGCATTGCTTCTCCGGGTCCGGACACGATCGGCGTCGGCGGCAACACGAGCTGCGTCGAGGTCCGCTGCGGCTCGACGAAGATCATCCTCGACGCGGGCACGGGCATCCGGGCGCTCGGCGACAAGCTCCTGCGCGAGGGGTCGGTCGAGGCGTCGCTCCTGCTCTCGCACGTGCACTGGGACCACATCCAGGGCATCCCGTTTTTCGTGCCGGCCTACGTGCCGAGCTCGAACATCCAGGTGATCGGCAGCGCGAACGGCGTGATGTCGCTGCGCGACGCGCTCGCCTACCAGATGACGGCGCCCGTGTTCCCGGTGCGCCTCGACCAGCTCGGCGCGAAGATCGACTGGCGCGAGGTCCGGAGCGGCGAGCGCTTCCAGATCAACGACGTCGTCGTGCGCGTGGCCCGGCAGAACCACCCGGGCGGCTCGTTCGCCTACCGCCTCGAGTGGAACGGCCGGAGCGTCGTGTACGCGACGGACACCGAGCACTTCGCGTGTATCGACCCCGAGCTCTACGCGCTCTCGCGGGGCGCCGACGTGTTGATCTACGACTCGCAGTACACGCCCGACGAGTACCGCGGCACGGCGCCGGGCAACTCCAAGGTGGGCTGGGGGCACTCGACGTACGTGGCCGGCGTGGAGCTCGCGAAGGCGGCGGGCGTCGGGCAGTACGTGCTCTTCCACCACGATCCGCGCCGCACCGACGCGGGCGTCGCCGACCTCGAAGAGAGGACACGCGAGCTCTTCCCGAGCGCCGTCGCCGCGCGCGAGGGCATGGTCATCGGCCTCGACTCCATCGCCAGGGCGGCCTGATGGGCCTCCCCGCGCTCCGCGTCCGGGACGAGCCGACGATGATGACGGCGGCGGCATGGCACCTTATGCTCGACCTCGCTCCGAGCTCCATGTCGCGCCTCTCCCTCCTCGTCGATCTCGCATCGCTCCTCGCACGCGAGGTCGACCTCGACGCGCTCCTCGGCACCGCATGCGAGCGCCTCGCGCAGGCGATGTTCGCCGACCGCGCGACGATCTGGCTCGTCGACGCGGAGCAAGGCGACCTCGTGACGCGCGTGGCGCTCCTGCCCGAGCTGCCCGCGCTGCGGCTGCCGCTCGGCCGCGGCATCGCGGGGTACGTGGCCCGCACGGGCGAGGTCGTGCGCGTGGACGACGCCTCGACCGACGCGCGCTTCGATCCGACGGCGGACAGGGCGACGGGCTACACGACGCGCTCAATGCTCGTCGCGCCGATCCGCGAGGAGGCGCGCGCGCCGGTGCGCGGCGTGGTGCAGCTCCTCAACAAGCAAGGCGGAGGCAGCTTCGACGAAGAGGACGAGCGGTACCTCGTCGCGCTCGCCAGCCAGCTCGCGCGCGCGCTCACGATGACCACGCTGCGCGCGGCCGACGGGGGCAACCCGGGCCTCGTGCTGCAAGGGCCGTTCAACCGCATCGTCGGCCGCAGCGCCCCGATCACGGCCGTCTACGAGAAGATCCAGCTCGCGGCGCAGACCGACGCGACGGTGCTCCTGCGCGGCGAGACGGGCACGGGCAAGGGCCTGTTCGCCCGCGCGATCCACGTGAACTCGCGGCGCCAGGCGCGCCCGTTCGTCACGGTGGACTGCACGACGCTGCCCGCGCAGCTCGTCGAGAGCGAGCTCTTCGGCCACGAGCGTGGCGCGTTCACCGGCGCCGATCGGCGTGTCCCGGGCAAGGTCGAGCTCGCCGAAGGTGGCACCTTGTTCCTCGACGAGCTCGGCGACCTGCCGCTCGACATCCAGGGCAAGCTGCTCCGGTTCCTTCAGGATCGTACGTTCGAGCGGGTCGGCGGGCGGAACACGATGCGCGGCGACGTGCGCGTGGTGTGCGCGACGCACCGCGACCTCGAGAAGGCCGTCGCCGAGGGCCGCTTCCGCGAGGACCTCTACTACCGCGTGCGCGTCGTGGAGATCGAGCTGCCGCCGCTCCGGACGCGCGGGCGTGACGAGATCGAGGCGCTCGCGCGGCACTTCGCCGACCTCTACGCGCAGCGCTACGGCAGGCCCACGCCCGCCTTCGATCCGGCCGCGCTCGTCGCCATCGGCACGCACGTCTGGCCGGGCAACGTGCGCGAGCTCGAGCACTGGATCGAGAGCGCGATCGCGCTCGCGCCCGACGGCCGCATCACGCCCGCGCACCTGCCGCGGAGGCGCCCGACCACGATCTCCGACGGGCGGAGCGGCGAGGACGAGGTGCGCCTGCCGCTGCATCTCTCGCTCGACGACGCGATCGAGCGTTACGTCGGCGCGGTGGTGGCCGCGTGTGACGGCAACAAGACCGAGGCCGCGCGCAGGCTCGGCGTCGGTCGAAACACGATCGCGCGCGCCCTCGCGCGCCGCTCCGGCGCGGGCCCGGCTTCACGCGGACCGGACTCGATCCTCGGCGGCTCGCAGAGCCGCGGCGACGACGACTGAGGGATCTTCCTAACGAGGCACGCGCCGCGCGGCCTCGCAGATCGCCGCGCGGATCGGGTCCTTCGGCAGCTCGGGCGCGACCTTCTCCTCGCACGCGACCGCGGGCTCGAGCGGATCGAGCGCGATGCCGAAGCGGAACGGTCGATCGAGATCGATCGGATCCGGGTGCAAGAGGCCGTTCAGCGAGTGCCACCGCCCGAAGCGGTTGTGCACGTCCTCGATGCGCTCCACGAGCGGCGCGGCGTTCTGCGTGTCGCCCATCGCGAGCAACGACTCCGCGAGGTGGCAACGCACCGAGGGCTCGTGCGGCACGAGCGCGTGCGCGCGGGCCCGCTCGATCGACGCGGCGCGCGCGTGGCCTCGCCCCTGCAGGAGCTCTCCGAGGCGGATGCGCTGCGCGATTTCCTTCACGTTCGCCGGCATCGCGCCCGGCTCCAGGTCGGGCGGCAGGTCCTTCGGCAGGCCCGTGATGTGCGCGCGCCAGCGCTTCACCCACGTCTGGAAATCTGCGGCGCTCACCTCGGCGATCGCCTGCTCGAAGTCCTTCGAGCTCTCGGCCGCCTTGAGCCGCACGACGAGCTGCGGCAGCGCCTCCTCTCCCGCCTCGCGGGCCCAGTACCGCACGAAGCTCGCCACCTCGGCGAACGCCACCTGCGCCTGCTCCGCCGACGGCAACATCGCGATGGACGGCCCGATCTTGTCGAGCTCCACGCCGAGCCCTTTGTCGAGCCCCACGCGCGCGACCACGTCGACCGGCGGGAAATCGTCGAGCGGCTCCGCATCGCGCCACCGCACCTCCTGCCGCTTCGCCACGCCCTCCTGCAACCAGAGCGGCGCCTTGTCGCGCGTGCCGCGCGTGAGCGCGAGGTGCGTGAGCTCGTGCGCCAGCGTGTCGAGCCACGCGTATCCGTTCACCGTCGCGCGCGGCGAGATCATCGTCACGCGGCCCCACTTCGCCACGGCCACCGTGCCCGTCGTCTGCGCCGCCTCCTCGGGCAAACCCGTCATCGCCGCGAGCGTGAACTGATCACGCACGAGGTCGATCCGCATCGGCAAGGGCAGCTCCACGCCGAGGTCCTTCGCGAGGTTGTCGCGCGCCCGGAGCGCCACGTCCACGATGAGCGGCACGAGCGCCCGATCCTCGTCGTCCTGCAGCCGCACGATGATGCGATCGTCGCGGATCGTCAGCGTCCCGGCCGTCGCGCGCGCGCATCCTCGCGACACGTCGCCGAGCTCCATCGCCTCCGGGCGGTTCGTCAGGTCCGGCCGCGAGAGCACCGTGACGGCCCCGTCGCAGTCGCCCTCGTAGAGCAGCAGGCGCGCCGTCTCCAGCGCGAGCGCCGTGTCCGACGTGTCCGCGCCGTCCAGGATCTTCCGCGCCGCCGCGACGTCGAGCTCCAGCGTCGCGTCGCGCGCTCGCCGCGCCCGATCCAGATCTCCGAGCAGCGGCACGTACGCCTCGCTCGTCTCCGTCGCGACGCCCATCGACGTCACGAGCGCGAGCGCACCCAGCAAGACCTTGCCCCTCTTGATCATGCTCATCGCAGGAGCCCCTCCGCGTAACGCTTCACGGCTTCCTTCAGCAGCGGATCACTCGACCCGCCGAGGCCCTCGAGCACGCGCTTGCGGAACGCGTCCGGGCCCTTGTGCCCGTCTTTGCCGGGGATGTCCGCCTTCTTCGCCATCGCGCGTCCGTCGCTCGACTCTTGCCGCTCCTGGCTCGACTCGTTCTCCTCGTTGCTCCGCTCGCCGCGCGCCATCTCCAGGAGGCGCTGCGCGTTCTGCTGGTGCTCGAGCCCCGCCTCGCCGTTGCCCTCGGAGAGCGCGCGCTCGGCGTCGCGCATGCTCTTCTCGGCGCGCTCCAGGAGGTCGAGCGTCTCCTCGGGCAAACTCCCGTCGCCCGACGCGCCCTTCTCCGCGAGCTTGCGCGCGCGCTCGGCCATCTGCGCCTCGCGTTTGCCGCTCTTCTCGAGGTCCCCCTTCGCGCGCTCGGCCGCCGATTTGCGCAGCTTCTCGAGCGCCTCCTCCGCCCACGCGAGCTCCTCGGACAGGCCCGGCCGTGCCCGCTCTGCCTCGCGCCCGGCGCTCTGCTCGCCGAGGTCCCACTCCGCGGCCCCTTGCCCGCGCTTCTTCGCGTCTTCGAGCGCGCGCATCGCCTCCTTGCCGCTCTGCACCGCGTCGCGCGGCCTGCCCTGTTCGAGCGCGTCGGCCATCGACTCGGCGAGGTCCCGCGCTTGTTTGCCCGCGGCCGACGCCGACCCCGGCTCCCCTGCGCGGCGCGGCAGATCCTTGATCGCCTCGCGGATCGCCTCGGCGTGTTTTTTCGCCTCGTCCTTCAGCTCGTCGAGCTCGTCCTGCGAGAACGCTCGTTCGAGCGCCCGCTCCACGTCTTCGAGCTCGTTCGAGTGCTCGCGGATCAGCTCCTCGAGCGCCTGCTCGCCTGCCTCTGCGGCGTCGTCGGCGCTCGACGGATCTCCGTCCCCCGTCCCGCTCCCTCCGGCGCCGGACTCCGTCCCGCTCCCCTTGCCGCCACCACCTGCGAACGACGGATCGGGGTTGCGCAGGCGCGCCGCGAGGTCGCGCGCGGCGAGCTCGGCGTGGAACAGATCGTTCGCCTTGCGGGCCCGATCGATCCGCCGCAGCCCGTTCGCCACGATCTCCCCGAGATCCAGGCCCAGCCGACCGAGCCTGAGGAGCTGCTTTCCGCCTCCGTCGAGCACGCTCACCGCCGCGTCGAGCCGCGTGACGCCGCTCGCCGTGTCGCTCCCGCGTTGCCCTGCCGCGACGGCCGTCGCCTCCGCGGCCTCGTCTGCCACCGCCGAGAGCCGCTTCGCCACGCGGCGCGTGTCCGACGTCCCGAGCGAGCGCGCCGCCGCGTCGATCGCGAGCAGCACCTCCTCGCTCTCCTCGACGAGCCTCTGGTGCGTCGCGGCCGACGGTTGCTTCGACTCCTCGTCGAGCGCGACCGCGAGCCTGCGGAGCTGCCCGCGGGCGAGCGCGAGCGCGCGGCGCGGGAAGCGCAGACCGCCGTACGTCCCGGCGAGCGCCTCGGCGACCACCTCCATCGCCTTCTCCTGCGCCTCGCGCTCCTTCTTCAGGTGATCGGCGCTGCCCTTGCCGCGCGGCGCCTCCTCCACGAGCCGCATCGCCACGAGGTCCGTCAGCGCGTCACGCGCGCGCACGAGCGCCTCGTACCGGAGCGCCTCCGGCTCGCCCACCTGCGGCGGGATCACCACGATCGCCGCGCTCTTGCCCCACTTCGGCCCCGCGATCGGATCGTTGTCGCGCGCCTCCACCGTGATCTCCACGGGCAAGAAGTTGCGCTTGAAGAACGCGTCGCCGCCGAAGACGATCCGGTGTGAACCTCGATCCGACGTCGGATCCCCCTGCGGCCGCGAGAGCACGCGCCGCGCCTCTCGACCTCCCGAGCGGTAGACCAGGTCCACCTCGCGCAGGCCGTGATCGTCGGTCACCTCGTACGACACCACGATCTCCGGCTCGTCGAGCATGCGCACCGTGCGCGGCGCGTCCTCGACGAGGACCTTCGGCGCGAGGTCCGGGATCGACGTGACGACCTGCTCGTCGGCCTGCGGGATCCGCACCTCGCCGAAGCGCGCCGCGACCCGGAGCGTCGCCGTATCGCCGAGCTCCCACCGCGCGACCACGCCGCCCACGCCGTCGAGCGCGAACGGCACCTCGACCTTGCCGTCCGTCAGCACCAGCGTGCGGCTCGCGAACGTCGGCCGACCGTGCACGGTGATCGTCGTCCCGCGCGGCAGCGCCGTCTCCTCGAAGGCATCGAGCACCCGGCCGTGCTGCTGCAGATACTCGGGCGGCTTCGCGACGATGTTCACGTCCTCGAGGTACGAGAGCGAAAGCGGCGCCTCGCCGTTTCGCGCGACGAGCACGTCGAGCCCCTCGACCACACGTTGCTCGATCGCCGCGCCCACCACCGCCACGAGCGCGAACACGAGGCCCGCGGCGGACCACCTCCGCGCCGCGATCGACGCGCGCTCCGCGATCCGCTCGATCGACGCGCGGCTCAGCAGGCGGGTGAGGTGCAGGCGGGCGAGCGACGCCGATCCGCGCGTCTCGCCCTTGGCCGTCTGCTCCACGAGCCCGAGGCCTCGCACCGTCGCCGCGGCGAGCTCCGGGTCCGTCGGGCCGATCGTGTCCATCACCGTGCGCCGTAGATCCTGCCTCCGTCGGTGCAGCACGATCGCGCGCGCCACCAGCAGCACGCAGAACGCGGCGAGCAGCGCGGCCACCGTCGCGCGGACGGCCGGCGTGCCTCGGCGCGCGAGGTGCGCGAGGCTGATCACCAGGGCGGCGGCGAGCGCGACGAGCGCGCGGCGCGCGGAGGGACGGATCTCGGCTTCCCAGGTGGAACGGAGCTGGGCGAGCAAGGCAACCGGGACGTCGTGCTCCACGGCCGAGAACGTAGCAGAAGGGAGGCGCGTGGCTCCTCCCGTCCGTTGCCGCCCTCGTGCGCCTCCCGTACGATGCCCGGCATCCGGGAGATCCCGCTTGGCAAACATCGGCTACATCCAGGTCGTCCGGCATTGCAACCATTTTTGTGGGTTCTGCTCGAACCCGACGACGCCCTACGTGCACACCTTCGACACGATGAAGGTGCTCGTCGACGACCTGGTAAAACGCGGGTATTTCGGGGTCATCCTCACGGGGGGTGAGCCCACGCTGCACCCGGAGCTGCCGAAGATCGCGGCGTATGCCTCGTCGCAGGGCCTCCACGTGCGAATGATCACGAACGGCTCGCGGCTCTCGGATCCCGCCTTCGCGCGGGAGGTGGCGGAGGCGGGCGTCCGGCTCGTGCACGTGTCGGTGTATTCGGTGCGGCCCGAGGTGGAGGCCATTTTGCGCGGCGCGGAGGGCACGCTGGAGAAGGCGTTCGCCGCCGTGAAGAATGCGCACGACCATGGCATCGAGGTGAACATCAACTGCGTGATCAACAAGCTGAACGCCGATCACCTCGACGAGAACATCGACCACTGGATCGAGCGTCACCCCTACGTGCGCCATTTCGTGTGGAACAACCTCGACCCCTCGATGGGCCGGGCCGAGGTGAACCAGGCGCAGTTCACCCCGCGGCTCGCCGAATTCGAGGTCTCGCTCCAGCGCGCGTTGCGCAAGCTCCACGCGTCCGGACGCACGTTCCGCGTGGAGAAGGTCCCGCTCTGCTACATGACCGAGTTCGCCTGGGCGAGCACCGAGACCCGCAAGATCGTGAAGGGCGAGGAGCGCATCGTGCATTTCCTCGACAACAAGCAGACCGTTCGCCAGACCGACTGGGAGCACATCTACGCCCCCGCCTGCGCCCATTGCACGCTCCGCCCGATCTGCGGCGGCCTCTTCGACCGCGGCGCCGCCTACGACCCGGAGGAGCTCTCTCCCGTGTTCGTCTCCATGGACGCCGTCGTCGAGACCATCATCACCGACCCGAGCGACCCGAGTTATCCGCTGCGCACGCTGCCCGCGTGGAAAAAGGATTTTGACAGGAGGCTCGCCGAGGCCCGCGACCATTCCTTCGAAAAACCCCACGCGTCCGCCGAGGAAATGCGCCCGCCCGACGCGCCGCCCGTCGGCATGGTGACCGAAAAAGGCCTCCGGCTCTTCGAGGCGAAACGAAAGAGCGAGGCGAAGAAGGCCGAGTCGCTCGGCGTATCGATGGAGCGCGTCGACGCCGCCGTGCCCGAGGACGGCGCGAACGGGATCTAGGATGGACGAGCGCTGGGCGGGTCCTTATCGGCTCGAATCGGTGATCGCCCGCGGCGGATTCGGGGTCGTCGCCCGCGCCACGCACGCGCCCACCGGCCGCGCCGCCGCGGTGAAGGTCATGCACGCCGAGCTCTTCGCCGATCCCACGGCGATCCCGCGATTCGAACGCGAAGCGGCCATCGTCTGCGACCTCCCCCACCCGAATGTCGTCCGCGTGCACGAGATCGGCCACCTCTCCGACGGGCGCCCTTATTTCGCCATGGAGCTGCTCGACGGCGAGAGCCTCGACGCGCGCCTCGCCGCCGCCGGCCGGCTCCCGCTCCCGGAGACCCTCGACATCCTCGAGCCCCTCGCGGACGCCCTCGCCGCCGCGCACGCGCGCGGCATCGTCCACCGCGACATCAAACCCTCGAACGTCTTCCTCGCCAAGAACCGCGCCGAGGGCCGGGTCGTCTTGCTCGATTTCGGCGTCGCCAAGCTCCTCGACAGCGCCGGCCCCTCGCTCACCGCTTCCCGCGCGACGCTCGGCACGCTCCCGTTCATGGCGCCGGAGCAGGTCCTCGGAAAACCCCTCGACATCCGGGCGGACGTCTATGCCCTCGGCGCGCTCGCATTCGCCATGCTCACGGGAAAACCGCCCTTCGGCGCCCAGGCCACCGCCGTCGTCCGCCAGATTCACCTCCACGCGCGGCCGCCCCGGCCGAGCGAACGCGCGCCCCTCGATCCCGCGCTCGACGAGCCCCTGCTCCGCGCCCTCTGCCGCGATCCCGCGGGCAGGCAGGCCTCCGCGCCGGAGCTCGTCCGAGCACTCCGCGCCGCGGGTGAAACCACGAAACGACCTCGAACTCCGGGCCCCGCGGCCTCCTCCGCCCGCCCCTCCATGGCCGTCTCCGCCCTGCTCCGCGCCGAAGCCACCGCGCTCGCGGACGGGGACGAGGCGCTGCTCTCGGCCCTCGAAATGAGCTTGCCCCTCGTCTCCGCCGAGCTCGCCGCCGCGGGCCTCGTGCTCGTCGAGGAGACCACGACGAACCTGCTCGCCGTCTCGCCCACGCCGCCCGACCCGCCCTTCGCCCGGCGCGTGCTCGAAGCGTGTGTCCGGGCCTATCGTCGTGTCCTCGCCGGACCCTTGTCCGGACAACCTGCCGCGCTCGGCATCGCCCTGCACGTCGGCGCGCTCCACGCGAGCGAGGCCGGCACGATCCTCCCCGGCGGCCTGCTCGACGTCGCCGCGTGGTCGCCGGGCCCGCTCTCGGGCGTCGTCGCCACGCGAGAGGCGCTCCTCGGCCAGGACCTCCCCCGCTCGCCTTGCCCGAGCGACGGGAGGTTTTTCTTTCTGGAACGATGACGGCGCGGCCTCACTCCTCCGCGGCCGATATCCCGTGCCTCCGCAAGAGCTCGCGCAGGTGATTTCGATCCATGTGCGCCGATCGCGCCGCGCGGGACAGATTCCCCCCGCTCTGACGCACCAGGGCCTCGATGTACCCGCGCTCCCACCGCGCCACGGCCCGCTCCTTCGCCGCCCGGAACGAGCCGAGGGCGAGGTCGTCCTCGTAATCGAGCCCGGCCGGCGGCGCCGGCGATCCCGGCGGCGCGCCGAGCGTCGCCTCGAACCAGAGCGCCTCGTCCTCCATCAGGATCGCCCGCTCCACCGCCGCGCGTAGCTCCCGCACGTTCCCCGGCCAGTCCTGCTTCGTGAACGCCGCCACGAGCTCCGCCGGCGGCAGCGACTCCGCGCCCCGCGCGAATTGCTCGTAAAAATGCGCGACGAGCGGCGGGATGTCCTCGCGCCGCTCGCGCAGCGGCGGCAATCGAATGCGCACGATGTTCAGCCGATAGTAGAGGTCCGAGCGGAACGTCCCGCGGTTCACCTCCTGCCGGAGGTCCCGGTTCGTCGCGGCGATCACCCGCACGTCGAGCTTGACCGGGTCGAGGCTCCCGATCCTCCGGACGATCCGCTCCTCCAGCGCCCGGAGCAATTTCGGCTGCATGTCGATCGGCAGCTCGCCGAGCTCGTCCAGGAAAACCGTCCCGCCCGCGGCCGACTCGAAGGCGCCGGCGCGTGATTGCAGGGCCGAGGTGAACGCGCCGCGCATGTACCCGAAGAGCTCCGCCTCGATGAGCGTCGGCGGGATCGCGCTGCAATCGATCACCACGAACGGCCCCTCGGCGCGCGGGCTCTTCTGGTGGATCACCTCGGCGAGGAGCCCCTTGCCCGTGCCCGTCTCTCCCTCGAGGAGCACCGTCGATTCCGAGGCGGCGATCCGCGGCAGCGCCGCGAAGAGCCGGCGCATCGAGAGGCTCTGGCCGAGGATCCGACCATAACGCTCCTCGTCGGCGAGCGGCTCGACGATCTCGTCCGGCAAGAGATCGAAGCGCAGCGTGGATTCGCCGACGCCGAGCGCCGCGCCCGGTCCGAGGTAGGCCCCTTCCACGCGGAAGCCGGCGAGCCGCGTGCCGTTGCGGCTGCCGAGGTCGCGCACGAGAAAACCGCGGTCCGTCACGGTGATCACGCAATGGTGACGTGATACCGCGCGGTCGGTCAGGACGAGGTGATTGCCGGCCGCCGTGCCCACGGAGAGCTCGGCGCCGTCGGAGACGCGCATCGCGCCTTGATCGGGCCCCGCCGTGACCTGGAGGCGAAAACGACCGATGGCGCACTCGCGTGGACGAGCGACGAGGGCCACCGTGTCCTTCGCGTGCGGATCCTTGCTCATGGTGCAGCACGGTATCACGGAGCGACGACCCCGAGGACGACGGGCGCGCCGAAGCTTGCTCTTCCCCTGGCGGGGCGTACCATGCGACCGGATGATGGGTCGGCAGATCCTCACCGACTACGAGATCGTCCGCGTGCTGGGTCAAGGCGGCATGGGGACGGTCTACGAGGCGAGGAGCACGAAGACGGGCCGGCCCGTGGCGATCAAGTGGCTGCACGTGCGCCCGTTCGCCTCCGACGACCCGGATCTGCTGCGCTTCGAGCAGGAGGCGCGGATCGCCGGCTCGCTCGACTCGCCACACGTCGCCGGCGCCATCGCCGTCGATCGGGATCCCGAGACCGGCGTGCCCTTCCAGGTGATGGAGCTGCTCGACGGCGAGGACGTTCGATCGCTGATCGCGCGCGCGGGCCCGCTCCGCCCCGAGATTGCGCTGCGAATCGTCGGGCAGGCCTGCGAGGGGCTCGCGGCGGCGCACGCCGTGAGCGTCATCCACCGCGACATCAAGCCAGAGAACCTCTTCCTCGCGCGGGGCGGGGACGGCGAGGTCACCGTGAAGCTCCTCGATTTCGGGGTCGCCAAGATTCGCCGCACGCCCGAGGCCGCGGGCGAGGGCGGCGCGCTCACGGCGCCGGCCGTATCGATGACGCAGAGCGGGCAGGTCATCGGCACGCCGCTCTACATGGCGCCCGAGCAGATCGAGAATGCGAAGCAGGTCGACGCCCGCTGCGACGTGTATTCGATGGGCGTGACGCTCTACGCGATGCTGGCGGGAGCGCCGCCGCACGCGCACGTGAAATCGCTGGTGGAGCTCCTGTATGCGATCACGACGCAGCCCCCGCCGCCGCTCGCTGAGGTCGCGCCCTGGGTGCGGGCCGAGGTCGTGCGTTTCGTGGAGAGGGCGATGGCGCAGGCCCGCGAGGACCGTTTTCCCAGCGTCGAGGCGATGCGCGAGGCGCTGCGCCCGCTCCTGCCGGAGGGAGTCTCCTTGCGGCAGGAGGCGCTCGTCGGCGTGACCGATGAGGAGCGGAAGGTTGTCGCGACGCACGCGCCGGAGCCGGGGCAGGCGGGGGCGGAGCGGTCCGCGGAGACGGTGAAGACCGCGCGGGCGAGGGCCGCGGAGCGGGCGAGGTGGATGGCCGCCGCCGCGATCGTGCTCGTGGTCCTCTCGATCGTGGCGGTGATTTTCCTGCTCAATCGGTGAGATAGCTCAATAACACGCCGTGGGGTCCTCGAGCTGCACGCGGACGGTCTCGGGGTTGTAGACGAAGCCGCCGGGGACCGGGCACGACCAGTAGGCGCCGTTCTTGATACACGTGGAGGAGCACGACCCGATGTAGATGAGGCCGCAGGCGCTCGGCACGTCGTCGCAGATCCGGTGATCGAGCCACGGCGTGGGGCCGATCGGGCATTGCCCGTTGAGGTCGTCCTCGCTGCAGATGTAGGCATGGAAGGCCGGCATGCTCTCCGTCGGCGGAATGGTCGAGTTGAACAGGTTGCCGAACACGCTCGACTCCTCGAACGGATAGAGCGGATCGTACGTCGCGTTCTCGGTGATCCGCGAATGCGCCCCCTCGAGGAGGACATCGACGTGCTCGCCGAGGACGTTGAGGCGCTGCACCATACACGCCGTCACCCATTTCTGTCCGTTCAGGTCGAGCGGATTCGAATACCAGCCCGTCGCGAGCGACCAGTGCCCCGTATACGTCTCGCCCGTCACCGGATCCCGCACGGATTGGCGCGGGGAGAGCGCGCACTCGACGGCGTTGCGAATGACCTCGCGACAGCCCGCGGCGATCGTGGGCGCGAGCGGCAGGAGGCCCGTGGCCGTGGTCGCGAGCTTTGCCTTGGCGAGATCACGCAGCCCCGTCTGCGAGCCCGCAGCCCAGAAGCAGGGGGGGCTGAAGCCGTTCGTGCCGCAAGGGGGCACCTCGCCGCCGATCCCCGCGGTCTCGAGGGGCACGTCGAGGTCCCCCTCGCCAAAGGGGTTTTCAGCGTCGGAGAGCACGCATCCGGCCAGGAGGGCCGTGGAGGAAGCCAGCACAACGAGAAAGGCGCGCAGAGGGTTCATGAAGTTCTCCTGGGGTCGAAGCCGCTCGGGAGAGGGCTGAGCAGAACCCATGCCACCACGCGCCGGGGGCAAATTCGAGGGAAAACAGGCCCCCACGGCGAGCGCCGGAGCGAGACTGCAGGCGGGAACATGCAGCAGGTGCAGGCGCGCGCCATCACCCTGCGGACGTGACGGCACGCCGCGCAGGCTCAGAGGCACATGATGTGCGAGGTATCCTTGAGCCGCACGCGGATCGTCTCCGTCACGGCGTTCCCGTCCGCATCCGAGAACTGCCAGTACCCGCCCGCGTTCGTCGCGACATCGGGATCGCTGCATCTGCCGAGGAACGTCATCCCGCAGTTGCCGGGGGCGACGCCGTCGCAGATCCGGAGGTTCAGCCAGTCGGCCCCGTAGCCCGCGCCGCCGCAATACGACACGAGGTCGTCCTCGGTGCAGACGTACACGGCGAAGGCCGGGACGCCGTCCTTGAGGGGATGGGTGGGTGAAAACATGTCGCCGAACGCGGTCGACTCGTCGAAGGGATAGGTCAGATCGAAGGCCGGATCCGTGGCGATCCGCGGATGCGGGCCCTCCATCAGGATGGGCACCTCGCGGCCGAGGTGGTTGAGCTTCTGGATCACGCAGGCCGTGACCCAGCTTCGACCCGGCGCGTCGAGCGGGTTCTTCAGCCAGCCCGGCGCGAGGCCCCACCAGCCCTGATGCACTTGACCGGTCACCGGATCCTCGATCGAGAGCTCCGGCGTGAGCGAGCACTGCACGATGGCCTCGAGGATCCCCTCCCGACAGGCCCCCGAGATCCCCAGCATCGCGGGGAGCTGCCCGCCGCCGGCGTCGAGCTTCACGTTCGCGAGCGCCCGCAGCTCGGCTTGTGTCGAATGGGCCCAAAGGCACGGGGCGGTGATGCCATTCGTACCGCAAGGCGGCACCTCCCCACCGAGAGCCGCGGTCTCCAGCGGTACCTCGAAGCGTACGTCCTCCCCGAGCATGTTTTCCTGTGAGGATACGCAGCCGGCGAGGATCAGGCTCACGGAGGAGGCCAATCGGACGAGGAGGGTACGCGAAGACGTCATGGAATTCTCCTGAACTCGAAGCGAGCCATCGAAAGGTTGCAGTTTTCGTACCAGCGCCCAGACCGCGAAAAATTCGGCCGAAAACGAACCCCTGATGGTGAGCCCTCCCAACCTGCAGGCTGGAGCATGCAGCAGGTGCAGGCGCGCCCCATCACCTCTCAAGTCGACATCGTGAATGAATCTGCGTTCACGCGTCGCTTCAGCGATACATTTTACAAAGCGAGCCTCGTTGCCTCCTTGAAGTCGCCGGCATATTCGCGTTCGAGCAAAGGGTTCTCCCGGAACGCCGACTCGAATGCCTCCTTGGCGCGCCGCACGGCGTCGCTTCGCGCGTCCCTCGTACGCGCCATGTGGGCTCGCACGAGGTGGAGATGTCCTCGCGCAAGGAGCGCCTTGGCCAGGCGGGGGTTCTGGGCGAGGGCACGCTGTGCCATTGCGAGTCCACGCTCGACCTCCTCCTCGTACGCGGCGCCGCGCTCGGAGAGCCACCTCGCCCTCAAAGCATGAATTTCGGCGTGGATCTGGTAAGGCGTGGGGTCCAGCCCAGCCTTGTCGAGCGTCGGCTGGACGTGCGAGAGCGCCGCGTCGAAGGAGCTCGCTCGTACGTCCTTGCGCACCTCCCCGGCGCGTATCGTAAGGATCTCGATACGCGCGGACAGGATACGGAGCGTCGTCCGCGGTGACGCCCCGGCCTCGGCTGCCCTCTGCGCGGAATCCCGCGCCTTCGCGAGGAGGTGCGACGGATCGTGCCCCTGGCGAAGTGCATACGTGGCCTCGAGCAGGAGACACTCGGCGACCTCTTCGAGGAACCAGTGATCCTTGGGCTCCTGCCCTGCAAATGCGTGAATCGCCGTGAGCGCTGCCCGGGTCGGGCCACCTGGATCTCGACGGAACGCGACCTCGTGCGCCGCACGAAATCGGTGCACCCTCGCATTCCAGTACGCCACGAGCCACGGGCTGGAGCTCGTCTTCTCGAGGAGGGCCACGGCGTCCGCGAGCGCGCGCAGCGTGTGGCTCCCGTCTCGCCCACGCTCGATTTGCAATCCGAACAACTCGGACAGCGAATTCAGCCGCCCGCCCACGGGCAGGATGAACTTCGGATCGATATCGATGGCCTGTTCGTAATGGCGAATCGCGTTGCGCAGCAACTTCGACCCGTCTCGCCCCAGCATGTTCTCTTTCCTGGCCTCTGCGTAATATGCGCCCCCCAGCTCGTTGACCGCCCAGGTGAAACGCGGGTCGAGCTCCAGGACCCGCTCGTACGCAGCGATGGCCCGCTCCATGGTGGCCTCTCGACCCAGGGCGTACATGACCTTCGTTCGCGTGCAGAAGGCCAGCGCCACCGCATAATGTGCCATGACGCTCATCGGGTTCGAGCGCACGCCCTCCTCCGCCGCTCGGACGGCGTCCTCGATCGCAGAAATCGTATCTTCCGAGATGTCGTCCCCGAGAAACTGGACATGCACACGCGACGCCATCACGAGCGCCCGCTGCACGCGCGCCGCGCTGTCCTTCGAGCTCGACTGCACCGCGCGCCCGCAAGCCGACTCCGCCGCGTCGAACGCCGACCCCGGCGACATCCCCTTCATGAAGGCCGCCTGCCCCATCTTCTCCCAGAGCTCGCACGCCGCCCGGTGCACCTCCGGATCGCTGCGCCCCATGTCCGCCGCGATCGCGTAGGCCTCCGCCGCCGGCTCGAAATACGATTTCATCTTCTCGTAATCGAACGCCGCGTCGTGCCGGTACCTGCTCCCCATTGCATAAAGCGCGTCCGCCTCGAGCTTCTTCGCCTCGTACATCCACGGCGCCTTCTCGAACGCCGCCTTCGCCTTCTCGATCGCCTCCTCGTTTTTCCCCTCGTAGAGCGCGATGAGCCCCTCCGCGTACGCCGGCACCTCGATCTTCGCCGCGAGCGCCGCCCGCAGGGCCTCGCGCGCCGGGTCCCGGAGCGCCCGCTCGAGCTCCTCGACCTTCTTCTTCCGCTCCTCCTCGTTCGTGATCCGCCGCGTCTCCGCGAGCGCCCGACGGAACATCTCGCCGATCGCCCGCCCGAGCGCATATTGCAGATCCGCCGACGAATACCCCGCCGCGAGCGCCTTCTCCAGGTGCTCCCGCGCCCCCTCCGGGTCCCCGAGCGCGAGGTAACCACGCCCGATCGCGTAATGCCCCGGCCCCTCCCCTGCCCGCCCGGCCGCCGCCATTCTCTGCTCGATCTCCCCGAGCCTCTCGCGCACCACGTCCCGCTCCCGCTCCACGTCGTGCAGCGGCAATTCGTAGGCGGCGC
Organism: Polyangium spumosum; assembly: GCF_009649845.1. Lineage (NCBI taxonomy): Bacteria > Pseudomonadati > Myxococcota > Polyangiales > Polyangiaceae > Polyangium > Polyangium spumosum. Next base: position 482,911 of record NZ_WJIE01000005.1, read on the forward strand.
GCAGGAACAGCTCCATCTCCTTCACGCCCTCGCCGAGCTCCCGCGCGAGCCGCGCCCGCTCCGCCGCCTGCCGCTCGGCCCGCACCCACACGCCCACGAGCACCAGCGACGAGCTCACGACGAGCGCGAGCAGCGCCGTCGCGAGCTTGTGCTTGCGCGCCTTCTTCCAGAGCACGTAGCCCAGCGAGGCCCGCCTCGCGTGGATCGGCTCGCCGTCGAGGAAACGCTGCAGATCCTCCGCCAGCGCCCGCGCCGAGTCGTACCTCCGCGACGGCTCCCGCTCGAGGCATTTCATCACGATCGTCTCGAGCTCCGCCGGCACCCCTCGCTTGACCGCCCCGAGCAAGGGCGCCTCCTCGTACGCCACCGCCATGAGCAGGTTCCACGCGTGATCCGCGACGAACGGCGGCCGCCCCGCGAGCACGTCGTAAAGCGTCGCGCCCAGCGAATACACGTCCGAGCGCCGATCCATCGCCCGCACGTCCCCCTTCGCCTGCTCGGGCGGCATGTACGCCGGTGTCCCGATCACCGCGCCCGTCTGGGTTTGTCCTCGGTCGGACACCTCCCGCGCCAGGCCGAAATCCATCACGTACGGCTTCAGCGCGCCGTCCTCGCGCGCCTCGACGAGGATGTTCCCCGGCTTGATGTCCCGGTGGATCAGCCCGAGCCGGTGCGCCTCGTGCACCGCCGCGCTCACCTCCTGCATGAGCTTCACGCTTTGCTCGAGCGTCAATCTCGCCGCGACCTTCGACAGCGGCTCGCCGTCGATGAATTGCATCGCGATGTACGGCTCGCCGTCCGCCTGCCCGGCCTCGTACACGCGGCACACGTGCTCGTGCTGGATACGCGCCTGCGCCCGCGCCTCGCCCAGGAACCGCCGCCAGAGCTCCGGATCGTCGCCCTTCAAGAGCTTCAGCGCCACCGTCCGGCCGAGCCGCGGATCTCTCGCGCGGTAGACCGTCCCCATCCCGCCTTCGCCGAGGAAACGGATGTCCTCGTAGCGCTCCGCGAGCGACGGCGGCACCCTCCGCCGCTCGCTCGGCGGCCCCGAGAGGACGAGCGGCAGGGTCGACATCTCCCCGATCTCCACGCCTCCCCCCTCGTCCGCCGCCGGCATGACCCGGGAAGATACACGGCCGAAGGCGGCCACGACAGGCCCACGTGATATCCTCTCCCGGCCATGCTCCGCGCCCTCCAGGACCTCCTCGCGCGCCTCTTTTCCCCGTCAAAATCCGAGGAGCCGCCCCCGCCCGCGGAGGACGAGGACGAACCGCCGCCCGACCCCGACGCGATCGCCGTCCTGCCGATCGAGGACGCCATCGACCTGCACGGCTTTCAGCCCCGCGACATCCCCTCGGTCGTCGAGGAATACCTCCACGAGGCCCACGCGCGTGGTTTCCCCGAGGTCCGGCTCATCCACGGCCGCGGCAAAGGCGTGCAGCGCCGCGTCGTGCAATCGATCCTCGCCCGCCACCCGCTCGTGGAGTCGTTCCGGGACGCGCCGGCCACGCGGGGCGGATGGGGCGCGACGATCGCGCGGCTCCGGATCAATCGATGAAAATCTCGACCCCCACCCCGAAATGGTCCGACGCGAACGCCCGGCCCTCGTAACGCGCCGGGCAACCCGAGAGCTCGCCGAGCGGCGCCACGAGCTCCATGCCGATCCGCGTCGGCGCCGCGCGCCGCGAGGTCCACACGTAATCGATCAGCGCCCGCTCCGGGCCGCCCTCGTGAAAGGCCCGCGCCACGTCGTTCTGCTCGGTATCGTACGTCAAGAGCCCCGCGCGCGCCGTGTGGTCCGAGAGGCCCTCGCCGAGGCGCCGCGCCAATCGCTCGTATTCGCTCGTCCCACACGGCACGTTCAGGTCCCCGCAGAGCACCGTCGGCGCGCCGCTCGCGAGCGCGTCTCGGAGCGCGTCCGCGAGCACGTCGACCTGATCCTTCCGCACCGCCTGGCATTCCTCCGGCGAGACGCGCCCGTCGTCCGCCTGCAAATGCGTGTTCACCAGGAAGAGCTCGCGCCCGCCGGGCAAACGCACCTCGGCGAGCGCGGCGCCCTTGCGCGCGAACCCGTCCGCACCCACGCCGCGAGGCAATCGCAAGAAGCGGGCCTTCAATGGGAAACGCGAGAGGATCACGAGCCCCGCGCCCACGAGCGTCTTGTCGACGCCGTCGGGCCCCGGCGGATCGTGCCAGAGCTCGGAGAAACCTCCCGCCACGCGTAACGCCTCGAGCCGCTCGTGGACACCACCCACGAAGTTCTCCTGGATGCACACGATGTCGAAGCCCGAGAGCGCCTCGATCACCGACGGCGAGAGCAGCCGCTCGGGCCAGAAGGGCCGCCCTTCCAGGAAATCCTCGAGGCTCTGCGGCGCGCCGAAGCAGTTCCAGGTCGCGAGGCGGACGGACACGGGCCTTCGATCCTCCATCGGTCGAGGATTCTAAAACAAAACCCGCGCGCCCGGACCCCCGGATCGCCTCATTTCCAGGCCGCACCGCGACCCCCGGGGCCCGCGCCCCGCGGCTGCGGCCCGGTCGCCCGCAGATGCGGGCTGGCGCACCCGGCCAGGACGGTCCTCGGCCCGGATCCAACGAAAACGTGACAAACGAGTGGATTCGTTGCAAATGGTGACAGAGCGCGGAGACCTCCGCGCTGCCTTCGAGGCACGATGAACAAGGCGCGCGCAGGATCGAAGCCGAAGCCCACGAAAAAGGCCGCCGCAAAGCGCACGAAGGCCGCCGCGACGAAGGCCGCCCTCGTGCCGACCGCCCCGCAGGCGCCGGAGTTCCGGCTCGCGCGGACCGAACCTCCGCCCGCGGCGGACGAGCCGCTCGTGACGAAGTGGGCCGCGCGTGGCGCCGCGCTCCTGCGTGAGCTCGCCGCGCACGGCGCCGGGGACCACGAGTATCGCGTGGACCTGAAGGACGGTCGTTTCGTGTGGCTCGACCCGCGCGGCCGTGTCTCGGCCGAGGCCCGCGCGAAGGCGCTCTGTAGCTTCGCGCCCACGACGTCGTCGCTCACGATGGCCTGGGCCGATCCGCTCCTGCGCGCGGCGTCGGTGCGCCCGATCGATCGGATGCCGACGGAGCGGGACGACCTGGACGAGGAAGGGGCCTGGCGCGTGGCGATCGCGGCGGCCGAGGCCTCGGGCGTCGAATGGGTCTACCGCGTGGCCGCGCCGCACTCGTGGTACTTCCTCGGGCTCACGGGCCTGTCGTTCCAGCCGATCAGCCCCTCGTTCACGCCCGGCTCGCCGGCGGGCCTGGTGCTGCTCGAGCTCGAGGCGAGCCGCAAGGCGATCCGCTCGGGCGCGGAGCCGGCCGTCGTCCTGCGCGAGCGCCTGGCGCGGGTGGGCAGCGCGCTCCTGCACGAGGCCGAATACGCCTACCGCAGCACGGACTGGGTGTCGCGGCTCTCGCGGACGGGGAAGCGGCTGGAGACCCTGGCGGAGAAGGTGCCGGTGCCGTCGTTCGAGGCGGTCGCGAAGGAGGGCACGGCGTCGGAATGGCTGGCGCCGGAGCTCGCAGGCAACCTCGACGAGGCGCTCGGGTTGCTCGAAGACGAGTGGCGGTTGTTCGCGTAATCGACGCCCTCGACCCGGTCTGCGACGCCCTCGACCCGGTCTGCGACGCCCTCGACCCGGTCTGCGACCCCCTCGAGACCTTTGCTCGAAGGTCTCCACCCGGTCTGCGACCCCCTCGACCCGGTCTGCGACCCCCTCGAGACCTTTGCTCGAAGGTCTCCACCCGGTCTGCGACCCCCTCGACCCGGTCTGCGACCCCCTCGAGACCTTTGCTCGAAGGTCTCCACCCGGTCTGCGACCCCCTCGAGACCTTCGATCGACCCCCTCGAGACCTTCGATCGACCCCCTCGACCCGGTCGATCAACCCCCTCGAGCCCTCGCGCCAGCCGCGGGGAACCCGACCGTCTCGGCGATACGCTCGGCGCCGGTGTCCGCCGCCACCTCCACCGCCGCCTCGGGCTCGTCCGTCGGCACGATTCTCACCGCACCCTCGCTCCCCTCGACCACCACATGCGAATAATGGTGCGCCTGGGCATATCGCAACACGTCCGGCCCCTGCCCGCGCGCCGCCGCGATTCCCCTCGCCCGCAGCGCCAGCACGAGCGCCTCCCCCGGCGGATCCGCCGCCACGAGCACCCGGATCGGCCTTTCGTCCCGCACGCCCGAGGCCTCGCGCGCCCGCGCGATCGCGTCGAGGTGCAGCCCGAACCCCACGGCCTGCATGGGCAGACCAAATCGTCCGAGCAAATCGTCGTATCGACCACCCGCCCCGATCGGCTCGCCCGGCCCCGGCGCCAGCACGTGGAAAATGGGGCCGGTATAATACGCAAAACCCCGCACCTCGCCGAGATCGAGCCGCAACACGTCCGCGAGGCCGTCCGAAGGCGCGCCCGCGGGCGCCGTCCTCGGCCGGCGCGCCGTCTCCCAGAGCGCCCGGAGCTCCCGCAAAGGCCCCTCCGCCCCCGTCCCCGCGAAGAGCTTTTCGGCGCGCGCGAGGATCTCCTCGCCCGGCCTGTCCTCCGCCCCGCCCGCGAGCTCCGGCAGCGCCACGAGCGCCTCCGCCACGCGCCTCGGCACCGCCGCCGCCTCCCGCCCCGAGAGCAACACGACGAGCCGCGAGGCGTCCTTCTGCGCGAGCGCGTCCGTCACCTCCACGTCGAGCGGCGACGGCACCGCGTCGATCAAGGCGCGCGCGATGAGCGCGTGGCCGAGGTCGATCACGAACGACCCCAGGCCCACCACGCGCGTCACGGACGCGAGCAGGCGCAGCGCCTCGAGGTCCCCCTCGGGCGACGGCGCGCCGTAGAGCTCCACGCCCGCCTGCGGGATCTGCCGGTGTTTTTTGGCCCGACCTTGCCGGCGACGGACGATCGTCCCTTCGTAGCACAGACGGATCGGCCGAGGCTCGGCGGCGAGGCGCGTGGCCACCATCCGCGCGATCTGCGGGGTCATGTCCGGACGGAGCGCGCACACCTCGCCGCTCTCCGGCTCCACGAAGCGCAGCACGTCGCCTGGATCCAGCGCGCCGAGGCCCTTCTCGAGCACCTCGGCCAGCTCGAACGCCGGCGACGTCACCAGGTCGTAGCCGTGCAGAGCAAAATGGTCGAGGATCCCCCGAGCGAGCGCGCGCCTTCTTCTCGTCTCTTCCGGTAAGAGATCACGCATCCCGGCGGGGAGGGGATGCGACAGCGCCTTGGGCGGAGCGACAGCACGGTCCACGCGTGGGCTTATACCGCGGCTGGGCAATCCGTGCGCATCGTTTGTGCCCTCGCTGCGATTCCCTACGCGCCCGACGAGGCGCGGAGGCACATCCATCACGCCCCGACGTGCCAGCGGCGCCAGCCATTCGCGCGAATCCCCTCCTGCCATGCCTGGCAGATGACTTGCTAACGCCGAGCACCTGCCAGGCGCGCCCACGAAGTGCCGGGAAAGCGCTGGTGATGGAGGCTCTCATGGCCGTCCAGGCCGTCACGACGACGCGTACCTCCGCGGCACCGCCCGCGCCTGCCGGGGCAGAGGCCCGGCTCAGCGAGCTCATCGAGCGCGTCAAGAACGGAGACACCGTGGCGCTCGACGCGCTCACGCGTACCATCCGGCCGCATGTGGAGCGGCAGCTCGCTCGGTATCCCGTCTCGGACGAAGACAGGCTCGATCTGGTTCAATCCACGCTCCTCCAGGTCATCCGTCGAATCCGATCTTTCCGCGGCGATTCGAGCTTCACGACGTGGCTCTTCCGGGTCACGGCGAACGAAGCTCTGATGCTGATGCGCTCCCAGAGGCGTCAGCGAGCGCGGTTCGTGGGCGGGCTCGACCTCGAAGACCTCAGCGTTCTGCCCACGATGCGCGCGCCCGCGCTCGAGGACGACGCCGCGAGCGTGGCCGAGCGCGAGCGGTTCGTCCGGCTCGCATTGGGCGAGCTGCCAAACGATTATCGGGACGTGGTGATGGCGCATTACCACGAGGACCTCGGCCTGCAGGAGATCGCGCAGAAGCTCATGGTGAGCGAGAGCGCCGTCCGCTCGCGCCTCCACCGCGCGCGCCTGCGCCTGCGGGCGATCCTGAACGCGACACCTTATGGTCGCGAGCTCCAGGCGGGATTCGTCCCGGCCGAGCGCCGGGGGGCCCCGGGGACGACGGCCGGGTGACATCCACGTCCTACCCGGCGACGACAAATGCGTGCGTCTCTCCGTACGCACCGGCGCGTGACACCATTTTGCCACGGGCTCCGCCTGCCCGCGGCGGATTTCGGTGGTAAGGTCCGACCATGCGCCCTTACGTCTTGCTTTCGCTCCTCGCCTCGACCCTCGCCACCCTGGCCGTCGCGTGCGCCGCGCCGAGGGGCGCGCCCACGTGGGACACGTCCGGAGGGGGCGGGAGCGGCGGGACGGGCGCGGGGACGGGCGAGGGCGGCGGCGGGCTCTTTCAGGGCGACGACGCGGGGACGAACGCGGACGCGCCGAACGACGCGTTTCTCTCGGAGGACGCCGCGTGCGCGAAGACCGTCTCCGAGGCGACGGTCGAGAAGCTGCCGGTCGACATCATCTGGGTGGTCGACAACTCATCGAGCATGCAGCCCGCGATCGCCGAGATCAAAAAAGGCCTCAACGCCTTCGCCTCGCTGATCGCCGCGAAGAACCTCGATTACAAGGTCGTCATGCTCTCCTTGCGGAACAAGACGAGCCCGGTCCAGGTCAGCGGCAGCACGAGGTATCCGATCTGCATTCCGATGCCGCTCGCCGGCGACGACAATTGCGGCAATGGCCCGCGGTTCTTCCATTCGAGCGTGGACATCCGGAGCACGCAGCCGCTCGAGCAGCTCCTCGGCACGCTCGGACAGACCGAGGGGTACCAGCTCGGCGACGAGCGCGGCGGCGAGCCGTGGAAAGAGGAGCTGCGTCCCCAGGCGACGAAGACGATCGTGATCGTCTCGGACGACGACGCGCGCCTGTCGGCGAACGATTTCGAGTCTTTCCCGGGCGGGAAGAACCCGTTCAACTCGCTCACGTTGCCGCCCGGGCTCCTCCACCCGAGCTGGAACGGGCTCTTCACCGATTACGTGTTCAGCGGCATCTACGGCTGGGGCTCGACCTCGAACCCGGACACGGCCTGCCAGTATCCCGACGGCAGCGAGCCTTCGAGCTCGGGCCCGACGTACACGACGCTCGTGCAAAAGACGAGCGGCGTCCGCGAGAAGATCTGCACCGGCAGCGCCGCGTGGCAGCCCTTCTTCGACGCGGTGGCCCAGGCCGTGGACAAGACGGCGAAGCTCTCGTGCGAGCTCACGATCCCCCCGCCGCCTTCAGGCGAGAACATCGATCCGGAGCTCGTGAACGTGGCCCTCTCGGACGGCGACACGCCGACGTACCTCCCCCGCGTGGACGGCGGGGCGGCCTGCAATGGCGGCGGCGGCTGGTATTACGACGACCCCGCGGCGCCGAAGAAGGTCGTCCTCTGCCAGAGCTCGTGCGACCAGGCGCAGTTCATGGTCGGGCCGAACAAGACGGGCAAGATCGAGGTCCTCTTCGGCTGCCAGACGATCCTCAAATGACGACGCCGATCCGTTCGAACGGCGCCCGGAGGTCCTCCGGCAGCGCCGCCTCGAACGTGACGGGCCGGCCCTCCCACGGATGCAAGAAGCCGAGCGAGCGCGCGTGCAGCGCGAGCCGCCCGAGGCCAAAGCGGTCGCGATAGTCACGGTTCAGCGCGCCTTTGCCATAATTCGCGTCCCCGAGGAGCGGGTGGCTGATGTGCTTCATGTGCCGCCGCACCTGGTGGAGCCGGCCCGAATGTGGCTCGGCGTCGACGAGGGAGAGGTGTTCGCCGCGCCAGACCCGCCGATACGACGTCGAGGCCGGCACGCGCGGCCCGCCCTCGCGGCGGGGGATCGGGTGCTCGATCGTGCCCGCCTCGGGCGTGACGCCGCGGACGAGCGCGAGGTAATGTTTCTCGATCCGGCCCTGCTCGAACATCTCGCAGAAGGCGCGGGCGCTCTCGGAATCGAGCGCGAAGACGAGCACGCCGCTCGTGGCGCGGTCGAGGCGGTGGACGGGAAAGACCTTCCTGCCGATCGCGTCGCGGACCTCATGGAGCGCGGTCCGCTCGTCGCCGGACCAGCCGGGGTGCACGGCGAGGCCGGAGGGCTTGTCGACGACGATGAATCGATCTTCGTGGTGGAGGACCGGGAGCAAGAGCTAGCGCAGCTTGATCTTCGTCGTCGGCTCGCGCCAACGCTGCACGATCCCCGGCAGCATCGAGAGGTCCCGCACGGTCACGTCCGGGCCCGCGTGCACGAGCGCCTCGACCGTGGAGAAGCCGCTCTCCACGCCCACGGCCCAGGTCCCGGCGCTGCGCGCACACAGGATGTCCTGCACCCCGTCGCCCACCATCACGACCGCCGCCGGCGTCGCGCCGAGCTGCTTCGCCGCGAGCAGGAGCGGCGCCGCGTGGGGCTTGGGCTCCTTCGTGTCTCCGCCCGCCACGATCGCACCGAACCGATCCTCGATGCCGAGCGCCCGCAGCACGACCTCGGTCGCCGAGCGGTGCTTGTTCGTGCAGATGCCGAGCGTCATGTTCTCCATCGACGAGAGCGCCTCGATCGCCTCGAGCGCGCCCTTCGCCCAGCGCGTGAAATCGAGCGGGTGCGCCTTGTAGTAGTCGAGGAAGAGGCGGATGAGCTCCTCGACCTCCGGCGCGTCCTCCGGGATCTTCGCCGCCCTCGCGCAGAGCGCGCGCGTGCCGTCGCCGACGAGGCGCACGATCACCTGCGCGGGCTGCGGGCTGCGGCCCGTCGTCAGGAGCGCGTGGTTGATCGCGGCCACGATGTCGCCGCGGCTGTCGAGCAGCGTACCGTCGAGATCGAACACGACCGCTGTGGGAGGAAGCACGGGGTTCATCCTAGTTGATCCGCAGCCGGATCTGGAAGGGGACGTTCGCCGAGGGTCATTTGCGCGGGCCCGTCACGCGGATCTCCCGGAGCCGCGCGCGCAGGGCCGCGTAACGCTCCTCGATGCGCGCGCGCGCGTCTGGCGAACGCCAGAGGTCCTTGCGCTCCTCGGGGTCCTCTCCGAGGTCGTAGAGCGCGTACTTCGTGTTGTTCGAGACGATCAGCTTGAGGTCGCCGTGGATGAGCGCCCGACGCGCGTCGTTGTAGGGGCCGGCCGGCATGTCGATGACGACGTCACGCTCGGCCGGCGCCTGGCCCTCCGGCAAGAAGACGTCAGGCAGGAGCGAGGTGCCCGAGAGGAAGTCCGGGCCCTCGGCGCCGGGCTCCGGCCGCTCGATGTGGAAGAGGTCGAGCACCGTGGGCGTGACGTCGATGGTGCTGCGGCGCGCGTCGATCCGCGCGGGCTTCGCGCCCGGGACGTGCACGAGGAGCGGCACACGCACGAGCGGCTCCCAGAGCTCGAAGCCGTGGCGGACCATCTTGTGCTCGCCGAAGGCCTCGCCGTGATCACTCGTGACGACGATGGCCGTCTTCTTGCCCCACGGCGCCGCGCGGATCCCGTCGATGAGCCGGCCGATGTGTTTGTCCGTGAACGCGATCTCGCCGTCGTAGAGCGCGCGCTCGCCGGCGCCGAAGCTCGGCACGTCGTCGTGGCGGAGGTAGTCGGCGTGCGGGTCGAGGTAGTGCACCCACAGGAAGAAGCGCCCCGAGGTGTTCTCGGGCTTCTGGAGAAGCGCGAGCGCCGCGTCCGTGAGCGTGTGGCTCGACTTCATGTCCGCCACGTCCCACTTCGCGCTCTCGGGCGGCGCCGCGGACATGTCGACCACGTCGAAGCCGGAGTCGAGGCCGCCGAACTCGCCGAAGTAGCGGTGCGCGTGGACGCCCATCGTGCGGACGCCGGCGCGCGAGAGGCGCTCGGCGAGGAAGGTCTCGGCGTCGTCGAACTTGTTGAAATGTCCCCAGTTGCGCTGCGTCTCGCTGCCGTACTTGCCGAGGAGCATCGGCCCGACGCTCTTGCCCGTGTACGAGGCGAGCGCGTAGGCGCGGAGGAAGACGGCGCTCTCGGCGGCGAGTTTGTCGAGGTTCGGCGAGACGGGCTGCGGGTAGCCGGCGTAGCCGAGGTCGGCGCGCAGCGTGTCGACCGTGATGAGCACGACGTTGAGATCGTCCGGGATCGCGGCGCTCGTCGTGGCGGTCGCGGGCGCGGCCTGGGGGGCCGCGAGCGCGGCGAGGACCTCGGCCCGCAGGTCCGAGCCCGAGCAGTCCTCGTCGACGCCGTTGTCGGGGATCTCCACGCCGAGCGGCCCGATCGACGCGTCTCCCTCGCGGCAATCGCCGCCGCCGAAGAGCGCGCTCGCGCCGTCCCGATCCCGATCGGCGAGCTTGCGCATCGCCGCGAGCGAGAGCTTGCCGAGCGGCGCGTCACGCTCGATCGCCTGCGCCACGGGCGCGCCCTCGCCCCCGAGCGAGACCGCCGTCCGCGGCACGAGCAGGACCGGCGCGAGCGCGAGCAGGGCCGCGGCGACGGTCCTGCGCGGCGAGGCGAGCGCGGACGCGAGCAGCGCGGCGAGCGCGACGAGCGAGAGCATCCCGACGGCGCGGAGATCGAGCTCGGGGCGCTTGAGCACGCCGTAGATCCCGAGGAGCCCGCCCTCGCCGCTCGGCCCGCCCGTCGCGACGCCGAGGCCCAAGAGCAGCCCCACGACGACGAGCGCCGCGAGGCCCGTCTTCGCCGGATCCACGAACGCGGGCCTTCCCTCGCTCGCCGTCGCCAGCGCTTGCCGGAGCGCCGGGGTGAGCGCGAGCGAGAGCAGCGCCGCGAGCAGGCCGACGACGAGCGCGGCCGTCGCGATGGCGAGCCCCGCGAGCGGCGCCGCGACGTCGAGCCCGAGCAGGGCCCGCGCGAGCTGCGCCGAGAGGGTCATCCACAAGAACGCGGCCACGATCGCGAGCGGCACGAACGCGGCCACGTCCGCGGGCCTGCCCTTCGCCCGCGCCCGGAGCGACGCGACGGCCGACGCGGGCGTCGGCGCCGACTCCGGGAAGAGCACGACGAGCGCCGTCGCCACGACGAGCCCCACGACGAGCGCGACGGGCGCGACGAGCCCCACGTCCGCCACGAAGATCACGAGCGCGCGGCCGGCGTCGATCCGCTCCTCCTCGCCGCCCCGCGTATAGGCCGCGTCGAGCGCGGCGGCGGCGAGGCCCGCGATCGAGGCGCCCATCGCCCCGCGGGCGATCCGGCTCGCCCAGGCTCGAAGGTAGAGCGGCGTCTTCATCCCTTGTTACGAGCGCGAGGCGCGCTTCTCTTCGCGAGCGGGTGCGCCGCGTCGTACACCTTCGTCAGGTGGTCGATCGACACGTGCGTGTACCTTTGTGTCGTCGACAGGCTCGCGTGCCCCAGCATCTTCTGGATCGCGCGCAGATCCGCGCCGCCGTCGAGCAGGTGCGTGGCGAACGTGTGCCGGAGCGCGTGCGGGTGCAGGTCCGCGCGGCCCGCGCCGAGCGCGCCGTACCGATGCACGAGGTTCTGCACTTGCCGCACGCTGATGCGCCGGCCGAGCCTCGACACGAAGAGCGCTCGCTCGTCGAGCGCGCCCGTCTTCGGGTGCCGCAGCTCCTCGCGCCGCGCGAGCCAGCGCGTGAGCGCGCCACGCGCGAGCGAGCCGAACGGCACGATCCGCTCCTTGCTCCCCTTGCCGAGCACGCGCGCGCGCCCTCCGTCCGCCTCGAACTCCACGTCGCCGAGGTCGAGCCCCACGAGCTCCGAGACGCGCAGGCCCGAGCCGTAGAGCACCTCGAGCAGCGCCCGATCCCGCAGCCCTTCCGCCGTCGCCTCGTCGGGCGCCTCCACGACCTCCGCCGCGGCGTCCGCGTTGACGAACGTGGGCAGCGGCCTGCGCACCTTCGGCAGCTCGAGCTCGGCCGCGGGGTTCTTCTCGATCTCCCCGCGCCGCTCGAGCCAGCGCAAGAATGCCCGCACCGCCGCGATCTTCCTGCCGATCGAGGGCGGCGCGTGCGTCCGGGCGAGCTGACCCAAGAACCCTCGCAGGACGAACACGTCGAGATCCCGCGGCCCCCGGATGCGCCCCCGCTTCTCCTGCACGTGCGCGACGAGCTGGGCGAGGTCGCGCCGGTAGGCGGACACGGTATGCGGCGACGCCCGACGCTCCTCGCCGAGGTGGCGCACGAACCGCGCCACGGCTTCCTCGAGGCCAGCGCCCTTCGCGGCGTTCTCCGGGCCCGCGCTCTTCACGGCCCTTCCCGTAGCATCGCCCCCCGCCCCCGGGCAAAGAGAGCGTACCGCGTCGACCGAGCGACCCGGACCGGTCCGCAGGGCAAAAAGATGCCTCCCGCGCGAGGGAACGGGTAGATTGCTCCTCGGGGAACCTATGGAAGGGGAGACGCTCGACGGCCGCTACAAGCTCGGGGAGGAGCTCGGCCGCGGGGCGCATGGCGTCGTGTACAAGGCGACGGACCTCGAGGCCGGCGCCGAGGTCGCCGTCAAGCTGCTGCGCGGGCCGATCCAGGGCGCCCCGGAGGCCGCGGCGCGCCTCCTGCGCGAGGCCCAGGCCCTCGCGTCGCTCTGGGGCACGAGCGTCCTCCGCGTGCACGCCGCAGGGCCGAGCCCCGAGGGCGGCGTGTTCGTCGTGACGGAGCTCGTCGAAGGCGAGAGCCTCGAGGCGCACCTCCAGGACCTCGCGGTCTTCGACGATCGTTTGAGCTCGTACAATCTGCTCACGCTCCTCGACCCGATCGCGCGGGCGCTGCACACGGCGCACGCCCAGGGCCTCCTCCACCGCGACGTCAAACCGGCGAACGTCTTCCTCGTCTCGCCCGAGCGCGGCGGCGGCGTGCGCCTGCTCGACTTCGGCGTCGCCCCCGTCCTCGGCGCCGAGGCGCTCCGGGCCTCGGACACGCTTCGTGGCTCGGCTTGTTACGTCGCGCCCGAGGCGTGGCACGACGGCGCGCTCGATCATCGCGCGGACGTGTACGCCTTCGGGGCCCTCGTCTTCCGCGCGCTCGCCGGCCGTCCGCCGTTCCAGGGCGAGAGCGCCGCGGACCTCGCCGAGGCCACCCAGCGCGCGCCGCGCCCCCGGCTCTCGCCGCTCCGCGCGGACCTCGCGCCCGAGATCGACGCCTGGGCCGAGCGCGCGCTCGCGGCCGATCCGAACCAGCGTTTTCCGTACATCCCCACGTTGTGGAACGACCTCATCCGCGTGATGATGAACGGCAGAGGCCCGAGCGCCGATCGGGTGCGACAGACCTTCCGCCTACCCGGCTAGCCCCGCATGTCGCCTACCGAAGAGAGCGCGCAGTCCATCGAGATCGAGACCGAAGCCGAGCCGAAGGTCGACGTCGACGAGCAGAACGCCCTGGCCCACGAGCAGGCCCTCGAGCGCGCGCGTGACCTCATCGGCCGGGTGATCTCGGACCGCTACCGCATCGTCGACCTCGTGGCGATGGGCGGCATGGGCGCGGTCTACCTCGGCGAGCACGTGCTGATGCACAAGCGCATCGCCGTGAAGATCCTCCACCCGGAGAGCGACGACAACCCCGAGATCGTGGCGCGCTTCGAGCGCGAGGCCCTCGTCGGCGCGCACATCGACCACCCGAACATCGCCCACGCGACCGACTTCGGGAAGCTCGACGACGGCTCGTACTTCCTGATCCTCGAGTACGTCGACGGCAAGAACCTCGCCGAGGTGATCAAGGAGGGCCCGATGAAGCCGCGCCTCGTCGTGCACGTGGCGCGGCAGCTCCTGCTCGGCCTGCAAGCCGCCCACGAGCTCGGCATCGTGCACCGCGACCTCAAGCCGCGGAACGTGATGCTCGAGGCGAGCTTCACGCCCAAGCTCATCGACTTCGGCTTCGCGAAGGTCTCCGTCGGCAAGCTCCCGCTCACCGTGTCCAAGGAGGGCCGGCCGCCCTCGCGCCTCACGGGCGTCGGCGTGATCTTCGGGACGATCAACTACCTCGCGCCCGAGGCCGCGCACGGCATGGACGCGGTCGACGAGCGCGCGGACCTCTACGCGCTCGGCGTGATGATGTACGAGATGCTGACGGGCAAACACCCGTTCGACTCGACGGACCCGGTGGAGATGTTCCAGCACCACCGCACGACGGCGCCGCCGAGGTTCTCCGAGCGCGCGCCGAAGGTGAAGGTCCCGGCCGAGCTCGAGGAGCTCGTGGGCAAGCTGCTCGAAAAGGACCCGTACGAGCGTTTCCCGAACGCGAGCGAGGTGATCGACGCGCTCGACGCGCTCGCGATCTCGAGCGAGCCCGTCGAGGAGGCGGCCGTTCGCTCCAGGAAAATCACCCCGCCGCCGCCTTCCGTCTCGACGCGCCCCCCGGACAAACCGGGAGAGACCTCGGACGCCGAGCCCGCCGCGGCGAAGGCGCCCGAAAAGGCGCATTCGAGCGCGGCGCGCAAGAAGAAGAAAAAGGCGCGCGCCGACGAGAGGGCAGCCCCAAAGAAGGGGCCGACCACCTTGAATTACACGCTCGCGCTGATCGCGATCGTGGCCGTGGCGGCCGCGGCCTTTTTCGCCGCGCGCTGAAGTCCCCTCAATCGCCCGAGAGCGAACTCGGATCCGGGACCGGGTCGCGCATCGTGACGAACTCCTCCGCGGCCGTCGGGTGAATGCCCACGGTCGCGTCGAATTGCGCCTTCGTCGCGCCGCATTTCACCGCGATCGCCACGCCCTGGATGATCTCGGGCGCGTCCGCCCCGACCATGTGCGCGCCGACCACCTTCTGCGTCGCCCGGTCCACGATGAGCTTCATCATCGTGCGCTCGTCCCGCCCCGAGAGCGTGTGCTTCATCGGCCGGAAACGCGCGCGATAGACGTCGATCTTGCCGTAACGCCGCCGCGCCTCGTGCTCCGAGAGGCCCACCGTCCCCACCGGCGGCTGCGAGAACACCGCGCTCGGCACGTCCGCGTGATCCATCTCGGTCGGGCGATCTCGGAAGAGCGTCTCCGCCACCGCGCGCGCCTCCGCGATCGCCACCGGCGTCAGGTTGATCCGGTCGGTCACGTCGCCGACCGCGAAGATGCTCGGCACGCTCGTGCGCGAGTACGAATCGACCTTGATCGCGCGCTCCTCGTCGAGCGCGACGCCGATCTCCTCGAGCCCGAGCCCCTCCGTGTTCGGCGCGCGCCCCGTGGCGAAGAGCACGACGTCCGTCTCCACGATCTCGCCACCCGCGAGGCGAACGGACAAACCGTCCGCCTCCCGCGCCACGCTCCGGAGGATCGTCTCGCGCAGGATCTCGATGCCGCGCTTTTGCATGCCCTCGGCCACCGACTCGCGCACGTCCTGATCGAAGCCACGCAGCACGTTGTCGCCGCGGACCACGAGCGTCACCTTCGCGCCCGCGGCGCGCCAGATCCCCGCGAACTCCACGCCGATGTAGCCCCCGCCCACGACGAGCGCGCGGCGCGGCACGTACGGCAGCGCGAGCGCCTCGTCCGACGAGATCCCGAGCTCCTTGCCGGGGATGTCCGGCCGCACCGCTCGGCTGCCCGTGGCGATGAGCACGTGCCGCGCCGTGTACCGCTCGCCGGAGACCTCGACCGTGTGAGGCCCGACGATCCGCGCGGACCCTTCGATCATCGTGACGCCGGCGTCGCGCAGCATGCGCACGTAGATGCCGTTCAGCCGGTCGAGCTCGCGGTCCTTGGCCTCGATGAGCTTCGCCCAGTCGAGCTTGGCCTCGCCGATGGTCCAGCCGAAGCCACGCGCGTCCTCGAGCTCCTCGGCCACGTGCGCGCCGTGGACGAGCAGCTTCTTCGGCACGCAGCCGCGCAGGACGCAGGTGCCGCCCACGCGGCCCGCCTCGCAGATCGCGACACGCGCGCCGTACGAGGCCGAGCGACGGCTCCCCGCCACGCCGCCCGAGCCTGCGCCGATGGTGAACAGATCGAAGTCGAACGTGGTCATCGCGGGGCCTCCTCGGCGGGAAGTATGCGGGAGGAAGGGCCCCCGGGCGACGCCCTTATTTGCGGACCATCTCGCCAGGACGCATGCAGCGCCGCAGCGCCTCGCGCAGCGTCGCGAGCGTCACGATCTTCGTCAGATCGATCCCGATCTGCACCATCGTCTGCGCCACCGCGGGCCGGATGCCCGTGATGATGCAGCGCGCCCCGAGCAGCTCGGCTGCGCGCACGAGCTTGCCGATGTGATCGGCCGTCGAGGTGTCCACGATCTCGACGCCCGTGAGATCGATGATCGCGTACGTCGCGGCTTTTTGCGTGATCGCGTCGAGCAGCCGCTCCATCATCTCGGCCGCGCGCTGGCTGTCGACCACGCCGAAGAGCGGGAGCGAGAGCACGCCGTCCCAGACCTCGATGATCGGGGTCGAGAGCGCCCGGATCGCCTCCTCCTGCCGCGCGATGAGCTCGAGCTTCTCCCGCAGCTCGCGCTCGGCGAGGGCGCGCTCCTCGACCTCCTTGCGGACGCGCTCGAGCGCCACCGCGAGGTCGGCCTTCGTGGCCTGATCCGATTGCATGAGCGCGTCGAGCCGGTCCTCGAGGCTCCTGTCGGAGGGTTTTACGACGAACTCGTCGAAGGCGTCGCCCCGGGCGGCGAAGGACGTCTGCTCGGCCCAGCAGGTCGAGACGCCGAAATGGCGCTGGAAGATGCCGGCGAACTTGCCGCCCACGTACGCCGAGCCCCAATCGGCCTGGATGGCGCGTTGCGCGAGGGACTCCCAGCTATTGTGGACCCGGACGCGCGCCTCCTTCGCTTTTGCGTCGATCGAGACGATCTCCCAGCGCCCCCAGCCCGCCGCCGCCGCGATCGTCGCAATCGCCGCGAAGCCCTCCTCGAACGTGGGCCTCGAGGTAATGACGGCCCAATCTCCGTCGGTGCTGTCACGACCGCCGCCGTGGAGCGCCAGCTTGAACCGCTCTGTGCCGACCATCCGGTGAAAACCGGAAAAAAGCCCCGCGACGGACGACTCGGTCCACATCGTCACGGCGGGAGAGCCGGCCCAGAGGTTCAAGCCCGCCTCGGCATTCCACTCTACATCCACCCCCCCGATGCGGAACTTGTCGGTCATCTTCCGGAGTACCTCGCGAAGAACCGTCAGCGTATCGCGACGGCCGCGATCGATCCAGCAAAATCACTGGATCCAGCCCCGGCGTAGGGACACGTGTCACGCAGGATCGAGCGACAGTGGCATGACGCTCGTCGCGAGCGACTCAAGGATTTTTCGGTCGGACTGTATCGGTCGAACGCATGCAACGACGCAATGCCTCGCGCAGGGTCGACAACGTGACAATCCTGGTGAGATCGATCCCGAATTCGACCATCGTCTGCGCGACGGCGGGGCGGATCCCCGTGATGATGCACCGCGCGCCGACGAGCTCCGCCGCCCGCACGAGCCTCCCGATGTGGTCCGCGGTCTCCGCGTCGATCGTGTCGACGCCGGTCAAATCGATGATCGCGACCTCGGCGCCCTTGTACGTGATCGCGTCGAGCAGCCGCTCCATCATCTCGGCCGCGCGCCGGCTGTCGACCACGCCGATGAGCGGGAGCGAGAGCACGCCGTCCCAGACCTCGATGATCGGGGTCGAGAGCGCCCGGATCGCCTCCTCCTGCCGCGCGATGAGCTCGAGTTTGTCCCGGAGCTCCCGCTCGGTCCGCGCGCGCTCCTCGACCTCCTTGCGCACGCGCTCGAGCGCCACCGCGAGGTCCGCCTTCGTCACCTGATCCGAATGAAAGAGCGCCTCGAGCCGCTCTTCGAGCGTCCTGTCCGAAGGCCGCACGACGAATTCGTCACAAGCGTCGCCCTCCGCCGCGAAGGCCGTCTGCTCGGCCCAGCAGGTCGGAACCCCGAAATGGCGCTGGAAATAGGCCGCGAGCTTGCCCGCAATGAAGGACGCGCCCCACGAGACCCCGAGCGCGCGCTGCGCGATCGATTCCCAGTTGTTGTAAACGCGCACCCGGGCCTCACGCGCGGCGCGGTCGACCGAGACGAGCTCCCAGCGCCCCCAGCCCGCCGCCGCCGCCACCCGGGCGAGCCTCGCGAAGCCCTCCTCGAACGTCGGCGCCCCGGCGATCACGCGCCAATCCCCGTCGATGCTGTCGCGGCCCCCCTGCTGCATGGCGATCTCGAACCGCTCGGCCCCCACCATTTTCTGCACCGTCGCGAGCAGACCCGCCATGGTGCTCTCGATCCAGGCCGTCATCACCGGCGCCCCGGCCCACAAGCAAAGCCCCTCGGCTTCTCTCCACTCGATGTCGATCCCAGCCACCTGAAGCTTCGGGTCCATGTAAAGCTCCTTTGGGCCGAACATAAACCCAGCCGCGATTTTCCGCACAAGAAAATCAGGAAGAATCTCAATCCCGTTACGTTGCGTCACTCAATCGAGGTGTTCCTTGAAAAACGAGAGCACGCGCTCCTTCGCGTCGAGCGCCGAGGGCTCGTGGTAGCCGGCGTGCATCGGCAGGAGCGGCCCGATTTTCCGAAGGATGAAGCCCTCGGTGCGCGTGAAAAACGAATGACCGGCGTCCTCGTAGACCTTCACGTCGGAGGCGACGCCGAGCCGATCGAGGCTGCGCCGCAAGCGCGCGGGCGCCTCCCGCAGAGGCTCGTCGCGCCCGCCGAAGCTCGCGACCATCGGGCACGCGCTCGGCAGCTCCTCGGGGACCTCACCATAAAAAGGTGCAGCCACCTTGTAATGGCCGCGCATCGCGAGCACGATCGCGAAGCCGCCGCCCATGCAAAAGCCGATCACGCCGAGCCGCGCCGCGTCGACCTCGGGGCGCGACACGAGATACCGCCTCGCCGCTTCGAGGTCGTCGAGCGGCCGGCCGCGCTGGCGGATGATCGAGCGAATGGCGCCCGCCACGCAGAGGGCCTTCGGGCCGCGGTGAAAGAGGTCCGGGATGAGCACGACGTACCCCGCCTCGGCGAATTCCCGCGCGACGCGCCTCATCTCCTCGTTGAGGCCAAACACCTCGTAGATGAGCACGAGCCCAGGGCGAGGCTCCGGGTGGGTGGGGAGCGTGAGGATGCCCCGCATCGAAAAGCCGTCGTCGCAAGGAAACCTGATCTCGCGCTGATCCATCGAGCCCCCTTGTACCATGGGGGCTCTCCTCAGCCGAGGTTGCGCTTCTTGTCGCCCGGCGCGCCCGGCCCCGAGACCTGTGGCATTCGCACCGAAGGCTTGCGCGCCGGCCGGCCCTCCGCGCGCGGCGGCGCGAGCTTTCGCAGCGTGGCCCCGACCTCCTCGCGCACGTGGGGTCCGAGCAGCCGCTCGGCCTGCGCCACGATTCGACCGGCGAAGGCGGCGAGGATCGCCTGGCCCTCGAGGTCGTCGTGCTCGGGGGCGCTCGTCTTGCGCCGGTGCTCCTCGTAATCGCGCGCGGCCGCGCCGAGCGGACCCGGCGCGGAGAGGGCGCGGCGCACGACGAGGCGCGCGCCCCGCTCGCTCGTGACCTCGGGCAGCTCCGCGACGATCCGGAGCGCGCCCTCGACATTACCAGCCGCCGCGAGCATGGGCGCGAAGTATCTGCGGGCGAGCTCGACCAGGCGCGGGGCGAGCTTCTGCTCGTCGAGCACGTGGACGTCCGGCGAGAGCAGCCCCGCCACGCCGGCCTCGTGCAAGAAGGCGTTGAGGACCCGCGAGCGCGTGGGGGCCGGGCGCAGGTACGTCCCGGAGCCCCGCTCGGCCGGGCGCGCCGCGGGCATGGCCTTGACGGAGCGAGGCCGCCGCGCCCGCGCGAGGTGCCGGTCGGCGAGCGCCTTCTGCGTAGCCGGGTCGGCGCCCGAGACGAGCTCGGTCACGCGTTTGGCGGGGCCAAAGCCTGGATCCGAAGGACGAGGGGGGCGCTTTCCGCTGGACATGCGACGAGGTGTCTCCCGAAAAGGAGGCTGCTCGTCCGTCTACCACGCGGAAAGCGTTCAGGTGTGGAGAACTTGGAGAGGCCCGGACGAATATTGTCCGAGGCTGGATCCAGGCTGATCCTGGAGAGCTCAGGCGGCCCGGAGCACGGCCTGGATGGCGTCGAAGCTCGCGGGCTTGACGAGGTGGGCGTCGAAGCCGGCCCGGAGCGCGCGATCGCGGTCCTCGGCCTGGCCATACCCGGTGATGGCCACGATGAAGGGGCGCGCGGCTCTGCCGTCGCGCAGGCGCCTGCAGACCTCGTAGCCGTCCATGCGCGGCAGGCCGATGTCGAGCAGGACGACCTCGGGAGAGCCGCTCGAGACGGCCTCGAGGGCCGCCTCGCCGTCATGCGCGACGGCGACCTGGTGGCCGAGGGTCTCGAGCAGCGCGGCCATGGTCTCGGCCGCGTCGACGTTGTCGTCGACGACGAGCACGCGGCGGCACTGGCCATTCGTGAGGACCGCGGGTTTGTGTGCGTCCGTCATCGGGCGATCCTCCAGCGCGAGCCGGACCAAAAATTCGGAGCCCTTCCCGAGCCCGTCGCTATGGGCTTCGACCTTCCCGCCATGCAGCTCGACGAGGCGGCGAACGAGCGAGAGTCCGATTCCGAGACCCCCCTCGGAGCGATCGAGGGTGCGGGTCGATTGATAGAACGTATCGAATACATGCGGCAGGTCCTTCGGGTCGATGCCACGGCCGTTGTCCTTGATGCGGATGAGCGCTTCGCTTCGGGGCCCCCTCTCGATGCGGAGCTCGATGCGTCCGCCGTCGTCGGTGTATTTGGCTGCGTTGTTCAGCAAATTGGACACGACCTGCGTGAGCCGCGCGGCGTCGACGTTCACGGGCAGCGGCTCCGCGCAAGGCGCGAGGACGAGCTCGTGCTTGCGGGCGTCGATGAGCGGGCAGGTCGATTCGACGGCGTGGCCGACGATCTCGCCGAGCTCGCGCGTCTCTCTCCGCAAGGTGATGCGACCACGCGAGATGCGCGAGACGTCGAGGAGATCGTCGAGCAGGCGCGCGAGGTGGCCGACCTGTCGCTCGATCACGTCGCGGGACCTCGCGAGCCGCGGCTCGTGCAGGTCGAGCCGCTTCTGGATCTCCACGGCGGTCTTGATGGGCGCGAGCGGATTGCGGAGCTCGTGCGCCAGCATGGCCAAGAATTCGTCCTTGCAGCGATCGGCCTCGCGCAGGGCCTCCTCGTTGCGCTTCGCGAGGGTGATGTCCTCGACCACCGCGGTCGACGAGCGGATGACGCCGTGGATGTCCCGCAAGAAAAAGCCGTGCACGCGCACCCAGACCGCGCCGCCGTCCTTGCGGAGGTATCGCTTCTCGGCCCGATAGACGCGCCCCTCCCGCGAGGCCTCCCGGAATTCGGCGCCGTTCCTCTCCCGATCGTTCGGGTGCGTGATGTCCTGGAAGGTCTTGCCGACGAGCTCGTCCGCCGAATACCCGGTGATCTCGCAGAAACACGCGTTGACCCGGATCAAGCGCCCCTCCGCGACGGAGACGTGCGCCATGCCGAGCGGGATCCAATCGAAGAGCAGCCGGATGAGCTCGTCGCTCCAGCGCGTCGCGGTCTCGGCCCCCCTGCGCGGCGTGACGTCGCGGATGACCGTGGCGCGCGCAGGGCGGCCCTTCACGCGGGTGTTGCCCCCACGAAGCTCGGCCAGGAATCGGCTGCCGTCCTTGCGCTGGAGCACGGCCTCGTAGGTGGTCTCGGCGCCGCTCGTGCTCTGCTCCTCGAGCAAGGGTCGATATTCGGCCGGCGCGAGCATCTGCTTGCGCGTGCCGACGACCTCCTCGCGGCGATACCCGAAGACCTCGGTGAAGGCCTGGTTGACGTCGAGGATCACGCCCTCGCTATGCAGGACCAGCGGATCGAAGCACGCCTGCGCGAGGGCGCGAAATCGCTCCTCGCTCTCGCGCAGGACCCGGGCCTCCACCTTCCGTCGCACCTCGCGCGCGAGCAGCCAATCGACGAGGGACGTGCAATCGCCGAACCGCTTCTCGGAGCCACGCACCCGCGCCCCCATCCAGCCCATGGCGAGGCAAAACGAGAGGAACAGGGCGAAGAGCAGCCCGTCTCCTCCAACCGCCGCCGAGCGCGTGAACACGGCGACCGCCGCGACCAGCGACAGGGCGGCCACGAAGAAGCCGAGCGACGCGGACCATTGCTTTCGTTGGGTCTGCATTCTCTTGCCGTTCCGTGACGTCACGGAACGTCGAACACACCCGTACTACGATCGGCGCAGGTCGCACGTCACGGCGTATGCATTTGCTCGATGATGTCCGGACTCTCCCGCGATCACCGTCGGCGGCGCGATTCTCTCGATCCTGCGGGGTTCAGCCGCCCGGCAGGATCGAGAGAATCGCGAGAGGAGCGTCCCTCAAAACTTCGGGCGCGCCCGCGGGATCATCGGCAGCTCGCCCGGCGGGAGCGTCGGGATCGAGTTCAGCGCCGCCAGGAGGTTCGCCGCGCCGGCCTTGGTCTTCTCGATGCCCGGCGCGATCGGCGTGGTCTCCTCGCGCTCCTCGTAGAGCTCGCGCGGCAGCTCCAGCAAGAACCGGCTCGGCGTGCGCGGCACGAGCTTGCCCCGCTGCCCGCGCGCCATGCAGCGCGACATGTAGAGTTTTTCCCGGGCGCGCGTGACGGCCACGTAGAAGAGACGCCGCTCCTCTTCGATGCTCACCGCCCCGTCCTGGTCGCCGGGCACGAAATCGGTGGCGCGCTCGGTCGTCGTGCGAGAATGCGGGCAAAACCCCTCCTCGACGCCGATCACGAAGACGTACGGATACTCGAGGCCCTTCGCGCCGTGCATCGTGGTGAGCGTGACGCGGTCCGTGGCCTCCTCGTCCTGCTCGTCCATGCGGAGCGCGAGCAGGCGCAAGAACTCCATGAATTGCACCCGATCCCCTTTGCCGGCCTCGTCGCGGCGCGCGAAGAGCTTGAGCAGGCCCTCGACGTTGCCCCAGCGGCGCGCCGCGACCTGCGGGTTCGCCGAAGCCGCCAGGATGTCGGCCTTGAGGCCAATCGCCTCGCAGAGCCTCGCCGCGACCTCCGCGCTCGGCAATTTTTGCTCGAACGCGAGCCGACCCCCCTCGATGATCCGGACGAACTGCCGGCACCCCTCGAGCGCCCCCGGCGGCAGCTCCCGCACCGCGTGCGCGCGCTGGATCACGGCCCAGAGGCTCATGTCCTGCGCGGTCGCGTGCGCGGTGATCTTGTGGAACGCGACCTCGCCGATGCCACGCGCCGGGTAGTTCACCACGCGCCGGAGCGACATCTCGTCGTCCGGCGAGAGCACGACCTTGAGGTACGCGATGAGGTCCTTGACCTCCTTGCGCTCGAAGAACTGCTGGCCGCCGATCATACGAAGCGGGATGCTCCGCTCCTTCAAGGCCTGCTCGATCGGCTGGGCCTGGAGGTTCGAGCGGTAGAGCACGGCGATGTCCTTCGGCCGGACGCCGTGCTTCTCGATGAGCATCTGCGCCTCGTTCGCGACGAAGCTCGCCTCGACCTCGGGGTCGGCGCAGACGACGACCTGCGCGATCGGCCCCGCGCCCTGCGTGGGCACGAGGACCTTCCTGTGCCGTTTACCCGATTGCCGCGCGAGGATCGCATTCGCCACGTCGAGGATCGGCTTCTTCGAGCGATAGTTGTGCTCGAGCTTGACGACCTTCGCGCCCGGGAAATGGTCCTCGAACGAGAGGATGTTCTTCACGTCCGCGCCGCGCCACGCGTAGATCGACTGATCGTCGTCGCCGACGACCACCACGTTGCGGTGCGAGCCCGCGAGCAGGAGCACGAGCTCGAGCTGCGCGTGGTTCGTGTCCTGGTACTCGTCGACGATGAGGTACCGGTAGCGCATCCGGTACTTCTCCAGCACGTCGGCGCGCTTCTTCCAGAGGCGGACGAGCTCGCAGATGAGGTCGTCGAAGTCGAAGGCCTGGAAGGTCCGCAGCGCGGCGAGGTACTTCGGGTAGACGAGCATGCTGATCTCGTCGTACTCGTCCACGCCGCGGCTCTTGCGCTGCTTCTCGAGCCACTCCTCGGGCGTGATGAAGTCGTTCTTCGCCGCGGAGATACGCGCGAGGATCGCGCCGATGTCGTAGTTCTTCGTGGTGCGCAGCTCGCGCAGGATCTCGCGGATCGTGCTCGTCTGATCCGCCTGGTCCAGGATGGCGAATTTGGTGCCGCGGAAGCCGAGCGCGCGTGTCTCCTGGCCGAGCGTGTCGAGGCCGAAGCGGTGGAAGGTGCAGACCTTGAGGTCCTTCGCGACCTTCGGGCCGACGAGCTTAGAGACGCGCTCGTGCATCTCGGCGGCGGCCTTGTTGGTGAAGGTCATCGCGAGGATGCTCTGCGCGGACACGCCCTTGCCGAGCAGCCGCCCGATCCGCTCGGTGACGACACGCGTTTTGCCCGAGCCGGCCCCGGCGAGCACGAGCATCGGCCCGAGATCGTGCTCGACCGCCTGCTTCTGGGAGGGGTTGAGATCGATCGCCACGGACCGGGGGTAGCGCGGCCGGGGCGGGTTGGGTAGTCGGAATTTTTCGCGGTGCGTCGGGGCGCTGGATCGCGCTGTTTTCCCGATCAGGGCGGGGTGGCGAACTGGCCGGGGAACGGATTGGCGTCGTGGCGCTTGTTGACCTCGTCGTTCGTCCAGGGGAACGGGTTCGTCCCGCGCTCGTGGAAGAAGGCGAAGCCGATGACGCCGACGTTGCGCGAGTCGCCGCCGGATTTGCGGGTCGCGTACGCGCCGCGCACGGAGCCGAAGCGGAAGGCGGCGACGGCGTCGACGCTCTGGCGGAAGCCGTCGATCTCGAGCTCGCCGTGCGGCTGCACGAGGTAGCCGCGCTTCGTGAAGCTCGCGGCGCGGCCGTCGATCACGTCGAGGCCGTCGACGGAGACGACACACTCGATGCGGTTCGGCGTGCGATTGCGAATGACGATCGTGTAGCGGCGGCCCGCCTCGCCGACGATGTAGCTCTTGTCGCTCGCGACGAACCCGTTCAAGAACGCGCCATTCTCGTCACGCAGGCCGACGAGCAGCGCGCCACCCGCGACGGGGGTGACGCCGCCCGAGGTGCGGCGGAAGCCGGCCGCGTTCGCCATGGAGCGCGCGCCCTCCTCGTCGTTGTAGAAGAGGCTCGACATCGAGAACGGGCTCGTCGGCTCGGCGCGCTGGAACGGGACCGTGGTGATCGACGACGAGCGCGTCTCGCCCCACTGCGTGCCGAGGCCCGGGCGATTCTGGGGCTCGGGCTGCATGACCTCGGCGCGCTTGGCCTCGGCCTCGAACGCGCCGGGGCGCTGCGCGGCGCCGGCCGTCGCGGCGGCGGGCGGAGGCGCGCTCGGGGCTGCCTCGTCCGTGACCGGCGCGTCGCTCGGGAAGCCGGCCGAATCGCCGCCGAACTGGCCCTGCGAGGCGCTCGCGCCCGTCGGGGTGGCTTCACTCGCCCGCGCGTCACCCGGCGTCGCCGAGCCGCCGCCCGTGTAGGAGGCTCCTCCGCATCCCATGGCGGAGGAAAACAACGTCGCCAACGAAACAGCCAAAAACCCGCGTCGGATGAGGTCCATCGTCGTTCTCCCCACGGCTCGCGCCGTTCGCCGGTGGAAACGGAGGCGTGCAAGGAGACCTTACACCGATCGTGTGTCGATCGGATCGTTCACGACGCCCCCCGCGCAAAAACGACCGGAGTCGCGGGGCCCGGGGAGGACGCGTGCGGGCCGAGGAGCCTGCCCACCGCGAGCCCGACGGCGAGCGAAGCGATGGCCAGGGCGGAGACGACCATGCGGCGCAAACCTTCCCCGCCGTCGTGATCCCGCGAAGGCGAGGCGGCGCGGCGGGACGAGGGGCGAGCGGCGGATGAAAAAACCGCGGACGGCGTGGTGTCCTCGGCGGGGCGCGCGTGACGAGGCGCGAGGAGGGCGGGGATCTCGGCGGCCATGGCCTCGGCGGAGGGGAAGCGGTCGTCGGGATCCTTTTCGAGCGCGCGGAGGATCCAGGCGTCGAGGGCCGCGGAGATGGGCTGGGGGGCGAACCGCGACGGCGGCGCGGGGATCCGATCGAGGTGGGCGAAACGCAAGGCGTCGAGGTCTGCGATATCGTCGAAGGGGCCACGACCTGCGAGGAGCTCGTACAGGACGAGGCCGAGGGCATAAAGGTCGGCGCGCCCGTCGACGGGTCTGCCCGCGAATTGCTCGGGGGCCATGGTGCGCGGCGTCCCGAGCGAGGCGCCCCGCGCGCCCGGCCCCTCCGCGCCCCGGGCGGGCTCGGCGGCGCCGAGGTCGAGGATCTTGGCGCGGCCGTCGTCGCAGAGGAAGAGGTTCTCGAGCTTGACGTCGCGGTGCACGAAGCCCGCGCGGTGGAGCGCGCCGAGGCCGCGGAGGATCTGCGCCGCGATGGCGAGCGTCGTCGGCACGGAGAGGACGCCGATGCGGCCGAGCTCGGCGCGCAGATCCCGCCCTTCGAGCAGCTCGAGGACGAGGTACGGGCGGCCGTCGTCCGAGAGCAAGCCGAGGTCCTGGACCTCGACGAGGTTGTCATGACGCACCATTGCGAGGATGCGCCCCTCGTCGGCGATCCGCTCGGCGAGGCCATGGCGCTCGGCGTTCGCGGGGAGCAGGGCCTTCAGCGCGGCGCGGCGCCCGAGCAGGGCGTGCTCGACCTCGAAGACCTCCCCGACGCCGCCCTTTCCGAGGGGGCGAACGACGATCCACTGCGTGCCGGGCGCGCGCTCGCCGCGGCGGAGGGGCGTTGCGGGGAAAACGCGCCGGGTGGAGGGCGCGCGAGGAGGCTCGACGGCGTGATCCTCGGGCACGGTGGAGCGCGCGTGGGGGTCTTTGCGGGTGGTGTTCACGACGCCCTCCTCTCCGCGGCGAAGGCGGCCTCGGGCGCGACGGCGCCGCGGATCGCGGCGGCAAAGGCGGCGGCCGTGGGATAACGGCGCGCGGGCTTCTTTTCGAGGGCGCGGGCGACGACGCGGGCGAGCGCGGGCGGGGCGCCCGAGACGTCGTCGAGGCGGCGCGGGGCGAGGCCGAGGTGGGCGCGCATGACGGTGAGCATGTCGGCGCCGACGAGCACATCGAAGGGACCACGCGCAGCGACACACTCGAAGAGGACGATGCCCATCGAATACACGTCGGTGCGGGCATCGACGCGTCCGCCGAGGATCTGCTCGGGGGCGAGGTAGCGAGGGGTGCCGAGGATGAATTGATGGTCCGTGGTGCGCCAGGTGGCGGCGCCGTGGACCTTGGCGATCCCGAAGTCGAGCATCGCCGGGCGCGGGGGGCCGGACGTGGATTCGACGAGGAAGATGTTGCCGGGTTTGACGTCGCGGTGCACGACGCCGTGGTGGTGGGCCGCGTGCAGACCGTCGAGCGCGCCCGCGATGAGGGTCGCGGCGAACGCGGGCGCGAGGGCGCCTTTGCGGAGGCGGATCTCGCGGAGGGTCTCGCCGGCGAGGCGGGGCATGGCGAGGAAAGGACGGCCGTCGCGGGTCATTCCAATCTCGCGGAGGGGGACGAGGTTCGGGTGCCGGAGCGAAGCGAGCAAGCGGCCCTCCTGGAGGAGGCGCGCGGCGGCCTCCTGGGAGTCACGCATTTCGTGGCGGAGGACCTTGATGGCGCAGAGCTCGCCGGAAGGGCCTTTGGCCTCGTACACGTCGGCGGACGAACCGCCGCCGATCAAACGAACGACACGATAACGGGTCCCCACGAGCGGATCGGTCGGGAGTGCAGCAGCGTCGATGAGCATGAGTTCGTCCCTCCGGGGGTTCGTCCGAGCATGACCCCCTCGCACGCATGTCGACAGAACGAGGGCGGCAGTTGCGTGGTTGGACGAAAAAATCGTAATGGGGGGACGGGTGTTCAGGTCTGCGGGGGTGGGCGCGCGGGACGCGCGAACGAGGGGAGGGCCCGTTCGACCGCTGCCGGACCTCAGCGCCCGTTCGTCGCCGCGAGCCAGGAGGCGAGGTCTTCGGCGGAGAGGTCGAGGACCAGGTCGCCGATATGCTCGGCCCCCTGCGCGAGCACCCGCTCGGCGAGCCGCGCCCGCTCGGCGTTGGTCAGCCCTCGCGCGAGCCGGCGCTCGAACTGGCGGACGAGCGGCCGCAGCTCTCCTTCCAGGAGCCCCTCGGCGCGACCTTTCTCGATGCCCTTCTCGATGCCCTTCTCGATCCCCTTTTCGATGCCCTTCTCGATGCCCTTCTCGATCCCCTTCTCGATGCCCTGTTCGAACCCTTCCTCGCGTCCCTTCTGGAAGTACGTTCGCGCGAACTCGCTCTGGTACTCGTAGTTCTTCATGCTCATGACGGCCTCCAGGGCCCTTCGTGCTGCCGCGCCCATCGAGAATAGCACGAGATCCGCGTACATCGCACGGGTCTCCTCGTCCTCGATCCCCGCGCTCGCGATGATCGCAGCCACCGCGACGTCCACGCCCTTCTCGGTTGGCCCGTGCGCCATCGCCGACAGGACCGCGAGCTCCGGCCTCCTCTGCGCCTCCTCGATGTCCGCCACGACCGGGACGCCCGCGGGTCCCAGGACGAACGGCGTGACCAGGTTCTGGCCAGGGCCGAGCACGATCGGCTCGGCCAGGCGCGCCGCGAGCGCCGGGTCGGGCGTGACGAGGAGGAGGCACGCCGGGCACTTGTGACGCGCACGCGCGCCGACGAGGTAGGCCGGCCACGCGAATGACTTCTCCCGCTTGGCGTCGTTGAGCTGGACCTCGACGATGATGGCCAGCACCGGCCTCCCGTCGAGCAGGAGCACGAGCAGATCGGCGCGCAGCTCCCGGGGGATCACGTCGCCGAGCACCGCGGATTCGATCCGCGCCTCGGTGAAGCTCGGGAGCACGACGTCGAATGCCTCGCGCAAGATCTCCGCCGCCAGGAGCGGGCGGTTGCGGAACAGCTCGACGATCCCTTCGTGGGGCAGGGAGGGCACGGGCGCGTTCTTACGCCGGTCTCCCCCAGTTTGTCAAGGGAGCGTTTGCCCGCGGATACGCCGACAACCTCCCCTGCCCCGTGCCTTCAATGCACGAGGAACCACCGCACGCCGGGCTTGATCTCCATGTGAAAATGGTCGGCGTGGTCGGCGTTGTAATTCGGCGAGAGCACGTACGTGAAGATGCCCGCGTCCTGCGATTCACACACGAGCGCGCGGAGCTCCTGCGCGAGGGCCTGCTCGGGCCTCCGCGCGCCCTCGCCGCAGGTCTTTTCGCCGATCTTGCCGTGGAAATGGTCGAGGACGCTGATCCAGGTGCCGTCCTTCTTGCGGAGACGGCCGACGTCGATCGCGAGCCCCGCGGGGTGACGCGTGCCCGGCGGGGCCCAGCGCGGCGAGGGCTTCGGCTTCGCCGCCTCCGTGACGATCTCGCGCGGCTTGCCGAGCTTCTCCGGAGCCTTGGCCGGCTCCTTCCGCTTCGTCCCCTTCGCCGCGCCCTCGTGCGCGTGTTTCGCCCCGAGCGCGCCCTTGCCGAGGTCCCGCGCCTTCGCGGTATTCGCCGGCGGGAGCTTCGGGTTCGCTCGGGGCGCCTCCTTCTTCGAGGCTTCCTTCCCCGCCGCTCCCTTCTTCGGGGCGGCTCTTCGCGGCGCTTGCTTCTTCGCGACCTTCCGCTTCGCCGGGGCCGCGGGCGCTCTCGCCTCGCGCGGCACGTTCGGCCGATACATCGTGTAATGGATGACCTCGTCGATCTCGTGCCGCTCGAGCACCGCCGCGAAATCGTCGAGCGCGAGCGCCAGCCGCGCGTCGAGGATCTCGAAGATCGACGTGGCCCGCTGCTCCTCCGGCAGCGCGGAGTGGATGTACACGCCGTGCAGCCGGCCCGTGAGCCGGATCGGCGCCCGCACGCCGGGCGCGCTCTCGACGCGGATGTACGGCAGGCTCCGGCGGTCGAGCTCGGCGAACGCCTCCTCGTCCGTCATGTTCGCGTATCGATAGGCCGGGCTCGCCTCGACCACCGCGGGCTCGGGCGTCACCAGGAACGGCGAACCCGCGCTCGCCGGGCGGGCGCAGACGAGGCCGGCGCCGAGCGTGAGCGCCGCGAGGCACGACGGGGCCAGGGAGCGGAGAAACGAACCGAGCACCACGAGCCGAATGTACCCGTCGTCCCCAGGAAGGCCAGAAAATCGAAGTTCTTCCCGCCCGGCCCTGCCTCCCCGGGCTCGCGCGGGCGGCCAGACGAGGGTATCCTCGCCCGCGCGTGCTCCCCGACTCCCCGGCTCCCCTCGCGCCCGAAGCGCCCGCCCCCGAGGCGCCGAACGCGCGCCGCCCGCTGCTCGTCGCGCTCGCCACGACCGTCCTGGTGACGGCGCTCTCGTACCTCACGCCGAAGGATCACGCGGGGACGGCGGTGGGGCTCGTGTTCCTCGCGGTCACGTGGTGGCTCGTCCTGCGCGCGGACGAGCACGTGATCCGCGCGCATGGGCTCTCGCTCGGCGGCCTGCTCGAGCCGCTGCCGCTCGATCGGCGGCGGCTCCTCCGCGACGCGGCCACGGCGCTGCTCTGGGTGCTCGTCCTCGCGCTGATCATTTTCCCGCCGTTCTGGATCGGCTTCAAGCTGTTCTGGCGCCTGAAAATGCCCTTCGTGTTCCGGGCGCTCACCTCGCCGTGGAACGAGATTTCCGGCCATTTCCTGGCCGTGGCGCTCCCCGAGGAGGCGTTTTTCCGGGGATACCTCCAGACCCGGCTCGACGCCGCGTGGCCGCCGCGGTGGCGCGTGCTCGGCGCCGATCTCGGCCCGGGGCTCCTCGTCGCCTCGGCGATCTTCGCCATTGGGCATTTCTTGACCGTCCCGAGCCCGGACCGGCTCGCGGTGTTTTTCCCCTCGCTCGTGTTCGGCTGGCTCCGCGCGCGGACGGGCGGCATCGGCGCGGGTGTCGTGTTCCACGCGCTCTGCAACCTCTTCTCGGCCACGCTCCAGCGCGGATACGGCCTCACGTGATGAACGAACAAAAACCACGCGCCGCGCTCTTCGACATGGACCGCACCCTCGTGCGCAAGGAGACCGCGAGCCTCTATGTGCGGTATCTCCGGGACATCGGCGAGGCGACGACGTTCGACCTCCTGAAGACCTTGTACTGGGTCGGGCAGTACACGCTCGGGCTGCTCGACGCCGAGAACATGGCGGAGAAGGCGCTCGGGCCGCTCGCGGGCACGCCCGAGAGCGTGCTCAGCGCGCGTTGCGAGGACTGGTTCGGCAAATACGTGGAGGTGCACATCGCCGAGGCCGGGCGGCGCGCGGTGCAGCGGCACAAGGAGGCGGGCGACGTCTGCGCGATCGTGACGGGCGCGACGAAATACGCGGCGCGGCCGCTGGCGAGGCGGCTCGCGATCGAGCACGTCGTGGGGACCGAGCTCGAGCTCGATACGCGTGGCCATTTCACGGGGCGCGCCGAGCGGCCCCTCTGCCTCGGCGCGGGCAAGGTGCGGCGCGCCGAGGCGCTCGCCGCGAAGCTCGGGTTCGTCCTCGAAGAGTCCACGTTTTATTCGGACAGCGTGACCGACGTGCCCCTGCTCGAGCGCGTGGCCGAGCCGATCGCCGTGAACCCCGATCCGCGGCTCGAGCGCGTCGCCAGGCAACGCGGGTGGAGGATCGAGCGATGGTGACGAGGCAGCGATGAGCGGCATCCCGCGCAGCAAAACCGCCTTCGTGACGGGCGGGACGGGCTTCCTCGGCTGGGAGATCACGCGGCGATTGCTGGAGACGGGGCATCACGTGATCGCGCTCTCGCGCAGCGGTGAATTGCCGGGCGAGCTCCCGCGGGCCGAGCTCGAGATCGTGCGGGGGGACCTCGACGACGTGGCGACGCTGCGCGAGGCCATGCGCGGCGCGTCGGTCGTGTATCACGTCGCGGCCGACGTGCGGATGTGGCGCGCGAAATGGGCGGAGATCGCGCGGACGAACGTCACGGGCACGCGGAACATGGTGCAGGCGGCCCGGGACGCGCGGGTCGACCGATTCGTGTTCACCTCGACGGGCTCGACGATCGGAAAGCCGTATCCCCCGACCGAAGAGGTCGTCACGGTCGACGAGACGAGCGCGTACAACTTCGCTCCGCTGCAGATGGTCTATCCGCACACGAAATGGCTGGCGGAGCAAGAGGTCGAGCGGGCCGCGAAAGAGGGGCTCTTCGCCGTGATCACGCACCCCGTGGCGGTGTTCGGCCCGGGTGACTGGAAGGCGAACGTGCTGCCGCTCTTCCTTTCGACGCGGAAAGGCACGACGATCGCCGTGCCAAACGGGATCCGGACCACGTGCGACGTGCGGGACGTGGCGACGGCGCACCTCGCGGCGGCCGAGCGCGGAGGCTCCGGGCGCCATTACATCCTCGGGGGCGAGTCGCTCTCGGTGCGCGCGCTGCTCACGCGGATCGCCGCCGCGGCCGGCGGGCGGGCGCCGCGCTTCACGCTGCCCGATCGTGCCGTGATGGGATTGTCGTTCTTGATGGAACGGGCGGCGCGGATCTCCGGCCGGCCGCCCCTGTTGAGCCACGAAATATCGCTGCAGAGCACGCTCCGGGTGCGGATGTCGTCGGCGCGCGCCGAGAAGGAGCTCGGGTACACGTCGCGCCCGCTCGACGTGTCGCTCGGGGACGCCGCGAGGTTCTACCGGGAACGCGGATGGTTGTGAAGCGCTCGCCTCATGACGAGGCGGGGGGCGCGCTCTTCGGCGGCGGGACGTTCGGGTCGCTGGGCGGCGCGACGGCCTCGCGGCGCGGCGGGTGCAGCTTCGCGTAGGTGTCGACGGTCCAGACGGCCATCGCCGCGATGACGGGGCCGAGGAAGACGCCGACCGGGCCGAAGAGCTCGAGGCCGCCGAAGATGCCGAGCAGCGCGACGAGCGGGTGCATCTTCGTCGACGAGCTCTGCACCCAGGGGCGGACGACGTTGTCGGAGAGGCCGATGAGCACCGCCGAGATGGCCATCCCGACGCCGCTGCCGACGTGGCCCGTGGCGAAGAGGTAAATCGTCGAGCCCACCGTGACGGGCGTCGTGCCGACGAGCGGGATGAACGAGAGGAGCGCCGCGAGCACGCCGAGCAAAAACGCGTTTGGCACGCCGAACACGTAGAGCGCGACGAGCGACAGGCTGCCCTGCACGAGCGCGGTCGCGAGGATGCCGAGGATGGCGCCGTTGACGGTCTCGCGCACGGACGCGAAGAGCTCGCGCGTCTGGTTCTGCGGGAACGGAGAGAGGCGGAACAACCAGCGGACGAGCCTGCCGCCGTCCTTCAGGAAATAATAAAGCGAGACCCCGAACAGGAAGAGGCTGAGGATGAACGCCGGCACGGCCGCGGCCATGCCGCCGACGGCCGCGGCCGCGATGGTCGCGGCGCGCTGGCCGACGTTCTGGATGGCGGCCGTGAGCTGAGGCCCGCCGATGTGGATGTTCCGGCCGCGGATGTCGATGCCGTTCGTCAGGAACGATTGCAGGCGCGTGATGGTCGAGGTCCAGTCGCGGGCGAGGAACTCGCTGATCGACTGGACGACCTCGATCGTGATGAAGACGAACGGAATCACGACGAGGACGATCGTGCCGAACGTGAAGAGGAGCGGCGTGAACTTCTCGGCGCGGCCCAGCCGGGGCCTCGCCTTTTCGGCGAGGGGGCTCAGGAGGAGCGCGAAGAGCCCGCCCAGGGCGATCGGGACGAGCAGCGTCCGGACCATCCAGAAAAACAGGACGAGCAGCGCCGTCCTCAGCACAACGGAGAGCCAGCGATCTCGTTCCATGGGCAGCCGCGCCTCGCTGAAGCGGAGAGGTGGGACGAAAGAGGCGCGGCGTCAACGGTGGGCAGGGCCCGCCGCGCGCATTTTCGTCACGCGCCGTCGCAGACCGGGCTCCCCGTCCCCGGGCTGCAAGACCCCGCGTCACAGAAGCCGCTCGCGCATTCGGCGGAGACCATACAAGGCGCGCCGTCCGCCTTCGTCGCCGTGCACGTCCCCGGGCCCGCGGCGTCGTCGCAGAAGCCGCTCGCGCATTCCGCGCCCGTGACGCACGCCCCGCCGTCGGCCTTCTTCGCGGCGCAGGCCCCCGCCGACACGTCGCAATAACCGCTCTCGCAGCCGGCGTTCACCGCGCACGGCCCGCCTTCGGGCGCGGGCGCGGCGCAGACGCCGGTGTCGAAATCGCAATAGCTGCTCTGGCACTCGATGTCGAGCGTACACGCGGCGCCGTCGGGCGTGGGGGCGAAACACTTCAGCATGCCGGCGTCGAGCCGGCAGGTGAGGCCAGGGCCGCAGAGGCCGTCCTGGCAAGGCTCTCCCTCGCCGGGCGGGGCTTTGCAAATGCCGAGCTCCGCGCCCGAGGCGCCCGCGCACTTCGCGCCGGGATCCTCGCATTCGTCGTCGCCGAGGCAGGCGCCGCCGAGCGCGACGGTGCCCTGGAACGCGGCCTCGCAATCGGGGTCCTCTTCGAGGAAATCGGAGCCGAAGAAATCGCCGCAGGAGGCGGACCCGGCCTTCGTGAAGCACGCCTCCGCGCGGGCGGCGTCGTAGACGATGCGGCCGGCCTCGATGCCGCTCCGGAGATCGACGACGACGGCGCCGAAGAAGCTCTCGTACCGCGCCTCGCATTCGGCCTGGGTGCCCGGCACGGGGTCGAAGAGGAGCACCTCGTCCCGCTCGGCTTCGTCGCAGCAGGCGAAGACGCGGCCGCACTGGACGCGGGCATAGGTGGAAGGAAGCCCGGCGAGCGGATCGTCGGGCTTCGTTTGCGGGGGATCTTCGCTGCAGCCGGCCCACGTGAAGCCGAAGAGGCCGAGCCAGAGCCCCACGCCGAGGATCTTCGCAATCGTTCGCACGCGTCTCACGTCTCCTCCGGCGTTCTAAGAGAGCTCCGGCGGAGAAGCAACAGCGCCGTTCGGCGGGCGTCGCTTCAGGGCGCCGCGTAGCTCGGGTGCTTCTTGATCAGCGCGGCGATCTCGTCGAGCTCGGCGTCGGGGGCGCCGGCCTTCGCGGCTTCGATCTGCGCGAGGGCGCTCGTGAAGGCCTCCGCGCTCGGCTGCTTCAGGGCCTCGGCATAAGCGACGATCGCCTTGCCCTTGGCGAGCTGGGGCGAGGGGGCGGCGAGCAGCTCGGCGAGGGTCGTCGTGACCTTCACCTCGCGTGATTGATACGTGAGCGGCGTCTTCCAGCGCGCGACGACCGTGACGGTGTCGTCCATGTTCAAGACCGACGCGTCGCAGGCCTTCACGACCTGGTTGAAGATCATCGCGTCGCTCGGGGCGAGGTGCTGCGGCTCGATCTCCTCGGGGTTCGTCGAGTACTCCTCGCCGTAGAACTTGTACATGCGCATGTACCAGGGCAGCGTGATCTCGACCTGCACGCCGCGCGCGGCGACCTCCATCGTCTCGTCGAATCGATCGACGAACATCCGCGTCGCCTCCGCGGTGCTGTCGAGGTAGACGTAGGCGCCGCGCCCCTTGTCCGTGACGGCGTCCATCAGCCCGTCGTTGTAATACTCGGCCGGGCCCGCGCCGACGCCGACGAGGTAAATGCCCTCCTTGTCGGCGTCCTGCGATTGCAGGCCGATGAGGCCCTCGTCGGTCACGCCCACGTTGGCGCCGCCGTCGCTGATCAGGATGACGCGGTTGATCCTCCCCGCGCCATAATGCTGCTCCGCGAGCTTGTAGCCGGCCGCGAGGCCACTCGAGAGGTCCGTCCCGCCGCTCGCCTGGATGCCATTGGCCTTCGCGAGGAGCTGCTCGTCGTTCGGCCCCGTGACCTTGTGGCCCGCGAGCACGACGTTGTTGTCCGTGTTCCACGTGACGACGTTGACGATATCGCCCTCGGCGAGGCTCTGCGCGATGGCCGCGACGGTGGCGCGCTCGCGCTTGATGGGCTCGCCGTCCATGGAGCCGGACGTGTCGAGCACGAAGGTCACGGTGATCGGCCTGCGCGGCTTGACGGCGTCGAAGGAGCGGACGCCGAGCTGGAGATCGATCTCGCCGGGGACGGCCGTCTCGGCCATGTGCGGGAGGATCGAGAGCTCGCCGGCCGGCGGCGCGGGGTACTGGATGCGGTAGTAGTTGAGGAACTCGTAGGTGCGGACGAGGTTCGCGCTCGGGGTGATGCCCATGTTCAAGAGCTCGCGGATCTGGACCGGCGAGCCCATCGAGTTCGAGTCGTCGGCCGAGAGGTAGAGGATGACAGGGCTGTCCTTGTCGAGGCTCTCACACGCAAAAGGTGCGTCGGCGTCCGCGCCCGCGTCATTGCCGTCCGGGGGCGGAGGCGCCGTCGGCGGCGCCGCCTGGCCGCCCGAGCTCCCGCCCGCATAATTCGGCATACCCTGGCCAACCTCGGCATGGTCCGCACCACACGCGGCGATTCCCACCGCGGCGAGGGTGAAGACCGCCGAGCCAAGCAAAATCGATTTTCTCACGAAGCACCTCCGAAGTCAGGACGCGGAGAGCGCCTAGCAACGGACATGCCCCCCAGGATCACCGCAGCGCCAGCATCCGCACCGTCCGCGGCTTCATGCGCACCTCGATCGTGCCGGCGCGCGCTTCGAAGGTCGAATCGTCGATCAGGTCCGTCGCCTTCGTCCGCGCCGCGCCGGCGCTCACGCGGGCCACGAAGTCCCGCTCGGACGGGTTGATCACGAAGAGCACGCGTGGCGCGCCCGAGGCGTCCTCGTGCACGGTGACGTACACGCCGCCGGGATCGCAGGCGTACGTGGGCAGGCCGAGCGTCTCGATCGCCTGCGCGACGGCCGCGTCGGCCGCGGCGGGCACGTCGGGCGTGAGCGGACCGTCGTCGCCGAGGCGGCCGAGGTCGAAGGGGACGTCCACGGGACGGAACGCGCCGTCGAAGCGAGGCTCGCGCGGGCCGAGGGTGACGCGGGCGCCACGCGCCTTGGCCTCGGCGAGGCGCTCGAAGAGCTCGGGCTTGAGGGCGCCGGAGGTCGCGCAGATGAGCCAGCGCGCGTCGCCGAGCGCGGTGTCGCGGTCCTCGCCGCCGACGACGGCGAAGGGCACGCCGCGCGACTCGAGGGCCTGCTCGAAGGCGGTGGCGAAGGTGTCGGCCTCGATGGCGAGCGGATACCCGAGGCCGAGGTCGTCCTCGACGCAACGCTCCCGCGCGCCGGCCCCGACGATGGAGAAAAACGCGCCCGAGAGCGGGCCGAAGGCGTGCATGACCCGCGCGAGCCTGCGCTCGGTGCGGGGGATGAGGATCCGGACGGGGGTCTTCCGGCGCAGATCGTGGAAGCTCGTCTGCTCGAGGGCGGCGCAGAGCTTGCGCCAGAAGGTGGCGTACGGGCGCTCGCGGCCGTGGCGGTCGATGGGGGCGCCGATCCAGCGGTCGCGCTCGACGGCCATGTAGACGTTGAAGCCACGCAGGCCGTAGGCGAGGGCGCAGAGGACGGTGAAGGCGCCGTCGCGCTCGTCGAGGGGCGGGAAGAAGGGCGGGAAGCCGGCGCCCATCTCGCAGGCGAACGCGGGCACGGAGAGGGCCTCGCAGCGCGTCGCGAGCTCGCTCGTGCGGCGGGCGATGATGGCGCGGCTCGTGGGGTTCGCCAGGTGGTAGTAGTCGAGCCCGACGAGGTCGACGACCTTGGTGACGCGGGCGGCGTTGAGGGGCGTCGCGTCCTGGCCCGGCGGCAGGTTGTGCGTCGTGGGCAGCCCGTCCATGCCGGCGGCGGCGAGCGCGCGGCCGAGGCGCTGGAACGCGGTGGCGAGCAGGTGCTCGTGGAACTCGGACCAGTCGAGGTGTCGGGCGAGGTCACGCGGGCGCGTGGCGTCGAGCTTGCGCGGCGGGTCGATGGAGGAGAAACGTGTCGCCTCGCCCTTGCGGCTCGACGGGACCTCGCCGTCCTTGGGCTCGACGCCGTAGGAGGCGCGCAGGGCCTCGATGGTGCCGTACTTTTCGCGCAGGAACTCGCGGTAGAGGCGGATCGCGTCGGGGTGGTAGTCCTGGTCGTAGGCGCCGTCGCGGAAGTAGAGGGCGCCTTCGTTGTCGATCTGGAAGAGGACGATGGGCCCGTCCGGGTAGAGCAGCGGCGCGAGCGTGGGGCCGAGGGCCTGGAAGTACCGCGCGGCCTCGTCGTGGAAGGCGTCGCTCGCGTAACTCGGGACGGGGAACGCGAACGGGAGCATGGGGAGCAAGACCGGGTTCTGGTCGGGGGAGCGGGCCTGGCAGGCCGGGTCCCAGACGATACGCTCGGGCAGGCCGAAGTAGGTGAGCTCGGCGTTGATGTGGGGCCCGGGGCGGGCGATGACGTGGAGGCCGAGCTCCTCGGCGATGCGGCAGAAGCGGGTGATGTCGCGCTGGGGGTCGGTGGCGCCGAGCTCGAGCTTGCCGGGGGCGACCTCGTGGACGCCCCAGGGGATGTAGGTGTCGACGAGGCGCAGGCCCATGGCCTTGACGGCCTCGAGGCAAGCGCGCCAGGCGCCGGGGTCGAGGCGCCAGTAGTGGACGGAGCCTGCCCAGAGCGGGACGACGTCGCCGTTGATCTCGATCCCGCCTGGGACGAGACGCACCTTTCGCCCCTGCCCTTCGGCCCTCGGCCTGTCTTCACGTGCGGTCATGGCGGCGGGGCGGAGGGTAGCAAAGAAGGGACGAACCCGTGAGCTTCAAACGGCGCGAAGAGCCGCCGAGCTCTGGTACGATGCGCGCCATGGCGAGCAAGACCCACGTCGATGGGAACAAGGTGACGATCGACGACAGCCTCTACCACGTGAGCGCCGCGGGCGGTCAGTACGCGGTGACGGACGAGTTCGGCTTGCGCACGGGTTACTTCTCGGTGCGCGG
Source organism: Polyangium spumosum (assembly GCF_009649845.1). Classification (NCBI taxonomy): domain Bacteria; kingdom Pseudomonadati; phylum Myxococcota; order Polyangiales; family Polyangiaceae; genus Polyangium; species Polyangium spumosum. The sequence goes on from NZ_WJIE01000005.1 coordinate 521,526, forward strand.
CCGGGTGGTGACGCCGGAGGACTACGGCGTGGAGGGCGCGCACCCGGTGCTGCAGATCGGCAAGCTCTGGGCGGCGGCGAACCTGTGGAAGGCGAACGAGAAGTCGACGTCGTCGCTTCCGACGAAGGGGTTCTGTCGCGTGGTGACGCACGAAAAGGCGAGCGAGGCGGACCTGGAGAAGGCGCGCGCCTATCGAGCCTGGATGCGCAAGCAGCCCGGGTGCAAGGCGAGTTATTACGTGACAGACCCGTCGAGCGGGAAAGGAATGACGATCAGCATCTGGGAGACGCGTGACCAGATGAATGCGGCCAAGGAGGCGAGGCCGCCGGAGGGAGCGGTCCTGCTGAAGTCGCTCGGGGTGGAGGTGTTCCCGATGGTGGAGGAGCCGTAGCGGGGGCGAGGGCGTGATTTCGACGCAGGAAGCCCCGCTCGGCGCGGCGCCGTCGATCTTCGACCTGGACATCGGCACGGATCCGGACGACACGTGCGTCGCGGCGATGCTGGCCGCGCGGCCGTCGCGATTTCGACCTGCCCTGCTGGTGACGAGCGACGAGACGCGCGAAAAAGGGCGCGCGCGGTTCCTCGCGGGGTTGCTCCGCGCGTCGAGGGTGGAGCTCCCGGTGGCGGCGGGGCTGCCGAGCGTGCGCAATCGGGCGTCGTGCCTGGTGGAGGAGGCGGGGCTCGCGCCGGACGACGTGCGATTCTCGGTCGACGCGGTCGGGGAGATCGTGCGGGTGCTCGAGGCGTCTCCGCGGGTCGATTACGTGGGGCTCGGGCCGCTCTCGAACCTCGACGCGGCGCTTTTGGCGCGTCCGGAGCTCGCGGCGCGGGTGCGTCTCTTTCAGATGGGCCCGGCGCTCGCGGGGGCGTACCGGCGGGAGGCGGCGCAATACAATGCGCGGCTCGACCCGGGGGCCTTCGCGCGGGTGCTCGCGCGGGTGGAGAAGCCGCGGCTATTGTTCAGCCATTCGAGCTGGGGGAGCGGGCTCGGGGTCTACCCGGACGACCCGCTGGCGTGCGCGCTCCGAGGGGCCTCTCCCGCGGGAGCGCTCTTCGTGCGGCACCTGGAGGCGTGGGTGGAGACGGGCAAGCCCTGCTCGATCATGCACGACCCATTGACGGTGCTCTCGGCGGCCTTGCCGGGGCTCTGCGATTCCGCGGATGTGTCGCTCGTGGTGCGCGACGACGGATGGGTGGGGCTGACGGAGGAGGCACACGCGGCGCTGGCGAGGGAGCTGCCAGCGCGAGGGAAGGTGATCGCAGGGTTGTTATCGGAGCGGCATGCGCAGATGGAGGGCGTCCGGATCGAGGCGCGAATGTCGCTGGATACGGATGGCGCAGCGGCGAGGCGGGCGATCGGGGAGGCGCTGCTCGGGGAGGAGGGGGCGGCGGTGGGGGTGGCGTGGGGGGATTGGAATCGGGGGCGGGGGGAGAGATGAGGGGTCGAGGTTTCGCGCAAGGGAACCGCGCGGATCACGGCGGCGCGACGGCGTCGGGATCGACGACGGGATCGGTCGCAAAGGCCCGCCCCACCTTGTAGGGGAAGTCGCTGCAGTCCAGCGCCAGCCCGGACGCCGGGCCCGTCGGGGCCATATCGTCGAACGCGACACGCGCCAGGGCGAGCGCGTCGAGGAAGGCCTCGATGAAATCGGCGCCGACGCCATACCGGACCGATGCCCCCTCGGACGGACCAAACGCAAAGCCACACTTCCACGATCCGTCGTCCGCCTGAAACGGCTTGAACACGGTGAACACGAGCTCCGTTTCGACGCCGCTCGTATCGGAATGGCCGAGCGCTCGTGTCGTGAGCACCTCCAGGTCTCCCGGGTTGCTCTCCGGCGCTGGCACCTCGGGGGCGCGATATTCGCCTGGCCTGGCCTGGGGCGTGGGCAAGCCGGAATGCGACATGCCTTGCCAGTGTGAGCGCTCCTCTTCGGGGTGCTCGACGTAACCACGCGCGACCTTGAGGCACCCGACGAGCGCCTGGATGAAATCGATGCCGCCGACGTAAACGACGCGCCGATGGGTGGGTGGACTGAACTGGAACCCGCACTTCCACCCGCCATGCTCATCCGCAAAGGGCACGAATACCGTGAGGGTGACGTCCCGCTCCTTGCCGTCGTCTCCGCGGTACTGGAGGACGCGTGTGGTCAGGGTGGCCATTCGGATCTGCCTTGGTGCTCTAGTCGGCGTAGGGGATCTTCTTCATGCAGTCTTGCAACTTGTCGGCGCAGTCCTCGTAACACAGCCGGAGCTTCTTCCTGTCCTTCAGGTTCGATCGCGTGCACCAGTCATAGCAGTGGTCGTGAAGCGTTTCGCATTCGCGGACCCTGCGCTCTCGCTCGTCCTCGCTGATCCCTCCCATCGGTATCGGGCTTGCTGTGCCCTCGCGCGACCCGAGGTTCGTTGTGTCGTTTGCGGCGGACGTCAACGTCGGACGCTGCGCCTCCGGGCGAACGTCACCGATACCCGACGCCACACCAAGCGATCCGTACAGGAAAAGCGCCCCGAGACCCAGCAGCAACTTGGCCATGATTCCCCTCCACGCTGCCCCCCCCGGGGCGCAGCATGAGCACGGTATCAGGCGTGATCCCGAAGTCCACAAACTGGCGACCGGACGCAGCGTAACGCCGCAGTCGTGCGCGACGGCGCGACCGAGGGTTCGGGGGGCGCGGGGCGAGACTCCTACGCGTCGCGGCCCACCCTCCCCAACTTTCCTCTTGTAAGCCCCCCACGTGCTCGCCTACCGTCCTCCCCCTTCCCACCTCCTGGAGGACCCCATGGCGGACAAGAACATCGATCAGGACGAGACGCAGATCTACGGCCCCTATGCCTCCAAGAAGATCCGCACGCGCCTCGTCGGGCTGGTCCCCGCGTTCGATTCTACGTTGAACTACGTCGCCGATCGCCTCGACGACACCACGAACGCCGTCAAAGCCGCCGTCGACGCAGCCCGGGACAAGGACGCCGAGCGCCGCAAGGGCACGCAAAACAAAAGGCCTCTCCTCAAGGAGGCCCGCCGATTGCTGGGGCAATTCAGCAAGCACCTCAGCGCCCATGACGCCAGTATCGTCGACCGGAAGGTGTTTTTCGTCCGCGATGGCACGGCGACGGGCGTCGGCAATGCCGCGCATGACGTGCTGCTCGCCGTCACGCATATCACGACGAAGCTAGCGGGGCCCCAGTTGACCGTGCGCGACGCGGCGCATTGGTACGGGCGGTTCGATTCCATGATGAAGACCCTCACGCCGGTCGTCGCGCACGCCGACGACGCGCTGGTCGATCGGCAATCGCTCACGCCGGAGGTCGAGGCGGCCCGGCAGGCGTGGCTCAATCGATACCTCGCCGCGCGCTCGATCGTGGAGGGTGTGCTCCGGGAGCTCGGCCGGCTCGATCAACTCTCGCTTTTTTTCTACGACCTGCGCGTCCCCGCCGGCACCAAGCTCACCGAGCCCCCGCCGGACGAGCCGCTCGCCCCGCTGGCGCCGGAAGACGACGATCAGGACGACGAGCCGTGACAGGCGAGCCGATCGGCGGCCGATCCGCCCGGCAGGAGCCTCCAGGCGCCTCGGTGGGAGGCCGATCGGCGCGGTAGGAGCTTCCAGGGGACCTGAGCGGCGGCCGATCGGCCCGGTAGGAGCTTCCAGGTGCTTCGGTGGGCTGCCGATCGGCGCGTTAGGAGCTTCCAGGGGACCTGAGCGGCGGCCGATCGGGCGACCTGGACAGGCCGGAGGCCCGCGTCGCCCGATCATCTCGCATCCCCGGCCCGAGGGCACGTGATAGGGTCGCGCGCCGTGTTGCCCTACCTCGAACCGCATGGGCTCTTCGCCCCGACGTACTTCGCGCGTGTGGTCGCCGACCCGAGAGGCACGTGCCCACGCACGCAGCCGGTCGACATCGACACCCGCCTCGCGGCCCTCGTCGAGATCTGGGGCCGTTACCGACCCTCGTTGACCATGCCCGCGCCGTCGCAGAAGGGCCTGTTCACGGACACCGCCGAGACGAAACACGTCGGGCTCCCCCGGGATCTCCGGCCCCTGCCCAAGTCGCAGGAGGCCGTGGCAGAAGGGTTCGTGCAGCTCGTGCTGGAGAAGGTCTGCGGATACCACGCCGACCCCAAGCCGCCGCTCCTCGACCCTGCGACCCAGGAAAAACACATCCCCGACTTCGTGTGCTTCGCCAGCCAGGAGGCGGCCGTGCGGCTGCGCTCCGGGCGCAAGATGCCCGAGGCGCGTGTCTACTGCGCAGATGCGTTGCTCGTCGTGGACGCGAAGCGCTTCGGGAAAGGCGTGGGCGCCGACGAGGCCGGCGATGAGCAGAGCCGCGCCAAAGGACCCAAGGCCGCACGGAAGGAGCCGACCGCGAGCGAGGACGTCGAGCAGGTCCTCCGCTACCTGCGGGTGACGGGCAAGCGCTGGGGCGTGCTCACGAACGGGCGCTCGTGGCGGCTCATGGAAGCGGGGAAGTTCGAGGCGCACCTGCGCTTCGACCTCGTGCTCTTCGCGGAGGACCTGCTCGCCCGCGGCGGCGTGTTCACCGACGAAGACCGCGCCGCGCTCACGCTGTTCCTGCACCTCTTCGGCCCCCCGGCGACGAGCGGATACCTCGACATGCTCGCGCGCGAGAGCGAGGTCGAGACCCGTCGCGTCCGCGAGATCCTCCGGGAGCGCGCACACGAGGCCGTGTCGATCGTCGCCAATGGTTTCCTGCTCCACCCGGGCAATGGCTTCGTCGCGCGGGAGGGCAGCGCGCTTTCGGCCCCGACGCAGGAGAAGCTCGACGAGCTGCGCGAGCTATCGCTCGTGTTCCTCTACAGGCTCCTGTTCGTGCTCAAGGCCGAGGCGATGAACCTGCTCCCCATGCGAGACCGCAACGGAGCGAAGACCTCTTACGCGAAGCACGCGTCCACGGAGGCGATCTTTCACGCCGTCGCGAGGCTCAGCGCGCACGAGCGGACGGAGTCGAGCGCGGCATACAAGATGCTCCGCGATCTGTTCCAGCTCATCGACAAGGGCGGCGAGTACGACGTCCTCGCCTACAACGGCGGGCTCTTCTCGGCGGGCGACCACCCGGACCTCGAAGAGCTCCGCTTGCGTGACGACGTGGTCCACGCGCTGCTCGTCTCGCTGATCTACCTCGACGCCGATACGAGCGGCGTGCGCGCGGGTGAGCCGCTCGTCGCCGTCCCGTATGCGGACCTCGACGTGCGGGATCTCGGCGACGTGTACGAGGGGCTCCTCGAACTGCGCCTCGTGCGCGACCCGCAGGTGCCACTCGATGGGGTGGGCGTGCGCCCGTTCGTGCTGCGCAACCAGGATGGCGAGAAGAAGGCATCGGGCAGTTACTTCACGCCCGACGTGATCGTCGAGCATCTGGTGCGGCGCGCCTTGCAGCCGCTGCTCGACGCATGTGGGACCGATGCGGAGGCCGTCCTGTCGTTGAAGGTCGTCGACCCCGCGATGGGCAGCGGGCATTTCCTGGTGAAGGCGATCGACGTGATCGCGTGGCACCTGACTCTGCGCTGCGATCCGCTGGAGCAAGGCGTCGCCAACGACAACGGGCCGCGGGAGCTCGCGTACTGGAAGCGGCGCGTGGTGGAGCGGTGCATCTACGGGGTGGACGTGAACCCGATGGCCGTGGAGCTCGCGAAGGTCGCGCTGTGGTTGCACACGGCGAGCGCGGGCAAGCCGCTGTCGTTCCTCGACCATCACCTGAAATGCGGCAACGCGCTGGTGGGCGCGCGCCTCGGTCGGCTCAACGTGCCGGCGCGGGTGGCGCGACGGACGAAGAAGGGCGACGTCTGGGAGCCACGGCCCACGGGCGAGGCGCAAGGCAAAGGCAAGGCGAAGGGCAAGGGTGAGGGGCCCGCGGAGCAGGCGCCCGCGCAGCGCCCGCTCGCGCTTTCGCTCGACGAAGGCTGGATGAAGGACATCGTGGCGCGCGTGGCGCAGGTGGCCGCGCAGCCGGCGAATACGGTCGCCGAGGTGCACGACAAGATCCGGCGACATCAGGACGTGGACGCGCGCCTGCGCTGCCATCGATTGCTCGCGGACCTGTGGTGCGCGCAGTGGTTTTTGGCCGCGCCGGACGTGGAGGGCGTGCACGTGTACCAGAGAGGCGAGGGCCTGTACGAAGAGCTCCGCGAGGCGTGCGTGCGGAGCGGGTCGGACGGCGACGAGCTCCGGCGGATGACGATCGAGAAGGTCGCCGACGTGCCGCTCGTCAAGGAGATCGCCCGCGTGCGCGAGGAAGGGTATGGGCCGCGTCTGCTGCGCTTCTTTCACTGGGAGCTCGAGTTCCCGGAGATCGCGTTCGACGCGACGGGGGCGCGGCGACCGCGGGTCGGCTTCGACGCCGTGGTCGGCAACCCGCCGTGGAACAAGCTGAAGCCGGCGAAGCGCGACTTCTACGGCCCCTTCTCGGACGAGGTGGCGAACACGCAAGGGCCGTCGCTCGATCGGCTGATCGACCGGTTGCAGGGGGAGCGGCCGGAGCTCGCGTCGGGGTGGGACACGTATACGAATCGAATCGAGACGCTCGTCGAGTACCTCGCGGAGGGCGGGGACTACGAACATCAGTCGGTCGAGGTGAACGGGAAGAAGACCGGGGGTGATCCGGATCTGTTCCGGTATTTCATCGAGCGGGCGCACCAGCTCGCGCGCGTCGACGGTCGTATCGGGCAGGTGGTGCCGTCGACGTTGTGGCAGGCGGAGGGGTGCACGGGGCTGCGGCGGCTCTTGCTGGAGACGTGCACCATGGGATGCCTGTACGGCTTCGAGAACGCGAGGCGATGGGCGTTTTCCATTCACTCGCAGTTCAAGTTCTCGACTTTCGTCGTGGCGCGTCGCCCTGCATCCGAGGGGCACAAGTTCCCGGCGGCGTTCATGCTACGCGACGCCCGCGTGCTCGAGGGGGGCTTGCAAGAGCGGGTGGTCGAGATGTCGCGTGCGTTCGTGGACGCGGTCAGCCCGGGGACGCTGGCGCTGCTGGACGTCAAGAATGAGCTCGAGGCCAAGCTCATCGAGCGGCTTCACGAGGAGCACCCGGCGCTCGGGAGCGAGAAGAGCGGGTGGGGCGTGAAGTACCGCAATGAACTGCACATGACGAACGACGCGTGGATGTTCCGCAACCGCGCGTGGATGAAGGCGCGGGGATTCACGCAGGTGATGCCGGTCCGTGACACGCAAGGTCAATGGACGCAGCGCTTCGAGGGACCGGGTGAGGTGGCCGAGCTGCCCGAGGCACTTCCGGCAGGCGGCGAGTACTGGGTCGCGGCGAGCGAGCGATATTATCGAAATCGAGGGTATGCCGAGCGGAGCGGCGAGATGAACGGCCAAACGGTGGCGTGGTTCATCCACCCGAGTGACGTGGGAAAGGACGAGGACAAGTCGCGTATCTTCGCGGGGGAACGGTACACGGCGCTTTACGACGGTCGACTCATTCACTCATTCGATCACTGCTATCAACGATACGTATCGGGCGAGGGCCCCAAACAGATCTGGGCACGCCTGGATCTGGGCGTGAAGAAGTACGAGCCAAGGGTATTCACATGCCGGGTGGAATCGGCAGCGCCGTTACAGGCACGATGTGGGTTTCGCGATATCGCTCGCGGAACTGATGAGCGTACGATGATCGCCGCGATCGTACCGGGCGACGTAACCTGCGGGAACAAGGTCCCCGTGCTGCGCTCGACCCACGATGACGTCGTCAATGTACTGCCCGGGATCCTCGGCTCGCTGACGGCCGATTTCATCATCCGCTTACGCGTCGGCGCGACGCTCAACTGGATTTACGTGGCACGACTCATCGTACCGCGTCGGGAAGAGATCGACAGTACATCGCTCGAACGCCTGCGAGTCCTCGTCGCCCGCCTCTCCTGCACGACGCCCGAGATGGCCGACGTCTGGACGCACGTCTTCCCGGACGAGCCTTGGTCCTACGATTCAGCAGAACGTGACCCCTGGAAGCGCGCCGAGCTGCGCGCGGAGATCGACGCCATCGTCGCGGACCTGTACGGCCTTTCCGTCCCTGAATACGCGTACGTGCTGACGACGTTCCCCTTGCTCGATCGAGACCAGCCGCCGCTGCCCGGCGATGGCTTCGTCACGGAGGGGAAGGAGGCGTCCCGCGGTTCCGACGACGAGCGGGGCGTGACCTGGGACGAGACGGAGGACGGTATCGTCGAGATCACGCCGCGCAGCTTCATCACGCGTGATCTCGCGCTGCTCCGGTACATGCAACGCAAGGGATATCCGATCCCCGCGGACCTGGACGCATTCTATCGAGACGTCGTGGGCCTGGACCCGCGAGGGCCCCTCTCGCGCTTCCGCGTCGGAGCGCTGCGAGACCTCGAAGCGCGCGTGATCGAGGCAAAGAAACGAGGCGCAGTCGCGTACGTGCCGAGCGGGCGGGGCGGGGGGCAGGACGAGGAGACGAGCTGAAGCGGTCTCGCCCCCTCACCACCCCGGCCCCTGCCCTCCAACCACGATATGCAACCCCGCGTCATGGTGCGGCACCTCGGCCCTGTCCAGGTGGAGCGCCCGCACCTGTGACGAGGCCCCCAGCACGACATGCGGCACGACGCCAATCGTGACCGCCCCGATCTTCTCCGTGCCCGCCCCGATCGCCACGCCGAGGGCCGCCGAGAGCCGCGTCTCGTTCGAGAATGCGCCGAGCAAGAGGCCACATTGCGGCAGCGGGCCCTCCAGCGGGCAATCGTCGTCGCCGGGCAAATCGAGGTACGCCGTGTGGTACGCCGCGCCATGGCTCACGTAGAGGTTGAAGAGCGGCGCCACGCGGCCCAGGCGCTTGCTGAGGTCGAGGCCCGCGCGACCCCAGGGGCCGTGGCCGACGCCCGTGTAATACCCGCCCGCCCCCAGCACGAGCGAGACAGGGTCGCCATTGTCCTCGTCGAGCACAGCGAACCGCGCCTCGCCGCCAAAACGCTGGAAGCCGAGGGAGGCCCCGATTTCGAGCCAGCGCTTCAGGCCATACCGAAAACCGACCTCGTAGGCGCCGAGGCCGCTGCTCAAGAACCACGGGAAGGTCGAGTCCTCGGGGTAGATGTCCGCGCCACCCGTGGTCACGGGGGTCTCTGCGCCGGAGGGGCGCTCGAAATGGCCCCAGCCGAAGTTCCAGGCGACCGCGTGCACGCTCCAGCCGAATTTGCCGGCCGGTGTGGTGTCGCCGGTGCGAGGGGTGATGGCAGGGCTGCAGGCGAGGAGGGCGAGGGGGAGGAGGGCGAGGGGGTGGAGGCGCGGCATTTCAGGTGCTCGTCCGGTCCTCGGGAGCGTGCACCGGGATCGCCGCAATCTGCAACGGCCCCGGTCGATCCACCAACCTGTGCATCTCGCGGCTTGCCGTATCCACCATCCCGAGCAGCGGCCTCGGCCAGATCCCGAGCACCACCACGACAATCACGAGCGGCAAGGCCGCCGCAATCTCCCGACCGTGCATCGCGGGGAACTTGCCCCCGAACGGCTCGAGGTATTTGCTCGTCCGCCACTCCTCGCGCGCCTCGCCAAACAGGAGATGCGCCATCGCGAAGAGGTGCACGCCCGCGAGCACCACGAACCCCGCCGCGCCGAGGACGCCGATCCACCGCTCGCGCGCGAACGCGCCCCAGAGCGCGAGCAAGGGACCCCAGAAACCCGCGAGAAGCGGCATTCCGAGCGAGGCGAGCATAGCCAGGCCAAAGAGCAACGCGAAGAGCGGCATTTCGCGCGAGAGGCCGCCGAACCGGCCGAGGTCACGCGAGGACACGCGTGATTCGAGCGCCGACACGAGCACGAACAAGAGGCCCACGATCACGCCGTGTAGCGCCGCCACGGCCACGCTCGCCTCGAATCCTTGCGGGGTGAGCGAGCCCATTCCCAGGAAAACAAAGCCCACGTGGGCCCCCGCGATACGGGCGAGGAATCGCTTGAGGTCACTCTCGGCCATCGCCGCGAACGCGGAGACGAAGATGGCGACCACGCCGAGGATCGAGACCGTCATCGCCGCCCAGCGCATGCCGTCCGGCAAGACGCCGACGCCGAGCCGCAAGAGGCCATAAACGCCCGTCACGAAGAGCGCGCCCGAGAGCAAGACGCTCGTCGGGGTGTCCGATTCGGAGTGCAGGTCCGCGAGGTATCCCGGGAGCGGGAAGGCGGACAGGCGGAGGGCGAAGGCGAGGAAGAGGGCGGTCCAGACGACCTTCACGGCGGAATGGCCAAAGAGGAGGAGGCCCTTGTCGACCCAGGCCACACGCGCGAGCTCGGGAATGGCCGCCGAGCGGCGGACAGCCTCGCCCGTCGAGAGATAGGTGGGGTCACCATTTTGCCAGAGCCAATAGGAGGCCGCGCAGAGGAGCGCGGCGCCGATCAGGGAGGAGACGAGCACACGAGCCGCCGCGCGGCGAGGGCCAGGGCCGCCGCGGCGCGCGACGAGAAAACAGGCCGGAAGGAGGCCGAGCAGCCAGAAGGCGCAAAAGAGGAAGAGGTCGAGCGAGACGAGGACACCCAGGGAGGCCGTGAGGAAGAGGCCGGCGAGGGCGTGGTAGGTCGAAGCGCGCTCGCGCAAGGTCGCGCTCGTTATCGAGGCGACGAAAGCGACGAGGACAGCAGAGGCGACGAGGACGAGGGATACGCCGTCGACGCCGATGGACCATTCGACGCCGAGGGAGGGGAAGAGGCGGCTCCGCTCGATGAGTTGGAAGCCGTCATTGCCGTCGGCGCGGGTGAAGAGGCGGTCGAATCGATAACAGAGCCAGCCGACGAAGAGGAGGAGCGCGCCGTGGACGGCGGCGCTCGTGGCGGCGAGGGTACGCGAATGGTCGCGGCGCGCGAGGCGGAGGAGGAGCGCGAGAAGGGTGCCGAGCAGAGGGAAAAAGACGACGACGAAGAGCGGGGCGCGGCCGAGGAGGCCACGGCCGAGGAGGCCAAGGCCAAGCGGGCGCTCGGCGCGAAGGGGCATCACGAGGGGGCGCGCGGGTTCGTCACCGGCGCGGGTGCTCGATTCGACGAGGACCTGGCCGTAGAGCTCGCGGGCGCGGGCAGCCTCGTAGCGCCATTTGACGACCACGCGGCGCTCCTGGCCCGCAGGGATACGCGTGACGAGGGGCACGCGCGCGCCTTCGACGGTGACGGTGAGGCCAGGCGGGAGGCGAGGATCGGCCGGCGAGGTGCGTAACTCGACGCGCGAGACCTCGAGCAGGCCAGGGCCCTCGTTCCGAAGGAGAAACGCGCCGGTCATCTGCTCGCCGTCTGGAGAGAGGGTGAGCTCGACGTGGTCGCCGCCGAATTCGGGGCGAAGGACGGCGCGGCCCGAAGGCGCGTCGTCCGCAAAGGCCGGCGAGGCAAAGCCGAGGAGCACGAGGGCGACGAAGAGGGAGAAGAGGCGCGAAAGGAGGCGCGCCGGGAGGCCAAGGACGAGGTCGTCGATCGCAGAGACGAGCTTCGAGGCGAATCGCGCGATCGTGGTGGCCCCTTCGAGGGTGGCCTCGCCAAGCCGAGGTCCGAGGCCTTCGAGCAGACGCGCGCCAGGGAAGGTGCGCGCCTCACGAGGGCGCTCGTCGGGGCGCTCGGAGGTCGTTCGAAGGCAAACGAGCGGGAGAAGGAGCGCCTGCAAGGAGAGGAGGACGACGGCGAAGGTCGGCGCTTCGAGGCCAACGGACACAAACGAGAGGCCCACGGAGGTGAGCGCGAGGAAGACGAGGCGGTGGAGGCGTCGGCGCTCGATCAGCACACGGAGGCCCGCGAGGAGGGCCGCGAGCACGCCGAGGGTGGTGACGATCGTGGAGGCCGTGGAGCTGAACGAGAGGAGGTCGGAGAAACGAACGAGGAGGAGAGGGCCCGGCGCGAGGGAGAGGCCAAGCACGAGCGCGAGCGCAGGCCGCGAGAGGAGCGAGGCGGCGCGAGGGAGCCAGCCAGAGAAGGGGAAGGTCGCGCTCGTGGCGAGAGCGCCGACGAAGAGGAGGAGGCAGGCGAGCGTGACGAGGCCGATCGAGCCAGCGCCGTGCTTGCGGAGGAGCGAATGGGCGAGGAGGTGCCGGCCCGTCTCGTCACGCATCACGAGCTGGTCGTGGATCTCCCGAAACGCGACCGTGGAGCCGACGGGCGCGATTCGCACCTCCTCACCTTCGAGGACGACGAGGCGCTCGATCCAGGTGACCTCGAGGCCATCCCCCGTGACCATGGCGCCGCCGCCCGGCGCGACGACGACCGCATGCGAGCCCGCAGGGATCGGGCGGCGCACGAAGGGCGCGATCGCGAAGGGCGCAGGGTTCTGCGCGAGCTGGGCGCGATCGGAGACGCCGAGGTAGACCCGCGCGCCCGCGTGGCTCGTGAAGGTGAGGAAGCCACGCTGCTCGGCGCGCTCGGCGATGATCTTGGCGTCACGCTCGCCACGCGGGCGGTCGACGTCCTCGGCGACGGTCTCTTCGTGAGGGATGCGGCCCTCGGCATGGACGGGGACGAACCGCGCGCGGTAGTCGGAGAGGAACTGGCCCTCGTCGAGCCAAGCGCCGCCGAGGCCCCAGAAGAGGAGCACGAAGCCCCCCGCGAAGGCGACGCCGCCAAAACTCGCGACCACGCCCGCGCGCACGCCCGCCGAAGCAGCCGCCTGCGTGCTCTTGCCCTGCACGAGGAAGAGGCCCGTCGCGAGCACGACGGCGCCCCAGCCAAAGAGCCAACCGATCGCATCGGCCGCGAGCACGACGAGCGAGACGCCAGACGCGAGGAGAGAAGCACACGCGGTGAAACGAATCGACGCGCGGTCGTCCTCGACGAACCTCGGCGCGAGGAGGTGCACGCCGAGGACGGCGAGCAACGCAGCGAGGAGGAAGGCCGTCGCGAGCGGATCGAGGACGAAGGAGGCGCTCGCGTCGAGAGTGCCGATCCGCAAGAGGCGGAAGGCCACGTCGAAGAGGGCGCGGCGCGCAGGCTCGAGCGAGGCGAGGCGCGCCGCACCCGCGAGCACGACGGCGAGCGAGAGCAAGGTCGCGCCGAGGCCGAGGTGCGTCACGCGACGTCGCCCGATCCGCACGCCAAAGAGAGCGACGACGATCGCGACGAGCAGAGGCACGAGCGGCACGAGGCCAAGCGGCACGAGGGGCGCCTCGACGGGCGCGAGCGGACCAGCATACGCGGGCATGGCTTTCGGGGAGGATGTCGCGGGCGTCGGCGGGCGCCAGCCCCGTTCGTCGCTCCACTCGATCAAGCGAGGAAGCCACAGGATCTGGGCGAATTTTCTGAGCCCGCCGCCCGCCGCGACGAACGAGCGGACGTGTCACGCTAGGAGATGCCTGGGAAGCCCGACGTCGCACTTCTGGTCGAGGACACGGCCGGCGAGCTGCAAAGGCTCCACGAGGAGAACCGGCGCCTGCGCGAGGCCGAGCGTCGCCTCTCGATGCTGGTGGAGCTGACGAACGACTGGATCTGGGAGGTCGACGCGAAGGCGGTCTACACCTTCGTGAGCCCACGCATCCGCGATTTCCTGGGCTACGAGCCAGAAGAAGCGCTGGGAAAGACGCCCTTCGACTTCATGCCGCCGGAGGAAGCCACGCGCGTCGCGGCCGCCTTCGTGCCGATCGTGGAGGCACGCGCGCCGTTCAGGGACCTCGAGAACGTGAACGTGCACAAGGACGGTCGGCGGGTGGTGCTGGAGACGAGCGGGGTGCCCCTGTTCGACGAAGAGGGCAGGTTCTCGGGGTTCCGCGGGGTGGACCGAGACATCACGAAGCGAAAGCAAGCCGAGGCGGAGCGAGCGCGGATGCAGGAGGAGATCATCCACGCGCAGGAGAGGATGCTCGCGGAGCTGGAGTCGCCGCTGTTGCCGGTCGCGGAGGGCGTGCTCGTGATGCCGCTCATCGGCTCGGTGGACAAGCGGCGCGCCGGGCGCATCGTGGACGCGCTGCTCGCGGGTGTGTCGGCGCGCGCCGCGACGTTCGCGATCATCGACCTGACAGGCCTGCGCGCCGCAGACCACGCAGTGGTGGAGCTGCTCTGCGAAGCGGCGCGCGGGGCGCGGCTGCTCGGCGCAGAGGTGCTGCTGACAGGGGTGCGGCCCGAGGTGGCCCGCACGATGGTGGAGCTCGACGTGAACGGGGTGCGCACGCAGAGCACGCTGGCGCAGGGGATCAGGTTCGCGCTGGGGGCGCGGAGGCGAGGGTGAGGGACGACGCCCCCGGGATGCCGAGGAGCTCGTAGAGAAACACGCGCACGGCCTTGATGCGCGGGAGCTCGCACGACGCGCCTTCGAGCCAGCGGTTGTCCTGGATGGAGACCTGGACGGCTTTGCCAGGACGAAGGACGCCTGCGATGCACGCGACGGTCGCCTTGTTGCGCCCGGCCGGCTTCGTGAAGTCTGCCATGTCGTCGCGGTTGAAGGCTGCATCCTTCGGATTCACGCCTGCCACGAGAGCGTGGGCTGCGACGAGGAGCGAGGGGTAGCTGGTCGCCGCACCCTCGAGGAGCAGGTCCTCGAGGGTGCCTGGTTGATGGTTGTCAGGCAGCACGAACACACCGGTTCGTGGGGGGCCGGGCGTGATCTCGCCGGGCTCGTCGGGGAGCGCGACGGGGGCATCCTTCGAGGCCGCGAGCTTCGCCTTCAGCTCCGCGAAGCGATCGCGGGGCGTAGCCTTCTGGTCGGCGTCGAGGACGACACCGATGGACGCAGGAGATGGGCGCAGCTCGGTGAGCGACTCTTCGATGGTCTGCGCGATACGCGACTCGCCGGTGGCCGCGTGGATGGCGAGCGAGACCTCGGTGTTCTGGAAGAAGAAGGGAACCGAAACGCGCCGGAGCAGATCGAGATCGGGCGGCGGCGGGAAGCTCGTGGGGATGAGCCGCCTCCAGTAGGGATCAACTTCCGGTTGCTTCTGGACGCGCTTCAGGCCGAGAGGCTTGAGGAGCCGCGCGACGAGCTCGACGTCGTGCGGGCCCTCGACGACGATGTACGCGTACCGGACGCTCATCGCACGTCGAGCCCTCGCTCGTAGCGGATGCGCTTGAGCAGGTCCTCGCCGTAACGGCGGGCCGTCGTCTGATCGCCGTCACGTTCCAATCGGTAGGCGACGATGTCTTCTTCGGGCGTCGGGTCGACCGCGAGGATCGCGTCGAGCGCTTCGAGGCTGTGGGTCGTGGCGAAGACCTGCACGTCGTGCTCGGCGCAGGCGTCGAGGAGCCAGCGGAAGACGTGCTGGAGCACGGAGACGTGGATGGCGGTCTCGAGCTCGTCGATGAGCAGGATGCCGCCCGCGATGCTCGGTATCGTCAGAGCGAAATGCAGAGCGCGACGAACGCCATCGCCGTAGGAGCTGAGGGGCAAGAGGCCAGCGCGCTCGTCGCGCAGGTAAACCATCGCATAGGGTTCACTCGCCCACGGGGGTACGAGGAGCTCCGCGCCGACAATCGCAGGCTCGATCTTCCGCAGCAGATCGATCGTCGCATCCCAGTGTCCACCGAGCTTCGCCTCCGAGATGTCACGGACACCGCTCGGCTGGATCGAAGCGTTGATGGCGCGAACCGGCACCTGGGGCTCGACCGGCTGCGGTGAAAATTCCCAAGCCTCCCTTTCCCAGAACGTGAACGACCCTCGCGCCTCGTCTGCGGAGAACAGGTCGAGCTGGCGGGTCTTGGCGACGACATCGATGCGCGCACCACGGCGCTCGACGGCAGGTCCAGGAACGGCCGCGCGAACGTCCTGGTATTGCGCTACGACCTCACGCACGGGCGCGCGACCCACACCAGCGACGCGGAGAGTGCCCTCGTAGGGCTTCGTGAACACGACATCGCTGGTATGGGGAAACAGCCAGCGAAGCAGCTCGCCGGCCGGCAAACCAGCAAAGACATCCCGCCATGCCGCAATCGCAATCCACTTCCGCGGATCCAGCGGCGCGCAGAAGACGGACAGCGCCTCCAGCACACTCGTCTTCCCCGAGTTGTTCCGGCCGACGAGCAGGTTGAACCGGCCGAGGTCCCGCAACTCCAGGTCACGGATCCCCCGGAACCGCTCCACCGTGAAGCTCTCGAGAGGCAGTCTCATGGGCACGACCGGGGACATGTCCCGAAGGCGGCAAGCTCTATACCATCGACGCGAACAGCGAAGGGGGCTCGACCCGATTTTCCACCCAAACCCGCCCTTTCACTCGTCCTCGGATCCGCCCACCCCGCGCATCTCGAGCGGCCCTTCGAGGGCCACGCGCAAGGCCGAGAGGGCGCGCGCCGCGCGGGACTTCACGGTGCCGAGCGGCACGCCGTCGCGCTCGGCGATCTCCGGATAACTGAGCCCCTCGAAGAAGGCCGTCTCCAGCGTCGCGCGTTGCGCCGCAGGCAGACCAACGAGCGCCGCCCGAACCGCGCGGCGCTCGAGGTCGAGGACCGAGGTCGACTCGGGATCCACGACGGGCTCGGCAGGCTCGTGCCGGAGCTCCTCCTCCGTGATCTGCGCCCTGCGGGTGCGCCGCCGCGCCCGATCGAGGGCCAGGTTGCGCACCGTCGTGACGAGCCACGCGACGACCGTGCCTCGCTCGGCGCGGTACTGATCGGCGCGCTCGACGATGGCGACGAACGCGTCGTGCACCACGTCCTCGGCCTCGAGCGCGTCGCGCACGATCTTGAGCGCGAGCCCGTACGCGACGCTCGCGTGACGATCGTAGATCTCCGCGATGGCGTCGTCGTCGCCGTCGCAGATGCGGCGCATGGCGCGCGCGTCCAGCGCGTCCCGCTCTGCCCGGCTCTGGCGCCCACCCGCCGTCATCGCCACCTAACGAAAGGTGTACACCGGCCGAACGTCAACCGATTTACGGTGCGCATCGGCGTACGCTCCCCCGCGGCTGAGCACGCTTCGCAAGCGCGGGCACGCCCCACACGCGGAGATCAACACGCACACCCACGCCGTCAGGAAGGCTCGGGCTCGACGTCCTTCGCCTCGGGCGCGGCTTCGGGCGCGGCCTCGGGCGCGGCCTCGGGCGCGCCGAGCGTGACCTTGCGGAGCAGCGCCCAGAGCTCGGCGCGGCCCTCGGCCGTGACCGACGAGAAGCCGAGCACCTTGCGCCCCGTGCGCTTGGCCATCGCCGCCGTGGCGCTGCGGCTCGCCGAGCGCCCGATCTTGTCGATCTTCGTGGCGACGATGACGACCTCCACGGGCCTGCGCTGGACGTCGCGCGCCTCCTCCACGAACTGGATGAGCTCGAGGTCGTCCTCCTCGAGGCCACGCCGCGCGTCGACCAGGATCACGAGGGCCGCGAGGGTGACGCGGCTGCGCAGGTAGCCCTCGATGAGGTCGCCCCACGCCGTCCGTTCGGCCTTCGAGCGCCTCGCGTAGCCGTAGCCGGGAAGGTCGATGAGGTGGAAGGTCGCGCCGTCCCGCGCGCGCGCCTCGAAGAGGTTGATCTGGCGCGTGACGCCGGGCGTGGCCCCCGTGCGCACGAGGCCCTTGCGCTCGACGAGCGTGTTGATGAGGCTCGACTTGCCCACGTTCGATCGACCCGCGAAGGCGATCTCGGCCATGGTCGGCGCAGGGAGCGAGGAGCCCGGCGCCGCCGCGGCGAGGAAGTCCGCGTGGACGATCTGCCTGGGATCGAGCGACTTCTTCTTCTTGGCCTCGGCGGGCGCGCCCTTGGGCTTCGGGGCCGCCGCGCTTTTTTTCTTCTTCGCCGTCTTGGATTGGTCGTTCACGGCGTCGATCCCGGGTTGAACGTCGGCTTGCACGCGTCGCACTGGCAAAGCGAGCGGAGGTAACGGAAGGAGTAGATCCCCGTGTCGTGCTGGTCGCCCCAGGTGAACTGCAGGGCGTAGTTGCCGACCTGCTGGATGTCGCGAAGGGAGAGGTCGCCGCCCGGCACGAAGTGGATGGTGCCGCCGTGGCCCTGGCAGACCGCGCACGGGCAGTAGCCGCGAAGGGTCTCGTGCGGAAGCACGCTCTTGTGCCCGTCGGCCCACTGGATCTCCATGGTCCGCGCGCCGTGCGGGGCCTTGACCATCGTGGGCTCGATCCTCGGATCGCTCATCGTGCTCGCTTCCTGTGCTCTGGGGACTCGCGCGCTAGCATGAAGCTTCGGGCGGCGTAAAGCAGCCACTTTCGCTGCGATGTCGGAGGGTGATGCGAAGGTTCTGGACCGTCCTGTTTGCCGTGACCGCCGCGCTGCACGTGACGTTCGCCGTCGCAGCACACGCGCTCCTCACGCGGGCCGGCGCGCCGTCGCCGTGGCTCTTCGCGCTCGTGCTCTCCGCGCTGCTCGCCTACACGTTCCGCGGACGGATGCTCCTCGCTTCGGCCGATCGCCCGGTGCCCCGCCTGCGCCGCCTGCTCGTCGAGGAGCCGTACTACGTGCACTGGTGCGCCCTCGTCGCGGCGCTGCCGATCTGGGTCGCAGGGCTCGCCCTGTCGATGATCGCGGCCTTCGTGGTCCCCGCGGCGCTCGTGCCCACGTCGGGCACGCTCGCGATCGCGGCGTACGGGCTCGGGCTCGCGCTCGCCGGCTGGGGCGTGTTCGTGCGGCGGCGCTGGGTCCGCGTGCGGACGATCGACGTGCCCATCCGCGGCCTGCCGCCCGCCTTCGAGGGCTACCGCATCGCCCACCTGTCGGACCTGCACATCGGCGCGCTCTGCCCGCGCGAGCACGCAGAGCGCTGGGCCGACACCGTCCGCGCGCTCGACGTCGACCTCGTGGCGCTGACGGGCGATTACGTGACGAGCGGCGACGCGTTCCACGGCGAGGTCGCCGCGCTCGCGAGCTCGCTGCCGAGCCGCGACGGGGTGATCGCCGTGATGGGCAACCACGACTACTTCGGCGACGGCGAGGCGCTCGTGGTGAAGCTGCGCGAGGCCGGCATCGTGGTCCTGCGCAACGAGCGCACGTCGATCGAGCGCAGCGGCGCAGCGCTCGTGATCGCGGGCGTGGACGACACGTGGTCGCGCCGCGCCGACGTGCGCCGCGCGGTCGACGGACACGAGAGCGGCGCGCCGCTCGTCGTCCTGGCCCACGATCCGCAGCTCTTCCCGGATCTGTCGGCGCGGGGCGCGTCGCTCGTGCTCTCGGGGCACACGCACTGGGGTCAGGTCGCCGTGCCGTTTTTCTCGACGCGCTGGAACCTCTCGGCCCGCGTCTACCGCTACCACGCCGACCTCTACCGCGAGGGCGACGCGTGGTTGTACGTGAACCCCGGGCTCGGCACGACGGGGCCGCCGGTGCGGCTCGGCGCGGCGCCGGAGATCACGATCCTTCGGCTCGGAGCGAAGTCGGCCTGATCCCGCCGCCGTCGACGAGCACCCGCTCGGCCTTCTCGAGCACCCGCACGACGACCGCGCCCTCCTCGAACGGCGTACGCGGGACGCGGCGCTCCTCCACGCAACGAAGGAAATGATCGATCTCGACGGCCATCGGCTCACGCCAGGGGACGCGGATCTCCTCGGTCGGGCCCTCGAAGGAACCATCCGGGCGCCGCGACAAGAAGACCCGATCCGGCGCGCGCACGTCGTCGAGCATCACCACCGCGGACGAACCCACCACCACGATCCTTCGCTCCTTCGTCGCATGCACGCGCGAGAGCTCGATCCGCGCCGCGAGGCCCGAATACGTGCGCAGCCCGAGAACGACCGGATCGCCGTCGGGCCCGCTCGTCGCCTCGATCGACTCGACCCGGAGCGGCTCGATCGCATGCACGATCGAGAGGTCGTGCGGGCCGAGCGACCAGAGCGCCGGCACCGATCGATCCCCACGAATGGAGAGCCGCGACGCGGCGAGGTGCCGGATCACGCCGAGCGCACCCTCGTGCACCATCGCGACGAGCCGCTCGACCGCCGGGTGATACCGCAAGAGGTGCCCCACCATCACGACGCGCCCGAGCGCCGCCGCGCGCGTCACACAAGCCTCCGCGTCCGCCGCCGAGAGCGCGAGCGGCTTCTCGACGAAGACGTCGAGCCCCGCGTCGAGCGCCGCCAGCACGAGCGAGGCATGCGAGCGCGGCGGCGTGGCGATCACCACGGCGCGCGCGCCGAGCGCGGCGGCCTCCTCCAGGCTCTCGACGATCGCAGCCGTCTTCGCCTTCACGCGCGCCACCTCGCGCCGCGCGGGGCTCGTCTCGGCGACCGCGACGAGCTCGGCCCGCGGGCTCTCGCAGAGGACACGCAGGAGGTTTTCGCCCCACGCGCCGCAGCCGACGAGGGCGACGGGTACGGTCACGGCCGCTCCCAAGCGAAACGCATCCGCCGCGTATAGCGCCCTCCCGCCGCGCGGGAAAGGTCAGGCGAGGAAAGACCCGAGCGCGCGGAAGCGCTGATACCGATCGTCGACGAGCTCGTCCCCCGTGAGCCCGTCGAGCGAGGTGAGCGTCTGCCAGAGCGCGACGTCGAGCATACGCGCGGCCTCGTCGTGGTCCTGATGCGCGCCGCCCGTCGGCTCCTCCACGACGGCGTCGACCACGCCGAGCTGCAGGAGCTCGGGCGCGGTGATCTTGAGCTGCGCCGCCGCTTCGTCCGCGCGCGCGCCGTCGTTCCAGAGGATCGCCGCGCAGCCCTCGGGCGAGATGACCGAGTAACAACCAAACTCGAGCACGAGCACGCGGTTGGCCACGCCGAGCGCGAGCGCGCCGCCCGATCCACCCTCGCCGATGATCGTCGCGACGATCGGCACGCGCGCCCTCGCCATGGCCGCGAGCGCCGCGCCGATGGCCTCGCTCTGCCCGCGCTCCTCGGCGCCGATGCCGGGATACGCGCCGGGCGTGTCGATGAACGTGAGCACGGGCAGGCCAAACTTGTCGGCGAGCTCGTACATGCGGATCGCCTTCCGGTAGCCCTCGGGGTGGGGCATGCCGAAGTTGCGCTTCACGTTCTCCTTGGTGCCGCGCCCCTTCTGGTGGCCGACCACGACGACGCTGCGGCCGTGAAACGACGCGAGCCCCGCGACGATCGACGGATCCTCGGCGAAGCGACGATCCCCTTTGAGCTCGACCCAGCCGGTGAAGAGGCGCTTGACGTAGTCGAGCGTGTAGGGCCGGTTCGCGTGGCGCGAGAGCTGGACCTTCTGGATCGGCGTGAGGTCCGCGAAGATCTCGCGCGCGAGCCGCGACGTCTTCTCTTCGAGGCGCGCGAGCTCAGGTTCGAACCTGCGATCCGACGCAGCGAGCGCCCGCAGCGCCCGCACCTTCTCGACCAGATCGGCGATCGGCTTCTCGAACGGCAGCACGAACATGACGAGCTCGGGTCTACTCCGAGATCGTCGGCTCGGCGATGAGGTTCGCGGGGACCTGCGCCGACGTGGCTGGACGGATCACGTTGAAGACGCGCAGCGGCTTCTCCTTGCCCTTCACCTTCGCCGACGGGAGCTCCTCCGTCTCGAACCGACCCGCGAGCCGGTCGTGCGTCATCTCGCTGACCACGATCTGTCCGGCCAGCGCCACCGAGCAGAGGCGGGCCGAGGTGTTCGCGGTGTCGCCGATGACCGTGTACGAGAGCGCCTTGGAGCTGCCGATGTACCCCGCGACGAGCGGGCCCGTGTGGATGCCGATGCCGATGGCGAGCGGGGCGAGGTCACGCTCGAGGCGCCTCCGGTTGAAATCGCCGAGGACCTCCCCCATCTCCAGCGCGCAGAACACGCTGCGGATCGCGTCGTCGGGGTGGATCACGGGCGCGCCCCAGATGGCCATGATCCCGTCGCCCATGAACTTGTCGAGCGTGCCCTCGTACTTGAAGATCGTGTCCACCATGAGCTCGAAGTACTCGTTGAGCATGTCGACGAGCTCTTCGGGCGGGGTGTTCTCGCTCATCGCGGTGAAGCCGCGGATGTCGCTGTTGAAGACCGTGCACTCCTCGACGCGCTGACCGCCGAGGCGCACCTCGAGCTGGCCGCTCATCACGCGCTCGGCGATGTTCGGCGAGAGCAGCCGCGAGAAGCGCTCCCGGGCGATGATCTCGTTCTCGATCTTCTTCCCGAGGATGTTGATCTCGATGAACATCGAGGCCTGATGGGCCACGGCCACCACGAGCTCGAGGTCCTTCGGCTGGAACTGCGCGAGCGTCTCCGAGTCGAGCCAGAGCACGCCGAGCACGTCCTGCGAGTTGTTCGGCGCGACGAGCGGCACGACGATCGCCGAGCTGATCCGGTTCAGGATCATGCTCTTGCCCTTGGAGGCCGCAAAATCCATCGCCGCGTCGTGCGTGAGGACGGCCGCGCGCTCCTTGACCACGTGGTTCAGGATCGTCGACGAGACGCTGATCGGCGCCGTCGTGCCGTCGCGGCGCTGCGAGGCGCGCGGCGTGAGCTCGCCGTTGTCGTCGCGGAGGAAGATGACGCCGCGATCGGCGCGGATGAACTTGAAGATGCTCGCGAGGATCTTGTCGAGCAGCTTCGAGGTGTCGCGCTCGGAGGCGATCTCGCGCGAGAGCTCGTGCGACAAGCGCAGCCGCTCGTAGTCGGCGCGGAGCTGGTTCAGGTCGCTCGCGAGGCGGTCGAAGGGCAAGAAGCCCTTCTCCACCGCGGCGATCTGCGTGCCGATCTGGCGCGCTTGATCGTTGAGGTCGATCCGCGTGCCCTGCGCGACGTAGGAGTGCGGGCCCGTGACGAACGTGTGCGCGCCCGAGCCCCTCCCCATCATCGTGAGGTTGGGGCTCGCGTTCGGGATGCCGAGCGCCGGGTTCGGCGCAGGCAACCCAGGACCGCCGGGGCGCGAACCCAAATTCGGCGGCTGCGGACCCACGGGCCGCGGCGGCATCGGCGGCGGCGCGAAGGCCCCTTGCGGCGGACGATTCGCGGTCGCCGCGGGCACCGCCGGCAGCACGTGGGCCGACTGTGCAAGCGGAGACGGCGCGACGGGGGCCGGCTGCGGCGTGGCGGCCCAGGCTTGCTGCGGCGCGGGCGCGGGCGCGGGCGGCGGCCCCCCTGCGGTCCCCGCGACGGGCGACGGCGTGTCGTCGAAGCGACCCCGCGTCGATCCGAGGGCGATCTCGTCGCCGTGCTTCAGGGGAGCCTCGCCGCGGACCCGCTCGTTGTTGATGAACGTCCCGTTCAAGCTGCCCAGATCACGCAGGTAAAACTGCGCCCCGCGGAGCTCGATGATGCAGTGCTCCTTGGAGACGATCTTGTCGAGAAGCTGGATCGAGTTGTTGGGGTGGCGCCCCAACGAGTTCACGGGCCGCAGCTCGATGGCCTGCTGCCCTTCGGCGGTCTGCAGGATCAGTCGAGCCATCAGGTGAGCCGTTGCGCTTGCATTCCGACAACCACGGGAGGCCCTGCCCGCACAAAAGGCAGACGGCCGCCGAACCGGTACGCGAAGAAGTGTATTCCTTCTCCAGGGATTAAGCGAGAGGTTCGACGCGCCGATCGTCCCTTCCCCCCCCGCGGCCCCTGGGCTAGGGCCGAAACCATGGCCGCCGACCTTCTGCTCGCGATCGATCAAGGGACGACCGGGACGACCTCCCTCGTGCTCGACACAGAAGGGACCACACGCGGACGCGCGACGCGCGAGTTCCCGCAGCACTTTCCCCGCCCCGGCCTCGTCGAGCACGAGCCCGAGGACATCTGGCAAAGCGTGCTCGAATCGGTGGAGGCCGCGCTCGCCTCGGCCTCGATCAAGGGCGACCGCATCGCCGCCGTCGGCATCACGAACCAGCGCGAGACCACGCTCGTCTGGCAACGCGCGACCGACAAGCCCATCCACCGCGCGATCGTCTGGCAAGACCGGCGCACCGCCGATACGTGCGCGCTCCTGCGCGAGCGCGGCCACGAGCCCGACGTGAAACGGACGACCGGGCTCGTGCTCGATCCGTACTTCGCCGGCACGAAGCTCACCTGGTTGCTCGACAACGTCGACGGCGCCCGCGAGCGCGCCGAGCGCGGCGAGCTCGCCTTCGGCACCATCGACAGCTACCTCGTCTGGCGCCTGTCCGGCGGCGCGATGGGCGGCTCGCCCGTGCACGCGACCGACGTGACGAACGCCTCGCGCACGCTGCTCATGAGCCTCGAGACGCTCGACTGGGACGCCGAGATGCTCGCGCTCTTCCGCGCCCCGCGCTCGGTGCTGCCGAAGATCGTCGACTCGGCCGGGCTCATCGCGAAGACGCATGGATTCCCGCACCTGCCCGACGGCGTGCCGATCACGGGCATCGCCGGCGATCAACAAGCCGCGCTCTTCGGTCAGGCCTGCTTCGACACGGGCGACGCGAAATGCACCTACGGCACGGGCGCCTTCGTCCTCGTCAACATCGGCGAAAAGCCCATCACGAGCCGCTTCGGCTTGCTCACGACCGTAGGCTGGAAGGTGGGGAGCGAGGTCGTCTTCGCCCTCGAAGGCAGCGCCTTCATCGCGGGCGCGGCCGTGCAATGGCTGCGCGACGGGCTCGGCATCATCCGCAGCGCGGCCGAGATCGAGCCGCTCGCCGCGAGCGTGCCCTCGAGCGAAGGCGTGACGTTCGTGCCCGCGCTCTCGGGCCTCGGCGCGCCGTACTGGGATGCGAACGCGCGCGGGATCATCCACGGCATCACGCGCGGCACGACGAAGGCGCACCTCGCGCGCGCCACGCTCGAGGGCATCGCGCTCGAAGTGACGGACCTGCTCCGCGCGATGGGCGACGACCTCGGCAAGCCCCTCGGCCGCATGCGCGTCGACGGCGGCGCCGCGAACAACGACCTGCTCATGCAGTACCAGGCCGACACGGCGGCCCTCACGATCGAGCGCCCCATCGAGCTCGAGTCGACCGCCCGCGGCGCCGCCATGCTCGCGGGCGTGGGCGCCGGCCTCTTCCGCGGCATGCGCGACGCGGCCCGGATGTCCCGGGTCGAGCGGACGTTCGAGGTCGCGATGTCCGCAAACGAGCGCAAAACCCACCTCGACCGCTGGTCCGACGCCGTCGCCCGCGCCCGCTCGTCGCGCGGTTGACGAATTTTCGACGCTTCATTTTCCCCGCCCCGGACAGACCAGCTCCGGCCAGATACGCTCGTCCGTTCGCTTTACGAGCATTTCCGGCGCGAACCTGCTACTTCGCTGTTTTCGGGGACAAGAAGTGGGACGCTTGGCAAGCTGGCGCACCGGGCGCCTGGGACGAACCGGTCACGGCGAAGCCCATCGCACGGAGATGGCCGAGCTTCCGGCCTGGGGAACAGGCACTATGTTGCGAGAGTTCACCCCAAAGCGACCTCACAGAGCGTAAAATTCTATGTCAACGGAGAGCTCCCGTTCTCACTTGGTTCCCCTGCAGAGGCCCGGCCGGCCCGCCACACGTCGGGTCGTGTCGCTCGATGAGGAGGAAATGCCGAAGCCTGAAAATCCTTCCACCTCGGGGGTGGTCTACCGGGACATCCCGATCGATTGGGAGGCGCTGGAGGACGCGTTCGAGAACAACGCGCCCGAGGTCCACTCTTACCTTCACCTCGTGACGGGTGACGTCCTGCGCGTCGTCGACGGAGTCGCGGACCCGCAGATGCACGCGCGCATCGCGGCCGATCCGAACTACCTCCGCATCGACCCGGTGAGCTCCCGCGAGCAATACCGCTGGATGGAGCGCTTCATCCCGATGGTGGAGGACCCGGAGCTGCAGGGAAAGCTGACGCAAGCGATCGACGGAAAAGGCGCCTTCCGACGCTTCAAGGACGTGCTGATGAGCTACGGCCCGGAGCGCGAGCGCTGGTTCTCGTTCCGCAGCGAGCGGCTCCGCATCTTCATGGAAGCGTGGCTGAACGCGCACGCGCTGAACCCGATCGCGCGCCCCGTGTGGGTGCCCGAGCAGCCGCCCTCACGCAGCGAAGGATCAGCCGCCGCGGACACCGCCGCGCCCGTCCCGAGCACGCGCGAGCGTGGTGACGAGCCGCCGCGCGAGCTGCGCCGCGGAAAGAGCGTGGAGACGCTGCGCAAGAACCTGCGCGACATCGCCGACGCCCTCGGCCCGCGCGACCTCGACACGCTCACGGCCTTCGCGGAGTTCCTGAAGGCCCGTCGCGCCGCTCGCTCGTTCGCCCATCATTACGAGGGCAGCCACGCGCACACCGAAGAAGAGCCCGCCCCCGCCTCGCAAGAGATCGTCGGCGGCGAAGCGCGCTCCGCTTCGTCCTGAGCCTCCGATCTAACGAGATCGTACGATCGTGACCGTCACGCGTGAACGCGCGGTCTGGTAGTAACTCGCGATCGCATCGCCGAGCCTCCGCGCCACGACCCACCGACCCAGCGCGACCGAGACCTGCTCGTACGGGCGACCCGTGAAGGGCGTGGTGCCCGTGCGCAAGAGCGCGCGCAGCTCCGGGTCGCTCGGCGCGAGCATCGGCGCGACCATGCGGTCGAGGTAGAGGCTCGCGCGCGCCTGGCGCCGGAGGAGCGCGTCGATCTCGTCCGAGCCGATCCCCTCCGCCCTGGCCGCGGCGATGAGCTTGTCCCGTCCACGCACGCGTTGCTCGAGCACCGCGCGCGCGGACTCGGCGCGGATCGCGATCTCCTTGGCGTCGGGCGCAGGCAGGATGGGCAGGTTCGCGAGCAGCGTCTCGGCGATGTGGCGATCGAGCGCGCCGCGGACGTGGCGATCGGTGAAGGGCGCCGGATCCGGATCCGGATCGGCCATGGCCTCGATACGCGCCTCGAACGCGAGCTCGCGCTCGTAGACGAACTGCGGACGCGTGACGCCGCCCGTCTCGGGCGCATGCCACCGGACGACCACACGATCGAGGAGCGCAGGCTTCGCCTCGGTCTGCGCGCCCGCAGGCGCGGCAGGCGCGAGCGCGGCAAGGACGACGACGAGGAGGACGGCCAGGCGCATCGAGGACATCGAGGAGCGAACCATACCGCGGGCGCGGTGCTCCATCGAGGGCGCCTCTGCGCTAGCCTCGGTTCATGGCCGAAAAGAGCCCCCCTGCCGCGTCGAAGCTGACGGTGGTGACGCTCGTCGTCACGCTCGCGGCGGCCGCGTCGACGCTGCTGCCGGCGCGCGCGGAGGAGCCGCGGCCGGAAGGTCCACACACGAACGTGCGCGTGGGCCTGGTGTTCGACGTCGGAGGGCGCGGGGACAAGAGCTTCAACGACGCGGCGTACGAGGGCCTGTCGCGCGCGTCGCGCGAGCTCGGCGTGACGACGGAGGTGCTCGAGCCGAGCGGCGCGGAGGATCGCGAGGCGGCGATGCGCCTCTTCGCGGCGCGCGGCTTCGACCTCGTCATCGGCGTGGGGTTCATCTTCTCGACGGACGTGAACGTGGTGGCGCGTGATTTCCCGAGCACGCGCTTCGCCTGCATCGACTACGCGCCGCCGATGGAGGGCTCGATCCCGCCGAACGTCGTGGGCCTTCGTTTCCGCGAGGAGGAGGGCTCGTTCCTCGTCGGCGCCGTCGCCGGGCTCGTGTCGAAGACGGGACGCGTGGGGTTCGTGGGCGGCATGGACATCCCGCTCATCCGCAAGTTCGAGGCGGGTTACCGCGCCGGCGTCGAGGAGGTTTGTCCGCGCTGCGAGGTGCAGGTAGGCTTCGCGGGCACGACCCCCGACGCGTTCCGCGATCCGGTGAAGGGCAAGGCGCTTGCGATCAGCCAGATCGCCGCGGGCGCGGACGTCGTCTACCACGCGGCGGGGACGACGGGGCAAGGCGTCTTCGAGGCGGCGCGTGACATGGGCGTGAAGGCGATCGGCGTCGACGCGGACCAGCACGACGAGATGCCCGGCACGGTGCTGACGAGCATGATCAAGCGCGGCGACGTCGCCGTGTTCGACGCGATCGAGGACGTCGCCGAGGGCCGCTTCCAGGGCGGGCTGCGCACGTTCGGGCTCGCGGAGGACGCCGTGGGGTACGTCGACGAAGGGCCCCACGCCGCGGGCATCCCCGAGGAGACGAAGAAGAAGGTGGAGGCGCTCGCCGAGCGCGTGATCCGCGGCGAGATCAAGGTCCCCGAGCGCTAGGTCAGCGCTCGCGTCACCACTTCACGAGCACCTTCGGCGGATCGACCACGACCTTCACGTGCGGCACCTCGAGGAGCACGTCGAGGTACGCGCTGCCCGGCTTGCTCACGTCCGCGCCGGAGGCCTTCGGCTCCACGCGCGGCACGAGCGACTCGGGCGAGACCGCGTTCACGTCGTCGTTCGAACCGACGAGCCGCACCTTCACCGTGGGCGGCATGGTCGTCGCGCGCGGCAACCCCACGACCTCGACGCGCAGGTTCGCGAACTCCTTCTTCGCGAGCTCACGCGCGATCTCGACCGTCGCGATCACGCTCTCGACGTCGTAGATCACGAGCTTCGGCGGCTTGTCGAGCGGCAAGGGTCGGCGGTAGACACCCTCGGTCAAGCCCGTCACGTCGAACGGCGCCGCGCGCGCGTACTGCATGACGTCCACGATCGAGCGGGGACCACGCGCCTGCACGACCTTCGGCTCGGAGCCGATCACGCCCTTCACCGCGAAGGAGGGCGCAGGCTCGCCCGTGCGCGCGATCTGTACGGGGATCTCGCGCTCGACGACGTCGTCCCAGCGCAGCTCGATCGAGGGCGGCTGGACCTCCTCGATGGCCACGCCCGTGGGGACACGGAACATGCTCGGCTTGAGGTCGACGTTCGTCTCGCGCCCGCTGCGCAGGTTGAGCTGGAGCGTGCCGAGGTCGTCGCTGCGCAGGTCGTCGAGCTGCGTGCGCGAGCCGCGCAGCGTGACCTTCACCTCGTTGGGGATCTGGGTCATGAGCTGCCGGTTCGCGCTCTCCGGCGGCATGATCGACACGACGCTGACGGAGAACGTGCGCTGCGCGTTCTCGGCGCCGTGGATGAACGCGTAGATCCCGAGCGCGCAGAGGAGCGACAGGATCTTCAGCCCGATGTTGTCGAGCAGCGCCGCGCGGATGTTCTCGCGGATCCCGTCCTTGGCCGTCATGAGTCGTCACCGTGCGTGGGGCTGCCGGCGCCTTCACCCGCGCGAGGCGCAGGCTGCGTGCCCGGAGGCGCGCTCGAAGGTGGACCGGGAGGTGTACTCGGAGGCGTCTCCTGCGGCGCCACGGGCACCACGGCAGGCGGCGGCATCGTGGCCGAGGTCGACGTGGTGGACGACGTCGTCGCCGCCTCCGCGGCCGGCGGCGGCGGAGGCACGGAGGACGCGGGCACGAACGTGCTCGGGCGCAAGGTCGGCGCGGCGACCGAGGCCGGCGGCATCTCCGTGGTCGAGGCCGGTCGCATCGGCGTCGCGCTCTGCGGCATGCGCGACGTGGGCGTGCCCGGGACGCCGGGCATCGGCGTCGCGGTGACGGAGACGGGCGTCGGGATCGACGGACGCACGGTCGGAGCGGGCGGCGGGACCGCGGGCGTGCGCGAGGGCTGCGGCGGGCTCGGGGCCGGCGGGGCCGGCGGTTTGCGCGCGGCGGCCGCCTTCTGCTTCTTGCGCGACGAGCGGCCGAAGAGGCCGAGGAGCGCGTGCCGGAGCGACTGGCCGTCGAGGTTCGAGACGATGTTGCCGCTGAAGCAGAAGCTGATCGTGCCGCGCTCCTCGCTGACCACGACGACGACCGCGTCGGTCTCCTCCGTGATGCCGAGCGCGGCGCGGTGGCGCGAGCCGAGGCTCGCGTCGAGCACCTTCGTCTCGGGCATCGGGAAGAACACGCCCGCGCGCGCGATCTTGAGGTCGCGGATCAGGACGGCGCCGTCGTGCAGCTTGTTCACCGACTCGGGGACGAAGAGGCTCACGAGCAGCTCCCGCGTCACCACCGAGTCGAGCGCGACGCCGTCGCTCTTGCAGAACTCGAGCACGTTCGCGTCCTGCTCGAAGGCGATGATCGCGCCCATGCGATGGCGCGCGAGCTCCGTCGCCGCGGCCACGACCTCGTCGATCACGCGCGACTGCTGCTCGCGACCGCCGGCGAGCCACGCCTTCGAACCCATGCGGATCAGCGCGCGGCGGATGTCGTTCTGGAAGACGACGACGACGATCAGGATGATCGACGAGAGCAGCCACGAGAGCAGGTGCAGGAGCGTGACGAGCTCGAACGTCTTCGCCGCGAGGTAGAGCAGAAAGACGATGCCGAGGCCGAGGCCCATCTGCATCGCGCGCGTGCCGCGCAAGACGAGCAGCGCGCGGTAGATGACGTACGCGACGATGAAGATGTCGAGCAGGTCCCGCAGGATCTGCAGGAGCGGGCGGGCCGCGAAGAGGCGAAGCAGGCCGTCGAGCATGGCTCAGGCTTCCCCTCCTCGGCCCGCGTCGATCGCCGCCGCGACCGCGAGCGCTTGCACCACCACCGCGACGTCGTGCACCCGCACGATGGCCGCGCCGCGCGCCACGCACGCGAGCACCGCGGCGATCGTCCCGCCGAGCCGCTCCCCCGGCGGCGCGAGCGCCTTCGCGTCCGGCGTCGTCGCCGCGCGCGCGACGAACGATTTCCGGCTCGGCCCCACGAGCACCGGGAAGCCGAGCGCCACGAGCTCGGAGAGCCGCGCGCAGAGCTCGATCGAGTGCTTCGTGTTCTTCGCGAACCCGAGCCCGGGATCGAGCACGAGGTCCTCGCGCGGCAGGCCCGCCGCGATCGCTCGTTCGGCCGCCGCGGTCCACTCGCGCGACACGTCCGCGACCACGTCGCCGTACGCGTCGTCGTCGTAGATCGAGAAGCCGCGCATGTCGGTCATCGATCCGCGGCAATGCATCAGGACGAGGGAAGCGCCGAAGCTCGCGCAGAGCGCGCCGAGCTCGGCCGCTGGCTCGAGGGAGACCGTGTTCACGATGCGCGCGCCCTCGCCGAGGGCCCACGCGGCGACGTCGGGCGACGTCGTGTCGATCGAGACCACCACGCCGAGCGCCGCGCTCTCGCGGACGAGCCCGCCGATGCGCCGGATCTGCTCGGCCGCGTCGACCGGCTCCGCGCCCGGCCGCGTCGACTCGGCGCCGATGTCGAGGATGTGCGCTCCTTCGATCACGAGCCCCCGCACATGCCTAGCGGCTGCCGCATCATCCAGGAATCGTCCCCCATCCGAGAATGAGTCCGGGGTCCGATTACAAACCCCCATGACGAGCGCGCCCCGTCGGCTCGAAAGAAGCGCGCGGAGCGGGGACGACATTGTGTGTGCGTAGCAAGTTCCGAGCCGGCCGGCAATCTTCGACCGTGTGCGGCAAAAACCCCACGATCCGAGAGCGGTTTTTGGCGACTTTCCAGGGCCTCGAGGAAGCGACCCCCGAGCTTGGCCGGCGTCGGCGGGTGTTTGGCGGGCGTGGCCGGTGCGATCTGCCTGACGCGCGGCGAAATGCCTGCTACGGTCGGCCGATCCGCGTGTCCGAGGCGTCTCGGGCCGCATTCGGCCGAGGCCACGCCGAGGCCCGAGCGAATGATGCTAGCCACGCGTGTTCGAGCAGGGGCGTCCGCCGGCCTCGTGCTGAGCCTGATTTTCGCCGCGCTGTTCACGGCCATCGGCACCTTCGAGCTGTACCTGCCCTCCATGGCGCCGCGCCTCGGAGCGGCGGCGCCGGTCACGCTGCGTATCCCGTACGGCCCGCGGATCGTCCGCGACGCTCGTTCGGGCCGGCTCGCGTACGAGCACGCGCGCGTGGTCGTTCCCCGCGGCACCCTGCTCCGGGAGGAGAACGACGAGCACCGCGCCGCCTTCGCCTACGAATCGACGCGCAGGCCTCCGGCGACGGCGCGCCTCGTCTCCAACTTCGTCATCCATTTCATCGTCTGCCTCATGCTCACCGCGTACCTGCGGCGCTTCGGGCAGAACCGCGTGCGGCTCCTGCGAGCGCAGCTCGGCCTGCTCAGCTTGATGGCGGGCAGCGTCGCGCTCGCCAAGGGCATGCTCCTGTTCACGGCGCTGCCGGAGTTCTGGGTGCCGATGGCGGCGCTGCCGCTCTGGGTCGCGCACGCGTTCGATCGTCGCACGGCCTTCCTCGTCGACCTCGCCGTCGCCTTCGTCGCCGCATCACTCCTGCGCTTCGACAACATCCTCCTGTCGGTGCTGCTCGTGCGCGGCGTCGCGGCCACGCTCTTCTTCTTCGATCGCAAGCACGCGCGGCAGATGCTCGTCGCGGGCACGCTCGCGGGCGTCTCGGGCGCGGTCGTGTTCGTCGCGCTCACCGTGATCTACGAGGGCAGGTTCAACCTCCTCGCCGACATCCTCCGCGGCACGAGCTCGAGCGTCCTCGCCTGCATTGGCGGCGGCATGCTCGCGGGCATCCTGGCGCGCGCGCTGCGCGATCCGGCCGAGCGCGCGATGGGCCATGTCTCTCGGGACAAGCTGATCGATCTGACCGACCTCGAGCAGCCGCTCTTGCGGAAGATGGCGGCCGAGGCGCCGGGGAGCTGGGAGCACGCGCGCGCGATGGCGAACCTCGCCGAGGCGGCGGCGAGCGCGATCGGCTCGGACGCGCTGCTCACGCGCGTCGGCGCCTACTACCACGACCTCGGCAAGACCGTGCAGCCCAAGTATTTCGTGGAGAACCTCGCGCACGGCGAGAAGTCGCCGCACGAGGAGCTCGACCCCGAGGTCTCGGCCGACGCGATCATGGCGCACGTCGTGATGGGCACGAAGATCCTGCGCGACGGCCGCATCCCCGAGCCCGTCGTGGAGTTCGCCTACACGCACCACGGCACGCAGGTCGTCGAGTTCTTCTGGCACAAGTGCAAGGAGCAGGGAAACCCGCGAGGCCTGACGCAGGAGTACTTCCGCTACCCGGGCATGAAGCCGCAGACGAAGGAGACGGCGATCCTCATGCTCGTCGACTCGATCGAGGCCGCGAGCCGGACGATCTGGCCGCCCGAGCAGAAGAAGTTCGAGGAGATGATCCAGCGCGTGATCTTCACGAAGCTCTCGAGCGGGCAGCTCGACGAGTCGGGGCTCACGCTGGAGGACCTGCGCATCATCACGACGCGCATGGCGACGACGCTCGTGAACCTCTACCACGGCCGCATCAAGTACCCCTGGCAGCGCGACAAGCAGGACGCCGAGAAGACACCCGTCGTGCACGGCGCGCCGCCTCCGCCGGCGCCACCTCCGCCGCCGGCGACGACGACCCCCGTCGTGCACTCGCCCGCGGAGCTGCCCGAGCCGAAGAGCTCGAAGGACGGGCCGAAGTCGGGCGAGCAGAAGCCTCCGACGTCGGAGGAGACCGCGAGCTAGTCCTCGTCCGGGAAATACTTGCTACAACGAGCGAGTGCCCCCGACGATCGAGCAAAGCTTCACGAAGGCGCTCTTCCACGGCGTGATCGCCGAGGACATGATCTTCCCGTACCCGGAGATGACGTCCGAGGAGCGGCAGAGCACGTCGATGATCCTCGACAGCGTGCGCCGGTTCTTCGCGGCGAACGTGGACAGCGCGAAGATCGACCGCGAGCACGAGATCCCGAAGGAGGTCATGGAGGGCCTCAAATCGCTCGGGCTCTTCGGCCTGCAGGTCCCCACCGAGTACGGCGGCATCGGCCTGTCCACGGCGGCGTACGCGCGCGTCATGCAGGAGATCGGCGGCATGGACGCGTCGATCGCGGTGACGCTCGGGGCGCACCAGTCGATCGGCTACAAGTCGCTCCTGCTCTTCGGCACGCCCGAGCAGAAGCGGCAGTACTTGCCGAAGCTCGCCACGGGGGAGTCGGTCGCGGCCTTCGCGCTCACCGAGCCCTCCGCAGGCTCCGACGCCGCGGCGATCAAGACACGCGCCGAGAGCGTCGACGGAGGCGCGGCGTACGTGCTGAACGGGTCGAAGATCTGGATCACGAACGGCGGCTTCGCGGACGTGTTCACGGTCTTCGCCCGCACGAGCGCGCTCGAGGAGGGCGCCAAGCCGAAGATCACCGCGTTCATCGTGGAGCGCGGCATGGGCGTCACGAGCGGGCCGAACGAGCACAAGCTCGGGATCCGCGGCTCGTCCACGACCGAGATCTTCCTGGAGAACGTGCGCGTGCCCCGGGAGAACGTCGTCGGCGACGTGGGCAAGGGGTTCAAGGTCGCGATGGAGGTCCTGAACTCGGGGCGCCTCGGCCTCGCCTCGGGCTGCGTCGGCGTGTGCAAGACGCTGCTCCGCCTGGCGATCGCGCGCGTCGAGGAGCGGCGCGCCTTCGGCCGCAACATCGGCGAGTTCGGGCTCATCAAGGACAAGATCGCGCGCATGCTCGCCGAGACGTACGCGCTCGAGTCGATGACGTACCTCACGGCGGGCCTCGTCGACTCGAAGATCGCCGACTACTCGCTGGAGAGCGCGATCTGCAAGGTGAAGGGCTCGGAGACGGTCTGGAGCGTCGTCAACGAGACGCTCCAGATCGCGGCCGGCATCGGCTACATGCAGGAGTATCCGTACGAACGGATCCTGCGCGACTCGCGGATCAACCTCATCTTCGAGGGCACGAACGAGATCCTGCGTTGCTTCATCGCGCTCTCGGGCATGGCCGCGCCGGGCAAGGCGCTCGCCGAGGTCGCGAAGGCGATGCGCGAGCCGATCAAGGGCTTCGGGCTGCTCAGCGACTTCGCGCTCCGCAAGGCCCGCGCCGCGCTCGGACGTGAGCGTTTGAGCCGCGCGCACCCCTTGCTCGGTCGCGAGACCGTGATCTTCGAGGAGTACGTCTCGGAGCTCGCCGCGCAGGCGGAGAACGTCCTGCGCAGGCACGGACGGGACATCGCCGAGATGCAGTTCACGCAGCTCCGCATGGCCGACATGGTGATGGACCTCTTCGCCATCGCCGCTTGCCTCACGCGCACGACACGCGCGATCGAGCGGCGCGGCGAGGACGGGGCGCGGCGCGAGATCGACCTCTGCTCGCTCTACCTGAACATGGCCCACAAACGCCTCCGGCAGACCGTCTCGGACTTCCAGCGCAACGACGACGAGCTGCGCAAGCAGATCGCCGGGCGCGCCTACGTCGACGGCGCCTATCCGTTCGACGTGATCTGACGCCCACGGCCGAGCCGGCCCGGCGCGCGCCTTGCAGCGCGCCCGGACGTGACCACTTCTCCTGGATTCCTCATCGAACGCGCCGACGCACGGCACCGCGACTACGTGCTGCATTTGCTCTCCGAGCACCTGCCCGGGTCGGACGTCGCGCGCAGGCACGCCTGGCTCTACGAGCAGAACCCGCACGGCAAGGCCGTGACGGTGATCGCCCGCGACGAACGGAGCGGCGAGCCGCTCGGGATCACCTCGGTCTTCCCGCGCCGCATGCTCATCGCCGGCCGCACGCGCCTCGGCTCCGTCGGAGGCGACGGCTACGTGCGCCCCTCGGCCCGGAGGCGCGGCATCGCCACCGCGATGCACCGCGCCTCGCTCGAAGAGATGCGCAAGGCAGGCGTCGAGGTCATGTTCGGCCCGCCCGAACCACACAACCTCCGCGCCCTCGAGCGCGCCGGCGCGCGCGTGGTCTGTCACGTACGCCGTTACGCGCGCCCGCGTATCTTGCAGGGCCTCCTCGGCCCCCTCGCGCGCCTCGTCACCCGCGGCGCGCGCCTCGCGCCCATCGAGGGGCGCGACGGCCGCGTCGATCGGATCTTCGAACGCGCCATCGACGACACCGTCGTCACCCCCGTGCGCGACGCCGCGTATTACGCGTGGCGCTTCGTCGAGAGCCCCGCGCGCGCGCAGCGCGCCTTCGTCGTCCTGCACCACGACGAACCACTCGGCTTCTGCGTGCTCGAGCGCGCCGGCACGCGCGTCGCGCTCGTGGACCTCGTCGCGCATCCGGACGACTTCGCCTCGGCGCTCTCGATCGCCGCCGCGGCCTCGGGCGCCGAGGCGCTCGTGACGCAGCTCAACGACCGCGGCCCGCACGCGAAGAACCTCGGGCGCGCCGGGTTCTTCGCGCGCGAGGGCAAACCCTTCCAGGTCCACGCCTCCGAGGGGATGGATCCGGCCGTCTTCGACGCGCACCGCTGGTACTACAGTTGGGGCGACGGCGATCTCGACCGCGTGCTCTAGCGCCTCACCGCACCGCCATCGGCCCGATCACCTCGAGGACCGGAGCCCCCTCCAGCACCCGGGTGAACGACACGAGCGGCAGGCGCTTGTGGGATCCTCCGCTCGCCTCGTTCACGCCGATCCGCCCCGAGGCGATCGCCTCCTGCAGCGTCGGGATCACGGCCCGATGCTGCGCGAGCGGTCCGTCGCTCGGATCGAGCGTCGTCTCCGACTCGACCTTCCGGCCCGGCAGCTCCACCTCGAACATGCGGCCGCTCCGGTTGTCGACGACCCCGTAGACGTACACGCTCACGTCGGGCGAGGGCAAAAGCCCGTAGGTCCGCTGGACCTCGTTCACGAGCGCCGCGAAACGCGCGCCGTCGAGCCCCGTCGGCAAGAGCTCGCCGACCCGCGCGAGGTCGACCATCCGCTCGTGCATGTACCCGAGCAGCATGCCGCGCAGCCGCTCCGTGAACATCGGCGACGCCGCGCGACCCGCCGCGCTCACCGCGTCCTCGACCGCCGTGATCAGATCCTCCGGCTGGAAGATCGCCACCTCGATGCACAGGTCCTTGCAGAACGCGTGAACGAACGCGGCCGCGTCCCTCCGGACCCCCTCGTCGAACCCTGCGAGCGCCTTCGTGACCGGCTCGGTGATCATGCAGGTGAGCCTCCTCGGCGACCCCTCAGCGTAGCGCCGGAAATGCCGAGCAGGTAGGCCACCGAGGGCCGCCGTCCCCGCTCAAATCGCCGCTTCTTGCAGCGCCGCGCTCGCCTCGGCCATCACGTCCGGCCAGGTCGGATCCGGCGCCGACACGTACTCGGCGACCGAACGCGCGTCCTCGCCCGCCTCGATCGCGCGCCGCGCCTCGTCCGAGCCCGTGAGCAGGTCGAAGGCGGGGATCGTGTCGATGTACTCGTAGCGCTCCGTGCGGAACAAGAAGCTCTCCGGGTTCTGCCGGCGCGCGAGCGCCACGAGCGCGGTGTACGTGGCGACGGGCCGGAACGTCATGCGATCGGCGATGTGGATCTGCACGCCGCCGCAGATCTGTCCCGCGTGCTTCTGGAACGTCGGCCGGAACGTGAGAGGTCGCGCGACGAAACCAGGCAGCCCCGTCGCCCGCAGCCCCTGCGCGAGCTGATGCCCGTCGAGCCACGGCGCGCCGACGATCTCGAAGGGCCGCGTCGTGCCGCGCCCCTCGGAGAGGTTCGTGCCTTCGATCAAGCAGCCGCCCGGATACGCCATCGCCGTGCAGCACGTCGGCATGTTCGGCGAGGGCATCACGAAGGGCCGGTCCCACACGTCCGCGTATTTCTCGCGGTCCCAGCCCTCCACGGTCACGATCGAGAGCGCGTCGCCGAGCGGGATGCCCTCGCGACGCGCGAAGAGCGCGACCACCTCGCCGATCGTGAGCGAGTGCCGGACCGGGATCGGCTCGAGGCCGACGAACGACTGGAACCCCGGGGCCTGCGAGCGCCCCTCGATCGTGCGGCGCGAGCCCGTGATCGGGTTCGGCCGATCGAGCAGGATCACCGGCACGCCCGCCTTCGCCGCCGCGCGCAGCGCGAGCAGCGCGGTCCAGACGAACGTGTAGTAACGCGCGCCCACGTCGGCGAGGTCGATGAGCAAGAGGTCGATCGACGCGAGGTGCTCGGGCCTCGGCGAGAGGTCCTCGAAGCGATCGCCGTAGAGGCTGATGATCGGCGCGCCGGTGCGTCTGTCTTTCGCGTGCGGCACGTCGACCATGT
This sequence comes from Polyangium spumosum, assembly GCF_009649845.1. NCBI lineage: Bacteria > Pseudomonadati > Myxococcota > Polyangiales > Polyangiaceae > Polyangium > Polyangium spumosum. The sequence goes on from NZ_WJIE01000005.1 coordinate 559,053, forward strand.
CCTGCGCTTCGCCCCCGTAGCCGTGCTCCGGCCCGAAGAAGAGCGCGGGTTTGCAGCCGATGCGGGCGAGCACGTCGCCGATGTGCTCGATGCCCCGATCCACGCTGGCCGGATGCGCGAGCACGCCGAATCGCGTGCGGTTCAAGCGAGAGGTGACCGAAGGGAGGCGAGGGAGCCGATCGAGTCCTACGAGCACCGCCCGGCCGTACTCCGACCCTGAGCGGCCGTCCAGAGGGTGAGCACGAGACTTACCAGGACGGTCTCGAGATCGTGGGAAATCAAAGGGGTTCGACCGTGGGGGAGCGCAAGATTCCGGCGCCGTGGTACTTTCCCATCGGTACTTTTCGGGGGGTTCGGGCGCCGGACGATGGCTCTTCAGATCGGCCAGATCTACGGCGGCAGGTACCGCGTCCTTCGCGCGCTCGGCGAAGGCAAACACGGCCCCGTCTACGAGGGCGAAAATGTCGAGATCCATCGGCGCGTCACGCTCGAGGAGCTCGCTACGTCGCGGCTCGATCGCCCCGCCTCCGCCCTCGCCGCGTTCGCGCGTGACGCGCAGGCCGCGAGCGGCGTGCCCTCGCCGCACGTCGACAAGATCCTCGACGACGTGGAGATCCCCGGCGTCGCGCGTGTGCTCGTGAAGGAGCCACGCGAAGGGGTGACGTTACGCGACCGCATGCGCGAGCGTGGCCGCCTCGACGCCGACGAGGCGAGCCGCATCGGCATCCAGATCGCCCGCGGCCTCGCCGACGCACTTGCAGCCGGCGTCGTGCACCGCGCCCTCGAGCCCGAGAGCGTCTTCCTCGCGCGGGGCCCCCTCGCTCGCGCCGAGCTCGTCAAGGTCCTCGATTTCGGCGTGGCGCACATCGCGGAGAAGCAGCCGCCCGATCACGCCACGCCCTACACCGCCCCCGAGCAGATCCGCACCACGAACGAGGTCGACGCGCGGGCCGACGTCTACGCGCTCGGCGTGATCCTGTACGAGTGCCTCGCAGGTCAGGTCCCCTTCCCCACGAGCGCCGAAGATGAACTCCTCTTCACCATTGTGATGGGGGACCCAGCGCCCATCGAATCGATCGCGCCCAACGTCGACCCCGAGCTCGCGACGATCGTGCACAAGGCCATGGCGCGCGACACGAGGGTCCGGTATCAACGGCCCAAGGACCTCGCGCAGGCGCTCGCCACCTTCCGGGCTCGACGTGGCCTCGGCGCCGTCCCAGAGCCGCTCGACCCGCGCACCCCATCGCCCTCCATGAGCGCCCCCGAGGACGACGACGACCTGATGATCGCGGACCACGGCACGGTCATCATGGACCGGAAGCCGGGGTACCCCGCCGCGCGCCCGGCTCCGCCGAACCCGCCGCCGCCGCCGAGCCACAGACAACCGCCGATGTCGGGCCCTTCGCCCGCGGGGCTGCCCGTCCTGCCCTCGTCGATCACGGGCCTGCCGCCGAAGGCGCAGCCGCAGCCGCAAAAACGGCTCATCGCCCTCGTAGGCGGCTCGGCCTTCGTGATCGTGTTCGTCCTGGGCGCGATCATCATGATGCTCGTGCGCTTGACGCGAGACACGAGCGAGGAGGCAGAGGCGCCCGCGGCCTCCACGTCCGCGGCCCCCGCGAAGGCGCCCTCCGCCGTGTTGCCCACGGTCGCGCCGCTGCCTGCGAGCGCGGAGGTGGAGGCGCCGGCGGTGGAGGAGGGCTCCACGCGGATCATCACGCCGCCGCCGACGTCGACGCCGAACACGCGCGGCGCGACCCCCGTGCGTACGTCGCCGGGGACGAAGAGCACCGGCAAGCGCCGCATTTCGGACGACCTGTGAGGGCGCATCGCCGTTCGCGCGAGGCGCGCGGCATCACCGACGAGAACTCGACTCCATGCGCCTTTCGCGCGGTATGATGAAACGCAGCCGATGACGCTCCAGCCCGGCAACATCATCGAAGGCAAGTACCGCATCACCCGCCTCCTCGGGCAGGGAGGGATGGGCGCGGTCTACGAGGGCGAAAACGAGCGCATCCACCGGCGCGTGGCCATCAAGGTCCTGCACGCGTCGGTGTCGGGCAAAGAGGACGTCGTCCAGCGCTTCGAACGCGAGGCGCAGGCCGCGGGGCGCATCGGCTCCGAGCACATCGTCGAGGTGCTCGACCTCGGCAACCTGCCGAGCGGCGAGCGCTTCATGGTCATGGAGTACCTCGACGGCGAGAGCCTCGGCCAGCGCATCAAGAAGCGCAAGCGCCTCACGCCGCAGGAGCTCGCGCCGCTCATCCACGGCCTGCTCGAGGGGCTCGCGGCCGCGCACGACGCGGGGATCGTCCATCGAGATCTCAAGCCCGACAACGTCCACCTGGTGACGAACAAGAACCAGCGCGACTTCGTCAAGATCCTCGATTTCGGCGTGTCGAAGTTCTCGGCGCTCGACACCGACATGAGCATGACCAAGACCGGCGCGGTCATGGGCACGCCCTACTACATGTCGCCCGAGCAGGCGCGGGGCGGGAGGATCGACGCGCGCAGCGACCTCTACTCGGTCGGCGTGGTCATGTACCAGGCGATCACGGGGCGCTTGCCCTACCAGGCGCAGACGTTCAACGAGCTCGTCTTCAAGATCGCGCTCGAGTCGCCCGATCCCGCCGAGCTCGTCGTGCCGAACCTCGACCCGGCCTTCGCCCAGCTCATCGCGAAGGCGATGATCCGCGACGTCAACATCCGCTTCCAGACGGCGCGCGAGTTCCAGGCCGCCGTCGCGCAGTGGATGATGGCGAACCCGGCCGGCCCCGAGCTCGCCGCGGGCCGCATCCCCACGATCCAGCCGGGCGGCATGGGCGGCTTCGATCCGCGCATGAGCCAGCAGAACCCCCTCGTCGGCACGGGCCCGCTCGGCTTGCCGCAGGGCTTCGACCCGCGTTTGAGCGCGCAAAACCCCATGGTCGGCGGCTTCGACCCGCGTTTGAGCCAGCAGAACCCCATGGTCATGGGGCAGCCGGGCTTGATCCCCGGGACGAACCTCGGGATGTCGCACCCGAGCCTCGGGATGTCGCAGGCAGGCCTGACGGTCGCAGGCGTGCCGCCGAAGAGCGGCAACGGCGCGATGGTGGCGATCGGCCTGCTCGGGACGCTGCTCGTCGCGGCGAGTGGCCTCATCGTCTGGAAGTTCGTGCTCGACAAACCCGCGCCCGCGCAGCCGCCGGCCATGACCACGCAGGCCGCCGCGACGCAAGCTCCGCCGGTGCCGACGCCGACGCCCACGCTCGCGCCGACGCCGACGGTCGCGGCGACGGAGGAAGCGCCGCCGGAGACGCCGCCGGCAAACACCGCGGCGGTCGGGACGGCGACGCAGGCGCCGATCGGCACGGGAACGGCCGCGCCCTTCCCCACCGGCGCGCGCACGGGCGGCACGGCGACGACCTTCGGGACCGGGACCGCAAAAAAGCCGCCCACGCCGCCGCCCACGTCGACCGGCGGCGGCCGCAAGATGGGCAGCGATCTCTAGCCCCGGACCTAACGCACCGCCGTGTAGAACGTCGCCTTGTCGCGACGAACCCGGAGCAGGAGACGCCCGTCCTGCGCGGCTTTCTGCACGTCCGCCGACGTCGGCAGGCGCGAGAAGTCCGCCTCGAGCACCACGTCGCCGCGCTTGAGCCCCGCTCGATCCGCCGGCGAGTCCGGCGACACGGCCACGATCTGCGCGAGCGTGCTGCCGCCGTCGCCGTCCACGTCCCGCAGCGTGATCCCGAGGCCCTGCGGGCTCGACACCTTCCGCTGGACCGGCAAGGCCGGCGGCGAGGACTCGCTCTTCGCTTCGAGCGTCACCTTCGTCTGGTAACGCTTGCCCGCGCGGAACACCTCCATCGGCAGCACCTCGCCGTCGTCGTGCAGGAAGAGCTCGCGGATCACGTCCTGCGCGTCGGCGATCGAGCGGCTGCCGATCTTCGTGACGATGTCACCCGGCTCGAGGTGCGCCTTCTGCGCCGGCCCGCCGGCCACCACGGTGTTGACGAGCGCCCCCGCGTGCGGCGCGCTCGGGATCTCGGCCGCGAGCTGCGGCGTGAGGTCCTGGATCCCGACGCCGATCCACACGCGCATCACGTGCCCCGTCTTCAGGATCTGCTGCGCCACGCGGCGCGCGATGTTCGAAGGTACGGCGAGGCCGATGCCCTGCCCCTTGCTCACGATCATCGTGTTGATCCCGAGCACCTGCCCGTCGAGGTTCACGAGCGGCCCGCCCGAGTTGCCCGGGTTGATGCTCGCGTCGGTCTGCAGATAGTCCTCGATCGCGTTCATCCCCACGCCGCCGCGGCCCTTCGCGCTGAGCACGCCCGTGGTCACGGTGTGGCCGAGGCCAAAGGGCGAGCCAATCGCCACGACCCACTCGCCGACGCGCGCCGCGTCGCTGTTGGCGAACGTGGCGACGGGCAGGTTCGTCGCGTCCACGCGGAGCACGGCGAGGTCCGTCGCAGGGTCACGGCCGGCCACGCGCGCAGGCAAGGTGCGCCCGTCCTTGAGGCGCACGTTGATGGCGCGCGCGGCCTCGATGACGTGGTTGTTCGTGAGGATCGCGCCGTCGGCCGAGAAGATCACGCCCGAGCCCATGCCACGTGTCGTCGCGTCGGTGCGGAACCAGCGGCCCGCGGAGGGCTCGCCGTTCGCGACGGTGACGTCGATCTGCACGACGGCAGGGCTCGTCTTCTCGGCGACCGCGACGAACGTATCGCCGAGCGCGCGCACGTCGGCCGCCGTGGGCAAACCCCTCGCGGACGGCGCGGGCAGAGGTGCTTTCGGGCGCGGCGGCGCGGCCTGCGCGAGGGCGTCCGAAGAGGCCGAGCCGAGCCCGACCATCACCAGCATCGAGGCGAGCATGCAGCGAGGGCGCATCGTTCCTCCGAGGAAGGCAGTCGCTCGATTATGGATCCCCGAGGCCCGAAAAGGCACGCGGAAGACGCGCGCCTCTCACGTCTCCGGCTCGACCGGCCACGCGTCGCGCCCCTCGTCGGCGAGCGCGACCGAGACCAGATAGAGCCCGTCCGGCGGCGCCGTGATGCCCGCGTCCTCCCGGCGCTTCGAGGCGAGCGCGCGCGTCACGGCGCCCGGCGCGAGCCGCTCCCGCGCGACGTCCACGAGCGTCCCCACCAGGATCCGCACCATGTTGTGCATGAACGCGTCACCCTCGACCTCGATCCGGACGAGGCGAGGATCGTCCCGGTCGACCTCCACCACGAGGCGCCGGATCGTCCGCACCGTGTTCTCCCGGGGGTCGGCGGCCGAGCGGAAGGCCGCGAAATCGTGCGTGCCGAGGGCGAGGCTCGCCTCGGCGGCGGCGCGCGCGATCGAAGCGTCGTCGCCGAGCTGCTCCACGCGCCAGACGCGACCTTCGAGGAACGGGTCTCGCACGAGGTCCCGCAGGAGCAGATACCGGTAGCGCTTGCCCTTGTTCGCGAACCGGGGCGTGAAGCCGCGCGGCACGAGCGAGGCGCGGCGCACCGCGATCTCCCGCGGCAAGTGCCTCGCCGTGCCGAGGACCCAGCCCCGCGGCGGGATCACGCGGGAGGGGTCGAAGGCGACGCGCTGGCCGAAGGCGTGGACGCCCGCGTCGGTGCGGCTCGACCCGCGGATCTCGCGGATCGTGGGGTCGAGGGCTCGGAGCGCGGCGAGCAGCTCGCCGGCGATCGTGCGGCGCTCGGGCTGGTGCGCGAACCCCGAGAAGCTGCGGCCGTCGTAGGCGACGGTGAGAAGGACGCCGTCGGGCAGAGGGCTCTCGACCCCCTCGTCAGCGGGCTCGTTCATGGATGGCCGCGCGTGGCTAGTTGCCGCCGCCGCTGCCGCCGCCGCTGCCGCCGCCACCGCCCTGGCCTTGGTTGACCTCCACGCCGTAGCCGTAGAGGCAGGCGTCGCGCTCGAAGCCCTGGAGGTCCTTGCAGCACTCGGCGGGGGCCTTGACGTCGCCGTTGACCACGCAGACGGCGAACGGGTTGCAGCTCTCTTCGTTGTCGATCGCCCCGTTCCCGTCGATGTCCCGGTTGCAGTCCGGCGTCGTGCCCTCCTCGGACGCGCACGCCGAGACGCCGCAGAGGAGCAGCGCCGCGAAGATCGCCGCGAGGAGCGGGGAGGCCATGCGGATACCGTTCGGAGAAGCGAGGGGTTTCATCGAGGTGGTGCTCATGGCTGGAAAGGGGAAAACGCGAGCGCGCGGCGTGCGCTCTCTCGCGAAGCGACACCTTACCTTACCCATCTGCGGACCCGGAGGGAACGTCCTCCGCGGGCGTGTACAGGGAGATCGCGGTATCGCCATAGATCCGCGTCTCGTCGCGCACGAGGCGCGGAGGCGCGGGCGGGGCGTCGCGGCTCGCGTGCTCGAGCACGACGCGGGCCCCGGGCGAGACGAGGCGCGACGCCTCGACGGTGAGCGCTTCGAGCACACGCGCCGCCTCCACGAGCGCGGCGTACGGCGGGTCGAGCAGGATGAGGTCGAAGGGGCCGAGCGGCACGAGCGCGGCGAGGGCGCGCGTGACGGGCTGCGTGATCACCCGGCAAGCGCCGTCGATCCCGAGCGAGGCGAGGTTCTTCTGGAGCGCGGCGAGCGCGGGGCGGCCGTTCTCGACGAACACCACGCGCGAGGCGCCCCGGGAGAGCGCCTCGATCCCGAGCGCGCCCGTGCCTGCGTAGAGGTCGAGCACGCTCGCGCCCGAGACGTCGCCGAGCACGTTGAAGAGCGCCTCGCGCACGCGATCACTCGTCGGGCGCGTGGCGTGACCGGACGGGGCGACGAGCCTGCGTCCGCCGAGCGAGCCCCCGATCACGCGCATGGCAGTGGGAAGATGGCAGGCGCGGGTGGCGCGCTCAGAAGCGGAAGCCCACGTCGAGCTTGCCGCCGGTGTGATCGACGCGGGGCAGGATCATGAGGCCCGCGACGGGTTTTTCCTTCGTGGTCTTCGCGCTCGTGGCGACGAGGAAGACGCCCGCGCCGGCGGCGATGGCCGCGAGCGGGTAGAAGATGAGCTGCAGGAGCTGACCCGTCTCGCCCTTCGAGCACTGGTCGGCGACGTAGGGCCGGTCGAAGCCGGTCTCGACGCTGCCCGTGCCCCGCGCGACGTCGCAGATGTTCGTGTTCGTCTCGTAGAGATTCTGGTTCTGCTTGTAGCCGTCGTCGTTGTTGACGCCGTTCACCGTCGCGGTGCCGTAGATCCCGACCGCGCCGAACGCGACGCCCGCGCCGATCGCGGCGAAGCCGCCGATGCGCTTCCAGTTCGTCGGCGTGGTGTCACCGGCGGGGACGGGCGCGACGACCACGTCCGTCGGCGAGTTCGGCTTGACCGTGATGTCCGTGGACATGTCGGCGTATCCGGGCGCCTTCACCACGAGGCTGTGCGTGCCCGAGGGGACGAAGAACGTACCTTCGCCGTTGGTGAGCGCGCCGAGCGGCTGGCCGTCGACGAAGACCTGACCGGCCACGCTGCCCGCCTTGACCTTCACCTCGCCCTTGGGCGGGCCGTCCGTGAGCTTGTTCAGCGCGTCGGAGGCGATCTTCCGCAGCGCCTCGTCCTGCGCCTCGGTCAGGTTCGCGCTGTACTCGACCTTGTGGTCCGTCGTGCCCTTGCCGCGGACCCAGAAATGCAGCTCGCCGCTGACGTTGCCGCCTTTGCCCTTGTCGAGCTTGCCCCACACGTACCGGTCGGCGCGGATCTGATCGGCGATACGCGACTGGCAGCTCGCGTCCGGCGGATCCGGGCACTTCAGCGAGAGCGTCAGCACCTCGAGCGAATAGTCCCCCTCGCCCTGCGACCAGCCCGGCGTCGCCCTGACCGCGTTCCGCAGCGCCTTCGTCAGCGCCTCGGCCTGATCGTCGGCGTCCATCGTCTGGATCGAGATGATGTGGATCGGCAGCGTATCGGGCCCGGGCTCGGAGGCCTGGGCCGCTCCGACGGACATCAACGTCGCGAACGCGAGCGTCGTCGCCAGACCGTATCGGGGTGCGCGCATGGTCATCTTCCCGCTCTCTCTCCTACGCGCGACCACGTTAGCCTCCCTTGGGCTCGTTCCGCAATTATGCGGTGACGTGGCTCAACCGATCTCGACCTTGCTCCACATGTCCCGCCGCATCTTCTCCTTGCGGCGGTCGGTGCGCGTGACGAGCCGTGCTGCGCCCCACGCGGCGAGGAGCTGCCCCTCCTGACCGAGGCCCGGCAAGACGCTGCGACCCACGAGGAGCGTGCGCTCGATCGGCCCTCGGATCGGCTCGCCGCCGAGCCCGAGATACCCCGGCGGGTCGACCTCGAGCTGCCGGACCATGGGCTCGGGCGAGGTCGACGCGCCCGTGAGCGAGGCCCGATCCACCGGGCGAAAGCGGCCCTCCTCGTACACCCAGACCGGCAGGCCGTCGTGCACCGAGTCGACCACGCGCAGGTGTCGCTCGAGGAACGGTAGCTCCGCCGCGAGCGTCGAGAGCACCACCTCGCGCATGCCAACGAGCGGGATCGGGCTCCGATCGGGCAAGAGGACCTCCGCGACGAGCAGCGACTCGCCCTTCACGCCGGGCATCACGTGTCGCTCGAGGTGGATCACCGGGCGGTGCGCGGCCGGCGGCGCGCTCGAGCGGGGCCCGGCGCCGGGAGCCGTGCGCGCCGCGGGCCGCAGCGCAGGTCGATCGCCGGGCAGGACGAAGCTCTCCACCCCGAGGGGCGCGGGCAAACCCTCGTCGCGGACGACGAGCGAGACGACGAACCTCCCGACGGAGGACGTGATCCGCGGCCACTCGCGCTGGGCGCGCTTGTGGATGCCCTCGCCCCCGGAGAGCGCCGCGAGGCCCTCGCCGTCGAGGTCGGTGATCACGAAGCTCGCGCCCGTCGGCCCATCGTCGCCGTCGACGACCACCCCCGCGGCCGAGCCTCGCCGCAGGTGGAGCGCCCGCGCGCGGGCGGAGAGCATGCAACGACCGCCATGCGCCGCGATGCGATCGACCATGAACTGCTCGAGCTCGTCCTCGCCGCCGGGCAGCGTGTAGAGGCCGCGGGTCCAGGCGCCGTGCAGGCGCGCCACGGCGAAGGGCGGCGGGAGCGAGGAGAGGTCGGTCGCGAACGCCACCGAGGACGTCACCACCTGGCGGAAGAAGTGCCCGCGCGGCAGCTCGACCAGGAGATCCGCGTCTGGCTCGGCGCGCACGTAGGGCAGCATCGCGGCATAACGCCCCGTCTCGCGCCGCTCCCAGAACGTACCGGGGGGCCAGACCGCGTCCCTCTCGAAGGCCTCGTCGGCGGCGCCGTTCACGCGGGCGAGCTCGGCGTAGAGGTCGTCGACCACGCGGCGCACCTCGGGCATCTCGCGGTCGATCTCGCGGCCGAACAGCACGAGGTCGGGCGGGATGTCGAGCCTGCGCCGCGGCGCGAGCACCTGCATCATCGGGCTCGCCGGCACCACGCGCCGCTTCCACGTCTGCGACTGCGCGAGCTCCACGAGCACGCGTGTCCACGCCGGCGAGCTCGCCGCGAGCATGGTGAAGGCGCGCCTCTGCAGCGTGCGCGGTCCGAGCTTGTAGCTCGCCGGCCGCCCTCCCTGGCCGAGCACGAGCACCGTGAAGTCGCGCCGCGCGAGCAGCGCCGCCGTCACGAGCGCGCCGAGCGATCGACCGAGGACCACGACGTCGAAATGCTTCGAGGTCACGACGCGCTCTCCCTCAATCGTCCACCACGACGCCGAGCGCGCTCGGGACGCCCACGAGCTCGACGCGAGACGGGCCCGAAGGCGTCGCCGACGGGCGCACCGCGAATTTCTCCGCGGCGATCGCGGAGAGCACGTGCACGAGGAGCTCGTGCTCGCGGGCGAGGATCCGCGCGGACAAACGCTCCTCCGTGTCGTCCGGCAGCACCGGCACCGCGGCTTGCGCGAGGATCGGCCCCGTGTCCGTCCCGGCGTCGACGAGGTGCACCGTGCAGCCCGTGATCCGCACGCCGTGCGCGAGCGCCTGCCCCTGCGCGCTCACGCCGGGGAACGCGGGCAAGAGCGAGGGGTGGATGTTGATCACCCGGCCGGGGAACGCGTCGAGCAGGACGCTCGTGACGATCCGCATGAAGCCCGCGAGCACCACCCACGTCACGCCGGCTTGTTGGAGCGCGGTCACGAGCGCGGCGTCGAACGAGGCGCGGTCCGGGTGATCCTTGTGGCTGATCACGGCCGTCGGCGCGCCGGCCTCCTCTGCGCGTCGAAGGCCCGGCGCGCCGGGGCGGTTCGAGATCACCAGGCGGACGCGCGCGTCGAGCTTCCCTGCCGCGATCGCGTCGAGGATCGCCTGGAGGTTGGAGCCGCGGCCGGAGATGAGCACACCGAGGTCGAGGGTCATCGGGCCGAGGCATCGTAGCCGAGGATCGGAGACGCGCAGCGTGATCCGGATATCATCGGGCCGTGCGATCCGAACTCTCGCGCCTCCTGCTCGCGTCCGCCGCGCTCTCCCACCTCGCGTGCCCGTCGCGCTCCTCGCCCGTCCCTCTGGGCGACGGCGGCGTGCCGCGACAGATCCTCGTGACCGGGACGGACGCCGTGGGCCTCTCGTCGCTCGCGGTGGGCCCCTCGGGCGCGCTCTTCACGATGACCGAGCGCGTGCCCCTCCTGATCGAGCTCTCGCCGAGCGGCGCTGCGGCCCGGCAAACCCTGGTGAGCGGCGCGCCCGAGGGCCTCGATTTCGAGTCGCTCGCGTGGCTCTCGGGCGACACGTTCGTGATCGGCACCGAGGGTGGTTGCTCGAAGACCGGCGCGGATCGGATCCTGCTCGCGGAGCGCGAGGGCGACGCGGCGCGGGTCAAGCGGACGCTCGACGTCCCGCTCCAGGACTGGGACACGAAATGCGACGAGGGGCACGGCATCGAGGGCCTCTGCGCCGCGTCGGGGCGGATCGTCGTGGCCATCGAGAATGCGCTGAAGGGCGAGGGCTCGAAGCGATACGCGCCGATCGAGCGAATCGACCCGGAGACGGGCGACCGAGCCGCCTTCCGCCTCGCGCTCACCAGCACGAAGGACGAAAAAGGAAAGATCTCGGGCCTCGATTGCCGGGCCCGCGGGGACGACCTCATCGAGGTGCTGGCGGTCGAGCGTCATTTCGCGGTTTCGCGGATCCTCTCCTTCGTCCTGCCCACGAAGGGCCCGGGGGCCTCGGCCCCGATCGAGCCTCGTGTGCTCGTCGACCTCGCGCCGTTTTCGAATGACGGCAAGCGCAATTTCGAGGGGATCGTCTGGAAGGACGACGCCCACGCCCTCCTGATCGTCGACAATCAGTACGGCGAGAAGGTCTCCGGGCCGAACGAGCTGCTCGAGGTGACGCTGCCCGCCCCCTGATCAGCCCGCGCCGCCGCGCCCGAGCATGCCCACGAGCGGCAGCCACAGCTCTCGCACGGTCGGAAAGCGGCGCTCCGGCTCGATGGCGAGCGCGCGCTCGACCCAGGCGTCGATCGCAATGGGCAAATCCGGCCGCAGCGCGTGCAGGCTCGGCCGCTCTCCGCGCGTGCTCATTTTCACCACGTCGATCAACGTCTCCGCGGGGAACGGCACCCGACCGGCGAGCGCGCGGAAGATCACGGCGCCGAGCGCGTACACGTCCGCCGCCGGCGTGACCCGGTCGGGCCGACCTTGCCAGCCCTCGGGCGCGATGTACGACGGCGACCCCACGACGAGCCCGTCCTGCGTGAGCGGCGTCGACACCGCGAGCACCTTGACGAGGCCAAAATCGAGCAACCGCACCGGCCCCCGCGCCGTCGAATCGAGCACGAAGATGTTCGCCGGCTTGATGTCGCGGTGCACGATCCCCCGCTGGTGCGCGACGTCGAGCGTGTCCACGATCGGCGAGAGCAGTTCGAAGAGCCTCGAGCGCGAGAGCCTGCCGATGTCGCGCTCGTGATCGACGAGGAAATGTTCGAAGTCCTTGCCGCGCAGGAGCTCCATCACGAGGTACATCTGCCCGGCCTTCGAGCGGTTCAGCGCGAAGATCTGCACGGCGCTCGTGCCCGACAAGGCGCCCATCGCGCGCGCCTCCCTCCGCAGGCGGGTCGCGAACTCGGGCTCGTCCGCGACCTCGGGGCGCAGGAATTTGACGGCCACGGGCGCACCGATGTCGAGGTCCTCGGCCTCGTAGACGGTGCCGTGCCCGCCTTCGCCGATGCGCCGGAGGATCCGGTACTGCCCGTCGATCACCTCGTTCACCTGAACCATCCGCCGATCCTCCGCGGGGCCGCATGACCGAAGGCCAGGCCGCGGGGCCATCCTACACGGAAACTGGACTTGTCAGGACCGCGGGGCCAAAAGCCTCTATCCGCGACGCACAGCCGGGAGACCCACCATGCTCGAACGTTTCCGCTTCCTCGCCGTCCATCCCCTCAGCCGCGCCGCCGTGCTCCTGGCCTTGCCCTTGGCCTTCGCGGCGTGCGGCTCCAAGGTCGTCATCGACGGCGGAGGCGCGACCGGCGGCGGCGGCAGCGGCGCAGGCGGCGCAGGCGGCAGCGGCAGCGGCGGCGACGATACCCTCCAGTGCGGCGAGGAGCCCAAGATCGGCAAGCTCGTCGCCGTCTGCGTCACCATGGACGGCGACTTTTGCCCGCCCGCGGAGACGAGCCCGGTCCTGCTCGGCACCCTCGCGAAGGTGATGGGCGTCTGCGCCGAGACGAGCCCCGCGGCCTGCTGCGGAGAGCCCGCGCTCCGCCAGGTCGTCTGCGACCTGCCGCCCTCGAACGACGAGTGTTGTTACCACGTCCATTACCTCGAAAACGCGGGTTGTCCCTGAAGGCCGGCCGGCGCGCCCTCCCCCGGCCGGCCCTCCAGAGCTCCCTGCGCCCTCCCGGGTGAAGTAGCCCACGCCGCAGATCGGACATTCCCTGTCCGATCGACCCCTGCATTTCGCTGGAAATTGCCCGCGTCCGCGTTATCATGTGCGCCGTTCAACGGACGATGAACGTGCTGCTCGAGATCGGGCGGGCATGATCCATCGGGCGGATCCTCGAGGGGCCGGGTGATGGCGCAAACACGCGCGCCCGCTGGCGCTCCTGCGATCCGTCCATTGCGTGAGGGAGGTCTTCGTGACGCTCGCGATGCATCATTTCGACGGCGTTCGTATTCGCATGCCCATGCTTGTCGCCGTGGTCGCGGCATTCGTGCTGCTCAGCGCCACGCTGCTCGGCGTCGCCTCGTGGATCGTGGAATCGAAGGGGTCCTCTGCTTCGGGGAGCGCGCAGACGTCGAGCGCGTCGGCCGATGGCGCGCCACATTCGGCGCGCCTCCTCGAGGACCGAGGGCGCCCCGGACGCCGATACTGATTTCCAGCGGGCCCGCGCGGAGCTCCCGCGCGGGCCCGCGCCCGTGTTGACGTGAGGCCGGAGGCCGGCTAATCGGCCGAGCGACGTCGTCCTTACCGCGCGCCCCGAGGCCCTTGCGCCAAGGCCCCTCGCGCCGAACGGACACGGAGCAAATCCCATGCGTACGCCCCTCCTGCTCCTGCTCGCCAGCCCGATGCTCTTCGCCTGCCGCGACGCCGCGCCCGACGCCACGAAGCCGCCGGCCGAAGCCACCACGGCCACGGCGCCAAGCGTGGCCCAAGCGCCCGCGCCGCCTCCCGCCGAGACCGCCGCGCCGGCCCCGACGCCGCCGCCGGCCGCGCCCACGCAGGGGGCGAAGGAGCCCGGGGAGACGGCGCCCGAGGTGTTCGAGGGGACGGCCGCGGCCACCGAAAAGAAGATCGCCGAGGTGCACACGGTCGAGCTCCGCTCGGTCCGGTCCGCGCGCCACGCGGGGTTCGATCGGGTCGTATTCGAGTTCTCCGGGCACGCATTGCCCGGCTACCGGATCGAGTACATCGACAAACCCGTCCGCCGCTGCGGCACGGGCGACGTCGTGGAGATGGCCGGCCAGGGATGGCTGAAGGTCCGCATGACGCCGGCGCGGGCGCACGACGAGGCGGGCCGCCCGACCGTGGGCTCGAGCCCCGAGCGCCCGAAGCTGCCGGTGTTGCTCGAGCTATCGCCGACCTGCGATTTCGAGGGAGAGCTCTCCTTCGTGCTCGGCGTCGCCAAGCCGAACCGGTATCGCGTGCTCGAGCTCCGCGAGCCGCCGCGGCTCGTCGTCGACGTGCGCCACTGATCTAATCGAGCATCCCGCTGAAGCCGACGAGCGCCCCGCCGCTCGGCAGGGGACCCGCGTTCATCCCCGAGAGCCGCGGCCCCGAACCGTCGGCCCTCGGCCGGTGCAGCCACGGCACCACGAAGCCGACGGCCGAGCCCACGATCGCGCCGATCACCACGTCCGAGAAATAATGTTTGTCCGCGGCGATGCGCAGATACCCCGTCGTCGCGGCGATCGTGAGCCCCGTGGCCCAGATGAAGGGCGCCGCGCGGTATCCCTTCAAGCTCGCCACCATCCCGCTCGACACGGCGAGCGAGAACGTGGACGAGGCGTGGCCCGAGAAAAACGAGAGGTTGTTGTCGCGGTTTTTCCGCTCCTCCGCGGTCGCGGGGCCATATTCGAGCAGCGGCCGCTCCCGCCCCACGGTGAACTTCACGATCTGGGTGAGGTCGGCCGCGACGACGAGCGACTCCAGGATCACGAGCGCGTCCGTCCCCCACTCCCCGAGCGTGCCGCCGTTCGTGTACACGACGAGCGCGCTCCCGCCGAACGCGGCGAGGGGCGCGACCCCGAAGAGCCCCACGTCGCTGATCGTGGCCGCCGTCTTCCGATTGTCCCAGCCGAGCCCCCTCGCGATCGCGTCGTCGCCCCCCGGCGGGCTGCACCAGCGGCACGTCGCCGGCGCGATCCTCGATTTCAGGATCTCCGTCGTGATCCACGCGGCGGCGCCCACGCCGGTCACCGTGAGGTCGACCGGCAGGTTCACGCGCATCATCGGGCGAGCGGGCGGCGGCGCGCCCTCGGCCCAGGCGACGGCGGGCGCGGCGAGGCACGCGACGAAGACGAACGAAAACACCGAGCGCGACATGGCGGACATGCGGCAGATGCTACAGGAAGTCCGCGCGCGGAAAGGGAAGACTCCTCGCGAACGCGACCATGCGCCCCGACGATCCCGAACCCCGAGAGGCCCGCACCCCGGGCGAGCGCGACGAGCCGAACGAGATGGCGCAAAACGCCCCGTCGTGGCGCACGATCGAGCCGCCACGCGAGGGCGAGCTCGTCGTCGTCGTCGGCCCCACCGCGAGCGGCAAGACCGAGCTCGCGATCCGCCTCGCCGAGCGCTTCGGCGGCGAGATCATCAACGCCGACAGCGTGCAGATCTACCGCGGCTACGACGTCGGCTCCGGCAAGCCCACGGCCGAGGAGCGCGCGCGCGCCCCGCACCACCTCGTCGACGTCGCCGATCCGCTCGTGCCCCTCGACGCCCAGACCTTCGCCGAGCTCGGCGAGCGCGCGATCGAAGACGTGAGGCGCCGCGGCCGCGTGCCCATCGTCTGCGGCGGGACGTTCCTCTGGATCAAATCCCTCGTCTTCGGCCTCGCCCCCGCGCCGCCCGCCGATCCCGCGATCCGCGCGCGCCACGCCGCGTTCGCCGAGGCCGAAGGGCGCGCGGCCCTGCACGAGAAGCTCGCCTTGGTCGACCCCGAGAGCGCCGCGCGGCTCTCGCCGAACGACCTCGTCCGCGTGAGCCGCGCGCTCGAGATTCACGAGCTCTCCGGCAAGCCGCAGAGCCAGTGGTTCGCCGAGCACGGCTTCCGCGAGAAGCGCCACGACGCGCGCCTCGTCGGCGTCGCCTGGCCCCGCGAGACGCTCGACGCGCGGATCCGCGCGCGTGTCCGGGCGTGGCTCGACGCCGGCTGGATCGACGAGGTGCGCGCGCTGCTCGACGCGGGCCACGCCGCGGCGCGGCCCATGGGATCGGTCGGCTACAAGCAGGTGCGCGCGCACCTCGAAGGCTCGATACGGCGCGAGGAGCTCGAGGACGCCATCGTCCGCGCGACGCGTGTCTTCGCGCGCCGCCAGCGCACGTGGCTGCGCGACGAGCCCGTGCTTTACGTCGCGCTCGACGCCTGACGCTTCACGCGCCCTTGTCGCTCACGTCGAGCATGACCGAGACCGAGAGCAAGATCGGCCCCTTCGCGGCGTCGAGCTTCTGCTCGGCCTCTCGCATCGCCTCGACCAGGAGCGCGCGCGCCGTCTTCTTGTCGGGCGTCGATCCTCGCCGCTCCACGACGATCCGCGCGAGCGGCAGAGCGCCCTCCGAGGTGAGCGTCTTCGTGAGCGCCTTGCGCCTCGTGCTGTCCGGGCGCGCCCGCGTCGCGCTCGGCGGCGGCGTCCCGCGGGAGGCCTCGATGCGCACCTCCGCGGGCGCCACGACGCTCGCGAGCACCGTGCTCCTCGCGGGCGCGCCGTCCTCGAAGTGAACGAGCGTCGGGCCTCCGTCCGCGCTCGGCGTGCCGCTCAGGAGGTAGGCCTGCGCCGCGCCCGCCACCATGCGCAGCTCCACCGAGAGCGACCTGCGCATCTCGTCCTGACGCAGGATCGATCGCGCCTCGCGCAGGTACTTCGCGGCCGAGAGGTCGTGCTTCTCGCGCCCCGCGAGCTGCTTGAGCACGCCGAGCACGAGCGGATCCTCGAGCGTCTCGAGCGAGTCGTTTGCGGCGCCGAGGCTCGCCTGCACGGCCGACGAGCTCGTCTCGAGCCGCGCGGCGGCGAGCGCCTCGACGATCTCGCGCGCCTCGCGCAGCGTCTTGCTCGTGATCGACTCGCAGAGCGCCCGCGCGCTCCGGGCCGTGCGAAGCCTGTCCGCGTCGGGATCGACGCCGAGCTCGGTCGCGCGTGCTTCGAGCGCGTCCACGAGCCTGCGCGCCGCGGGCGTGATGGCGCGGACGACCTCCAGCGCCTTGCGCCCGAGCTCCTCCAGGCTCTTCGCGGAGAGCGTGCGCTCCGTGAGGGTCACGCCGAGGATCCCCGTCCCCAGAACGACGGCGCGCGCCCATGTCGTCGGCTCCGGCATCCCGCCGCCGCTGCTGTCGCTGCCCGTCCTGCTCTTCGCCATCCGACCTCTCCGCGGCCGAGTATAGGCGAGATCGCCCCCCGCGCGTCCGCGGTTCGTGGCATGATAATCATCATGCACGTCGACGCCGACCTCTGCGGCGGGAGCATTGTCGTGTCGGGCCACCGCCCCGGGGCCGAGGCGGAGCTCTCCTTGCGCGCCGACAGCGCCGCCGGGATCCGGCAATGGTTCCATTTCCGCGTGCGAGGCGCCCTCGACGCGCGCCTCGAGCTCTCCATCGTCGACGCGGGCCAGGCGATGCACGCCGACGCCTTCCGCGGCTACCGCGCGCTTGGTTCTTACGATCTCGAACGATGGTTCCGCGTCCCCACCGATTTCGACGGCCGTCGCCTCGTCCTGCGGCACCGGCCCGATCACGACACGGTCCACTATTCGTATTTCGCGGCCTATCCCCTCGATCGGCTGTCCGCGCTGCTCGCGGTCGTCGATCGCTCGCCGCGGGCGCGCGTGCTCTCGATCGGGGCGAGCGTCGAGGGGCGCCCGATCCACCTCGTCGTGCTCGGCGAGGACGGCCCGGGCAAGCGCCGCTTGTGGATCGCGGGGCGCCAGCATCCGGGCGAGACGATGGGCTCGTGGTTCGTCGAGGGCGCGCTCGCGCGGCTCCTCGCCGAGGACGACCCGGTCACCGACGCGCTGCTCGGCGAGGCCGTGGTGTACGTCCTGCCGAACCTGAACCCGGACGGCAGCACGCGGGGCAATTTCCGCACGAACGCGGCCGGGCGTGATCTCAATCGTGAATGGCACGCGCCGAGCCGCGACGGGAGCCCCGAGATCCTCGCCGCGCGTGGCGTCATGGAGCAGGCGGGCGTCGACCTCTTCCTCGACGTGCACGGCGACGAGCACGCCGACGTCGCGTTCGCCATCGGCTGCGAGGGCAACCCGGGGTTTTCCGAGCGCCTCCACGACCTCGAGCGCCGCTTCGCGCGGAGCCTCGCCCGGCGCGAGGGGGGTTTTTCTTCGGAGCTCGATTATGGCTCCGACGACCCGGGCAAGGGCGACCTGCGAATCGGCAACAACTGGGTCGGCGAGCGCTTCGATTGCTTGTCCATGACGATCGAGATGCCTTTCAAGGAAGGCCCGAGCGGCTTCGGCCCCGATCGCGCCTCGCAGCTCGGGCGCTCCTCGCTCGAGGCCGTGCTCGAATCTTTGGGCGTGCTGCGCTAGGGTAGCGCCCCTCGATGCTTGCTCGGCTCCACTCCCTTTGGCGGCGCCTGCCCGCCTTCCTCGGCCGCGCCCTCCCGTGGCTCGTGGCCTTGGGCGCCTCCGCGTACCTCGTCATCTATCTCGTGCTCGCGATCGTGCACCTCCGTTATCCCTTCGAGCTCGAATGGATGGAGGGCGGCGCGGTCGACCACGTGCGCCACATCCTCTCGGGCAAGCGCCTCTACGACCGCCCCACGATCGAATTCGTCCCCTTCATCTACACGCCCCTCTACTTCTACGTCTCGGCCGCCGCGAGCAAGCTCTTCGGCCTCGGCTTTTTTTCGCTCCGCCTGGTCTCCTTCCTCTCCTCGCTCGGCTGCCTCGGGCTCATCGCCCTCTTCGTCCATCGGGAGACGAAGAGCCGCCTCGCCGCGGTCCTCGCGGCGGGGTTGTTCGCCGGGACGTACCGCGAGAGCGTCGCCTTCATGGATATCGCGCGGGTCGACTCGCTCGCGCTCCTCCTCTTTCTCGGCGGCCTCTACGTGCTGCGATTCCGCGAGGGGCTCGGCTTCCGGCTCCTCGCCGTCGCCTTTTTCCTGCTCTCGTTCCTCACGAAGCAATCGATGCTCGTGGCGGCGGCGCCGCTCGCCGTGTACGCCTTCTTCGCCGACGGCTGGAGGCGTGGGCTCGCTTTTGGCGTGGCGCTCTTCGGCGCCATCGGGCTCTCGACCCTGGCGCTCGACCGCCTACACGGTGGCTGGTTTCGTTATTACGTCTTCTTTTTGCCCTCGCAGCACCCGCGGGTGCCGGCGATGTGGGTCGATTACTGGATCGAGGACCTCTTCGCGCCGCTCGTGATCTCCTTCGTCGCGGCCCTCTACTGGCTCGCGGCCTCGGGCGAGGGGGCGAAGAAGGCGCGCCTCTTCTGGTTCTTCGCGGCGGCCGGCGCGCTCGGGACCTCGTGGGGCGGGCGGCTGCACGCCGGCGGCTGGCCGAACGTGCTCATGCCTGCGTTCTCCGTGCTCGCCATTCTCTTCGGCCTCGGCGTCGCCGCGGCCCTGGAGAGCGCCGGTAATGCCCCCGAGGCCCATCGCGCCCGCCTGCGCGCCGCGGCGTTTGGCGTGGCGGCCCTCCAGCTCGCCTGCGTCGTCTACGATCCTCGCCGCTTCGTGCCTTCCCGCGGCGACGAGAAGGCGGGCCACGCGTTCGTGAAGACGCTCGCCGCCTTGCCCGGAGACGTCTGGGTCCCGGCGCACGGCCACCTCCCGGCGCTCGCGGGCAAGCGCCCGTTCGCGCACGAAATGGCGATGCAGGACATCCTGGGCATCGGCGGCGGCCCGGCCGGGATCGCGCTCCGGAACGAGATCCGCGAGGCGCTCGAGGCGCGGCGCTTCGGCGCGGTCCTCCCGGACACCGATTTCTACAAGAAAGAGATCAACATGTTTTACGCGCGAAACGAGAGGGACAAGCCGCTCTTCTCGGGGCGCGATTTCTTCCCGGTGACGGGTTTGCCGACGAGGCCGCGGGGGGTGTGGCGCCCGCGGCGGCGCTGAGGGCGCTCACGGCCCGATCAAAAACGTCACCGCCTCCCCCGCGAACGGCCCTCCGTCCTGCGCCACGCGGTTGTCCTCGAAGATCGCGTTCGTCACGACGAGCGTCACGGGCTCCCCGGTGAGCGCGAGCTTCGTCCACGAGGCCGCGTCGAACGTGTACGAGAGCTCGGTCGTGAAGACACGCACGAGCTCGGGGCTCTTCGGCGTCGAGAACGAGAGCAGATACGCGCGCCCGTTCACCGGCGCCCCGTGCGCCCACGCCTCGCGCGGGCCCCAGAACGACGAGACCACCTTCGCGGCCCTGACAAACCTCTCTCCGGGCGAGACCTCGCGCGACGCCGACGATCCCTTCACGTGCCATTCGATCGTCGGCGGCACGTCCTTCGGCAACGTCGCGCCCGCGGCCGGCGTATCGACCACCACGCCTTGCGCGGCGTCCGTCTTCGACGCCGCGAGCAACATCGCCGCGAGCGCCTCGTCCGTCGCCGCGCCTGCGTAGATCACGCCCGAGAGGTCCGGCCCGGTCGGCTCGGTGGGGCCCTCCGCCTCGCCTCCGCCACACGCGCCCACGCTCGTCCCGACGAACACCACGCCCGCGAGCATCAAGATCCCTGCGATTCGTCCGATTTTTTTCACGGCGATCCTCCCGCGTCGTCCTCTGTCCACGGATCCGAAAAACGAGGGTCCACGAGCAGCGCCTCGTCCGTCAGCGCCTCGAGGAAGGCGATCACGTCGGCCTTCTCCTCCTCGGTCAACAAAAAGCCGCTGATGAGCTCGCTCTTGTACGGGTTCTGGCTCCCCACGCCCGCGTTCGGCCCGTCCGCGATCGTGCGACCGCCGGCCGCGTAATGGTCGAGCACCTCCGAGAGCGTGGTGATGCTGCCGTCGTGCATGTAGGGCGCCGTCAGCGTGATGTTGCGCAACGTCGGCGCGCGGAACCGGCCCATGTCGGTGGACACGCCCGTGATCTCGTAGACCCCGCGGTTCTCCTCCGGATACGCGCCCGTGCCGCCGAGGTTGTACAGGCCCGTGTTGTGGAACATCGTCTCGGTGAACGTGCTTCCGTCGTGCTCCACGGAGTCCGAGAAATTGAAGCCCCCGTGGCAATGGAAGCACTCGAGCTTCTCCGAGAAGAAGAGCTCCTTGCCCCGCTTCTGCGCGTCCGTCAAAGCCTTCGCGTCGCCCCCGTAGTTGTGACGATCCCAGGCCGAACGGTAGGAGATCACGGTGCGCTGGAAGGCGCCGATCGCGCGGACCACGTTCGAGATCCGCACGGGATCCGCCTCGCCGGGGAACGCCTTCGGGAAGAGCGCCTCGTAGATTGGCTCCTTCCGCAATCGCTCGAGGAGCACGTCTTCCTTTCCCGCGAGCCCGAGCTCGACCGGCGTCTCGCCGAAGAGCGGCAGGAGCGCCTGCTCTTCGAGCTCCGTCATCAAGGGGTTCGCCCAGGTGAGCGTGGACAGATACCCCACGTTCACGATCGACATGCTCCCCCGCGGGTGCACCTCGCCCGTCGAGCCGATCCCGGAGGGACGCCCGTCCGTGAACGCGAGCTTCTGCTCGTGGCACGACGCGCAGCTCTGCGTCTCGTTCCCGGACAGACGTTTGTCGTAAAAGAGGCGCCGACCGAGCTCGACCTTGTCGGCCGACATCGGGTTCTCCTCCGGCACCTTGGGCTTCGGGTACCCCGCGGGCAGGCCAAAATCCCAGGCCGCGGGGGCCGGGGGCTCGGGCGGCAGAGGCCCCTCGCCCTCCCCGCCGCAGCCAGCGGCGGAGCCGAACAGCAAAAGGACGGCGATCGGGCCGCGCGCGGCGGTGGAGAGGGTGAGGTTTGTCATGGATTCACTCCACCGAGAAGAGCTTCTGTTCGTCCGGATGAACCGAGCCGTCGTCCACGTGAATGCCGAGCCGGCCCATGACGGCCTGGCATTCGGGGTCGTCGAAGCCGCCCATGCAGCCCGGCGCGCCGCCCGCGTTCTGCGAGAGGTCGCTCTCCGCGACGAGCGCCGCGTAATCGACCACGAACTTGCCCGTGAGCGGATCGTAGTCGGTCAGGCGCACCTCGGGGCGGTTCGGCCGGTCGCAGGCCGTGACGACCCCCGACCCGTCCTCCGTGCACCCCGTGCTGCCGATGTGCACGTTAAAAGCCCCGCCGCCCGCCGTGGGCGCCGCGTCCACGCGGAGGAACTTGTACCCGCCGTTCCAGTTCCAGAACAGCGCGCTCAGGTTGAGCGGCGAAGGCGCCGTCGCCGCGTCGGCGTGGTTCAGCTCGAAAGGCACCCCGACCTTGAACGTGATGCCCTGGTAGCTCCCGGCCTGCACCCGGCCCTTGATCGTGGTGTTCGTCTCGCTCGTGCCGTTCGCGCAGGCGCCGGTTTTGTCCTCGAAATCGAGGAGCGCCAGGTCCTCGTGTTGCCAGAGCCCGTCCTGCGTGAGATCGACCGGGAACTCGCTGCCATCCTTGCGCAGGAGGCGCACGTCGTGCACGTAAAGCCGAAAATCGGTGATCTGCACCTCGGTGTTCGTGCTGCCCAGGGTGTAGGTATCGGTGCAATCGAAGACCTTGTCCCCGACGCGCCCCTCGAACGTGATCTCCACGTCCATGAGCGACGCCCCGCCGCCGCTTCCGCCACTTCCGCCACTTCCGCCGCTGCCGCCGCTTCCACCCGCGCCGCCGCTGCCCTCGCCGTCGCCGCCGCATCCGGCGACGAGCCCGGCAAAAAGCGCCACGACGAGCCACGTTCCCCTCGAAGTACCAAGTTCACAAGTCACGTCTCACCTCCGTCCGAAAGCCATGCACCGGTTCCTGCGGTCAGGCAATGCGACAAATTGATGCATCCCCCGTGCCACGCGGCCCCGGGCTCTCCTTCGGCCGCGCCGCGCATTGACGGAAGCGGTACGCCCGGGGGATGTTGAAGCCGCGCGGATCGGCGCGCAAGCCGCGTGCGTCGCGTTCGGGTTTCTTGTAGGGTGCCGGCCATGCTCGTGAAGCTCTACCGAATCGGGTTCGTGACGGCCCTCTCGGCCGCAATCGCCTGCGGCCCGGCGCCTGCGCCGCAGGCCGCCTCGCCCGGCGCCGGGTCCCAGGGGCCTTCGGATCAGGCTGGTGCTGCCCAAGAAGGCGCCGAGAGCGCGGACAAAGGCGCCGCCCTCCCCCGCGCCGCGCGCGCCGGGGGCGAAGGCGACGGCGAGCTCGCCGTGGCAGGCAGCGGCCGCGGCCCGCGTGACGACGTCGGCGGCTTCCCCCCGCGGCCCGTGGCCCCGGCGGAGGTCGGCAACTGGACCGGCGGCAACGAGGTCGACACGGGCGAAGGCGCGAAGAGCCCGGTGCCCGTCACGGCCGCGGATCCGAGCTGGGGCAGCCCCAAGGCGCCCGTCACGATCGTCGCGTTCTCCGACCTCGAGTGCCCCTTCTGCGGGCGCGCCGCGGGCACGCTCGCCGATCTCGCCCGGATCTACGGCAAGGACCAGCTCCGGATCGTCTGGAAAAACTTCCCCCTCGATTTCCACAAGAACGCGCGCCCCGCGGCCGAGGCGGCGATGGCCGTGTTCAAGCTGAAAGGCGCGCCCTGGTTCTGGGCCTATCACGACGCCCTCTTCGCCGGCCGCATCGATCCGCAGGTGATCGACGGCTCGCTCCCGCGTGGCCTCACCCGCAAGAACATCGACGCGGCGCTCGCGAGCGGCGACATTGCAAGGAAGGTCCAGGACGACATCGACCTCGGCAAGAAGGTCGGCGTCATGGGCACGCCGGCCTTCTTCATCAACGGCGTGCACCTCTCCGGCGCGCAGCCGGTCGACAAGTTCCGCGCCATCATCGACGAGCAGATCGCGGCCGCGCGCAAGGCGACCGCGGGCGGGACGGCGCCCGAGAAGGTCTATGCGGTGCTC
The DNA here is from genome assembly GCF_009649845.1 of Polyangium spumosum. NCBI lineage: Bacteria > Pseudomonadati > Myxococcota > Polyangiales > Polyangiaceae > Polyangium > Polyangium spumosum. The sequence goes on from NZ_WJIE01000005.1 coordinate 582,639, forward strand.
TCGGCGCAGAACTACCAGAAGCCCGAGGACCGGCCCGACGCGCGGCCGAGCCAGCCTGCGGAGGACACGAAGACCGTCTGGCGCGTGCCCGTCGACGGCTCGCCTGTCCGGGGCAAAAACACGGCGCTCGTCACGCTCGTGACGTTCACGGATTTCCAGTGCCCGTTCTGCATCAAGGTCACGCCGACGCTCGAGCAGCTCGCCCGCGATTACGGGGACAAACTCCGCATCGTGTACAAGAACAACCCGCTCCCGTTCCACAAGGACGCCGAGCCCGCGGCCGAGCTCGCGCTCGAGGCGCGCGCGCAGAAGGGCGACGCGGCGTTCTGGAAGGCGCACGACCTGCTCTTCGCCCAGAATGGCAAGCTCGCGCCCGAGGACCTCGAGTCGGTCGCCAGGAGCCTCGGGATCGACCTGAAGAAGGCGAGCGCCGCGATCGAGAACAAGAAACACAAGGCGCGTATCGAGCAGGACCAGGACCTCGCCGACGACGTGCAGGCGACCGGCACGCCGCATTTCTTCATCAATGGGCGGAGGCTCGTGGGCGCCCAGCCGATCGACAAGTTCAAGGCGCTCATCGACGAGGAGATCACGAAGGCGGAGGTGATGGTCAAGAAGGGCACGCCTGCGGCGAAGCTCTACGACACCCTCATCAAGGACGGCAAGGCGGCGACGTTCGAGAAGGTCCCGGTCCCCGCGGTCACGAAGGACAACCCGAGCCGCGGCCCGGCGAACGCGAAGGTCGTCGTGCAGATCTTCTCCGATTTCGAGTGCCCGTTCTGCAAGCGGGTCGGGCCCACGCTCGACGAGCTCCAGGCGGCCTTCCCGGGCAAGCTCCGGTTCGTCTGGCGAAACAAGCCGCTGCCGTTCCACAAGAACGCGATGCCCGCGGCGATGGCGGCCATGGAGGCCTACAAGCAAAAGGGCAATGACGCATTCTGGAAGATGCACGACGCGTTTTTCCAGGACCAGACGCAGCTCGACCGCGCCGGGATCGAGAGGACGGCCGCCGCGCTCGGGCTCGACGTGCAGAAGGTCCTCGCCGCGATCGACGGGCAGACGCACAAGGCGCTCATCGACGCGGACCTCGCGGCCGCCGACAAGGCCAAGGTCTCGGGCACGCCCGCCTTCGTGATCAATGGGTACTTCATCTCCGGCGCGCAGCCCCTCGGCAAATTCAAGAAGGCCGTGAGCCTCGCGCTCAAGGAGGCGAAGTAGCCGCGTCGGGTCTTCGACGCGGCCCGCCCTTTTCGGGCTTTTGCCTGGCACGGCTCTTGATATTCTCGTCGCCGATGCGCAATCGCCTGCTGCTCGGCCCCGCCCTCGCCCTCACCACGATCACCTTCGCCGCGCGCGCGGAGGCGCAGCCCGCGGACGTGGCTCCGCCGTCGCCGCCGCCTCCTCCACCTGCGGCGACGGCGCCCGCTCCGCCCCCGCCGGCGGCTCCCCTCCCGCCTCCCCCGGCGGGGACGGCTGCGAACGGGGCTTCGCTTCCGCCGCCGCCGGCCCCGCCGCCGGGCGCCGCGCCGTACGCGCCGTATCCCCCGGGAGCGTATCCCCCGTATCCCCCGTATCCCCCCGGGGCGTATCCTCCTCCGCCGAACGGCGCCTGGGGCCACAACCCCGCGCTCCCCGGCTGGAGCACGGCGGGGTCCACGCGCACGGTGACCCGCTGGTATGGGTGGCAGACGTTGATTGGTGTCCTCGCGGGTGACCTCATCACGCTCGTCGGCCAGGGGAGCGCGGTCTCGTACCTGGGCGTCGTGGGCCACGTCTTCAGCGGGCCGATCGTCCACTGGGCGCACGGAAACGTCGGCCAGGGTTTCGCGAGCCTCGGCCTCAACGTCGGCGCTCCGCTCGGCGGGGGTCTCATCGGGATGATGGCCGGCGCGGGCGACGGCCTGGATGCCCTGGGGTACGCCGCGATCGGAGCCCTCGTCGGGTATTTCGCCGCGCCCATCATCGATATCGCCGCCATGTCGACGGAGACGGTGGAGGTCCCGAACACGCCGAAGAAGGGAGCGCGGGCGCTTTGGCCGAGCTCGGTCACGGTCGTGCCCATGATGGATCAGAATCGAGCCGGGCTCTCGCTGGTCGGGCAGTTCTGAGCGGCGACGCCGCCCCTTTACAGCGCCGTACGAATGCCCGATCATCGGCGACCATGAAGACATCCTTGCTTGTGGGCGCGGCCGTTCTGGGCGTGATCATCGGGACGGCGTCGAGCTGTACGCTTGGCAGTTACACCCCTCCTGGCGCGAGCGGCGGCGAGGCGGGCAGCGGGGGCGGCGGGGGGAGCGGCGGGAGCGGGGGCGGAAACGGCGGCAATGGCGGGGGACAGGGAGGAGGCGGCGGCCTCGGTGGGAGCGGCGGCCTCGGCGGGAGCGGCGGCGCGGGGGGCGGCGTCACGGAGTGCAAACTCGACGCGGAGTGCCCCCAGGTGCAATGTCACAACCGCTACTGCGACGGAGGCATCTGCAAGTACAAGCCGATCGACCTCCCCGATACGAACCAGAAGCCCCAGGCGACCGGGGATTGCAAGAAGCATGTGTGCATCCAGGGCCACCTCGAGGTCGTCGCGGATCCGACGGATTCCCCGAACGACGGGAACGACTGCACGGACGACTTCTGCGTCGAGGGGATGATCGCCCACAGCCCCGACGCCACCAACGATTGCAATTACAACAACCTCGTCCCGGGCCACTGCGTCGGCAACGATAACAGCAAGACCGCCTCGTGCGTGCAGTGCGAGGTCAGCGAGCACTGCGTGGCTCCCCTGACGAAGTGCGATGCGAATCACTGCGTCGGCGAGCTTTGCCTCAACGGCGTCAAGGACACGGCCTTGGGCGAGAGCGACATCGACTGCGGCGGCCCGTGTGCTCCCTGCGAGGTGGGCGAGAGCTGCAACATGGGCACGGATTGCGCGTCGGGCGTCTGCGACGGCTCGGTGTGCTCGCCTCCGACCTGCTCGGACGGACTATCGAACGGCCACGAGACGGGCAAAAATTGTGGGGGGCCGGATTGCGAGCCGTGCTTCGCGAGCGAGCGCTGCGCGAAGGACGACGACTGCAAGTCCAAGGTCTGCCGGGACGGCGTCTGCAAATCCCCGGCGTGCGCCGACGGGGTCCAGAACGGACAGGAGACGGGTATCGATTGCGGTGGCTCGTGCCAGATCCTGTGCCCCTGATCCAGCGCGCCGCGCCTCAACCCAGGACCTTCGCCCACGCGTGCACGGGCTCTCCGGAGGCGGCGCGCTCCTCGTAATGGGCGAGCATCCGCCGGAGCGCCTCCTCTTTCGAAAAACGAGCCCCGAGCGCCTCGAGCGCCGCGCGTTGCCAGCGCGCGCCCGTTTGTCGAGACCGTACCCGCTCCAGGAAGACGCCGAGGAACCGGTCGGCCTCGTCTTCGACGACACCCGCGCCGAGCAGGCCGCTCCGGGCGAGGGGCACGAGGCGCTCGCAGAGCGCGGCGATCGGGGTCGCGCGGGGCGAGGGGGGCTCGTCGCTCGGATAAGGCACGATCGCGTCGAGCCCATGCTGGGCCGCGCGATAAAAGGCGTGGCGCGCGAGCTCGAAGGGATACGCCGGCAGGAGGTGGTCGACCTCGGGCGCGAGGCCGATCGTCACGCCGAGGAGGAAGGCGGCGCTCGCGAGCATGTCGATCACCGTGGGACCGGCCGGCAAGGCGCGAAACTCGATACGAAAATGGCCGCCGCCCGCAGGATCGTAGACCGCGCGGTTCCAGCGCCACACGGTGCCGTGGTGCAGGCGCAGCTCGGCGAGCTCGGGCACGCCGCCCGATTGAAGGGTTTTCCGCGCGTCCTCGCCCCCGAGCACGGGCAGGAGCGGGGCGTAGAGCCGGACGCTCTCGGCGAAGAGCTCGGCGGCCCCCTCGCGGACCCAGCCATAGCCGAACGAGACGCGTGACGGCGGGTGAAACGCGGCCGGGGCGTCGAGGCGATCGTCGACGGCCTGGCGGAAGAGCGCGATCCGCGTCTCGTCCCAGAGGCGATGGCCGATCAGGATCGGCGAGTTGCCCGACGCGGCGAGGGCCGGGATCGTGGCGATCTGCGCCGCATTGTAATACCTCGAGAAGCTGCCGGGCGGGACGCGCAGGTGGACCTGGAACGAGGTGCCGGCGCCCTCCATCGCGACGTCGTCCGTGTCGAGCGCGAGCGGATCGTCGCCGTGAATGCGGACGTGGAACGGCCCGCCGCGCAGGCGTCGGATGCGCTTTCCGAGGGCGCGATACCGAGGGACGTCGGTCATCTCCGCGGCCGTGAGGTCCTCGCGGCGCAGCGTGGGCAGGATGCCGATTGGCACGATACGCCCGCCCTGGTCCCGGGCGGCGCGGTTGATCTCGGCGAGCGCGCCTTCGAACTCGGCCACGAGGGCCGAAAACGGGCGGCCGGCGAGCGGACACGGGCGGGCGTTGAACTCGAGGTTGAACCGATCGAGCTCGACCGTGAAGCGAGGATCGACGGTACGCGCGAGGACCTCGCGGTTTGCTGGCAGGGGCAGGCCGGCCGGATCGACCAGGAAGAGCTCGAGCTCGGCGCCGACCGTGGCCGGCCCCTCGCCGAAGCCGGGCCGCGAGACGAGCGCGTCGAGGACGTCGAGCTCGTCCCGCAGGCGCTCGGAGAAACGGACGAACTCGTCCTCGCTGAAATCGTCGCGCGTGATGAGGAGGCCCATACCCGCCGAGCTTTGAGCTCGCGCTCGGCGGTCGGGAGCCTCAGTCGAGGAACTCGATGCCCGTCGCCTCGATGTTCACCTGGGCCATCTTGGCGCTGCCGCCCTGGCCGCAGCCGTCGTCGGCGCCGCAGACGCCCTTGTCGGCCTCGGGCGCGAGGACCTTGCCCTGGATGACGGCGCGGTGGCCCGACGCGTCACGCGGCACGAAGAAGCTGTGGCCGGCCATCTTGATGTGGGCCTTGCCCGAGGTGTCGGCGATCTCCATCCAGCAGCCCATCGACTTGCAGACCGAGGAGACCACGCCCTCGGTGCGCACGGTCTGGTCGGCGAACTTCGTGGGCTCCTTCGTCAGGTCCGTGAGCGCCGTCGTCTTCGCCTCCGTCACGGGCTGACCGAACTTCTTCTGCGTGAGGGGCTTGATGCCCTCCGCGGTCGCGCCTTGCGGCTGCGCGGGCGCCTCCGTCGGCTTGGCCGGCGGCTCCCCCGACACCGTGGGCGCGGGCGCGTCGGGCTTGCTGCAAGCCGCGAGAAGGAGGGTGAGACCGGCGAGCGAAACAAAAAGCCGAGACGTATGCATGGCGGGCGGAGTGTGCCGCAGATTTCGGGTTCATGCCAGATCGGTTTGATGTCGCGGTCGCTCGACCGAAGGAGCCCGATCTTTGCTACAAGGGGCCCGCGATGCGAGCACGGGTGAAGCGCCTCGAACAGCGACGGCGGAGCGGCCGGCGTGCGCTCGCGGCCGCGGCCGCGGGGACCTTCGCGCTTGCCCTCGGGAGCGGGCGAGCGCGCGCGGAGGAGGCGACCGAGGCGCCCGTCGTGCACGGCGTGTCGGCGACACCCGAGCCACCTGCGCGCCCGCGAGAGTTGCCTCCGCTCGACGTCCGTTCGCCGCCGTTCACGCGGCACGTCGACCTCGGCGGAGGTGTGGCGCTCGTGCATCGGTTCGCGAGTGACGAGCCACGCGTGCGGTACCCGGCGGCCGTGGGGATGGCTCTCTGGGCGCGGGTCGACGTCACGCGGTGGCTCCGCGCGAACCTCTACGCCTTGCGCACCGAGCGCGACATGGCCTTGCCCGCCGGCGCGCTCGGGCTCGCCGGGGATCCGGGCGACGTCGAGTACTACGCGTACTCCTTTGGCTTGCGGCTCGCGCCGACGTGGCACCTCTCGTCGCGGGCGCGGGCGTGGGCGAGCGCGGGCGCGGGCTGGGGACGGCTCGAGCACGGGCGCTTCTCGGTGGTGTCGCCTTCGGGCGTGTTTCTCGTGCGCGAGCGCAGCGCTTCGTACGTGGAGCTGCCGCTCGGCGTCGGCGCGTCGTTCGACGTCGTGCCGCGCTGGCTCGCGGTGGAGCTCGAGACCTCGGGCGTGTTTTACGTGGGGCAACGCGGCCGTGCCTTCGACGAGGCGCAGGCGGTCGACGCCTCGGGGCGGCGCGTGACGGTCGGAGCTTTCCCCAGGTTCGATGGGGGTTTCGTGACGACGCTCGGGCTCTCGCTCGTGCTTTGAGGGGTGCGGAGGACGGGATGATCGAGAGCCCGAAGGAAGGCGCGCGCCCCCGGATCATCGCGGTGGCGGGGAACATGGGCGCCGGCAAATCGAGCCTCGTGAAATGGCTCGAGCAGCAGTTCGGAATGGTGCCCTTCTTCGAGCCGAACGAGGAGAACCCGTACCTGTCCGACTTCTACGCGGACATGCCGCGCTGGGCGATGAGCTCGCAGCTCTTCTTCCTCGTGCGTCGCTTCCACATCCACCGCGACGTCGTGCGCCGCGCGGCCGTCGATCCGCGGCCGATCGTGCAGGACCGGACCCTCTACGAGGACGCGGAGGTCTTCGCCGCGCACCTCCACCGGGCCGGCTACATCGACGAGCGCGACTGGCGGATGTACGACGACCTCTATCGCACGTTACGCGAGGAGATCCGGCCGCCGGACCTCATGATTTACCTGCGCTGCCCGCTGCCCACGCTCGTGCGGCGAATCCGGCAGCGAGGGCGCGAGTTCGAGCGCAAGGTCCCGAAGAGTTACCTCGCCGCGCTCGACCGCCTGTACGAGGAATGGCACGCCCGTTACGACCTCTCGCCGACCCTGGTCCTCGAGACGGACCGCCTCGACTACGTGGAGCGGCTCTTCGACAGGCTCGAGGTCGTGCGCGCGATCGAGAAGCACCTCGGCTGAAGATCCCCCCGCGGCGGCGCCATTACGTGCATTTCTGCTCGCCAATCGGCGTCAACGCCTTGGCACTCCGCGCCAAATGGACGCATGCGTGCTTTGGCGCTTGCGTAGGGCTCGGCGATGGGCGACGTAATGGAATTCCTGGAGCGCGCGTGGCTGTTTTGGGCAACGGGATCGGCAGGGCGGCGGGAGCGGGAGAGGTGAGCGCGACGAGGCGGTCGCGCGTGCTCCTGGTCGACGACGAGCCGTTCATCATCTCGTCGATCCGGCGGATCCTCTCGGACGAGCACGAGGTCGTCGCCGTGTCGAGTGGCCCCGAGGCGCTCGCGATCGTGCAGGCGGGCGCGCGCTTCGACGTGGTGCTCTGCGACGTGCGGATGCCGGGCATGAACGGGTTCGAGCTCTACGAGCGGCTGCTCGTCGTCGCGCCCGAGGTGGCCAAGCAGATCGTCTTCTTCACGGGCGCGGCGTTCACCAGCGACGTCCGCGCCTTCTTCACGCGGGTGGAGAACGTGCTGCTCGAGAAGCCCGTCGACCCGCGCGAGCTTCGCGCGATCGTGCGCAGGCTCGTGGCCGAGCAGAAGGGCGCGCCGCCGAAGCGTTGAGCGCCGAAGGGTGGCCGGTCCGGCTGCTCAGGAGAGCGCGAGCATGCGGTCGATCGGCACGCGGGCGCGCTCGCGTAACGCGGCGGGCATCTCGATGCGGGGCTCGAGGTCGCGCAGCGCGAGGTAGACCTTCTCCATCGAGTTGAGGCGCATGAACGGGCACTCGTTGCAGGCGCAGTTGCCCTCGGGCGGGCCCTCGATGAACGTCTTGTGCGGCGAAGCCTTGCGCATCTGGTGCACGATGCCGCTCTCGGTCGCGACGATGTAGGCCTTCGCGTCGTCGGACTGCGTGTACTTCAAGAGCGCGGTCGTCGAGCCGATGAACTGGGCCATCGCGAGGATCGGCTCCTCGCACTCGGGGTGGGCGATGAGCTTGGCCTCGGGGTGCTGCTCGCGCAGGCTGATGATCTTGCGCAGGCTGAAGGTCTCGTGCACGACGCAGCTCCCCTGCCAGAGGCGCATCTTGCGGCCGGTCTTCTGCTCGAGCCAGCGGCCGAGGTTCTTGTCGGGCGCGAAGAGGATCTCCTTGTCCTCGGGGATCGCGCGGACGATCTTCTCGGCGTTCGACGAGGTGCAGATGTAGTCGCTCTCGGCCTTCACCTCGGCCGTGCAGTTGATGTACGTGATCGAGACGGCGTCCGGGTACTTCGCGCGCCAGGCGCGGAAGCGATCGACCGGGCAGCCGTCGGCGAGCGAGCAGCCGGCCTCGAGGTCGGGCACGACGACGATACGATCGGGGTTCAGGATCTTCGCGGTCTCGGCCATGAAGTGCACGCCCGCGAAGAGGATGACGTCGGCCGTGGTCTTCTTCGCCTGCTGGGCGAGCTGGAGCGAGTCGCCGAGGAAGTCGGCGAGATCCTGGATGTCGCCCTCCTGGTAGTAGTGGGCGAGCAGGACGGCGTTGCGCTCCTTCTTGAGCCGCACGATCTCGGCCTCGAGATCGAGGCGCGGGTCGATCTTGCCTCGGACGGTTTCGGTCATCGTGGCCCCCAACGTAGAGGCTCCGCGGGCGCGACGCCAGGGGGGTGAACCGCCACGCGCGCGAGGTGTTCGAGGTGGTCACGCAAGCGCGCGGAGGGCGCCTCGCCGAGCGCGCCTGCGTGAAGCTCGGGGCCGAGCGTGACACGCACGTCGACGTCGCCGAAGCCCGGGAGCGTGAGCTGAAGGAGCGGCACGAAGGCGTCCGTCGCGCCCGCGCGCCCCACGAGCGCGGAGGCGAAGGCGCGCGCGCGAAGCGAGACGACGCCCGAGACGATCGCAGGGACGACGACGAGGTCGTCCCGCGCGCGCCGGGCGAGCGAGACGAGCGCGTCGAGGCCGGGTCTCCATGCGTGGAGCGCGCTCTCGCCGGGAGCGACGAGGCGCGGATCGGGCTCGATGCGGCCCGCGGGGAAATGCAGGAGCGCGCCGCCGCGGACGAGGTGACGCGCGGCCGAACGAAGCGCGCGTCCGGCGCGCGCGTCGGGCGGCGCCGCGAGCAGGTGCCTGCGGACGTGGGGCAAGGCGAAGAGCAGGTCACGCTCGGCGGTGATGACGGCGAGGTCGTCGCGGCCCACCGCGGCGAAGAGCGCGAGCGCGTCGTAGAGGCCCGGGTGGTTCGAGACGACGAGCAGAGGGCCACGCGCGGAGAGCGCGGCGCGGCGCGCGTCGAGATCGTGAGGTCCACCCGAGGCGTCGGCGAGGCGCGCGCGCACGCCGTACCGATCGAGCATCCGGAGCGAGGCGCGGCGGAGGGATCCGAGGCGCGCGAGGTCGTCGTCGAAGGCGACGAGGTTCTTCGCGAGCGAGAGGGCCGCGGGGTGGAGCGCGACCTCGGCCACGCGCGCGGCGAGAGGGCCGCGGTCCTTCGCCACGTGCCCGGCCATCTCGGCGCGCGTGATGTGGAGGATGTGTTCGAGGTCGGCGGATGCTTTCACCTCCAAGCACCTCGCGCGCACGTCGAGAGCCCTCGCCTGATCCGTTCGAGCGCGTTCATGTCGCGGTGGAGGATACGCGGCGCGTGGCCGCGGCGTGACGGCAAGGCCGCGCCGTTCGAATGCACGCCCGCCCGCCGTCGCGGCAGGCTTCGGCCCCGCGCATGCATCGTCTCAAGCCGCCGCGGCACGACCTCGACGTGCACCGGCACACGCTCCCCCCGCGAAGGCACGCCCGGACCGCCGAAATGCAGCGCCTCGACGTGCGACGGCACACGCTCCCCCCGCGAAGGCACGCCCGGACCGCAAGAATGCAGCGCCTCGACGTGCGACGGCACACGATCGTTTCGTGTCGGCAGACGTTTCCGCCGTGAAGGCACGATTTCGACCCGTGAATGCATGCGTCGCTCCGTCGAACGCTCCCGCTGACGGCGCTTTTACCAACCCGAACCGCGCATTCGCGCAGGTAGGACACGAACATGAACCTCGATCTGACGACGATCTCCCCCAGCGGCCGTGAACGTTACCTCCGCATCGGCCGCACGTACGGGTCCGGCGATACGCTGAAGCAGGCGAACAAGACCCTCAAGGCCCTCGAATCCCACGCCGCCCCGCTCGAGACCGGCGGGTTCTCGGTCGACGACGGCGTGCTGCTCGAGGCCGCGCGGAATGCATTGATCGACGCCGGCGTGGGCCGGGACGAGGCCGCCGGGAAAAAGCGGTCGACGATCCTGGCGTTTCGCGCCGCGACCACGGACGCGAAGGCCACCCGCGCCCGCGCGCGTGTGGTCCTCACCGCCGCCCACCGCGTGCTGGAGGACGGCGGGGACGAGGTCGCCGCGCGGGCGGCGCAGACGGCGCTCGACCGCACGAGTGTATTGCCCGACGACGCGGAGCAGCTCGCGACGCAGCTCGATTCGCTCCGGACGACGCTGGGCGACGCGGCCATCGTCGCGGTCACCGGTTCGCGCGGAGGGCCGATGGTGCTGGAATCACTCGTGTCGGCCGCCGCCGCGCTCCGCGCCGCCGCGGAGGAGCGAGAGACGACGGGCACGCAGCTCTCCACCGAGCAGATGGACGTCATCGACGGGATCATCGTGACCCTGTGCCGCGCGGCGAGGAACGCCGCGCGCCTGACCGCGACCTCGCAATCGCAGCCGGCGCTCCTCAAGGCATTCGCGCTCACCCACATCGCCCCCGCGAGCCGCGCCGAGGAAGAGGCCGAGAGCCCGGCCGAAGCCGAGCCCGAAGCCTCCCCCGCCTGATTCAAGAAAATCGCAGCTCCATGACCCGCCGAGGGTCGTCCTCGCCGAAATCATGCGGCTCGTCGCAAGGGGCGCCGATCACGTAGCCGTCGCGCAGCTCGTCCTTGCGCGGGGCGCGGACCATGGCCTTACCCGAGCACCTGCTTCAGCGCCCCGTACGAGATGACCTCGCCGATCCGCTCCACGAAGGGGATGTTCTCCGCCACGCCGCTCGCCAGCGAGCCACGCAGGACGATCGGGAGGAAATCGTGGTCCTTCGCGCCGCGATAGGTGGAGAGCACGCAATACTCGGCGCAGAAGCCGGTGACGATCACCGTGTCCACGCCGAGCTCGCGCAGGTGCCCCGCGAGCTTCGTCTTGTTGAAGGCATTCCCGTACGTCTTGTGAATACGCAGATCCGAGGGCAGGATCTTCAGGCTCTCGGGGATCTCGAAGCCCGGCGCGCCCGGGACCACGCCGTCCTCTTCGTCCACGTCCTGCACACAGATGACCGGCAGGCCACGCGCGCGGAACAGGTCAATGGCGGCATTGATGTACTCGATCGCATTCTCCAGGGAACGCGCCGTCTCCGGGCTTTGCTCGAAGAACTGCTTCTGCACGTCGATCACCAGCAGGGCCGGCTTCATGAGAGCTCCTCGTGGCAGGCCGATGCGCGCCCGCTCACGGGCGTGACGGTACCGCAGAGCGGCGAGCGTCGTCTACAGCACGATTTCCGCGGGACGAGCGGCCATGTCCCTTGACGATGCTGGTCGACCGGGCCCAAGTAACGGCTGCGGCACGGCCCGGAAGCGCCGCGCCCCCGCCCCCGCATGGCCGACGACAAACCCAAGGACAAACCGCCGACCTCGCGCCTCGGCCGGCTCGCGCGCCTCGCGAGCCTCGCGCCCCGCGCCTCGGCCTTCGCGATCGAAGGCGCCAAGCGCGCGCTCGGGAAGGGCCCGCGCAGCGAGGACGAGGAGGCCGCGGCGAAGGAACGTATGGCCGTCGAGGTCAAGAAGACCGCCGAGGCCATGCTGAAGACGCTCGGCGAGATGAAGGGCCTGCCCCTGAAGCTCGGCCAGATGGCGAGTTACATCGACGGGCTCGCGCCGCCCGGCCACGAGGACAAATTCCAGGCCGCGCTGAAGAAGCTGCAGGACAAGGCCCCGCCCCTCTCGGCGGAGTCGGCCGCGCAGATGATCAAGGCCGAGCTCGGCGCGCCCCCCGAGGAGGTCTTCGAGAAGTGGGAGGCCATGCCCTTCGCCGCCGCGAGCATCGGTCAGGTGCACCGCGCCGTCACGAAGAGCGGCGAGCCCGTGGCCGTGAAGGTGCAGTACCCGGGCATCGACAAGGCCATCGAGAACGACCTGAAGAGCATCTCGATGCTCGAGGCGATGATCAAGCCGCTCTCGCGCAAGCTGAACGCGGCGCAGACGCTCGACGAGATCCGCGCCGTCTTCATGGCCGAGCTCGACTACGGGCGCGAAGCCGAGATGGCCGACCTCTTCCGCCGCCTGAACACGGACGATCCGGACATCCTGATCTCCGAGGTCCACCACTCGTTGACGACGCGGCGCGTGCTCACGACGAGCTTCGCCGAGGGCGTCGGCTACGCCGAGTTCTGCGAGAAGGGCAGCCAGGCGGCGCGGAACCGCGCGGGCGAGGCGATCTGGCGGTTCACGTTCCGATCGATGTTGCGGTACGGGGCGCTCTACGCCGACCCGCATCCGGGCAACTACCGCTTCCTGCCCGACGGCCGCGTGCACTTCCTGGATTTTGGCTGCGTGAAGATGCTGCCGCCCGACCTCGTGGACGGCATGAAGCGGTACATGCGCGCGGCGCTCGACAACGACTGGGTCGAGTTCGATCGCGCGTGTATCGAGGTGCTCGGTTACGACCCGAACGACGAGAGCTGGGACCTCTACCGCAGCTACACGATGGAGCTCATGATGCCGCTCACGACGAAGGGCACGTGGGTCTGCTCGCGCGAAAAATCCCGCGAGACCGTGCAGTTCCTGGCGCGAGGCATCAAGAGCCTGGCCTTCAAGGAGGGCGAGGCGATCCCGAACATCCCGCACGTGCCGAAGATGCCGCAGGACTTCACGTTCGTGAACCGCCTGCAATGGGGCCTCGCCTCCGTGATGGCCGGGCTCGGCACGGAGGCGTCGTTCCGCACGATCAGCGAGCCGTGGATCCGCGACGGCGTTCATCCGATTCCCGCCTGAACCGAGAAGCAGAACCATGAGCGTACGACTCACCCAGGTCGCCAAGCGCGCGGGCTGCGCGGCGAAGCACCCGCCCGGTTACCTCTTCCCGCTGCTCCGAGGCCTGCCCCCGATCCGCGATCCGAACGTGCTGATCGGGACGAACACCGCGGACGACGCGGCCGTCTACCGGCTCTCGGCCGACACGGCGCTCGTCCTGACGACGGACTTCTTCACGCCGGTCGTCGACGATCCGTACGACTTCGGCGCCGTCGCCGCGACGAACGCGCTCAGCGACGTGTACGCGATGGGCGGCCGACCGCTGACGGCGCTGAACCTCGTGGGGTTCCCCGACGACACGCTCGACGCCTCGATCCTCGCCGAGATCCTGCGCGGCGGGGCCGAGAAGGCCCACGAGGCGGGCATCGATCTCGTTGGAGGTCATACGATCAAGACGGATGAGCCGATCTACGGGCTCGCCGTGACGGGGCTGGTGCACCCCGATCGGGTGGTGTCGAACGCGGGAGGTCGTCCGGGGGATCTGCTGGTGCTGACGAAGCCGCTCGGGATCGGGATCCTGACGACGGCGGCGAAGCAAAACAAGGACACGCGCGCGGCGATCGGGGAGGCGATCCGGCTGATGTCGACGCTGAACCGCGGGGCGTGCGAGGCGATGACGGCGGTGGGCGCAAACGCGGCGACGGACGTGACGGGCTTCGGGCTGCTCGGGCATCTCCGGAACGTCGTCGCCGCGAGCAAGTGCGGCGCGACGGTGTGGCTCGACGAGGTGCCGGTCGTGGAAGAAGCGTGGGCCTACGTGAAGGAAGGCATCGCGCCCGGCGGGACCCACGCGAACTTCCGGTTCCTCGCCGACCACGTGACGTACGAGGACGGGATCGACAAGAGCGCGCAGCTCGTGCTGAGCGACGCGCAGACCTCGGGCGGGCTGCTCATCGCGGTGGAGCCTTCCCGCGTGGATGCGCTCGTCGCCGAGCTCGAGACACGCGGCACGCCGGCGCGGGCGATCGTGGGCAGGCTCGACGAGGGGCCGGCCGGGAAGATCCGCGTGACCGCGCGGCGAAGCTAGGGCGAGAGCGCGAAGACGAACCCGTCGGTGCCGTTCATGCTGCTGTTCGTCAGCGTCTCGCCGGACGAGAGCGGCAAGTCACGCTCGAACCAGCCTCCGACGAGGACCTGATCCTTGCTGTCACAGAGGACCGTGGTCGCGCCCTGCCACTCGTCCCCGCCGAAGCCCTTGCCCCACAGGACACGGCCCTCGGCGTCGAGCTTCAGGACGAACACGTCGCTCGGGCCCGAGCCGCTCTGCGCGCTGATGATCGCGTCCTCGCCGTAAAACTCGAGCGCGCCCCGGAACTCGCCGCCGACGACGACGTCGCCGCTCGGAGAGACGGTGATCGACCTGCCGACCTGGTGGCCGACCGAGCCAAAGCGCTGGCTCCAGAGGTGTTTGCCCGCGCCGTCGAGCGCGAGCACGAAGAGGTCGGAGCCGCCGCGGCCCTCGAGCAAGGTGCCGCCGCCGAGGTCGAGGCCGACCTGGAAATCACCCGTCACGTAGATCTCTTCGCCAGGCCCGATCGCCACGCCGTGCGCCGCCTGATCGTCGGCCGGGCCAAACGTCTTGCCGAAGACGCAGGTGCCGTCGGGCGCGAGCCGCGCGACGAACGCGTCGGTGCCGCCATACGTCGGGAGCGCGCACCCCGAGAACGTCAGCGTGCCGGACAAGGTCCCCGTGAGGACGATGTCGCCGCTCGGCATCACCGCCACCGCCACGCTCGGGTTCCTCCAGTCTTCGCTCCCCGCTCGGCCGACGCGCTGGTGCCAGAGGTGCTGGCCCCCAGGGTCGAGCTTGAGGACGAAGATGTCGGTGCCGGCGCTCGGCGCGGTGACGACGCCATCGCCGAAGTCGACGTTCCCCTTCGCGACGCCGACCACGATCACGTTGCCGTCCGGATCGAAGGCGACGTCGGTCGCGTACTGCACGTCCGCGTCCCCGGCCCGATACGCCCACTGGCCCAGGCCGCTCGCGTCGAGCTTCACGACGTACGCGTCGATCAAGCCGCCGACCACGGGCGAGGTCTTGCCGTCGACGTCGAGCGCGCCGTCCCAGCCGCCCGCGAGCGCGACGTTGCCGACCTTGTCGACGGCCACCGTCGTCCGGAACTGCTCGGCAGAATCGCCGAAGTGCTTCGCCCACACCGCGTTGCCCTCGACGACGGACATCTTCACGAGGGCGATGTCACGCGACCCCTTGGTCAAGAGCGGTGACCCCGCGACGTTCGGGAGCTCGAGCGCATTGTCGAAATCCACGACGGAGAAGAGGTAGCCCTCGTCGCGCACGACGGCGAGGTCGCGGACGAGCTGCGTCGAGTCGACGGCCACCTGGCCGAAGCCCTGTTTCCACACGAGATCGCCGCCGGGCTCGGGGCCGCCGCCGCTCGTGACGTCGGGGATCCTCGTGCCCGGCTGGGCGTCCTCGGCCGCGCAGCCGAGCGCGCCGATCGTCACGAGCCCGAGGGAAACCACGAGGAGCGCTCCGCGATGCGTGACGGCCATCAGAAACGACCTCCGATCCCCGCCCCCGCGCCGTCGGGCCCGACCCACGGCCACGTCGTGACGTACGCCGTGCGCGCCACGGCCGTCTTCGGCGCCGTGACGAAACCAACGACGGCCGCGCCGAGCGCGGCCACGCCCCCGATGCCGAGCCCGATGAAGAGGGCGTTGTCGCGGTTCTTGCGCGTGTTGTCCTCCCCGGGGTCGTAGTACTCGAGCGGCGGGCAGCCCGTCGTGACGTCGCCGTCGCAGATGCCGACCTGCTTGCCCTCGACGTACGCCTGGTCGATCCGGAACACCGCCGCGCCCGCGAGGAGCGCGATGCCCGCGCCGCCGGCCGCCCACGCCCAGACCGGGATACGCCGCGCCGGGGCCTCCGTGTCGGTCCGGAGCTTGATCGAGACGTCGACGACCTTGCCCTCGGGCACCTCCACGGCCGTCGTGAAGGGCTGGTAGCCGGGCGCGTCGGCGCTGATCGACTGCGGGCCGAGATCGACGGGGATGACCGTGCCGAGCATGGCGACGGGCACGTCCTTGCCGTTGTGCGTGACGCGCAGGCCCGGAGGCGCGCCGCCGCCGATCGTGATCTTGATACGCGGCAGGCGCGGCTCGATCTTCGTGAGCCCCTTCTGCGCCACGTCCTCGAGCGCGCGCTTGCGCTCCTGCCCTTGCGTCTCGCGGTTGAGCACGAGCGCGCGCTGGTAGGCCGACCACGCGAGCGCGAGCTTGCCGTCCTGCTCGTAACAACGCGCGAGGTTGAGCAACGTGCTCGCCGCGGGGTAGAGGATCATGCTCGCCTCGAACTTGGCGCAGCCCTCTTTCCAGTCGCCACGATCGATCAGATCCCGGCCCGCCTGAAAGAGCGCCGCCGCCGCGGGATCGGGCACCGACGCGCTCTGCGCCTGCGCGGCCCTCGGCGGCGCGAGGACGAGCGTCGCCCCGAGGCACGCGACGAGCAAGGTTCCGAGAGGAGCGCGTGGCTCAGAGCTCACGGAGCGGATCATACCCCGTTTGCGTCTTCGTCGTGCCTTGCTTGGTCGCGGGGTTCGTCTTCGTCGTGGCCGTCGGCGCCGCCTTGCCGGCGGCCGCGGCCGCCGGGGTGATGACGCTGCCAGGAGAGGGCGAAGGCGGCGTGGTGGTCAACGCAGAGGGCAAGGCGGTGGCTTCGGGCGCCTGGGCCTCGGGGGTCGCCGCGGCGACGACGGTCGGCTTGGCCGTCGGGGTCGGGCCCTGCCCCTCCGCGGCGGGCCCCGCGGCCGTCACGTCGGCCGGGCCGGAGAGGCGCAGCACGATCGCCGCGACGCCGAGCCCCACGACGAACGCGAGGAGAAGCACGGCCCCGATCCGCCTGCGCTTCGACTTCTTCGCGGGCGGCGCCGCGGGGGTCGCCATCGACGCCGGGGTCGGCTGGTGTCGCGACGACGCGCCTTGTGGCCCCATGCCCGGCGGCCGAAGCATCGGCGCCGGAGGCAGGGGCGGCACGGGCGCGGGCGCGGGCATGTCGTGGCGAGGCGAGGACGCGTCGGGCGGGCGATAGAGGCCTCCGGCGAGCCTTCGAACCGAGGTCGCCGTGAACATCTGCTCCCAGTCGCCGGTGCTGTTCATCGGCCGCGCGTCGAGGGGGACGCCGAGCACGTTCGCGAGGGCGAGGACGAGCTCCGAGGCCTTCGTGAAGCGCCCCTGCGGCCTGGGCCAGGTCGCCTGGGTGAACCACGCGTCGAAGGCCGGCGGCAGCGCGACGCCATAACGGCGCGCGCGGGCTGTCGCCGGCTCCTTCGCGCCCTCGACGATCTTCAGGAGCAGCGTGTAGAGCGACTCGAGCGTGCGGCTCTCCTCGAGCCAGTAGGGCTCGCCGACGAGCAACGCGTAGGCGATGTGCGCGAGGGCGTAGAGGTCGGCGCGATGATCGATCGTGCCTTCGCCCATGATCTGCTCGGGCGACATGTACGGCGGCGTTCCGAGGTTG